>JBAXUT010000009.1:0-11799 GCA_037129535.1 Candidatus Saccharimonadota bacterium | reverse complement strand
TAATTTTTGAGGTTATTTATCCTTCGACTTCAACACCCATTGATCGGGCGGTGCCGGCGATAACTTTGACTCGTCCGTCCATATCGATTGCGTTCAGCTGATCTTTTTTGATTTCAGCGATTTCTTCTAGTTGAGCGCGAGTAATCTTGCCAACTTTGTCGGTATGGGGTTTGCCGCTACCGGCTTTGATACCAGTTTTTTCCTTGATCAGTTCATCAACTGGTTGACCCAGTGATTTCCAACTAAACGTACGGTCTTCGAACACTTGTAGGTGAACGATAACGTCTTTGCCCATTAGGTCTTTGGTTGCTTCGTTAAATGGATTAATAAAATCCATCATATTTAAGCCCCATTGACCAAGGGTTGAACCAACTGGAGGACCTGCAGTTGCACGGCCAGCTGGAATTCGTAGTTTCAAATTTCCAATAATTTTCTTTGCCATAATATTTTCTCCAAAAATTGCTAATAGAATGTGGAAGATGGAATGTGGCAATTATTTGAAGCCTGCCAATTTCCAATAGCTATCTTCCAATAGCCGCGACGATAGTCGCAAACGTAACTGGGGTATTATACCTTAGCAACCTGCAATGCGTCAAGCTCGACACTAGTGTCGCGGCCAAACATACTGACCATAACTTTGATTTTGCCTTTTTGGTTATCAATTTCTGATACAGCGCCATCAAATCCTTTGAATGGTCCATCGGTGATGCTGATAACTTCGCCGATTTTGAAATCAATCTGGTGTTTTGGATCTTCGATGCCAACACGTCGTTTGATTTTCTTGATTTCGCTGTCTGAGACAGGAGTTGGTTCGGTACCAGTACCGACGAATCCAGTTACGCCTGGAGTATTACGGATAATATACCAAGTTTCATCTGTTAAATTCATTTCAACTAATGCGTAGCCTTGGAAAATCTTTTTCTCGACGACTTTACGTTTGCCGTTTTTGATTTCGATTTGTTTTTCTTTGGGAACCATTACGTCAAAGATTTTGTCAGCCATATCAACTGCACTGATGCGTTGGCGGATACTGTCTGCTACTTTTTCTTCGTAACCACTATAGGTATGGATTGCATACCATTGTCGGGTGTCGTCATATCGGTTTTTTGTCATATAATTTTTCCTTTACTTTAATATTAGGTTAAATAATTCTTTGAATCCAAAATCCAGTAACAGAATTAATAGGAAGAAGAATGCGGTAAACAGGATAACGGCCAGTGTTAGGCTCCAGGTTGCTTTGCGCGTAGTCCATCGGACTTGTCGTAGTTCGATCCAAGCACCTTTGAAATATCCACCGATGGCGAATAGTATCTTTAATGCGCCTTTAGGCTCTTTTTTTGGTAATACTGCCTTTTTGCCTAATTTTGTTGCCTTTAGATTTTTAACTGATTTTTTATCAGTTTTTTTGACCGGTTTTAGCTTTTCTAACATTTTTCCTATCACTTTGTTTTCTCCTTCGCGGAATGCGAACAAATTAAATAGCCTGCACTAGCAGACTGTCAAGTAACACTATAATGCAACAGATAGGATTAGTCAATCTTTTCTTTAAACTCTGGCAATGTAAAGCTAAAAGTTGATCCGACGTTAAGACGGCTGGTCAGATTTATCTTGGTATCTAGTTTTTCGGCAAGTTTTGCGGAAATATATAAGCCCAACCCTGTGCCACCAGTTTCGCGGGTGCGGTAATCTTCGCTGCGGTAGAACTTGTCGAATACTTTATCAATGTCAGATTTGCCGATGCCGATGCCAGTGTCGCGTATGGCAAACTTAATCTTGTCGTCCTTTTTGTCGATAGTTATTTTGACACTACCCTCTTTGGTATATTTGATAGCGTTTGCTATCAGGTTCTGTAATAATTCCTCTAAGTATGGGCGGCTCACAAAAACATTGCCTGTTTGCGGCGCGAGATCAAGGTCTAACTGCAGGTCTTTTTCTTTGGCATTTTTGGCATATCTGTTAATCATTTGATGGGCCAGATCGGCGACGTTTATTACTTCGGCAGCGTCTCCAACCCCACGCTCGGCGCGCGATAGGTCGCTAAGGTCATTGACGATATCTGCCAAAGATAGAACTTGCTTGTGCGCTAGCCCGATACTGTCCTTAAGTATTTTGGCTGTTGATTTGGGGTGTCCTATCATCATTTGCAAGTTAGATACCGTGCCTTCGGCGATTGTAATAGGTGTGCGAAGTTCGTGGCTGATTACACTGATAAACTCGTCTCTTTCTTCTTCTAGGCTTTTTGCCTTGGTGATATCGCGAGCGATAATAATATATCCGTCGTGTATTTTATCGACTTTCACATTCCCAAAATCTCCGCGTATTGGTGAGAATGTCATTTCAAGTCTCATTTCCTCGCCGTCGCTAAATGTATGTGTCAGATCGTCGCGCCTGACGATAGCTTTAGATTTTTTGATTTCGCGAAAGATATTGACAGGTTCGTGGTATCTGTTGGTTACGGGTAAGATTTCACTGATGTTTTTGCCAATTAAGCTAGAGTTGGTATCTAATAGGTTCAGACTGGCAGCGTTATAGACGCGGATTGTCCCGTCCATGTCGGTGCTGATGACGGCGTCGGATAGATTGTTGATAATCGTCAAAAATTGGTCGCGCTCCATAGACTCATTGACTTCACTGGTTGATATTTCTGTCTTGTCGACGAAGTTGGTGACCTGAGTTCTCACGATAGTCCAGCCGATATAAGGGACGATGATAATCAGACTAATCCCATACGATATTGTCTGGATGTCTGCGTTATTAATGAATATATATGACAATACAATGGCGCCAAAGATTCCGACACTGGGCAGAAAAATTTTGCCGTAGCGGTATGTGTAAGGTCCGGCCACAAAGAAGAGCCAAAAGATTATAAAAGGCAGTGCAATCCCAGATATAAATATAACAAATAAGCCGAATAAAACTTGATATATAAATACTTGGACTATTTTTGATCTGCTAGCCTCGCCAGGCAATGCCCATTGGACTATTCCAAATATTAGCAAGAGGCTGGTGATAATATACAGGTCCCAATTGCCCCAGCTGGCATTGATCGGGGCGTGGTCGATGTTTAGGATATTAAATCGGACAAATAGACCGTAAAGTGCGGCTAGGATAGGCGCAACCATGCCTGTGAAACGTACCGACCAATTAGCGTCTTCTTTGTAATAATCAATATTGTCTTGTTCTTTACTATACATTTTTTACCTCTGGCATATCGAAGCTAAAAGTTGACCCGTGATTTATGCGACTGGTCAATTGTAGTCTTGTTCCTATCTTGGCCGCTAACTTGCTGGCGACATATAATCCCAGCCCTGTTCCGCTTTTTTCGCGTGTTCGGCTGTCTTCACTGCGGTAAAATTTTTCAAATATCTTGACCTGGTCGGCCTTACTGATACCGATGCCGGTATCGCTGACAGCAAAAGTGACTGTGCCGCTCTTTTTGCTGGCGACGATATTGACGCTGCCCTTGGTGGTGTATTTGATAGCATTGGTTATGAAGTTTTGCAGTAATTCTTCGATATATAATCTATTGGTGCGGATTTTGCCTAGATTTGGCTGAATTTCTAATCCGAGCTTTAGTTTTTTTACTTTTGCTTCTTCGGTGTATTTGTCTACTAGCTTGTTCGCTAGTTCTTTGACATCAATATCCTCGGGAGCTTCCTTGTCAGCACCAGCTGCTCGTGACAATGCGCTTAAATCATTTACCATATCGGCCAAGAAAATTATCTGGTTATGGGCTAAATCTATATTATCCTTTAGCATAGATTCTGTCGTGTCGGGATGTTGTGTCATCAGTTCGACATTGGATATCGTGCCCTCGGCGATAGTGATAGGCGTGCGCAATTCGTGGCTAATCACGCTGACAAATTCATCTCTTTCTTCTTCTAGGCTTTTGGCTTTTGTGATGTTTTTTGCGATGACTATATAGCCATCGTGGGTTTCGGAGGATCGACTAAAGTTGCTGCGTATAGGAGAAAAAGTCATTTCGAGCCGTAGTTCTTCGCCGTCGCTCAGTTTATATATCAGGTCGTCACGTCTTGTCATTGATTTGGCTTTTTTGCACTCTTGCATAACGCTGATTGGGTTGTGTTGTTGGTCGGTTATTGTAAACACGTCATCGATTTTTTTGCCGCCTACATCCATATTAGTGTCTAATATATTTAATGTGGCTGGGTTGTATATGCGCACGATACCATCTAGGCTAATACTAACTACAGCGTCAACCAGATTGTTCACTATGGTCAAAAACTGGTCGCGTTGCAAGATTTCGCGTGATTTGCTGCCTGATACTTTGGCTTTTTTTTCGGCATTGTCGAGGTTGGTCCTGACTTGAACCTTTGTGATAACATATACCAAAATAAATGCCAATAAGCCACCAAAAATACTTTGGGCTGATGGCGGTTGATATATCAGACTGCTGATAGTGGCGGTGGTCGCAAATAATAACATACTGACTATGACGCCTCTTCTTTGAAGATATACCCAGGCTTCCATCGATAACAATGCCCAAAAAGCAACAAAAGGCGGCGTTAATCCAGCCACAAATATCAGGAAAGCACCCAGCAAAACTTGATACATAAACAACTGTGTGATGATGCTGATTTTAGTGCGGAAAGGTGCAAGTAGTTGCCAGATACCTAGGGACAATAATAAAAATGAGATGATATACAAGTCCAGGTTGCCAATTGCCGGGTTAGTCGGCGTATGGGCAATCTGTAATATATCGAAACGGACCAAAAATCCGTAAGTTATGGCGACAATCGGAGCAATAAGACTAGTAAGCCTGACAATCAGGTTTGTTCGCTCGTTATAATAATCCACCCTAACAGGTTTGCTGCTATTCATCTTATGCTTATTATACAACACCCAAATAGATTATAGATTATGGATTATGGATTATAGTATGAATTACAACATTATATTGAGGGGCTTAGGGCTTTGAGGGTTTTGCGATGTAATTTGTAGTTTGGGTCGCTAATGGCTACTACCGCCCAGAACTGAGGACTGTGGTTCATCTGTCGGGTGTGAGCTAGTTCGTGGATAATGATGTAATCTATCAATTCGAATGGTAATTTCATCAGCGCAATATTAAGGCTAATCGTACCATTGCTGCTACAACTGCCCCATCGCCCGCTGGAATGCGAGAATCGCACTTTGACATAACTAAATCCGCTTTTGTCTGCTAGATATGATAATCTGCGTGGCAAATAGCTTTTGGCTTCTAGTTTTAGCGCTGAGATTATCGTGTCGCGAACTTTACGAGCGATTTCTGGATCGTCAATCGATTCGTTGGTGGGCAGTTTCACAATTATCTGTAATCCGTGCCTGGTGACACTAAAATCTGCTGATTCGGTCGGTTGGATAATCAATGTGTGGCTTTTGCCTATTTGCATGCCATTTGTGTAGTGATATTCAGGTTTGGAGTGTGCCATCATTGCACGTAATTGATCGCGCGAATTTTTGATCAGGCTTTTTACTAAAAACATCGGTGCATACATCGGTAATGATGCGTGTAGAGTCCCGTCAGGAGCGACACGTAATTTGACGTGGGTCGCACGAGCGCTGCGGCGAATTGTGATTTTGCCGAATTCCAAATCTTGAATTATTGGCATAATGTATTCTATCTAATTAATCGGTTACTGGTTCGTGCCGGTCTTTCGGACACAAATATCGGTTTGGGTGGTGGTGTGACGATACTTTTAAGCACGATTTTAAGTTGGCTATTATAGGTGTGCTTGCCACTGATTACAACAGCACATTCGCTGATGTGCGGTGGGCTGAATTGTTTTAACCTAGAAGTGAATTGTTCGCTTGTCATTGCTGGTCGCCCGTCGACTGGTTTTATTGATCGTTTCTGGGCTGAATTTGGTTCGGTTTGTACCCATACAAACAGCGGGTCGTAGCCAGCGTCGCGGGCTTTTCGGGCGATTTCGGTGCGTTCGTTGCGTTGATTCGCCAGACCTTCGTAAATGATAGTGCGACCAGTTTTGAATATTTCTCCCAGCATATAATTTGCAACTTGGTTAATAATACTGTCTTCATTGTCGCTAAAAGTCGGTGCACTAAACAGTTCTGACCGCAGTATATTAAAGCTGACTACTGGAGCTTTGAAGGTCGCAGCAAATTGCTCGGCAAAAAAGCTTTTCCCTGAACCTGGGATACCTACCATGATGATAATATGTGGGTTTGATCCATCGGTTGGTTTCATATATGACATATTATACTAGATTTATGCAATATTGCCACCTATTGGGATATAAAACTGTAGTAAAAAATCTAGCACAATAAAAAAATATGTAGTATGATGGTAACAATAATCATAAGCACAATTAAACTGTTGATATGACTAAAAAACCTATAAAACCAATCAACCACTCTGAAAATATCGCCAAACATATGGTTCATAGAGGTCGGTTCAGCCGATTTTTGCGTATCCTGGGGCCTGGTGTCGTGACTGGTGCGGCTGATGATGACCCATCAGGAATCGCTACTTATTCTCAGGCCGGTGCCAAATATGGCTTTGGATTCCTATGGATTTTTCCTATTATGTATCCTTTACTGTTAGCAGTTCAAGAATCTTGTTCGCGTATCGGTGCAGTTACTGGCAAGGGTCTAGCAGCAGTAATTAAAAGCAATTACAGTCGCAAAGTCCTAATAATGTCCGTCATATTAGTCGTCATCGCAAATACTATTAATATTGGTGCCGATCTGGGCGCAATGTCAGCTACGATGCAATTATTTTTGCCTGGTATTCCATTTGCGGCGCTGGCTATATTCTTTGCAGTGGTGATTGTATTGTTAGTGGTTTTTGTTAATTACAAAAAATACGCCAAAATCCTCAAATGGTTGGCGTTAGCGCTGTTGTCATACCCTATCGTTGTTTTCTTGGTGGGCCAAGATTGGGGTGATGTTTTCCGCCACACATTTGCGACAATGCCTACAATTAATGCCGAGACTATCTATATTTTGGTCGGTATCCTGGGCACGACGATTTCACCATATTGTTTTTTCTGGGATACGTCCGAGATTGTCGAAGAAGAAATTGCTCATCATCGCCTAAGCACAACTGGCAAAACGCCGCGGATTAGCCGTCGGTTCTTGCGCAGTATCAGGCTGGATAATTTTATGGGTATGTCACTGGCGACATTTACGGCTTGGTTTATTGTGATTGCCTGTGCGTCGGTATTGTTCGTTAACGGCACTGGTGAGATTAATACGGCCGCAGATGCTGCCAGGGCGTTAGAACCATTAGTTCAAGGTTTCCCATATGCAGGCGTAATTGCCAAAGTAATATTCTCTATCGGTATTTTAGGGATTGGTTTATTGGCTATTCCTGTGCTGGCTGGTTCGTCGGCTTATGCTATCAGCGAAACGTTTGGCTGGCGCGAAGGTTTGTATCGCAAGTTTAAACGTGCAGCTGGTTTCTATATCGTTATTATTGCCGCAACTGGTGTTGGTCTGCTGATTAATTTTATCGGTATTGACCCTATTCAAGCATTGATATTTACAGCTGTGTTCAACGGCATTGCCGCTGTTCCGTTATTGTGGATGATAGCCCGTGTCGGCAATAACCGCGCAATTATGGGTGATTATAAAAATGGCGTGATATCAAACCTGTTTGTGCGAATCGCATTGATCGTGATGACTGTGGCGGTTGTGGCGTTGTTCTATTTTATGATTACCGGTCAATAATTTTAACAAATAAAATCCCCCATCATTGCTGATGAGGGATCACTACTTTCTGCTATTCGGCACTTTGTCCGCGTAACCACGCCCTGAAACCAAATTTATAGTTACCAAAAATTTGATTTTCTAGTGCGCGTTGTTCGCGGACCTGATTTTTCAGTTCGGTGAGTCTACACTTCCTGGCCTTGACAGCCTTTTGTAATTTTTCGTAAGCTTCCATTGCTTGTAGGAAGTCTTCATGAGTTGACGCCATTTCCTTTGATGCAATATCAATTTCTTCGATACGGCTATCAATCACATTGGCAATCTGACGGTCAATCGCATCCAATTGGCTACGGATTGACTGGGTTTTCTTTGCCTGTTCGGCTGCCGCAGCCTTGTTTCCCGATGCATACAGGGCACGCGATTTGTCGCGGCTCTTGAACTTTTCGGAAGTCAGCCTGCCTTTTTTACTCGTGAGTCTACTTTTTTCAATTTCAACTTCTTTGCGAAGATTGGAAAAAGCATCCTCGGCGGTTTTTTTGGCAGCCCATGCTGCTTGTTTTTCCTGGAATAGCTTTCTCTCATTACCTAACAAGCTACTCAGTACATTGTCGTCTCCATATGCGAACATATAGAATCACCATCCTTTTCAATTTGTAATTTACTACCACGCAGAAAGATTTACGTGACTTTTAGATTTTACCACAAAAAGTCTGTATTTGCAATATTTACTCAAAAATGTCGTAAATATTAGCCAAAGAAAAAAGCCCCGATTTACAGGGCTCAATTCGTTAAATTTTTGTCAGATTTAATTAGTTATGCCGAGAAACTTTAATACAAAGGATGTCACAATTATAACTAACGATATGGGTGTTGCAATTAATAGCGCTTTTACTGCTTTGGTTATTTTTTCTTTTTTACCAATATTGGCCATTATCCCTAACATTAATATCACTATCGGTGTTAATACTGCTGCAATAAAAATAGTAATATGTGGATCGAAAACCATTGCGGCGCACAGGCAGTAGCAATACAGTAGTAAATCCCAATTATTATATTTGAGATCGCTGTACCACAGTTTCCATCCTTTACGTTTGATTAGTAATCGGGCTAATGGGTAAACAGCAGCCATTAATAGTAAAGCTATACCCCTTTTTTCAATATACTGATAGTTGCTATATATACTAACTAGTAACACCAGTAGTGTAGCAAGAGGCGTAAAAAATCTAAAAAGTTTTTGAAATTGTTCTTCCGTTTGTAGCATTTTCAATCTAATCACACCCTTCATGTTGCCCATATAACAAGGGCTGCTACAATTGCTGCCCCAATTATTACACCTACGGTTATGACTGAAGCTGTAAATCTGATGTTTTTGCGACTAGCGATTATTTCATTAACCTTTTCATTAGCTGTCTCTTTGGCACGACGAAATGCGTATTGATCAATGTCTTCGTCTGACTCGGTCAGCTCTTCGAAATGATTTCTTGCTGCGAATATCAGGTCCGTTTCATCTTTTGGCCCTATTTTGTTACATTTGCACTTTTCTTGCACATAATCGGTCAGTTCCTCTAACAAAAAATCTTTTGTATTTCTACACATAAATATTCCTCCCTTTTTGCCCATCAGGGCGATATAATTTATATTTTTATTGCATAACAAAGAAATTAAATGTATATTCACCCGAGGACACCTCGAGAGGATTTTTCAAATCAACCTGACTTTTTAACGAACATCTGTTGACGCCACAAACACAGGGGTCAATCATTGGCAGGATTATCGCACAAATTAGTCAATATGTCAACTTATTGCATTGGCAAAGTATTTGGGCAAGAGCGGTGCTGACAATATTGATTAAGCTAGTAGTTTTTTTCTTGTTAAAGCTTGAGTTTATCGTCAGTTAGTATTAATATAGTGTATATGGTTATGTCTGACAGGTTTGCAAAATTATTGCAAAACAAAACTTTTGTCATACCGGCGGCAATTGTCGCTGTCTTGATTATTTTTTCTGGTACTGTTGTTGGGCTAAAGCTAACAAACGGTTTTGGCTTTGGGCCTGCTGACAAAAGTAAGGCTAATGGTAATGTCGCGACAAAGCGCGTCAAAAAAGATGATGCCGCTGTTTTGGAGCTCGAGATGGTCAACGAGGACACTACTATTAACCCTGGCGATAAAATAGATGTTTCTAACGGACTAGAAGAGGGCGATATTACGTGTGAGTCTTCAGACCCAGAGATTGCGATTGTTGATGAGGATTGTGTCGTTACTGGTATTAAAAATGGGACAGTAAGAATTATCAGAAATGACCCTAATGGCGATCAAGACATCGACGATGTAGATGTTGTTGTAGATGACGTGCCCGAACCTGATAATGGTGGTGGTTCTGCTAGTAAAGTCATAATTGATGATATTTCTATAGATGGTGATGGCACTATGGAATTGGGGGCTACTCAAAAATTGGCTGTGGCTATTTCTCCAGAAGATGCTACAAACAAAAGCATAGGCTGGCAAAGCAGCAATACTGCAATCGCAACTGTCAATAGCAACGGTCTAGTGACTGCAAAATCAGTAGGCAGTGTCACAATAACGGCGAAGGCTACCGATGGCAGTGGCACAAATGGAGAGATTGAAATATCCGTAGTTAAAACCACTAGTGCCAGTGCTACTACTTATGACCCATTGAATTTATATATGGATCCAAATGGTGTCGATACTAGAGATGGGCTATCGGAACAGTCTGCAGTGAAAACACTAGCTGCCGTACAGTCTAAGTTGGTGGCACTAAGTACAAATCCTGCATATATTATTAAAAATATAAATGTCATCATAAAAGAAGGTACGTATACTGGGCAGAGTATTGAATGGTACTTTGTTAATAAGGGCTATTCTATAACCTTTAGAGCCCGAGAAGATGGCAAACTACCAAAATTTATTGGTGATGCCGGGAATGCTTATACGTGGTTTATATTAAAGTATGGTGGTGGTGACTCAAATATCTCATTTAGATATATTTGGGTAGAAAATTATTTTGTGGCGATGTCATTAAATGGTGGGGCTAACTATACCCCAACCGAGGCGGAAGTAAAGATTGACTCTGGCAAAAATACTAGCTATTACCAATATAGTCCTAAAAAGGATCAAATATACAATAGCGGCAATAAACTGTATGGCATGTATTTTTATAATATTGGCGATAAATACACCAAACCAAACCCGACGAAGGCTTCTTGGGCCGTATTGAATATTTCTAATTCGCGCAATAATAGAATAGAAAATTCCCACTTTGTTAATGCTGGTAACGTTATCGCTGGTGCATCTTCGCCGCTACATGCTATCTACTTGGCCCACATAGCAACTAATAATGAGATATTAAACAATGAGTTCAAAAATATAACTGGCGACCCAATCAGGTATCGTAATGGTGCCAACAACAATTCGGTGCATGATAATAGATTTACTAATACTGGTGGGGCTGGTTATATAACTGAGTGGCGCTGTGCTGCCATAAAGAATTGTTCGACTGTTGTCTGGAGTAGTTATATAACAACTGAGGCGCTGTCAATTAATAACGCTGATGTCGCCAATTCGAAGCTGGGGCTTTATGCCCCTTGATGTTATTTTGGAGACCATCTTGAATAACAAAAAGAAGATATTGATCGGTTTTGGTAGTGCTGCCTTGCTTGTGGTTGCCATCATAGTCGGTTTAGAGATTACAAAAAAGCCACAAGTAGATAGTCCAAATAGCACTACTAATATACCTATTGTCGGGGATCAATCGGGGCCTTCGATAAAAAAAGTTGATCTTAGTAGCATTAGTGATATATTCATAAGCCCAGGAGAAAATATATTGGCTTCCTTCCAAGCAGCCGATAATAAAACACCACAAGATTTCACTTGGTCTTCTTCTAGTAATAATGTGGCAACTGTTGATCAGAGCGGCTTAATAACGGCTGTATTACCAGGTGCAACTATTATATCTGTTGTTGACAAACAAGATGGAGGCCTGGTGATTGAGAAGAAAATTGATATTATCCAGCCATCCTCCATCAAGGCATCATCAATAACATTAAACAGTTCAGACCCTAACTTAGAAGTTGGCAAAACTTTAAAACTAGGCTATTCAATCTTACCAGCAGA
>JBAXUT010000008.1:0-15382 GCA_037129535.1 Candidatus Saccharimonadota bacterium | reverse complement strand
AATACGGCAACCAAGTAATATCTGATACTAACAGGGTCAAGACTGACTTTGATACGCGGCCGCCGGTGCTGGGTAATACAACCGTCGAAGTCTCGAATACTGATTTTGGAGCTACCGCACAGAGCCAGATGGTGGTATCTTGGGAGACAGATGAGCCTTCGACGTCACAGATTGAATACGGACTAGGTGTGGTTGGTGATAATTATGATATCAAATCCCAAGAAGATGCTACTTTGACTACATCACATGTCCTGGTAGTGACCGGATTGCGTCCATCTAGTGCCTACCATGTCAGGGCAGTATCTAGCGATGCCTCAAGCAACAAGGGTTATTCGGAAGCTCAGTCTATTCTGACCGAACAGGCTAGATCATCGGTGTTAGATATAATTATAGGCTCGCTTCAATCATCTTTGGGCTGGTTATTTGGGATGGGTAAATGATATGATAGATAATATGGTAAATAAAAATAGTGGCGGGCTACCAATTATCGATGTTGTTGGGCTGAACAAGTCATTTAAGGTTGGCAAAAACGACGTAGAGGTCCTTAAGGGTATCGATATAGAGATAATGCCTGGCGAATTTGTGCTACTATTTGGTCACTCGGGCTGTGGTAAATCCACGTTCTTGGATACTATAATTGGACTAGAAAAACCTACTGGCGGAGATATATCCATACGCGGCCGTAATCTTTATGATATGGATGAAGACGCAAGAGCAAAAGTGCGTCAAGATAGATTTGGGATGGTTCACCAGCAAGCAAACTGGATAAAATCACTAAATGTAGTCGAAAATGTTGCCTATCCGCTAATGATAGCTGGCTATAAACGACGTGATGCCATCAAACGTGCCGAACACGAGCTGGAGCTTTTTGGTCTGGCAGAATATTGTAAATATACACCTACAGAGTTGTCTGGTGGTCAGCAACAAAAGGTTTCTATTTGCCGTGCTATCGTCAATAATCCTTGGATTATAGTTGCCGATGAGCCGACCGGAAATTTAGATACTGTCTCGGCGGAAGAAGTGATGAATATATTCAAGAATATTAACGAGCAAGCAAAACGCACTATTATAATGGTGTCGCACAACCCAGATTACGAACATTACGCCACTAAACTGGTTTATATGAAAGATGGTTTGATCGAAAAAATCGTAACTCGCAAAAATGTATCAGTCGATGAATCCCAATACCCAAGTGACCTTTTGGAGATGGCAGGAGGTAGTCTGATATGAGATTTTCTTATCTGTTATATCTAGCTTATCGCAACCTGTTTTCACACAAGATGCGCACCATATTGACAGCTGGTGGGGTGGCTATATCGGTTGGTTTTATTGTCTTTTTGATATCATTTGGCCTTGGTTTGCAGCGCATATCTACAGACCAAATAACGAATCTTGAGGCTTTGCAGGTGTTAGATGTCAGCGTTGCAAAGTCGAAGGTGTTGTCTATTAACGACGAGACTATGAATAAGTTTTCAAAGCTTGGAAATGTCGAAAAGGCATATCCTCAAGTCAGTTCTGCTACAAAAGTTAGCTTTAACAAGTCAAGTATTGACGGCGTAGTTTATGGCAAAAATGTAGAATATTTGGACCTAGAAGATATTAAACTCAGCTCTGGCAAAAAGTATACCAACGATTCGGTAGACGAGGCGATTATTAACATTGCCTCTCAAACCCAGCTTGATAATGGTGATATGTTGGGCAAAGAGATTACGCTAGATGTAGTGATTAGGTCTGAATTGTTACAAAAAGACGAAAAGGTCAAACAATTCTCAAAAACATTCAAAATAGTAGGTATAGTAAATGACAAATCCGCGCCATTTGTATATGTGCCGTTGCATATCTTTACTGACAATGGTGTGGTTAATTATTCCAACGCCAAGATTAAGATGGTTAACAAAAATGACGTTACCCAAGCAAAGCTTCAGATAGAAAATATGGGCCTTAAGGCAAACTCTATCAAGGAAACTATCGACCAGATTAATCAATTCTTTAATATTTTCCAAGTCATCTTGATATCATTTGGCGGTATTGCAATATTGGTGGCATGTTTGGGTATGTTTAATACGCTTACGATCAGTTTGATAGAAAAGACGCGCGAAGTTGGGTTTATGAAAGCACTGGGGACTATGCGTCACGATGTTTATTGGCTGTTCACTTTGGAATCGGTGTTAATAGGCGCAATAGGTAGCGTGGTTGGTGTATTTGCTGGCGTCGGTACAGGCACGATACTTAACACTGCTATCTTTGGACTGGCATCCAGCACTGGCAACCAAGCAGTAGAATTGTTCTATATACCTATATATTTGGTATTACTGATTTTATGTGCTTCATTATTAGTAAGCCTGATGACTGGTATTTATCCGGCACGTCGCGCTGCTAAAATCAGCCCACTTGACGCTATGCGTTACGAATAGACTGGAAAAAAACCGCAATTTGGCGTATAATTGTCGGGTTATGCCAGAGGTTATTAAAGTTGTTGGTGCGCGTGAGCACAATCTAAAAAATATCAGCGTTGAGATACCACGCGATAAATTAGTTGTGATTACAGGTTTGTCTGGATCAGGCAAATCATCATTGGCATTTGATACTATTTACGCCGAAGGTCAGCGTCGTTATGTCGAGAGTTTGTCCAGTTATGCTAGGCAGTTTCTAGGATTGATGGAAAAGCCAGACGTTGATTATATAGAAGGTCTAAGTCCGGCAATTAGTATTGACCAAAAATCAACCAGCCGTAATCCGCGCAGTACAGTTGCTACTGTGACTGAAATTTATGATTATCTGCGTTTACTATATGCGCGTATCGGTGTGCCGCATTGTCCGGTTTGCGGTAAGGCTGTTACGCGTCGCACATCAGAAACTATTATTGATGAAATTATGAAGTTTCCTACGAGCGCAAAGTTGATAATATTAGCACCTATTGTCAAAGATAAAAAAGGCGAATTTGCTCATATTCCCGAACAATACAGTCGAACTGGTTTTGCCAGGGCGCGCGTTGATGGTGTCGTTTATGCGTTAGATGAATTTCCAGAATTAGATAAAAAATACAAACACAATATAGAAATAGTAGTTGACCGTATAGCACTGTCACCTGATATGTTGGGTCGCGTTACCCAATCTGTTGAACAGGCGCTAGAACTGGCTGGGGGTATTGTCGAAGTTGTTAATACTGACGATAATACGACCACCGCCTATAGCCAGCGTTATGCTTGTTTGGATCATCCTAATGAAGACATCCCAGAATTAGAACCTCGACTATTTAGTTTTAACGCACCACAAGGTGCTTGTCCAACATGTACTGGTCTAGGTAATCGTCTAGAAGTAGACCCCAGCCTGGTGTTCAACCCTAACCTTACAATATCTGAAGGTGCAATCCGTCCGTATAATCGCGTCAATAGTGACGCCTGGTATATGAAGCGTTTGGCTGAAGTCGCCAAGGCTCACAATTTTGACATCCATACTCCAGTAGGTAAGTTGTCTCAGGCCGATTTGGATAAGGTGTTATATGGCACAGGTGATCAGAAATATACAGTTCAATTGGGTAGTGGTCGTGACTATGATTCTACATACGAGGGCGTCATACCAAACCTAGAACGTCGTCACAAAGAAACCGATAGCGAATTTATGCGCAAGGATATCGAACGATTTATGCGCGAAAGTAAGTGTCATGTATGTAACGGTGCTAGGTTAAAACCAGTCGTCTTGGCAGTTACAATCCACGATAAAAATATTATGGATATTTGTAATATGGATGTGACAACCGCATTAGATTTCTTTGAAAATAAATTGAAATTAAGTGACCAGGAGATGTTTATTGCGCGGCAGATTATCAAAGAGGTTTTGGCGCGACTGGGATTTATGAATAATGTTGGCTTGAACTATCTGGAACTGGGACGTGCAGCTAATACCTTGTCTGGCGGTGAAGCGCAACGCATACGGCTGGCAACCCAAATTGGTTCTGGTTTACAGGGAGTTTTGTATGTATTGGATGAACCTTCGATTGGGCTGCACCAACGCGACAATCATCGTTTAATTGGGACATTAAAACATCTGCGAGATTTAGGTAACACTGTAATTGTAGTTGAGCATGACGATGATACTATTCGTAATGCTGATTATCTATTAGATATCGGTCCTGGCGCTGGTATCGCTGGTGGTCATGTTGTGGCTCAAGGTACACCTGATGAAGTTGCCAAAAACCCAGACAGTATAACTGGTAGGTATCTTAGTGGTGTCGACAAAATAGAATCTCCAAAAAAGCGTCGCCCAATTGTCAAAGACCGAAAATTAATCGTTCGTGGTGCCAGCGAAAATAATCTAAAACATATTGATGTCGAATTCCCACTGGGCGTTATGACAGTCGTCAGTGGCGTCAGTGGCAGCGGTAAATCGACACTAGTTAATGATATTCTAGCCAAAGAATTATCAGCACGGCTGCATCGTTCGCATGTTGTCCCAGGGTCGCACGAAAACCTAGAAGGTATTAATCTGCTAGACAAGGTAATTGTAATTGACCAATCGGCAATTGGCCGCACTCCACGATCTAATCCAGCGACTTATACGGGTGTGTTTACTGCGATTCGTGATCTGTTCGCATCTACGCCCGAGGCTAATATTCGTGGTTACAAAACCGGCCGATTTAGCTTTAATGTCAAAGGTGGTCGCTGCGAAAACTGTCAGGGTGACGGTGTGATTAAAATTGAAATGCATTTCTTGCCTGATGTATATGTAACCTGTGATGTATGTAAAGGCAAACGATATAACCGTGAGGCATTAGAAATTAAATATAAAGGTGCAACTGTTAGTGACGTCCTAGATATGACAGTTGAACAAGCCGCAAAGTTCTTTGAGAATGTTCCGGCAATTGCACATAAATTAGACACATTAGTTGAAGTAGGTTTGGGCTATATTAAATTAGGCCAACCAGCCACAACATTCAGTGGCGGAGAAGCTCAGCGTATTAAATTAGCCAGTGAGTTGTCTAGACGAGCAACTGGCAAAACATTGTATATATTAGATGAGCCAACGACAGGGTTGCATAGCGCCGATGTTAAACGGTTACTAATGATATTGCAAAAACTAGTATCGGGCGGTAACAGTATGGTTATTATCGAGCACAATTTGGATGTGATTAAGACTGCTGACTACATTATTGATATGGGTCCAGAAGGTGGTTTCGGCGGTGGCTATATAGTCGCTAGCGGCACGCCAGAAGAAGTCTCAAAAGTTGAAAAGTCATTTACTGGTCAATATTTAAAAGCTTTATTGTAGACGCGAGAATTTACTGGTGATGGCTTTGTCTATGAAGATTATGGCTGCCATAATGATCAGACCTAGCCCAATAGAAGCGACGACGTCTGTCAGCCAATGATAACCAAGATACAGTCGGCTGATAGCAATTATAGCCGTGCCTCCAACTGTAGCAATAATCCAAGTGATAATCTTGCTAACACTAGAGTGTCGTGAGCATATTAGGTAGCCAGCAACTAACAGAAATACAACGGTGCAGACGGTGTGGCTAGAAGGGAAGGCAAAGTCGACTTCTATTGGTGGAACCATTGACGTTTCACTGGGACGGCTGATCATTAGGGCTGATTTGAGGAAAATTGATGCTACCGCGGAAAGTCCCACGCCTAATATCAGCAAGAATGGTCGCCAAAGTTCGCGTTTGTAGGATGCCCAGATAACCGCTACGATTAAAGTGATTACTGCCAGGGAAGCTGCGCCACCAAAGAAAGCGATAGTGCTCATCATATTAGTTAGGTTGGATTGTCTAAGTTCTAACATAAATTTTAGAATAGACTGATTGAAAGACCCGATACCCAATGTTTCGCTTGCGCCCAGATATGATGTCGCAAAGATAGCCCCGCCTATAATTAAACTAAGTATAGCTAGCATTATGCTACGCCTTATAGTCCATGGTTTTTTGATTGCTTGAATGATGCTGGTGTCCATTAGGTTATTTCCTTCGATTTTTTATTTTTTGAAATTGTAATTTGGTAGCATCCCAGATTGCCTGACGTTGACGCTTATCCTTTAATAAATGATACACTGCTGGGGCTATAGATGCAAACAGTATCAGGGCTATGATTGGCAATAACACCGTGTCAATATCGACACCCATTTGTCGTAGTGCCCCGCCAAGGAAATATCCCAAATAAGTCACACCGCCAGCCCAAAGTGCTCCACCGACAAGGTTAAATATCATAAATGTTCGGTATTTCATCCCAGCAACACCAGCAATTAGTGGCACGAATGTGCGAACAATTGGGATAAACCTAGCGATAATGATCGTTTTGCCACCGTATTTTTCATAAAAATCTTGAGCTTTTTGGACATTTTCTTGTTTAAATAATAATGAGTTCGGTCTTTTAAACAGGTATGGCCCGATTTTACGACCTAATAGGTATCCAACACTTGTTCCAATAGTGGCGGCAATAAATAACAGTAGAACTACTAGATGGATATTAAGGTCTAATTTGATAGTATTGGTGCCCTGGATCAAGAACCCAAATGTAAACAACACACTGTCGCCTGGTAAAAAGAATCCAATTAATAGGCCGTTTTCAGCGAAGATGATAGCCAAAACTACCAATAATGCGGCTATAGGGCCAGCGGCCTCTGCAAATTGTGCAAGGTCAAATCCAGGTATCATATATCAACCATTTTAGCATAATTTAAGATAAAAATGTTATAATAGATATCAACAGTTACTAAATAACGACTGAGGATAAGGGAGAGCATGAGCAATATTTCATTAAAACTAGACAAACGAACAGCCGAAGGTAAGCAAGTTACCAAATTACGTGCGGCAGGATTAGTGCCAAGCGTAGTTTACGGTGGGCAATCTGAGCCTATGATGACGCAATCAAAATTGGTCGAAACGGCCAAGGCAGTCCATCACGTTGGTAAACATTCACCAATTGATTTGGTTATTGATGGTTCCAAAAAACTTGCAATTATTAAAAGTATTGATATGGACCCCGTAAAGCATATTTTGCGACATATTGCATTTCATACAATTAATCGCAACGATATTATTACAACCGAAGTTCCAGTCATATTAGTGGGTATGGGTGAAAGTGCAGCCGAACGAGCTGGATTAGTAATTTTGCAAGCACTTGAACATATTGAGATCAAAGCAAAACCTGCTGATTTGCCAGAATCAATCGAGATGTCAATTGTGGGACTAACAACTGATGAAGATAAATTAACAGTCGCTGATATTAAATTGCCAGATGGTGTAGAGTTTGCTGATATCGAACAAGATATGGGGTTAGTTATCGCCAATGTTTACGAACCAGGTGCATTACAAGCCGCTAACGAAGCTGCTGGTGGTGATGCCGAGGCGGACACTGAAGTCGCGGTTGAAGGCGAAGAACCAACAGCTGAGGCGGGTGAAAAACCAGCTGAAACTGAAAACAAAAACTAAAGGATATGTTGTATATTCAAAAGCCCCGCATGGTGCGGGGCTTTAGTTTTATTCTTCGATGAAACCACCAGATTGATGTGACCACAAACTAGAATATATACCGTTTTGACCAATTAATTCCTGGTGTGTACCTTGTTCTGTGATTTTACCTTCATCTAGTACTATGATGCGATCTAGTTTCGCAATAGTTGATAAGCGGTGGGCGATGACAATACTGGTACGACCGGACATTAATTTTGCTAGTGAATCTTGAATTAGTTTTTCGCTTTCACTATCTAGCGCTGAAGTAGCTTCATCCAATATCAGAATCGGTGCATTTTTTAATATTGCCCTGGCAATTACAATACGCTGTCTTTGACCACCTGATAATTTGACGCCACGTTCGCCGACTAATGTATTAAAACCCTTACTGAGTGATTGGATAAAATCCAACGCGTTGGCTTGGGCAGCCGCGTAACGGATTTCGGCATCAGATGCATTGGGTTTACCATACGCAATATTTTCGCGCAAAGTTCGGTGAAACAATGATGGTTCTTGGGCAACATAGGCAATTGATTCGTGTAAATTATCTTGAGTAATTAAAGTGATGTCTTGGCCATCAATTTTAATTGTGCCTTTATCTATGTCACTAAACCTCAGAATTAATCTGGTCAAGCTAGTTTTTCCTGAACCTGATCGACCAACAACACCAACTCTTTCGCCTGGATTAATTGTTAGTGAAAAACCATTAAATAGTGGTTTTTCGTTTTCGGCATGCGTAAAGGTAATATTTGAAATTTCAATTTTACCTTTGTTAATAACACATTTTTCAGGAGCTACTGGGTCCTTTATTTCAATTTCTTCGTCTAGGGTTGCAATCATTGGTCCAGCATCGCCAATTACTCGCAAATATCCCCTAGTTGCGTTATTGACTTGCCATAGCTGATGGACGACGTTTAATGTATAACTGATTACTAAATATACTGAACCGATTTGGGCTATATGATATTCGGTTGCGAATATTGCTGCTGCAAAAGCGCATATATTAACGAATGTCATCAACGTCGCAAAGGCGCCCGTGATGAAAACCACACTTTTCATTTCTTTCATTACCGTTTTACTCCACTTGGTTGTGAGTTTTTGGTATCTATCTAGTTCGGATTTGCTGTTGGCAAAGGCTTTGACGGCGGAAATATTACTGATGGTGTCTGCAAAATAAGCCGTCATTTTACTACTGCGTTTTGCAACTTGACCGCTGATTGGTGCAATTTTGACTTGCGATTTGATAATCACGAAAGCAATCACAAATGATAGGGCTGCCAGGATAACTGCGTATTGCCACATGATGAAGCTCAGAGCAACACATACCGAAATTAGTGCGGTGACAATTGGAGTTAAGTTCCAAATAATTGTATCCCAGAATCTTTCGATTGATCCAATCAATTTATTGGCATCTGACACCATTCCGCCGCTCATTTTGTTCGAATGATAGTTAAGGCTCTTGTTGGTTAGATGTTTTAATATCTTCTGGGCAATTATGGTCTGCATTTTTGTCTCGGTAATAAATGACATAGCAATTGCTATCCTGATAGCAACAACATCACTTAAAAACATGATGATTGAATAGCCCAGTAGTAACATTAAACTGTTGTCCATTGTGGCAGTCCCCGCGGCAATATGGGTGAATAATTGTGAAACAAATATTGGCGCGATGGTAGTATTTAAAATTGCAAAGATAATTTGCATGGCGACCATAACACACACTAAAACAGGGCTTATTTTCCAGAGCCTGAACAAGAATTGGACAATTCTTTTTGGTGATTGTTTTTGGGACATATTTTTAGGCATTATTAATTCCTTTGAATTGATTAAATTTGTTCATTGCGAAAAACGCTGTGCGTGCCAGTGCACAAGTAGAGGATCTATATTTGATACAAGATCATAATAGATAAAATTATACAGTATAATATAAGTTAGTGTAAAGATATATTTATGAAAAAACCAGAAAAACTAGAAACCAAGTTAAAAACATTGCCTTCCAGCCCCGGTGTTTATTTTCACAAGGACGTTAATGGGCAGATTATTTACATTGGCAAAGCGGCCGTGTTAAAAAACCGTGTTCGCCAGTATTTTCAGAAAAAATCAGATGTAGATCGTAAGACTCAGATTTTGGTATCAGAAATTGCTGATACCGATTGGGTTGAAACTGACAGCGAGATCGACGCATTATTTCTAGAAGCCGAGTTGGTCAAACGTTATATGCCAAAATATAATATATTACTGCGTGATGATAAATCTTCGACTTTTGTTCGCATTGATATGAAAAACGACTGGCCATATATCAGTTTTACTCGCAACCCGTTTGATGACGGCGCAGATTATTTCGGTCCGTATTTTAATGGGTCGGCGGTGAAAAAAGCTTTGCGATATTTGCGCCAGGTTTTTCCGTATTATACAAACAAAAATCAAGCAGTTGATTTGGATGCGCACTTGGGTTTGTCACCAGTTGGTATGACTAGCAATGAATATAAAACCAATTTACGAAAACTAATTAGTTATATTAGGGGCGACAAAAAAACGATTATTGCAGACCTAGAAAAGGATATGAAATTGGCTGCCAAATCGCAGGATTTTGAGTTAGCGGCTACTATCCGAAACAAACTGAATAACCTACGTGAGTTGAAACGCCGTATTATGTTCGGGGACAAAGAGTTTTTGGATATCAGCAAAGACCTGGCGCTGTCAGAATTAGTCGATTTGTTAAAACTAGATAAAACACCAGTGCGAATTGAGGGCTATGATATATCACATCTGGGTGGAACCAATGTTGTTGCCAGTATGGTTGTGTTCACGAATGGCGCTAGCGATAGGGCACAGTATCGTAAATTCAAAATTCGAGTTGATAAGAATGATGATTTTGCCAATATGAATGAAGTGTTGACCAGGCGCCTGAGTGAGAAAAATCTGAAATCGTGGGGAATGCCAGATTTGATATTGATTGATGGCGGCAAAGGGCAACTTAGCTCGGCGTTAGCTGCCCGTAACGCGATGGGACAGCCTAATATACCGTTTATAGGTTTGGCAAAACGTGATGAACAGATTATAGTTTGTGAAAATGGCATCTTTCGCGAGATAGATTTGCCTAAAGACACACACATCATCAAATTATTGCAACGAATTCGTGACGAATCGCATCGTTTTGCGGTTAGTTATCATACGGTTTTGCGCCGTAATAAATTTCTAGATAAATAACGCTTGTGTTATAGTATAAACAGATATGAAATCAAAAGCTTTCACAATAATTGAACTAGTTGTGGTTATCACGGTAATTGGTATATTGGCAACTATTACGGTTGTTGGTTATGGCAATTGGCGACAATCAGTTGATGAATCTGTGGTTAAGAGCGACCTACAGGCTGCTGCCGCGGCTATGGAAAATTATAGGAGCTTTAATGGCGGGTATCCTGCTGATGATAACACTAGACTTAATTTAATTAAACTAAGCCCAGGTGTCTCACTATCTTCATATCAGGGTGGGTCTAGTTATTATTGGATTTGTGCGTCTAAATATCCGAAAATGTATTGTGTAACAAACACTCAAACGACTCCATATTCAACATAGTTTAAAAAGTGAGTTTTAGGACTTCATTTTTGTGATATAATTAGTAATAACTTATGAATATGGATACAATTTTACAGATAGTCACACTCAGCTCAGCAGTTTTAATGGTATTGGCAGTTTTGTTGCAGCAACGTGGGGCGTCATTGGGCGCTGGATTTGGTAGCTCGGGCGAATTACATACGACTCGTCGCGGCATCGATAAAAATTTATTTGAAATAACAATAGTTTTGGCTGTAATCTTCGTGTTGTCGATATTAGCTGGGCTGTTGCTGCCCTCTTTCCGATAGGTAACACGTATGCCAGAAGATGACCTAGAAAAAAAGTCTTGGCTGCCAAATATAAAATTCAGCAAGAAAAGTATCGCCAGAAAGATGCGCAAAGTTGAAGGCGCGACCATCCGTCATACTCACAAATTTATCATCAAGCGTTGGGCAAATGTTCGCGAATCTCAGCGACACATCGTGTTTTGGATTTTGGCAATGGGCATATTGATTGCCGCAACGGGGTTGCAATTGATGTGGTTCCAGCAGAGCTACAAAACGCCAACTGGCGCAAATGACGGCGTGTATGCCGAGGCTGTCTTGGGTCCAGTCGATACATTGAACCCTCTTTTTGCCAGCTCATCTGCCGAACAGTCTGCTAGTTATTTGATGTTTTCTCGCCTGACAAGCTATGACAAGACTGGGCATCTCGGCTATGATTTGGCTACAAACGTTTCTAGCAACGCCGACAAAACTATCTATACTGTCAAGATTCGCGATGATGCACACTGGAGTGATGGTGTTGATTTGACGGCTCGGGATATCGTGTTCACTATCGGTTTAATCAATAACCCCAGCGTTCGCACGACGGTTGAGGGCTGGAATGATGTGGCAGTCAAAGCGATTGACAATTTTACTGTCGAGTTTAGCCTTAGGTCGACTTATGCAGCTTTTGAACATGCGCTAACTTTTCCTATTGTGCCCGAGCATATTTTGGGAAGTGTTAACACTATTGCTATTCGTGAAAATAGCTTCGGTAATAGCCCTGTAGGCAGCGGTCCGTTCATTTTCTCATTTACCCAAGATATAGACAAATCAAACGGTCGCAAAGTGATACATATGACCCATAATGAATCGTATTATCGTGGCAACGCCAAGCTTGGGCGATTTCAGTTGCACGTCTACAACAACAGTGAGCAAATCGCGCGAGCTATATCGGCAGGTGAAGTTAACTCGGCGGCAGACTTGCGTCCAGCTGACCTAAAGTCGATCAATGATAATCGTTATAATATTGAATCAAATCCTATTAACAGTGGCGTATACGCTATTGTTAACACTACCAGTCCAGTGTGGCAAGATGTTACGTTGCGCCGGTCATTACAGTCGGCAACCAATACGGACGATATCTTGTCAGAGTTGCCAGATACCACTCAGCAGTTGGATTTGCCACTGATAAATAACCAACTGACGGGTGATTTGCCGGTCGCTCCAAAATACGATTTGGCAGGCGCTCAAAAAATGTTGGATGACGCCGGTTGGGTCGTTGGGGAACAGGGTATTCGTCAAAAAGATGGCAAGGATTTGAAATTATCAATTGTCACCATGAAAAACAGTGAATTTGAGAGGGTATTAGAGATATTAACGGGCCAATGGAGATTGCTGGGCATATCGATTGAGACTAAAGTTGTTGATCCGAATGATGTCTCACAAAATGTTTTCCAAGGCATACTACAGCCTCGTAACTACGATGTATTATTATATCAATTGAATATTGGTGCCGACCCAGATGTCTATGCTTATTGGCACTCATCTCAAGCGTCTGTTCAAGGTTCAAACTTTGCTAATTATTCCAATGCTGTCAGCGATGACGCATTGTCGAGTGCTCGCGTTCGTTTTGAGCCGTCACTGCGTAATGCCAAATACATTACATTTGCAAAACAGTGGCTATCAGATGTGCCAGCTATCGGTTTGTATCAAGCAACTGCTCAATATGTCAGTAGTAAAAATGTCAAATCAGTAGGTGACGAGAATATATTGATATCATCAATTGACCGATATTCTGATGTTTTAAATTGGTCCGTTGGCACACGCAGTGTTTACAAGACTCCGTAATATCAGATATAATCTCGCTATGCGCGCGTGCCGTAATTGGTAGCCGGGTCAGCTTGAGGTGCTGGTGTCCTTAGGGACGTGGAGGTTCAAGTCCTCTCGCGCGCACCATTTGTCCTCTTGCAAAAATACATTCTTATCTGTATAATCTCAAGAGTTATGGGCGCTTAGCTCAGTTGGCTAGAGCATCTCGTTTACACCGAGAGGGTCGGGGGTTCGAGCCCCTCAGCGCCCACCAAATAAATAATCCATCCTTCGGGATGGCTTATTTATTTGGCAGACCCTGAGGTGCTCGGGCCCCGACCAACTTGGGTCGGGGGTGAGAACTGCCAGTGGCAGTTCGCAAGGCCGGAAGCTGGATGGCAACTTGTTGCCACCAACTGAGGCGGGGTCGAGAAAAATTCGGAACGAATTTTATCGTGACCGAGCCCCTCCATATCATCCGATATGGCTTACAGCATCTCTATTTGACAACCCCCGACTTGCATTTTATAGCTATCTGTGCTATAATGAAAAGATAAGCAGCCCTAAAAGGGCATATTTTTATGAAAGATGGTTCTAGTATATGAAAGACAGTTCAAAAATCCGAAATGTTGCCATAATCGCCCATGTCGACCACGGCAAGACGACTATTGTTGATGGGCTGTTAAAACAGTCTAATACTTTCCGTTCAAATCAAGCCGAAATGGCACAATCGTTGATTATGGACAGTGGTGACCAAGAACACGAACGCGGTATTACTATTACTGCTAAGCAAACTTCTGTTTACTATGGCGATTACAAGATCAACATTATTGATACCCCAGGACACGCGGATTTTAGTGGTGAAGTTGAGCGCACATTGAATATGGCTGACGGCGTATTGCTGATTGTTGACGCCCAAGAAGGCCCAATGCCACAGACTAAATTTGTGCTTTCCAAAGCCCTAGAACTAGGCTTGACCCCAGTTGTAGTTATCAACAAAATTGACAAACCTGCTCGTCGTATTGACGAAGTCGTTGATGAGATTGCAGATTTGTTCCTAGAATTAGCGGTTGATGAATCGCAGTTATATTACCCAGTTTATTACGCGATTGGTCGCGATGGCAAAGCTTGGAAAGAATTGCCAGATAATCCATCTGAACACACTGACCTAACCCCGATTTTTGACGCAATCGTTAATGATATTCCGGCGCCAAAAGTTGACGCTGACGGGTCATTGCAGCTATTAGTTACAGCATTACAATACGATTCATTCCTGGGCAAATACGCTATCGGCCGTATCACTCGCGGAAATGTCAAAAAATCTATGCCAATTACATTGATTAAACGTGACGGTGAAAAAATCGTCAGCAAAATTGATAAAGTTTTTGGTTATCGCGGGTTGAATCGTGAAGAAATCGACAGTGCGATTGCTGGTGATATTGTCGCGCTAACTGGCGTGGCTGACGCACACATTGGTGAAACTATCGCCGATCGTGATAATCCCGAGGCGTTGCCTGTTATTGATGTTGAAGCCCCAACAATTAGTATTTATCTAGGTCCTAACACCAGCCCATTCAAAGGCCGCGAAAGCCAGTTTAATACTTCTCGCCAGATCGGTGAACGATTAAAACGCGAATTAGAAACCAATGTTAGTTTACGTGTCGAAGACGATGGAATCGGATTCAAGGTTTCTGGTCGTGGCGAATTACACTTGTCAGTATTGATTGAAACTTTGCGACGTGAAGGATTTGAATTCGAAGTTGGTCGCCCACAAGTTGTTACTATTGTCGAAAACGGTAAAACAATGGAACCAGTTGAGGAATTATTGGTTGAAGTTTCTGGCGAATTCCTAGGTGTTGTCAGCCAAGAATTAGGTAACCGCCGTGCTGCGATGACTAAACAAGAACAAACTAGCAGCGGCACAACCCGTGTAACTTATATATTGCCAACTCGCGCCCTAATTGGTCTACGTAACTTATTACTGACTGATACCAAAGGCACCGTCATTATGAACAGCCTGCCACATGGTTACCAACCGCTAGGTCCAAAACTGCAAAAAATCCGCAACGGCGCAATCATTGCGACCGAAGCTGGCGTTACAACTCCATACGCATTACAAATGGGCGAAGACCGTGGTGAATTATTCGTTGGCCCTGGTACACAAGTTTATGTTGGTATGATTGTTGGTTTGTATAACCGTAATGATGACCTAGAAATGAATGTTTGCAAAGCAAAACACCTGACCAATATGCGCAGTTCATCCAGTGACGGTACTGTCCAATTGACGCCATTTACTGA
>JBAXUT010000007.1:0-21828 GCA_037129535.1 Candidatus Saccharimonadota bacterium | reverse complement strand
CTAGTTTGGATTTCATCGCCTCAATGGGGCCAGACGTCGGAAATAGGCTGATATGCTGTTTGTATACGTAGAATCCAATTAGATATTTATCTAGGTATTGAAAGGTTGGGATACCGTAACTGGTCGTTTCGGTTGCTTCGGGTACCGTCGCCATCACGATATCGCGGATACGACGTAATTCCGCCGATTCCAGCGCTGGTAAGGATTGTAGGTATTTTTCAATCGGATTCATAGGGATATTGTAACAGATAATTAATTTGACTATTGTTTCCAAAATAAGTTATTTATTATTTGCGGGTTAATCTGTCGACGATAAAGACGATCAGCGCTATTACGATTAGTGAATGTATCAGTCCACCGCCTATGCTTAGGGTGAACCCTAATAACCACAGTACTACCAAGATTGCTGCTATTGTTAGTAACATAACTGTTTCTCCAATATTAATTTAGTACATCACTAGTATAGTCCTATTTGTTGGGTTGTGCCGGAAACCGATTTTTTAGATGCCTTATACGGCAGGAGTTAGGGACTATCTGGTATTTACCATGCTTGGGATTTTAGCTTTTAGATTAACCAGACCATCTTTGGTGGTTAAACTGTCTATACTGGTGCCTGATATTGGGTTATTTTTAGCCAAGAAGCTATCTATACCGCTAGTGAATGTTGATACAGCTTCAGTTGTGTTTACATATTTGGTTGGGATGGTTATGCCTTGCACTGCAACGTCTTTGATTGCGGCACTTGATTTATTGGCTATAACCTCACCGCTAAATTTCATATACAAATTAACACTTGATGGCAGTAATGCCAGTGCTGGTATTCCTTTTACGATTTGTTCTCGGGATATTTTATTGTTCAGTATTTCTCGCAAAAAGAAATCAACATTTACGGCACCGGATGTTTCGATAGTCCCGTCCGGATTGACTAATACCTGGTAATTATTCGCAGCATACTTAACCATATTGTTCGTATTTATAAATGCGGTTATCTCAGAGCTATTTAGAGATACATCAATATTTTTTGGAACGCCATAGCTATATCCAGATATATTTGATAGATTCGTTAATAATTCTTTGATGGTTGATAGTTTTGCCGCTGCGCTATCATAATCGCTAGATGAATATTTAACGCCAAGGTCTTTGGCCGTTATTAGCCCAGGAAGGGCAAAATTTGCAGTTAGTAAAATAGCGGTAATTACAATAACTAGACCTACGATGAATTTTAGTAATTTGTGTTTACGCTTCGCCTTTTGGGGTTTTATGTTGGCTGTTTCTGGTTCTTGATTGGTATTTTCTTCCATGTTTGAATTATAAACCTATGCAAATAATTCGGCAAATTCGTGGGGCACGGCAAAATAAATAATCCTACATGAATGCTCGGCTTTTTATTTTGGCAGAGCATATTGGACGAAGTTAAAACGATACTTATATCAGGGCTACAAACAGAAGCTATCTATCGGGCAATTTAATTACCAGAGGTAAATGAGCTGTTTCGTGCAATAAATTGCAATAATGGACTTTTGGCAGAGCCTAGCGGACGATTGCAGAACTTATTGTGGTCTAGTATGTTTTTCGGATGAGGGACAAGATGAATAACACCTTAGTTTCTCACTTATATGACCAGAACACATTTTATGATGCATTTTTGAAAGACCTTCGCCAAGCTAAATCATTAGTAATTATTGAAAGCCCATTTATAACGAAAAAGCGGATGCAAGTAATATCCTCTATCCTGCGGAAGTTAAGGGCCAGAAATGTGCATATTATTGTTAACACAAAGCCATTCGACGAACATGAGTCTGTATTTAAAGAACAAGTTATTTGGGCAATCGGTGTAATGCAAGATATGGGCATAGATATATTGTTCACTAGTGGGCATCACAGAAAGTTAGCTGTTATTGATGACATTTTATGGGAAGGTAGCCTCAACATCCTATCCCAGAATGATAGTTGCGAGATAATGCGCAGAATTAAATCAAAAAATGCCGTAAAAGAGATGACAAGGTACACAGGAATGAATAAATGGCTGTAGACATTATGCTCCGGATAATTCTAAAACCATTTACAAAACGTTTGTGTTGTGCTATAATAATCACATAGAACCTTAACATTTTAGTACTACCCTTGAGAGCGGCACTTTATGTTCAGTAAGAACGATGAACATAGTGTGCCGTTCTCAACGAAAGTTGAAATCGCTGATGCGGACATCGGTGAAAATTTTGTACGGTAAAAGGAAGTGATTGTTATGATTACTAATATCAACGATTTGTATTCGCTCATCGCGAGACAGAACGAAGTAATCAAAAGAGTAAAGAACGGAGGGTTGTCAATAGAGGCTGCCCTTAGCGGGACACAAGGTATTTTGGATGGTAATTATCCTTTAATTCAGGATAAGTTCGCCCAATTTGCGCATTTGTTGCGTTCGTTGGAAGAACAAGCTATTGAGCTGCGAAGGCTCAACAAGCAAATGCCCAAAAAGATGCAAGTGCCCGATAGTTGGTTTGATAATCTTGACACCGTCAGCGACCACATTCAGCTAATTGAAGATCTTGAGTTCTTTTTTATAGTGCCACCAGGTACTCTAAAAAAAGTTGTCGAGTATCAATTGAAACTGATGGAGTTGACACAGCCGGGTATATGGTTATTCTCTGATTTTGAGGAAGATACCAAAAACCTGAGTCTTGACTCAACAGCTGATGCTGAGATGTACGCTAAGCCTGGTATTTACAGGCTCAGAATAAATCTCGTATCATACTGGGATCCTAAAAATGGGAGCTCAGTAGACAAAGCTCGCGAACAAGCGACAGCTGCAGGCGTAAAATTAGCTGGGTTACCAGCTGTTGGTGCGTATGCGGCCCAAAAGCCAGAGCTATATCAATCGCAAGACGGTGAAAATTTACCATACTTCGATATCGCTGACCTACGGTCTGGCGATGATGGCTCTCGCGCGTTGTACTCGGGCTGGCGTCGCAACGATCGCGAGGCCTACTTCGGCTCGTACGGGTCTGACCGCGTCGATCGCCGCTATGCGAGGCCTTCATTCGTTTAGGGAGTACTAGATTTTTGGATTCTTGGTCTTTAAAAACCTTGAGCTTTGGCTCTTGGTTCTTATCGCGCCCTAGCCCCCAATTTATTGGGGGCTAAAAAAATGCCCAAAATTCGACAATACTTATGGTATTAGATATAATTTTTACGGATAAGGTTAATGAATGTATGTTCAATGATATACATCACCAGATCTGGTATTTTGCAACTGACAGAGTTTTTGTGTTAAATTTGATGCAAAAAGAGCACAAGCAAACTATCGAGCACTCCGTGTTTTTGGCTAGAAACTAATTGTTTCGTATAAAATTCAAGATTTGGATGCGTCTGGATCTGGTGACAAATGATGGTCAAAAACGCTTTTTTCGTCTGGCGATGGCCATTCTCGTACGCCGTATTCCAACTGGAATTCCGACAACCGCGAGGTGAACTTCAACTCGAACGATTCCGACTATGTCAACAGGAACTATTCGGCGCCAGTCCTAGGGACTGCTCGTAGATTTTAACCAACCTCCCAACATTCGTCCGATTTCTGACAACTTAGAATCGAGCTGTTGGTAAGGTTGGATTACTATCAATATGCACGACGAAATCGCAAATGAATTAGAAGCAAGGCAGCAGGTTTTGAATGATAGGTTAATCAAATTAACAAAAGATAACAAAAGTTTCCAAGTAACTGCTTCTTATCTGTTAGACCTTGCACAACGTGCATCCGAGTTGTTCAAATGTTCGAATAATGAACTTAGACAGAAGTTATTGGACTACATAATTTCGAACGTTGAATTAAATGATAAAAAGTTGTCATATATACTTAATGACCCCTTTAAAACTATTATGGAACAAAAGAAAAAGGTCCAAGTCGGACCTAAATCGAAAGTTTGGCAGAGAGTGCTGAACGAAGTTAGAACTTTATTGATGGATTATTCTGTAGTCAAATAGTGATTTAATTAACCCTAACAAGGGCAGCTGGGGTGCACTGTGGGGTCATTCCTATATAGTTTGAGGCTTATGGGGGGGTAATAAATTTGAGAGCTTTCAGACTATCATCATGTTAAGCGGCGGTAAATATTTATTTTTTTGAAATTAGTAATATATAACAACTATGCTTCTATGCCAAACAAAACGTAGACCGTTTCATATAGTGGTATGAAATTAAATAATTCGTTTATGTCTAAATCTAAGACACTTTTCCATATAATTGGTTTTTTTGAATCTTTTACTTTTAGATATTTTGCGTTGCCTGTAGTCACCTTTTCTTTCACAAAGTTATTCCTAACCAAAAAATCTCCAGGCAAGAGGTTTTCGATTTCGACAAAGCTAGGATAGTTAAGTGACGCAAAATATTTCAAGCTATCAGGGATTGGTAACAACATAGCATAAAAACAATCATGCCCACTTCTTTTCTTATATAAACCACTAGTTTTTGCACCTTGTTCGGTGGTGTTCCAATATGTGTCATCTTTAATGTTTTTAAAATACGATACCCCAGTTTCATCAAAATCAAATAACCCTACCACTTTTTTGCCAACCCAATAGTCCACGTTTGGTGTTCTTAAAAAACCGACCAATGATGACGCCCCATTTGTAGAAAATATAGAAAATGGTGAGTATTTAGAAAATTGAGTATCAAATTCTTGTTCCGTACAGTTTATATTGTTAATCTTTAACCAAGCAATTTTATATATCTGGGTGTATTTATCTTCAACAAACAAAATGGGTTTAGATTGGTCCTTAATGATCTCTTTCAGATTTTGATTTTCAATATCAATTTTACCAATTTGACTTAAGAAGGCATCCTCTTTATTTTTTAACTCTTTCGAATATTTTGCACGAAGATAAGATTGTCCCAGGTCGTCATCTAGATCGGCTTTTTGGTCAGCAAATTCAAACTCATTTTTATCAACATCAAAAAAGAAGACTTGGGAATAGTCTTCCTTGTCTTTAGATATGAGTTTTTTAACATGATACAAACTAGCTCTTCTTTTGTTTTTTTCTATTTCACTACCATCATAAAGTTGTAAAAATTCTTCCGAATGTGTCGTTAGAAAAATTTGTTTTGTTTGCGAAAAATCCTCTTTGATCTCTTTAGCTAATTGTTGCTGGTTTTTATATTCAGCAGAGTTTTCGGGTTCCTCTATTGCCCAAATATAATACTTATTTTGTGAATCGATTTGAGAAAGAAAGTCTAGTATTTTTGGCACGAACTTTGCTTGGATCCCATCCCCTCTTTCATTTAGAGATATAGTTTTATTTTCGCCTGTACCTATTTCAAATCCCTCAAAAAAATCTTTTAAATCCTTGCCTATTTTAAATTGAGCAGGTAGAAAACGAATAGAACTGATCAGGTTTGATGAGTAAGTATTTATCTCTTGTTCGAGTGTTGAGATTGAAGATGTTAATTTGCTCTCTCTTTTTTTATCAGATGCTATTTCTAATAATCTTGCTTTGCGCCAGTCTTCATCTAATAAATTTGCCTTAAAGTCTTTTTTATCTGATTTGTTTGTTATGGTCTTTTGCCAACTATTGATTTTATTTTCTTCTTTTTGTAAGGCATCGAGATGTCTTTCCTCGTTATTTTTAAGCTGTGTAATAACCCTCCCTAAAAGCTGAGCAAAGAAACTACGATCACGAATTGCGGGAACATACTCAAAAGTTATAGCCTGATTAAGAAAACCTCCAAATTTAACCCTATATATCCATTCCCGCTTTTCAGCTCTTTTAACTTGATCAGTCGATGGCCCTTTTGGTAAAAATAGCTTACTAATACCCTTATTTTTATCAGCCCTTGAATCAATTTGCACATTTTTACTAAGCTCTTTTAAATAAAAAGAATATACGGAATTTCTATATCCATTTCTATCGTAATATTTTGTAATTTTAAACGTATCAGGGAGAAATGCATCCTTTTTATTATTAGTTACGTCGAAGGATATACCAATCTCAATAACTTTTTGCACTCGTTCCTTTTTGCCGATAAAAAAATCTCGCTCAAAAAGTAACGGTTCATTAAACCCAACATGATCATTAAAAAATAGGTTTAATGCCCGAAGAACATTTGATTTACCTGAATCGTTTGCGCCGGACAATATATTAACATCACCTAGCCCAAGTAATTCTGTTGCGTATGTGCTAGGACTACCCAGAAAAGATCGGAAATGTTTAATCTCAATTTTTTTAATTATATTCATATATCTTCAGGCCTACTTAAATTCTATTACACGGTCTCGACGATATCTTACTGGATAGTTGTCGCCATCTGCGTAAAGATATACACCATCGTATTTAACTAGTTTTATGCTACGCCAATAATTAGAACTACCCGCACGAGGGCTTTGATATCTTATATTAATAACCCCTCTTCCACGAGATTGTAGGTATCTACCAAAATCATCTTGGTTAACTCCACGTCCGCCAACGCTAAACTCTTTTTTAGCTGAAGCCTTAGTCTTCTTATTGGCTCGTGGTGCTGGTGCTGCATTTACTGTATTTAAATTATCTACACTTTCATCAGAGAAGTCTGTGATGTACGTATCCTTAGGGGCATCTTCTGGAGTTACAGTTTCCTTTTCAAGCTCTTTAACGACATCTGTCTTACTAACAGTATGGCCTTCACTAAAGAAATGTTCTATATAATCGACTAGAGCCTTTTCTTCTTCTTCCTGGTCATCAACCCAATCAAAATAGGATATCCTATAGAAAGTCCATCCAGCGATTTCCAGTGCGCCTTGACGCTCCCAGTCGTTCTGCACATAAACTTGACCATCACCACCTTCGAAGTGAGTTGGGCCATCACACTCAATGGCAAGTTTTCTACCATTATGATGAACAGTTAAGTCAATCTTAAATCCAAGAGATTCTGTCTGCGTTTCTAGTGCGTACTCATCTGCACCTAACTCCTTAGCTAGGTAGCAAAATACTTGTTCCTCAAAATGAGAGTCAAATCGCTGCTCGGATTTGCTATGCCTACGGGATATAACCCCGTTTTTGTCTACATACTCCAAATATTTTTTAATCCAAATACCGTCGGGCCACAATTCCGTAGCAAGAGATGTCACGCAGTGGACCTGAAGCTTGGCACGGCTAAACGCTACATTCACGCGTCCAGCTGCTATATCCTTACGAATCTCGCCACCTTCACCCGTCAAAGCTACGTAACGCCTCTTATCGCTAGGGTCTTTAATAACAAACGAGTAAATCACTATGTCACGTTCATCGCCCTGAATACCGTCAATAATGGAAACTTTAATGTTATCGTCCTTAATGGCCTTACGTATTTCCTCCGCTTGCTCATTAAAAAAGGCTAATATAGCTATAGACTTGTCTTTTAGGACAGGGTCGCTCTTAATTTCCTCAACTAGTTGCTGTATTTTACGAACTTCTGCGATATTAGTTTTGCCGCTCATCTCCTCTTCGTCATTTGGAACTACTAAATGATTGAGTAGGACGCGACCCGTATCTTTATATGGCACTATGTTATCATTAACAGCCTCTAGTTTACGGCCAATCGGTTCATAAAAGGCCTGATTAGAAAATCCAATCAGCTCTTTAGGTGAACGATAGTGATATTTTAGTGTAGTAGTTTTAAAGCCATTTAGATTAGCTATATCCATTACCGATTTAACTGTGTCTTCTTCGGCTTTGATTTGATAAACATCAGGAATTTTATATTTCTTTGCTATGGCACCGAGCTGGTCATTTGACTTGAACATAATATTGTCGTCACGCATCTGCAGCGTATCACCAAAGAAAATTGTGTGCTTTGCACGGAACATAGCTGGGAACGCATAAGCAAAGTTACATTGTGAGGCCTCATCGATAATAACGTAATCAAAAGCATTCATCGCTAAAGGCACAATACGGCTCACATCATCCAAGCTCATCATCCAGATAGGCAGCACTTTTGACATAGCACTGAAGTTTTCCTCGTTATGTTTGAGTTTATCGAACGTTTTATTTGCTTTTTTACTTTTCGTGAGACTCCTAGCTACTTGTGCTAAGGTTGCTCTAACTTCTTTGTTATTATTTGCCTCGCCAACTCGTGTTAATATCCGATTGCGGACATAGTTTGTAGTATTCGTTCTGTAGAACTTACGTATATCTGTAATTTCACGATTAAGCTCATTAGCCGAATATAAGACAGCCTCTTCTATCTCGCTAGAAATCTTACTATATCTGCCTAAGTCTTCAAATACTTTCGCTGTGCCGTAATTTTTAACTAACTTTTTAAGGCTAGCAAACGTGGCATATGGCATATCATTGCCCTCTAATAATTTATCCAATTTGGAACGAGTGTCGGCTAATGTTTCGGTATAGCTAAAATATACGAAGTATGACTTTAAGCCGTCTAACATTTGCAATCTAGCCGATTTTGTATTATCAGAAAATAGTATTTTTTCGAACTCCAGATATATTTCTTGCAAGATACTACAACAGTGCTCTTTTAGTGCTTTACGGAGCTTGATGTCATTAACCTTGCTACCAATCCAGCCAGATCGCTCGGGCATATTAACCCTAAAATAAGTGCTAATATTCTCAGTAGACGCTATGGTATTTTCGTAGTCTATTTCAAGATTCTTAAATTTAGCATTGGCAGATTTTATAAATTTTGAATGCAGCTCTTCAAACTGTTTAACCTTAGATTCTAGGGTACAGATAGTTTTTTCTAAATCTAGGCATTGGTTGTATAGGTCTACATCCATGCCGTAAGCAACGAAAGAGTCTAAATAGTTAAGGTTTCGACGCTCTTCGTACAATGTATAAACCGAACGTTCATTGTTGATATTGTCTACAAAAATCTTTGAACGGCCAGCAAGTAATTCGAGTGGTTCTTTTAATTCACCAACCTTACCTTTTTGAAATTCTCGGTTTAGCGCCAAGAGTGTATTGGCAGCGCTGTCCTTCTCATCGTTAGCCGTATAAAGCTTGGAGGTTTTGTCCGGGATGTAGCCGTATAGGAATGGTATATTTAGAGTTTTTAGCTTATCCTTAACACCGCGTATTGCCTGGTCTTTTTGGCTAGCGAATAAAACTCGTTTTCCAGTAGCGGCTAAATGAACCAATAAGTTTGAAATAGTCTGGGATTTACCAGTGCCTGGAGGACCTTCAACGATGACAGCCTTATTGGCCGTTATGCCTAATACCTTAAGCTGGTACTTATCATAATCAAATGGGAAGAATATCTCTGTACTGCCATCATCCGACACGACTTGTTCAATAGCCATATCATCGTCTGATACCCAACTACCTAAAGATGTTTCCAATAAGTCTTCATCTTCTAATGCGGCGATTGCTTTTAGGTCTTCTGCTAAAAAGTGGTTTGTCTTATTTGTGATCCCGATTATACTCGTTTCGAAACTAGGAAATTCAGATATTGATTTAGCACCAACGCTTTCAAGTTGCACTCTAATTGCGGACCACAATTCCTGAATAAACTCAACGTTGACGGGAAGACTCGTCTTGTCTTCGGCTTCCGAATCGGCAATGAATTTAAAAATTTTATCAAAATACTGTTGTGGTAGGTAGTTTTTAAGAGGACCGCTAAGTACCTCTATATAATTATCAGGTACATCAATGGTAACGTTAACCCCATCAGCAGTGTATTTGTAATTTATGGCAGTAACTGGTATCTGAAACAAAGGCGCTTCATATCTTTCATGTTCTTCACTAAATTCAGTTTCTTTAAAACGTTTTCCTTCAAATAATATAAAACCAGTTTGCAAGACGACTCTTTTAGTATATTCATCCGTCTTGATTTTGGTATCGATTTCTTGAATTTTATTCAAGATGTTCCTATCGCGCTCTATGCGGTACTCGGCCTTGAGCTGTTCATCGCTTTTTTCTTCATTAGGTAAATCTGGGTCAAATTGTCTATCTAGTGACGTAATTAAATTGATAGTTATAATATCGACTTCGTCTTTAAAGATTAGATCTGGAACGGATACTAGACTAGCGTCCATCTGCTCAGTTTTGATTGGTCGACTTCTAGAGGCGCTGCTTGAAATCAGGCTCACATAATCAAGCCCGTATTTAGCTAGTTGACTAATCGTTACTGGTACTTTTGTCATAAGTGATAAATTCCTGCTCTAACTATACAATAGATTTTGCAAACCAAGTAGCATTATGGGATATTTTACAGTGTGATGGCTGCTATATTCAAACTAAGATAATTATAAAATTAGTGATTAATATGGATAATTGGTATATTGCTTCTACTCAAGCTTTCCTTGCTCAATAAGATACCCCATTACTGCAATCACATTCGCACTTTTTTGTCGGCCAAGAATAGTCGTTAGCGATCTAGCGACTGCCGTTGCATATGGTTGGTTAGTTGCCATGTAATTAGCATAGTCAGACCAGCTCATGGTTGGCTTATATGGATATTTATTTTTGTCGGTCATTGTGTCAGCAATACCTTTTGCAACCTTAGTACCTTTTATATAGTACGTGCACGTAACAGCAATCGCGTAGGCTGTAGCATTTTGTACTAACTCCGCCACTTCTTCATCAGTATTCTTCGTGTCTATCAGTGTATCCCAGCCGTCTTGCCCTGAACTTGCATCGTACGCGTAAGCGATTTTTCGCACCGCTTCATCAGCTACGACTTTATTTACGAAATCAGTAAACTTTTCCGAGTAATATTTTCTGTCGCTTTTGAGTTGCATATCTAATGCGTTGATCGCGGGATTGCTATAAATATTTAATTTATTTAATTTGCCGCCACTAATATCGGCAAGATTCGCCTTAACGGACGAAAGTGCATTTCCAAAGACGCGAATTAAAAAAACCACAACGATGGTGATAATTATAATAATAACGGCTGTATTCATTATTTTCTCCTTAAAATTAAAAACGACACCGTACAGGTGTCTTACTACCGTTCGCACATCAGCGTTAGCCAAAATGTTTATACGGTGCCGTTTTTAGAGGCTAACCGCATAAATAATGCGCACTGATGCGTTTTGATAGTAAGACTTTTTAATTATATCACTTTGTACGCTAGCCCATAAGCTCTTAAACTTGTAATATATAGATATATGTTGGAAAGAAGGCGGCCATGAAACTAAAAATAGTGTTACCACCACGCTCAATTGAAGGCAAATTAAAGTCTTTCTATGAATTGAAGCAGTATTTTGGTGCAACTTCAGCTGATGAACTGTTATTAGCGTTACGCGCACTGCGTCGCGAAGGGCTGTTTGATTTCGAAGTGTTGATTAGTAAAGAATACTTGAAATGGGAAGATACGCATCTAACGCTGCAATTGAGGGCAGATGTGATTAAACCAATTAATCCGTTTGGTATGCTACAAACCATTAGCAAATACAAGATGGCGCCGTTATACCCGAAAATTAAGGCCAAGCAGGCATTTACTGAAAGCGAAATTCACGATTCGCTTCAGAAATTACCACCCGATATGGTAGAAAAATACTTTCAGTTTAAGATCACGGACATTGATTGGGTTAATCTTGGCATCTACGCAACTTCAAACATGTTAAAGACCAGACAAAAGAAGACTTTTAGCTATCTTCCGCCGACTGAATATAAAGGTTTGAAGTATGAAGATTCCCAGATTTTCTATTTAGGTGAAGTCATTCCAATGAGACCACAGTTTAAAAATATCTTGCGTGTACTAATAGACAAAGAAGGTAACATCTGTTGGCCCAGTGACTTTTATAATACACGAGCAGAAATTTTTCCACACTCAAACTATGAGGATGATGATGGCAATCTAAGAAAGTATATCTCTGGAGCGCATAACAAATTACGAGCTGTAGCAAAAGATAAAGAATTTATTGAATATGTGTCAGAAGCGGGCTGGAAGCTAATTATTTAGCATATTTCCTGACAAATGACAGACATCCATGTTCTAGTATGATCCTTGTTATTTAATACAAGGAGGAAGCCTATGAACGTAGATCAGCCATTAGTGCATTTGTCAGACTTAAGTCTTGCTGCTGCATTAGTGAGCGTCGGCCACGAAATGATAAACGCAAGCATGTCCGAAGCGGATGGCATGTATTTTGCTTTTGCACGAACAAAAAAATTAAGAAAATCAGCCGATAAATATTGGGCTGGTACTTTAAAGGTGAAAGCACGTCAATATTCCGACAATAAAGACAACCTAAGGAAGCGTGCTCGCGCGTCTAAATTCGAATTATGAAGATTAGTGCGGAACGTATTAAGAGTCTACAGCTACTTCTGAAGGAGCTCGGTTTAAATTATACCGAAGAGCAGACCCAGGATGCTGGTTTGGCTATTATGCGTTTCGCACTTGTAAAGGCACAACGAAAATTTATGAATAACGATAATGAAGGAGAAAAATAATTATTATGGGTAACAAATTAGCACCCTACAAAGATCCGATAGCTGTTAAGCGTCTTGCTAGATTCTTGACAGTTGAAATAGGCGCAGAAAATTATAATAAAAAATATGAGGATCCACTAACTGATATTTTCTCAGAATATCTTAAATGGGTATTAACAAACTCTACACAGACAGAGATACGACAGACTCTAAATTTCCAGCAGTTTTTAAAAACAATTCTTATTGCAGAAATTACAAGTAATTTAACAATGAAAGGAGCGAATCATGAATGATGACCCAATTAAGAAGTTCCGTGACAGATCTGACAGCGACAAAGAGCATAAAATGGAGTCTGGCGAGATTACACTTGATGATGTTGCTGAGGTGCTATCTATGACAATTAAAGATGACGACAGTAATAAGAAAATCGTGTTTTTATGTATGTTGTCGGCATATACGGAAGATAGTCAGATTAATGTGAGTTTAAACGCCCCAAGCTCAACTGGTAAGACTTATTTGGCGCAAGAAGTTGCTAGATTGTTTCCCAAAGAAGATAAGATTGAAAAAAGTGGTGCAAGTCCTACGTCATTCTTTTATGGAGATGGTAAGATTGACCCAGAAACAGGCACAAAAACTATCGACCTCGAGCGGAAAATCTTACTATTTTATGAAATGCCGAACCCTATGTTACAGGAAAAGCTCCGCTCACTCATGTCACACGATGATAAAGAGTTGCATTATAGTCTTACGAATAAAAATAAAGGTAGAAATAAGACGGATGAGATTATTGTTCGCGGCTATTCTGCTACTATTTTCTGTTCTGCTGGGCTCAGACTCGACGAACAAGAGGCCACCCGTGCAATCCTACTTAGTCCGGAGGCTACTCGCGCTAAGATACTAGAGGCGATTAGATTGCGTGTTAAGCGTGGTGTTGATGCGAAAAAGTTCGATGAAGAGGTCTTTTGGAATTATGATCGTCAGATGTTGATGTCTCGAATTGTATCGATTCGCAACGCAAAAATTGATCATATCATCGTGCCTAATGGCGAAGAGATTGAAAGAAGATTTCTAGAAATCATTGGTACCCTTAAGCCACGTCATCAACGTGATATTGCGCATTTAATGGAGCTAATTAAGGTGATAGCATTACTAAATGTTTGGCATCGAAGAGATGCTAGTGGGCGTGTTATGGCTAATCAATCCGATATAGATGAAGCTTTTAAGTTGTGGCAAGAGTTTTTTGAGAGCCAAAATTTAAACGTGTCTCCGGTTGTACTGAAATTTTACAAAAAGTATATTGTGCCGGCTTATGTTGAAAAATTTGCAAAAGCTAATAGAAACAATCGAGAATTAGGGGAAGAAATGCGATTAAATCGTACAGGATTATCACATCAAGAATTGAGTAATTTCTATCGCGAAGCTGAGTCGACATCATTAAACGGCGAACAGCTACGTCATGAAATCCTTCCGCAGCTAGCAAATGCTGGCTTGATCGAATGGGAGAAGCCACAGACGGATGATGAGGATAAGCGAAGCCGACATATTTTTCCAATGGTCCTAACAGATGAAAACAAAAAGTATATAGGAACGTATAGGGTGGAGAAAAAACCCTTAGACCTACAATGGTGAGGCAAAAAATGGTATAATTAAAGAGTTGGCACAATACGTAAATAAGCAGGAAGTATATATTTTCCCGACCTATAAGGGCGGCTCGGTATCAGGAAATAGCTTCTTGCTACGTACTGTGTCAACAACCGAGTCGCCCTTTTTGTAAGGAGAAATAAATGAATAAATTACGTTATATCGGATACGTTCGTAAATCTACAGAAGACGAGGAACGACAAGTATTATCAAAAGAAGCGCAGCGCGATAAGATAAGCGAACGATTCAGTGACTTAAATATTGTAGATGTACTTGATGAGAGTAAAAGTGCGGCCGAGCCAGACAAGCGACCAGTATTTGCTTCAATCCTCAAGATGATTGATAATGGCAAGATTGACGGTATAGTTGCATGGCACCCAGATAGGCTTTCACGAAACGAAATGGATGCTTCGGCTATCACCTACCGCATCCGCAAAGGTGTATTGAAAGATCTAAAGTTTGCCAGTTTTACATTTGATAATTCGCCCGAGGGAATTATGATGTTGCAAATGACTATGAGCCAGTCTCAATATTTTTCTTCGAAGTTAAGTAAAGATGTTAAACGCGGTAATGAAACAAAGCGCAAGAACGGTGGCTTAACAGGAGTGGCTCCACAAGGCTATTTAAACGACCTTATTACAAAGCGTGTAATAAAGGATCCGGTGCGATTCCCTCTTATCCGTCAGGCCTTTGATCTATTTTTGACGGGTGAACATAGTGTGCAGGATATTATGCGCACAATGAATAATGACTGGAAATATCGTACGGTTGAACGCAGTAAAAGTGGTAATAAACCACTTTCAAGATCAACCTTATATCAGATATTCAGAAATGTACGTTATGCGGGCTTGGTGCCTGATCCATACGATCAATATAGGTTCTACTCTGCGGAGTTCCCCGCAATGATTACGCAGGATGAATATGACAAGGTTCAGACTATACTCGGCACCCGTGGGTACCCGCACTTAGCTACGCGTAAGGAATTCGCGCTTAGAGGCTTTATGCGCTGTGGTGAGTGTGGTTGCATGATTACCGCACAAGCGAAGACCAAGAAGCTTAAGGATGGCGGTGAGACGGTACATCGCTACTATCACTGTACCGGCAAACGGGGCGGATGCTCGCAGGTAAAGACCTACAGTTATAAAAAGGAAGATGATCTATACGACGAATTAAATGTGTTACTAGATAGCTACGAACTTACGCCACAACTTGAAGAATGGGCAATGCAGTCTTTTCGTGAGATGGCTGATGAAGAATCTAAGGATAGAAAAAGCGTCAATATCATGCAGAGTGCTACAGCTATAAGTGTCGAGAGCCAACTCGATAACCTCCTTGATATGGCTAGTAAAAAACTGATTGACAATAATGAATACGAACGCAAAAGTAAACAATTAAAGGCAGAGTTGAAAGAAATACACGAAGGCCAGGCTGATACAGCAAATCGTGCTGAGAATTGGTACGAATTTGCCACTAAGACGTTTGAACGGCTCACTAATGCAAATGATAATTTTGTCGCTGGCGGTATTTTGGATAAAAAGCACATACTGCTCTCAATTGGTCAGAACCCGATATTATTAGAAGGAAAACTGCAAATAACACCTTTCGAGTGGCTTGAGCCAGTGAGACTGAACATAAAGTCGATACGAGAACAACTTGATATGGTTAGAACCTTACCTCAACAGATACAAAAAGCCTCCGAAGAGGCTGTCCGTCTAAATTGGCAGGGGCACACGGAATCGAACCATGATCTCAGGTTTTGGAAACCCGCATACTAACCGTTGTACTATGCCCCTTTATTGTTAATTCGCGATAATATCGCTTTTGTTGCTGAACGGCTTTGTTTTAACATCTGCTCTCGTCTTCGGGCTAAACTCTCAAAATCGTAGGCTTCGTAGTATCTTAATTTAAATGGCCTATGATGTTTTGTTGATGCCACTGCGCCTTCGCAATGTTCGCCGTATCGTTTCTTTAGGTCTGAGGTATATCCGTAATAGTGCCATTTTTGATCGTTTGATTCAAGCACATATACATACCACACCTATTAATTATGACGGAATCGCCCGTCGCATGCAAGCGACGGGTTGGAGACCCATGTACTAACCGTTGCCCGTCGCATGCATGCGAACGGGTACCCCTGTATTGATTAACAGTAATATTATAACAGATTAGACATGAATAACGTCAAGGTCGATACCAGTTTTCTCAGCTATAACTTGTATATATTTTTCTAATCGGCGCAATTTATGGTCCATTGCGGCCATTTCCTGGGCATATGTATCTATTTTCCCCGCATACCCATCAACGACATTGGTTAATAAATCAAATCTTTTATCAAATTTAGTTTCCATCTGTTCAAAACGTTTATCGACATTGTCAAAACGTTTTTCCATATACTTAAACATTTTCATAAATTGGTCTTCGCTCATACAACAATTATACCACTTATTTTTACATTCAAAATAAACTTTTTTAAGGTGTTGTAAAAACACAAGCATAATCTTATAATTAAAGAGATATGAATATACTGATGCTCGGGTGGGAGCTCCCTCCTCATAACAGTGGCGGGCTGGGCGTAGCTTGTTACAATATGTCCAAAGCACTGGCTTTAGACGGCGCTGTAATTGATTTCGTCGTCCCCTACCAGGCTGAACATACCGAAATTAATTTTATGACCGTTCATGGTGCGGTCAATTTGTCACCGCTACAGCGGTTTAATCTAGGCGCATACGACATCTACACCAGTAAAGATATTAGCGGTCTGGATAGTATGCGCGCCGTTCAGCAAAGATATACTAAATTCGTTGAAAAACTAATCAAAATAACAAAACCTGATATCATTCACTGTCACGATTGGCTGACGATGGAAGCTGGTATGCGAGCCAAGGAATTGACTGGTGTCCCACTGGTAGCGCACATCCACGCTACCGAATTTGACAGGTCAGGCAACCACCGCGGCAACCAATTGGTTCACGAGATTGAATATAATGGTCTAATGATGGCAGATCGTGTGATTGCGGTCAGTGGAATTACTAAAAACATCATTATCGACAAATATAAAATCCCAGCCGACAAAATAGAAGTCGTCCATAATGCAATTGACGTATCTGAGTTAAACGACGGCTATGTTTATAATGACCGAACCTATAGATATTTAGAAGCATTAAAATCCGAAGGCTATACAGTTGTTTCAACTATCACCAGGTTTACTATTCAAAAAGGCCTGTTCCATTTCATCCGTGCAGCTGCCCGCGCCTGCGAAAAATATAACAAACTAGTATTTCTGCTGGCTGGTGATGGCGAACAGCGCGACGAATTGATTAAACTAGCGGCAGATTTAGGTATTGCCGATCGAGTATTTTTCACTGGATTCGTCCGTGGAAAACAATGGCGTGACGCATACAGCGTATCGGATATATTTGTGATGAGTTCGGTCAGCGAACCTTTTGGATTGACGGCGCTAGAGGCTGCCCACCACGGCAACGCGTTAATAATTACCAAACAATCAGGTGTTGGTGAAGTTTTAAATAATATATTTCGATACGATTTCTGGCAAGAAGACGTGCTGGCCAACCAAATTATTGGTATTGCTACGTCTGATGCACTGCGAACTTCTTTGCAAAATAATGTCAAAAAAGAATATACCAAATTATCCTGGGATGATGTTGCGTCGTCTTGCAGTCGTATCTATGGCCTGGCGCAGAAAGGCATTGTTGTATGAGTATTGATAAAAAGCGCGGCATAGTCCTGTATCTACATGTCCATCAACCTTATCGGGTGCGTAATTACAGTGTGTTTGATACTGCTACCAATCATGATTATTTTGATGACATTGCCAACAAACAGGTCTTTGAAAAGGTCGCTGACAAATCTTATCGTCCAATGAATGCCTTGCTGCAAAAACTATTAGACAAACACCCGGATTTTAGATTATCTCTCAGTATTACCGGAACTTTTATCGAGCAAGCCGAAAAGTGGGCACCGGATGTAATAGATTCATTTAAAAAACTGGTTGCTAGCGGTCGAGTTGAAATCGTGGCCGAAACTTATAACCACTCACTAGCCTTTTTCTACAGCCGTAGCGAATTTGAATATCAGGTGAAATTACATCAGGATAAGATTCGTGAATTGTTTGGTGTGGAAACGAAAGTTTTCCGTAATACCGAATTGGCGTATAACGACAAACTGGCCAAATGGGCCGAGGATTATGGATTCAGCGGTATCTTGGCCGAAGGCTGGGATCCGGTACTACAATGGCGCAGCCCAAACCAGATGTATCGCCCAGCCGGAACGACAGATATATCGTTATTGATGAAAAACTATAAACTCAGTGATGATGTTGCCTTTCGTTTCAGTGACCGCGATTGGAATGATTGGCCACTAGACGCTGATACATATAATGATTGGGTTGGTATGTCAGCCGAGGGTCATTCAATTGTTAACTTATTTATGGATTATGAGACATTCGGCGAACACCAGTGGCACGATACAGGTATATTTGATTTTTACGAAAACTTTGTTGGCAAATGGTTGGGCGCGCCAAACAATACATTCTATACTGTATCAGGCGCAATTGATGTATTCCCACCTGTTGCTGAAATTAGTATGCCCGTGACCGTAACGTGGGCAGATACAGAGCGTGATTTGACGGCCTGGACTGGTAATAGTATGCAACAAGAAGCTTTGCGTTATATCTACGCCATGGAAGATGATATATTGCGGACAAACGATACCCAGTTAATAGCCGATTGGCGCAAACTGCAGACATCGGACAATTTTTACTATATGTGCACTAAATGGTTTGCTGATGGCGATGTTCACGCATATTTCAGCCCGTATGATTCACCTTATGACGCATTTTTATATTATCTAAATGTTATTCGTGATTTGCGCTGGCGATTACATCAAGACCACCATACTGGAGGCTTGAATGGCTAGGCCGATAGTTCTCAGTAACGGCGAGATGCATGTCGGGTTAAACGGGTTTGGTATGGTTCATGATTTTTATTACCCATACGTTGGATTTGAAAATCATTCGGCTGGTAACAACCTACGTCACAAAGTTGGAGTTTGGATTGGTGGAATATTAAGTTGGCTTGATAACCCTGGTGAATGGACATTTACTTTTCGCTACCCACACACGGCACTGATTGGTCATGTTATTGCTAAAAATGATGCCCTGGGTGTGGTATTGGAATTTGATGATTTTGTCGATGCACAGATGAGTGTTTTTGTTCGTAATATCCAGGTTGTGAATCTGTTGCCCGAGCAACGTGAAATACGTTTATTTATGCATCAAGCATTTGTTATCGGCGATTCGCGCAGTAATACTGACACGGCACAATACCTACCCAACGATAACGCAGTTTTACATTATCGTGGTCGTCGAGCATTTGTAGTGTCTGGCGAATATGACAAACGACCTTTTGATCAGCATACTGTTGGACTTTTTGGGATTGAAGGTAGGCAAGGGACGTATTGTGATGCCTTGGACGGAGAATTGACGATGAATGATGTCGAACACGGACGAGTTGATTCGACTATACGTTTCAAAGTTAATGTCGACCCTAATAGCTCACAAAGGGTTCAATATTGGATAGCTGCCGGCAAATCTAACCGCGAAGCTATCTATATTCATCGTCAGATGCAACACGAAGGTGCGCTGTATCATATGAAGCGAACAGCTGATTGGTGGCACGAGTGGCTAAAGCCTACATACGCGGTTATTGACAAGGTTTTGCCTGCTCATCGCGTTCCATTTTTGCAATCTGTTATGATAATGAAATCCCAAATAGATAAACGTGGTGCTATTATCGCCAGTACCGACACCTCGATGTTAAATTATTCGCGAGATGCTTATGGGTATTGTTGGCCTCGTGATGGTGCATTTACATTGTGGCCATTAATCCGTATGGGTTATCGTGACGAAGCCTGTAGGTTTTTTGAGTTTATCAAGCGCGGACTTCATATGGATGGTTATATGATGCATAAATACCGTGCGGACGGTGCGCTAGGTAGCAGCTGGCATTCATATATCCATGACGGAGTGATTACACCACCAATCCAAGAAGATGAGACTGCGCTGCCGCTGTATGTTTTTGCTCAGTTTTATCAAAAAAATCCCGACCCCAAGCTGATTCGTGAATTTTATCGTGATATGGTTGTGCCAATGGCGGATTTTCTGGCTGGGTTTGTAGACAAGCTAACTGGGATGCCACGCGCTAGCTATGATTTATGGGAACAAATATTTACCACCAGTACATACACAACTGCCGTTACCTATGCTGCGTTACTGGCGGCGTCAGATTTGGCCGTAGCGGCCGATGACCATAAAAACGGCGTCAGGTGGCGTTCGGTGGCTGATGATATACAGGCCGCAGCACATAAATATCTGTATAACCCCGACAAGAAAGTGTTTTATCGCGGGATTAATATAGTGAATGGTAAGGTTGTGGCTGATGATGTAGTAGATTGTTCGGCTGTATTCGGTGCCTATATGTTTGGGTTGTTTGAACCTAAAAGTGATGAGATTATCAATTCTATTGATACTATAAAGCAGATGTTTGGCGTAAATGATGGCGTTCTGGGGCTGCCTAGATATGAAAACGATGATTATCGCCGTGCTAATAAATCTATCACTGGTAATTATTGGTTTGTTACTTCGTTATGGTTGGCTCAATACTGTGTTGATACTGGGGATAGCGCCAAGGCGACTGAAATTTTAGATTGGACCAAATCGCATTCATTGAATACTGGCATGATGGGTGAACAATTAGACCCAGTTACAAATGAGATTGTATCACCCGCTCCACTGACCTGGACGCATGCAGAATATGTTTCGACCTTGCTAGACATGATTAAAAAATAAGCCACCGATTGGTAGCCTATTTGATTTTGCAATTTTTTGAGATTTGAGATTAATACTATAATCTATAATCTTTATTCTACTTTTTATCCCTTGCGCTCTTTAACTTCGTTGCGGCCAAGGTTTTTCTTGGTTTCGGTATATGTCGCGTGTTTGCGAGCGATTGGATCAAATTTTTTCAATACGATTTTGTCAGGAGTGTTTTGGGTATTTTTGGTCGTGTAATAAGTCCTATGACCTGACAAGTCACTGACCATTCCGATTAATTTGCGTTTTGTATTACTTTTTGCCATATTCTTCCTTTTAAAATTTGTGAAACGATTAAACTAGATTATAGCAAGATAAGGGGTATTAATCAAGGTTTTATCGATAATTGTTAAAACTGACGGGGAAATCTAGGTCGGCTGACCTGATTAATGTCATGGCGGCCTGTAGCTCATCTTTACTATTACCGACAACTCGTACGGCTTCGCCTTGGATTTGTGGCTTTAGTTTGGGTAATTGTTCACGAATCAGTTTTGTAATTTGTTTGGCCTTGTCCTGATCTAGGCCAGCTATAAATGGTATTTCCTGAGTGGCTTTCATATTGCTAGTTACGATTGTCTTGGTTAGGTCTAGTGATTTGCTGCTTTGTTCGCGACTGACCAGTTTTTTACGGATAATATCAATGATGCTTTCAATCTGCCATTCATTGGCGCCTGTGACCTTGAAGCCATCTTTGTCGCCCAGCCAATCAATTTCGGCCGGCGTACCTTTAAAATCATAGCGATTCGCTATTTCTTTGACCACCATCGCCAATACATTATTCATCTCGGCCTTGTTGTATTCGGAAACTATATCAAAACTAAATGTTGCCATATTGTTATTATAACAAAAACTGCCCTAGATGGGCAGTTGAATGCGAATTTGGAGCCACGACTGGGATTTGAACCCAGGACCTCATCCTTACCATGGATGCGCTCTACCAACTGAGCTATCGCGGC
>JBAXUT010000006.1:0-31816 GCA_037129535.1 Candidatus Saccharimonadota bacterium | reverse complement strand
GTTAAAGGGTAAAATACGCCCACAGCGATGCCCACCCTTGCTGCGGGCGTTTTTTGGTGTTTTGAATTTTAAATTAGATACTGTGACTGGTTTTTTCGAGTGTGCCGGCGCAGAAATGTCGGACTAGTTCGATAGATCGTGGAATGATGTTGTTGGTCAGTTTGGTTGATTCATCGGCGCTGAATTTACCTAATACGAATGCGGTGTCGTCCATCTTTTCGCGCAGGTCGTTAGATGTGCCGATGCGGATGCGAGCGTAATTGACACCAATATGGTCGTTTAGTGATTTGATACCGTTATTACCAGCGTCACTGCCCTGTCCACGGACGCGGATCATACCGAATGGCAGTGCCATATCGTCGTGTAAGGCTAATAGATCGGTTGCGGGGTCGGATTTGTAAAAATCTGTGATCTTGCGGGCAGACAGGCCGGTTTCGTTGTAATATGTCGTTGGTTTGACTAATAACACCTTATTACCGTTAATGTCTGTTTCAGCTACTACGGCGTCAAATTTAGATTTGTCGGTCCATTTTGCGCCCAGGTCGGTTGCCAATTGGTTCAACACGGCAAATCCGACATTGTGTCGGGATCCGTTATAATCTGGTTCTGGATTGCCTAGGGCAAAGATTACCTTCATTATTTCCTCTTTGTGGTTGCTTTGACTTTGGTTGAAGATGGTTTACGAGTTTTAATTGTGGGTACTACGACTGCGGTTGGGTCGGATAGTTTCGCTGCCTCTGCCAACTCTTTTTCGCGATTGGCTTTGATTTGGTTTTCATCACGAAAGCTGAATTTAATAGGTGTTCCAGTATAATTATAAGTTTCACGGATTTGGCGTTCTAGATAGCGTTTATAGCTCCAATGCAGGAATTTTAGGTGTGAACCATAGATGACGAACCAAGGTGGTGTCGTGTCGGTTTGGACGATATAGCGCAGTTTTGGGTGTGTATTCTTTAACCCTGCTGGTGGGTGGCGTTGGATACTTTTTTGCAATAAGTCGTTTAGGACACGAGTTTTGGTCGTCTGTTTGCGGCGAGCGTCGATATCTAGGGCTAGGTCGAATAATTTTGTCACATTCTGTCCGGTTACGGCACTGGTGAATATCAGTGGCGCCCAAGGCGTAAAATCAAAGGTTCGTGAGATTTTAGGTGCTAATTCGTCGCGAGTATAGGCATCTTTACCTTCTACACTGTCCCATTTAGTAATGACGATGCCCATACCTTTGCCAGATTCGTCGATAATGCCGGCGATTCGTTGGTCCAATTGGGTGTTTAGTTCGTTGACATCCATTAATAAGAAGCAAATATCAGATTGCTCAATGGCAGATAAGGTTCGCAGGACGCTAAATTTTTCAATACCGACTTCTTGTTTGCCAGGTTTACGCATACCAGCGGTGTCTAGCAGCTCGATGTCGCGGCCACCGTATTTGACGGCTACACGGTTAACATCGCGGGTTGTGCCAGCGATATTGGCGACAATCGCCTGTTGTTTGCCGGCCAAGGTGTTAAACAGATAGCTTTTACCGACATTTGGGCGGCCAATCAATGCAACGCGTAATATATCGTCGGCAACGTATTCGTGGGCGGCTGGGATTAGGTCTGTGATGGCGTCCAGAGCGTCGGCAATGCCCTGATTGTGTTCAGCACTGGTTCGGATGATTTCTTTGATCCCCAGGCGTTTAAACTCGTCTGTGGGCAGAGATTCTTTTAGGTCTGATTTGTTCGCCAATAGAATTACGGGTTTTTTGCTGCGTAATGCTTTTTTGGCGACCAAACGGTCCTGGTCAGAAACATATTGGCTGCTGTCGACGACGACCAATATGACATCGGCGGCTTCGGCGGCTTCGGTAATCTGATCTTGGATTGAGGCTTCAAAATCGTCGTTAGGGTCTTTTAATCCAGCCGTATCAACCAGCCAAAAACTGTGATGGTGGTATTCGACGCGACCCAATACGTTGTCACGGGTTGTGCCGGCTTCACGGGCGACAATCGCCTGTTGCGTGCGCAACATACGGTTAAAAAGCGAACTTTTACCTACGTTCGCTTGACCGATAATCGCAACTGTTGGGAGTTTTGAAGCCATAATTTAGGTTAATTATAACAGGGATTAAACAGATAAGCGAGCATAAGCGGGGTTGGGTTTAAAATAAGCCAGCTTTAATAGCTGGCTTATTTAACATACAAACTAATCTACGATGAATACTTGACCTTTTTTGCATTTACCATGAATGTCATGGTAAGCAATTTGGATTACACAACCTCTAGAAAGCTGTTCTAATGATATAAATGGAGTTTTAATTTTGAATACATTTTTTAGGATGTATTCAATGCATTTTGACACAGTTTTTTCATCAACGACATATATTACAGTTCTACCTGTATCCAGGTTGTCTTCTATAATATCTGCATAATGTGAGTGGTTGTCTCCAGATATCATTGCTATCTTCATCTTTTCATCACAATAGGTTATTTTGAAACCTAGTGTAGATCCAATCTGTTTAGCGTCATTTTCCGAGCAAGTGTCTGCCCCTGCAAAAACAATAGTGTCTTCTGGATACATAGCCAAATTGTTAGCCGCTTGAGCTAATTCTGCAGAGATGTGCTGTTCGGCTATAAATGTATAACCAACTTTTTTGTCGTTTTTTGATACTACAAATGTGACGGATTTTTTGATAAAATCCAAATCTCGGTTAATCATTTTTTTCACCACCTTATATTTTTTTGTATTCCATAACGGCAATACATTTGTAAAACCTAAATGTTTTTAGGCTTCGCAAATGTATTGCCGTGGGGTAAAAATTAAAGACTAGTTCGGTATGTTAAATTACAAATTCGCCTATCAACCGATATGGGACTGGCGGATTGAGATTATATTATAGCAAATATGGTTTTCGCGGGCTAACATAAGCAGTTTTTGGGTCAGAATACAGATTACAGATTACAGAATGGCTACGAAAAAAGACCTGTTTTTACTCGGTCGGTTAAAAACAGGTCCTTTTTTTGTTTTGTTGGAGGTTATAGCTTTTTTGAAATCTCAAATTTACCAGGCTTTAAATCGCCTAGCGAATAATTGCCGAAATTAGTGCGATGTAGTTTGTCCACGGTATAACCCAGTGAACCAAAAGTTCGGCGGATTTGACGGTTGCGACCTTCGTGCATGGTGACGATCCAAGATTTGCGGTCTGTGTCATTCATGCGTTCTAGTTGCAATTTACTGACGCCATCTTCTAGTGTAATTCCGTGGTCGCTAATCATCTGTTGATGTAATGGCGCCAGGTCGTTTTCCAGGCGGACATTATAAACCTTGGTTTTGTTAAAACTGGGATGCGTCATTTGGTAAGTAAAATCACCGTCATTAGATAGGATGATGATACCGCTGCTGTCACGGTCCAATCGCCCAACTGTTTTCAGATTGTAATATTCGGGTGGTAATAATTCATAAATAGTCGGGTTGTCCCCCTGTTGGCGACGCGAACAGACATAACCGACGGGTTTGTTCATAACCAGATATTGGTATTCGGTTTTGGCAGCGATTTTCTGTCCATTAACAGTGATGACATCGCCGTCGCTAAACCTGGCGCCTAGCGTCGCGATTTGGTCGTTGATTTTCACAGATTTTCGATCAATTAGATTATCGGCTTCACGTCTAGAAATACCTAGGGATAAAGCTAGGTGTTTGTTGAGGCGCAATGAATTTGGTGATTGTTCCATTGCAGCCTATTATAACAGAGATGGGATAGAATAAAGATTATGGATTATAGATTATAGAATAAATATCAAAAAAGACCTGTTTTTAATCGGTCGGTTAAAAACAGGTCTTTTTTTATGGTGTTGTTCATTCGGGAATTAAAATTGAGATTAATTCTATAATCTATAATCTATTTTCAATATTCTAATTTATCTGGGTTGGAGGTTGTGGCGCTGGTGTAGCTGGTGGAGTATTTCCTATTTCCTGAGATATCACAGAAGACATATTTGCAGGTGCCGCAATTGGAGCAGGAGTCGGTTCAGAAATTGGCATTGGTGGAGCCATTATTATTGGCGCTGGTTCTGGTTGAGGTGGTAGTGATGGCAATGCATCCATAATTGGTCCGAGTGTTGGCATCGGTGAAATCGATGGGGCTATAGGCCGAGGTGTTGGTTCGGACACCATTATTGGCTGCGCTATTGGTTCTGGTGCTGTTACAGGTGTTATTATCGGCTGTGATGGTATTATTGGCGCCTCGGGGATGACTGGTTGGGCCATAGGCGTTGGTGATGCTATGGATGCAGGAGTTGGCTGAGGCGCGGCAGCTGGAGACGTGGAATCAGATAATACTTCGTGGATTGCACGAACAACATCTTCGATACCGACCTGAGATTTGACTAGGTATTTGTTGGCGCCAAGGGTTTCGCCACGGGCGCGTTGGTCTTCACTGGATAATGCAGTCATCATGATTACTTTGATGTCACGAGTTTCGGGCGTGGAGCGTAGGATATCAAGCATATCAAAGCCGCTAATCTTGGGCATCATAACGTCGGCTAAGATCAAATCAGGCTTTTCGCGGATGGCCATAGCCAAAGCTTCTTCGCCGTCACCGGCAGATTTAATATCGTAACCCTCGGCTTGTAACCTTACTCCGTATATTTCGCGCAGGCTTTTATCATCTTCTACTAACATTATCTTGGTCATATTACCCCCATTATACTATGTTTATTATTAAAAACACTATATTTCTTATGTTTTATTATTTTCTTGATGCGCTAGGGCGCGTTGTTGAGCAACATAGGCGGTGATTTGTTCTGGCGTTAGAGCTTCACCACGAGGCACGGTGGTGGCTGGTTTGACTGATTGGGTTGTTGATTCGGGTGTTGATGGCACTGTTGTTGCAGGTTGTATCGTGGTTGATTGTAGTTTTTGTTGGCTAGCTATATTGGCGGCTTCTTGGTTGTTGATGCGAGGCAGTTGGACGTAGAAGCTGCTGCCAGACTCATGCTTACTTTCGGCCCAGATGCGTCCTCCCATTATTTCGACTAGGCGACGTGACAGGTATAGCCCTAGCCCCGTGCCGCCAATATTGTTGGTGTCTTTGCTTTCAACTCGATAGAATTTTTGGAACAGATGTGGCATATCTTCAGAAGGTATACCAATGCCAGTATCGGTAATGCTGACCGTTACATTATCATCATCACCTGTTACATTGATATTAATTGTGCCAGTATTGGTGTATTTGATGGCATTTTCTATCAGGTTGTCAATAACTTCGCGAATATGGTCGCGGTCTAGGTTCACTTCAAACTCTGGCTCGATTGAACGTTCGCCAGGAGTGTCTATATCTGGGATAAAATTAATCGTTAACCCTTTGTCGGTCACTTCTTGGTGAAAATCTTGGGTAATGTCGCGGACAAATTCGGTCATATTGATAATCGATGGATTATTTGACATTCGTCCATCGTCGGCTTTGGATACATCCAATAAATCTTGGAACAGATGCCCTAAATGCTCGGCTGAATAGTGGGCTTTCATAATGAAATCTCGGGCGCGTTCATCGATTTGGGCGGTATTTGGGTTCAAAGTTAGTCCCAGATATCCCTCGATTGCAGCGACTGGCGTGCGCATTTCGTGGCTGGCGGTGCTGATAAATTCGGCTTGTTCGCGTTCTTCGGCTTTTTCTTTGGTGATATCTCGCAAGACGACAATAGCACCCGATGAAGTAGTGCTGACTGGCGAAGCGACGATGGATACCATTATCTTTTTGCTGTTTTTTGTTATTAGTGTCAGGTTACTGGTTCGGGTTTCGGTGTTGGTGTTGATAGCTTGGTCGATTGGGTCATTGGCGCCGTCAATTGTTTCGCCTTGCAGGTTGATTAGACGGACGATTGATTTGTAGTTGAGACTGGTCGCGTCTTCTTTGCTCCAGCCAGTTAATATTTGGGCGGCCGGGTTGATTAGTTGAACTACTCCATTATTGTCGATAGCTATAACTCCGTCACCGATGGCGTTAATGACAACTTCGGATTTGCTGGCTACTTCACTAAGTTCGCTAGCTAGGTTGCGATAAGATTTGCTATTGTCGCCTGCTGGCTTGATATCACCTGATTTGGATCGCTCGTGCCAGATAATAAAACTGGTCAATAGCGGCAGCAGTGTGCTAAAGCTAATGATGATGCCCGTCTCTGTAGTGAGGCCATTTGAAAAATATTGATAAACTGTAAATGCGCCAGAGGCCAGTATTATTGGGACAGCCCCCCATAGTCCGAATATATCAGCGAATACAATAACAAACATAAGCAGTGCCACAAATGGCGAATGTAGCCCGCCAGTGCTGATGATAAGGGAGCTGATTGTTGCTGTTAACAGTAGGTATATTATTAGTGATGGTGGTAAAAATCTTTTCTGTGGTTGCCACAAGTAAGACACCAGGCAAAACAAAGCAGTTGCTCCGGCCAGGGCAATAGTTGGAAAATTAACAGATAAAGATTGTCCAAAATCAGTTGTTTTGGTGATAAAAATCCAGCAATAAAGTCCTATTACTGCCAGTGCCAATACAAAAGCAGCCTCGCATATGCGACGATGCCAAAAACGGTTTAACGACACTGTTTTGATATTGCCCCCTAATTCATCACTATAATCTGGAGTCTATTATGATGATTGTGGTTATTTTTTGCAAGTACGATGTAATATGGCTATTTTGATGTTTTGAATATGTCGGGTAACGGTGCGCCGAATTTAACTTCTGGCAGATTGCCGATTGTATCATGTGGCCCTATGTGCGGATATTGAATTTTGTAGGCCGACATAACATCACCAAAGACTGCCTTATCCCAGTCCAGTTTTAAATCGGATGCAACTTTTTTGACTGATTGTTCATCAGGTCCTTCGATTTCTAGATACGGGTCCAGCCATGGCCATTCGTCGATGACTATTTCAGCGTCTCCCAGTTGCCATGTCTCACGGCGTGATTCTTGGCTAGAAAAGTGCGGCCTGTCGACAGCTGTAAATAATTTGACGGTTTTATCAAAGTCGTTAACCTCAATCTCTATTTCTTGCGCGCCGTGTAGTGACAATGAATCAAATTGTTTGTATGTAACAGTGATTTTGTCGCCTTGGTCGCGGATACGCACAAAAGCGTTTTTGGCTTTCATCTCGGGTGTATCTATCGTAACTCTCTTCATTTCATGCATTGGTTGTTCGCATGCAGCGCCCAGAGCACGTAGTTTGACCCGCGTTTTATCTATGTCGATTTGGGTGAATTTTGCTTCGATTTCCGTTTCCATATTACCTACCATATTATCATCTTTCGGAAAAGATATTTGCAAAATTAAAATACAAATATCGTCAAAAATTTGGTGATCTCACCGTTCCAACGCCTTGATGGTATAACTATCCATTTTATTAATATTTCTACCATCGGCTAAATTCTGTAAAATCAATAGATTTGACAGAATCCGAACTCTCCGAGTTCAATCCCCACGCTGAAAGCTTCAAAATAAAACGCCCATCACGAGGATGAGCGATTTATTTTGGTGATCTTACCGAGAATCGAACTCGGATTGCCAGGATGAGAACCTGGTGTCCTAACCGTTAGACGATAAGACCAGATTTTGAGTGAAATGAAGCAAAAATGTCGTTCATTTTTGACCATTTCCGAGAAATTTGTGGTTTATCTCGTAGAGATAAGACCATGATGTGTAATTTGTCACAATTCTCACTTTATACGATGAGACCATGTGACTGCGCTAGTTTAGCAAATAACAGTGGTAATGTCTAGGTTTACAATTGTTGGATTATAGAAATTAATTTATCAGGCGTTGTTTCTGATTTGATCAGGTAGGCTTCGGCGATATCTTTAAACGATTCGTCTGGGTCAGTGTTGGTCAGTATTATAATATCTGAATCTGGTATTAAATTTATACTGCCACCACGTAATGACTGGACGATTTCGGCGCCACTGTGCTCTATCAGATTAATATCCATCAAAATTAAATCATATTGATTGTTGCGTGCGGCCAATAGCCCGTCGGTGCCGGTTGTTGCTAGTTCTATTTGGTAGCCGCTGGATTTGAGGGCGCTGTAATACATTTGCGCTATGGGATGATTAGAGTCGATATATAATATTTTTTTAATCATTATCATTGCCTTCTTTCGTCAAGTGGCGCTTGACCCAGCCGTGTCCGTTATTGATAATATGCGGCTTTGATGCCGACATAGATTGATCGGCGGCTCGTTTGTGTGTTGGGATTGATATGGTAAATTTTGAACCTTTGTTCAGTTCGCTACTAATGCTGATATCCCCGCCGTGCATTTTTGTTATGATTCGGCTGATGTGCAACCCGATGCCCGTGCTGGATTTTTGAGGTTCATCGGGCCCAGAAAATGCCCAGCCGATAGTTCGTTCGCTCATTCCGATTCCGTGGTCGACGACTGTGACGTTGATATGATCGGTGTTGGACCAGATTTTGACTTGGATTATTGCGCCCGGATTGCTGAATTTTATAGCATTATCTATTAGGTTATATAAAACCTCTGACATATACGAGACGTCAGCTGCGATATCTGGTAGTTTTTTGGGCGTATCTAGCAAGATGATTTGGCCAGCAGTCTTGGCAAGTGATTGGATTTCATCTTGGATTAGACTGTAAATATCGTTGAATGTGCACCCGTTAATGTTTAGTTTTAATTTTCCGACGTTATACTTGGATAGATTTATTAGATTATTTAAACCGCGTGACATTTGATTGGTCGCAAATTTGATCTTTTTTGTGCCGTCAGGTGTGTCGATATATCCTCGAACGATGCTTATAAAATCACGCATATTTTGGGCGCTAGAAGCTAATAAATCGTCTGTTGTTTCGGTCGGTCTTTTGATTATTGCCACGTTACATCTCCGCTGCCATTAGGGATAGCTGTTATCCAAGTTTGGCCACGGATTAATAGTATTTCGACGCCTGTCGTGTCTGTAAATTTGATTTGACTGGTTGGGCTGGATTTGCTCCAGATTCCCTCGGTTGCGGTGCCGTTTTGGAATATGACGGCGCGACCACTGCCAATAGTTTTGATGTTTTGGCGATAGCCATCCTCCATCATTGTCTGTTCGTCGACCAGCAAGGCAATGACAACACTAGGTGTTATTTGGCCACCTTCTCGGTCCAGGTGGGCTGCACCTGCCTGGTATCTGGCATATGTATTATTGGTGGGGTCATATATATAAGAGCTGTTGAATAGAGAGGTGCTAATCGACATATTAATACTTTTGGCGTTTTGTGTTTGTGCGGCTTTGCCGTCAATACGTCTGAAACTGTCAAATGTAGAGCTGGTATAGCCTAGAGAAGTATTCAATGCGTCTATTTTTGCGAAACTTGTATAGACATTATGAGGGGCAAATCTATCAGTTGATCTCCAATAGGTGTTGTCGTTAAAAAATTGGTCAATATCACGATATTTTCCGTTGCGGACTTCATTTAGCGCAGCTGCGCTGCCTCCTATGTGGGCTATGCTGGCGTTAAAGGCCGCTAGCCAGTCGACATAATATGATCTGACACTGCGAACAGGGCCTATTAATTGTGGCTGTTCAGTTTGATATAACGCTAAAAATCTAGTAATTCCACCTTCAGCGATAGCTTCAAACACTACGCCGCTATTTTTTAGCCCAGATTGAGGTCGGGCTTCGGGGCTGTTCTCAATCATTATGCCAGTGACTGGTCGTTTGGTTAATGACTCTGATTCAACTAATGTTCCGGTTAACGGAGAATAATATTTAATTGGTTCAACTTTTGGTAATTGTGTTTCAGGTTTCGGCTGAGTTGGTGTTGGTTTATAAAATACGAAAAAATAAGTTAAAGCCGCAGCGGTTAGCAAGACTACGATACTGCCAATTATAATTAATAATTTGCGATGATTTGCCACCCAGCTACAAAACCGAGCCCAGGTGTGTTTTTTGTCGATTGAATTCATATTACTTATGATTATATCAGAAAACTATATTGATTTGGTAGCGTCTATCGCTGCCTTTAGTCTGGTAACTGTTTTGTCTGATCCTATCGTCGCCAATGTGTCGTTTAATGCTGGGGTAAAAGGCGCCCAAGACACAGATAATCGAATCAGGTTAAATAATATACCTGGTTTTTGGCCGGTAGTTTCTAGTAATTGATTTAATGTGTTTTGCAACGATTCGGCGTCGAATTGGCTGTTTTGCAGCGCTGTTTTGGCTGTTTCTAATAATTGGGCAATCTCACTACCAGTCATTTTGTTTAACTGATTGTTATCAGCTATCATAGACCAATTTGGTGTTGGCTCGGCAAAGAAATAATCAGTCAATGTTGGTAGGTCGGCTAGTGTTTTTAGGCGGTCTTGAACTAACGCTAGAATGCGTTTTTTGTCTTCATCGCTGGCACTGGCAGCAGATTCTGGCCAGAAGTTAGTAACACGTGCGAATAAATCGTCGATTGACAGTGACCTGATGTGTTGGCCGTTCATCCAAATTAGGCGTTTTTCGTCGAACTGTGCCCCGCTACGCTGAACGCGTTCTAGGCTGAATTTTGCGACTAATTCTTCGGCAGTAAAGATTTCTTGTTCGGTGCCATCGTTCCAGCCCATGCTGGCCAGGAAGTTTAGCATCGTTTCGGGCAGTATCCCCTCATCGCGATATTCGGTTACACTCTTTGCACCGTCGCGTTTACCTAGTTTCTTGCGACCATCTGCTGCCATGATGTGAGGTAGGCACGCTAGTACTGGTGGGGCTAGATCTAGTGCTTCGTATAGGGATAGATATTTTGGAATTGATGGGATATATTCTAATCCACGAATGACGTGCGTGATTCCCATCTCGGCATCATCAACAATATGAGCAAAATTATATGTTGGTAGTCCGTCGGTTTTGATCAATATAAAATCATCTAATGCTTCGGGGCCGGCAGATAACTCGCCCATTACTGGGTCTGTCCAGGTGTAGCGTTTGATGTCAGTGACTTTGAAACGCAGTGGTTGTGTGCCATCCCAGGTTGGTGGGTTTTCTGGACGATAGTCGCGGTATAGGAATGCGCGTTTGGCTGCTTTTGCTTCCTCGCGGAAGCTGTCGATTTGTTCGGGAGTGTATGGGTCGGCATATGCCAGGCCCTTATCGATTAATTTTTGAGCCCATTTTAAATAAATTTCACGGCGCTCAGTTTGGGTATACGGTCCGTATTGGCCGCCAATGTCGGGACCTTCGTCCCAATTAAGACCTAGCCATTTCATCGTTTCAATAATTAAATCTGTTGCGCCCTGGACTTCGCGTACCTGGTCAGTATCTTCAATTCGTAATACGAATTTTCCACCCACCTGGCGAGCAATTAACCATGGGAATAAGGCTGAACGGATATTGCCTACATGGATATAGCCGGTTGGGCTGGGGGCAAAACGAGTGCGGATGTTTGTCATATAAAGACATTATAACATTTTTAGGTTGTATCTTTTTGTATTTTATAGTCCGCTATCGCTTACTTTATTCCAATAGCACACTTTACGTTTAACTTTGGTGTTTGCATTCTTGACCATAGTCCCTCAAGGCAGGGCTTCGCTCCAGGTCCGACAAGAGCCCCGGCGTCTGGTCGGACTTGGGCTGCAGATTGCCTTGAAAAACCATGGTCGCGGCTGCTCGCTACTGACTTTTTGTGGCTATATTATAATCTAAAATCCAAAATCTACTTAGAGGCTCGTAGCGATGCGGCGGATTTGGTCGCCTGACAGAGGCGCGTTGCCTTCGATTGTATATAATATGCCACCGTTAACCCAAGCCGCGTTGCCGTTGTGAGTATAAATCGTTAGGCCTTTTTCTTCGGTGGTGATAAACTCTCCGCCTGAATCTTTGTTGACTTTGTTGCGGACGGCGCTGGAATCCCAGGTGCTTTTGGTTTGTTTGATGGTGAATTTTTTGTCACCAGTATTGGCGCGAAAATTAATAGTGACTGTGTTGTTGTCATAGGACGCTGGTCCATTAATGCTGTAACCGTCAGGGTGGTATTCGGGGAATGTGGCCTTGGCGCCAGATTGCATATTGATAACGCCGACGGATATGCTGGGCATATTAAAATATACTAATACACCAGATACGATAATTACTAATATACTGGCTATTACAATGTTAACAAATTTGAAGTGGCGTTTGAAAAAGCCTACTTTTGTTGGTTGCGGTGAAAGCTGGTTCATCGCGTCGTTGATAGCAGCCTGTTTGATCTGTTGTGATGTTCGGGGTTGTATTTGGGCTTGCCTAAAATTACGGATAGAATCGACTTTTTGGGCCAGCGGATGTCTGACTGGTTGGATATCTGGTGTCGATTTGGTATTGTTGGATTTTACCACTGGTGGCGGTGCGAATTTGGAAATATTCTTACTGCGGGCAATATCCATACTGCGCCCAGCTTTGCGCGCCATCATAACCCCTTGTTTTGCGGGAGCTTTAATAGTGCTGTTATATAATGTCCTGGATTTTTGGATTATTTTTGCCGCAGCCGTTGTTTGAGCTGGTTTTTGGTTTGTCATTTTTTCCTCGCAGATTGTTTGTTATCACCTTATTAACATAAGCGATATTACTATACTAGGTTTATTTTACCAAACATACAAGGTTTTTGCATAAAAAATGTGTGTGTATTGCTATAATGGTATAAACAATATGCATCACCATAGTTCTAAACGTAATAAAATGATCAAAATTATCGCCATTTATGCTGGTATGACCTCTTTGACTGTGGCTACGGCACTGTTTATTATTATGCTAGTTCTGGGATTTCGGCTAGATACTGATAGCGGCCAGATTGAACAACTCTCTTTATTGCAGTTTAATTCGTCACCAATTGGTGCAACGGTTGCGGTTGATGGTAAGGTCGTCAGCGGGCAGACGCCCAATAAAACTTCGGCAACCGAGGGCAATCATGAAATTGTAGTCTGGCGCGAAGGTTATGAAACTTGGCGCAAGACGGTTTATGTTAAACCAGGTTCGATGACGTGGTTGAACTATATATTATTAGTGCCACAAAAGATGACATCGGAATCAGTAGCCAATTACGATACGCTGGCTGCTTCACTGGCCTCCCCCGGCGGGAAATATATGATGATTCATAAAAAAGCCGATGCGCCGGTCTTTGACCTGGTTGATTTAAGTGGTGATACGGTCAAAACTACCGAACTGACTATGCCTAAAAAGACATACAGTGAGGCTTATAATAATAACGCCAAGCATAGTTTTGTCGTTGACAAATGGGACCCTGGTGAACGCTATGTATTAGTCAAGCATATCTATAGCGACAAATTTGAATGGCTAGTTATGGACACGCAAAATGCCGATACGACAAAAAATATTACCAAGCTATTTAACCTAACTTTTGACAATCTATTGTTTTCGGGTAACGGGGGCAATGTATTGTTTGTCCTAGAATCTGGCAATATCCGCAAGGTTGATACAAATGCCGAGACAATTTCAAAGCTATTAGTCAGCAACGTAGTGCAGTTTAGCTTGTATGGGTCAAATATCATCACGTATATCGGCGCAGCAGATATGGTTGGTCGAGTTGTCGGGCTTTATCGAGATGGCGATACGGCGCCTTATATTATCAAGACTATAACTGGTGACGCGACAGTGCCGTTGCGAGTCGCGGCTGGTTATTATTTCAAAGAGGACTACGTGGCGATATCTAGTGGCAAGCAAGTTGAAATATTAAAAGGTAATTATCAGAATGCGATTATTTCTGATGCCTCGGGTCTAAAACATTTTGCTATTTTTGACGCGGCCAGTGACATATCGGATTTGAGTTTTAGCCATGGCGGCCAATATATTTTGGCACAATCTGGCACTAGCTTTAGTAGTTATGATTTGGAATATCAAAAACCTACAACCTCGACGATTGATGCCGTTGGGTCGGCTGCTCACCTGAGTTGGTTGAATGGCAGCTATCTTTGGTCAGACAATGGTGGTAACTTGAATACGCGCGAGTTTGATAACGCTAATTCTCGCATTATCAACCCTGTTGTTGTCGGCCAAGACGCTACTGTCACTGTAAATGGTCGTTATATTTATAGTATTGGTAAATCAGAAAGTGGTTATCAGTTGCAACGCGTTCGGATAATTTTACCTTAGTTTATCTGGCTCCAAAAATCCATTCCAAAAACGTTGGCGAACTGCCTGCCATCGATGAGTTGTCGGTAGTGTTTGTGATTGCGGTTGGTGCGGCTGTGGATTTGGCTGGGTCGGGGCTGATTTGTTCTGCAGTGACCAACAATCGGCTTGTGGCGGTTCCTACTGGCACACAGGTTATCAATGTTAATATTGGTTTGTCTGTCGGATAGACTAATTTACTGACGTCGTTGGGACCGACTATGTCTTTTTTTGTGATGCTATAAGTGTAACGTTTTGAATGGTAATTAGCATAAACTGTGTCGCCGACGTTGAGCTTTTCTAGTTGGGCAAAGATAAATTTGTAATCGCCTACGCTAAACAAGTCGTTGCTGCTGTGCCCTGCTATCGCCGTGTTGCCGATTTCACCGGGGTGACTGCTGGCGCCCGGTATGGCAAAATGTGCTACGCCGTTTTTCATGGCGGCTATTTGTGATTTGTAATCGTTGCCGACGTCATAATTAACAGGGACGTCGACATTTATTTTGGGGATTATTAACCTAGGGTCGGTCGATACTGTGATGTTTTCGTTGGGGTCGATAATGATGTTTTGGGGATCAATGTTACCGGGGCTGATATAGGCCATAACGGTGCCGATGATTACGCGGTTGTATTGTAATAAGACAAAAATTAACACTACGATCAAAGCGGATATTATTGGCACAAAGTGTTTGCTTTTTCGGACTTTGGTTGTTGAATTTTTTACGCGGTCTAACAGCTCTGCTCTTAGTTCGGATTCGATTTGGTCTGTTTCGGATGCTTGGGTCGGTTTGTTTTTGTCGATTATGTGCTGTTTGGCAGCGCGTAAGTGATGTGTATAATAGCCTTCGTAGTATTTTTGATAATAATCTTGCCAAGCGCTATGGTATTGTTGCCAATCTGTTGTTTTGGTCGCCTTATTGTTGTCGTGAGTATGATTGTAGGGGGCGTCAAGTCTATCTTGTTGGTCGTGTAAATTATTGATTTTGGTTAATATTATCTTGGCAGCAGCCTCGCGAGCTGGGACCGACAGATTGTGTTGTTTTTGCGGCGCAACAATAGAGCCTCGGGCTGATAGCGGCGTCCCACCTTTGCTGCTATTATTTTCATCTGGCTTCATCTATAGATTCCTGTTGTATTTTATTATACAATACATGGGTATTAACTACTACGTTGATAAGTGTTAGAATAATATAAGTCTTTTAAAATATTAGTTTTTATTTAGTGCCGCGGTGGTGGAATGGTAGACACGCAAGACTCAAAATCTTGTGCCAGCAATGGTGTACCGGTTCAAGTCCGGTCCGCGGTACCAAATAGAAACTAAAATCTAGTTTTCGTAAGGATTTGGGGGTGAGAACTGCCTGTGGTAGTTCGCAAGGAAACCTTCCGATGCAAACTATGTTTGCAATCGAGAAGTTTCGGGGTCGCGGGACGTGACCAAGTCCCGCTTTGCCCACCAAATAAATTTTAATTTTCGCAAGGGCGCACCGTAAACGGTGCCGTTAAAACGAACAAAATCTTGTGTCCGCAATGGGTGCCGGGTCGCGTAGGATGTCAAACAATCAAAAAACTCTGAGCATTTGTAGCCCAGAGTTTTTTTATTGTTCAAAACCAAATTATTATTAGGCGCATATATTCGAGAGTTTGGTTGGTTAGGTGTTGATTCGGGATTTACCGTGGCAACACCTAACAACCTAACACATCTAAGATGAATATCGGGTATAAAGCTACCACAAGCCCTATTGCTATATAGGTTTGTGTTTCAAGTGCCCTTTGTGATTTTTCATTGACCGGCGCACTCAACATTGTCGTCGCGATAACTAAGATGTCGGCCAATAATATACATGTTACTGTATTAGTACCCCAGCCCGGCAAGGCTAATTCTAAGCAGATACCAGCTATAAAAGCCAAGTATGAGGCCAAAAACAACTTAAGCCCATGAGCCATTAATATCACCACCTTTCCAAATTTTGGCATGTCTCATCGAGATATGCGCAATAATAATCTGATTTTTAAAATTCGAGATTAAAATTAATCTATAACTTTATTATATCACAGATTGGCATTTAGGTCAATTTAATTCAGCAGGCTGGTTGTGACGCTGGCCAGAGGTTTAGTCGGATTCCATAGCCAATAAGCAGTGGCAATAGTAGCAGTTTTACCGCGCCAGATATCTGTTGGTCGGTTCCATGGCGTGCTGGTAACTTCCCCGCCGCTGGCAACTAATATTGTTTCATTGTGCAGTACGGATACGCTTATAGGATATGTGATGGTAAATTTGTGCAGTGCTTCTACCAGATTGGTTAACTGCATACTAAAAGTTAGGACTTTTGGATAATATACGGCGGAAAAGAGTTTTTGTAATTGTGCGAACGACGCTACCAGTAGCGTATTTGGCCTGTCTACCAAAGTCGCCGTGCTATTTTTAATCAAATCTATGGCATCACGAGTGATTACCAATGGACCGTCATATTTACGGATAAAATCTTCATATAAAATCGCAGTTTCGCTATTATGACCACAGTCGCCGACCAATAATACACCAGTTGCCCATTCACCTATGGCACGCATTTCATTTAATGCTTCGCGAGATAAACCACCAGATGGGTTGGATGGTCCGAACACTACGTCGGTCATTACGGGTGGGGTGGATTTACGCAAAGCGTCTGGCATTAGAACACGGATTTCACCGACGCCAGATTGTAATGCTATACCGTAGTTTTCAGCTACGCCTGTAAAACCTAACTTATTGCCACCGATTATACCTAATCTACCACGTATTGACCTTTGTTCAGGTTTAGACCATTCAATATCTGGGAATAACGGTTTGTCGGTGGTTTGGTGCTGCCAATATGGGTGTTCGTTACTCATAAGTTAATCTCAATACTAACCGGGCAGTGGTCTGAACCGTTTATTTCGGGATGAATGGATGACGATACGATTTTTTTGATAATCGATTTGCTGGCCAGCCAATAATCTATGCGCCAACCAACATTACGGGCGCGGGCGTTGGACCAATGAGTCCACCAGCTGTAGGCGTTGGTTTTGTCGGGATTTTGGTAACGAAATATGTCTATAAAACCAGCTGATTCTAACGCGTTAAATCCAGCTCGCTCTTCGTCCGTAAACCCGTGTTTGCCAATATTTTGTTTGGGGTTGGCTAGATCTATTTCATTATGGGCAACGTTCAAATCGCCGCAAAACAAAACCGGTTTGGTTATCTCTAGTTGCTTGATGTGTTCTAGGAATGCCGGGTCCCATTGTTTTTGGCGGAGTTTTAGGCGAGATAAGTCACTTTTAGAATTGGGCGTATAGACCGTTACAACCCAGAATTTATCAAATTCGGCGCTAATTACACGGCCTTCGGACGTCGGGTCGCCATAACTGTCGCTTGTCAGGTGGTATTTTTCGGCGATACCATCAACAAAGCCATTAATAACAGATATAGGTTTGGTTTTGCTAAAGATAGCCGTGCCGCTGTAACCGGCTTTTTCTGCGCTATTCCAATATTCGCTATATTCTGGCAGATTTATTTCGGCTTGGCCTTGTTTGGCTTTGGTTTCTTGTAGGCACAAGATATCGGGCTGGCATTGTTCAATGAACGCCTGAAAAGCGCCCTTGTTAATCACTGACCGAATCCCGTTCACATTCCACGAATATAACTTCATTAATTTAATTATAGTACAATTACAGCTTTTTTATGGCACGACTGGCTTCGCGTTCTTGGTCTCGGCGTTTTAAGGTCTCGCGTTTATCGTAATTTTTCTTGCCTTTTCCTAGTGCAATGACAACTTTGATATATCGCCCGCCGGTCAATAATTTTAATGGGACGATGCTCATACCAGATTGCTTGCGAGCGGCTAGATCATCAATTTGTTTGCGGCTGGCTAATAATTTGCGCGGTGAAGTGTCTATGCTACGAGCGCCGGTTACGCCTTTTTCGTTCAATTTTAGGCTGAAACTGGCGTTATTTAACCATAATTCGTCATCTTTAATGGTGACGAATGACCCTTTTAATTGGATATGGCCATCACGAGCCGCGCGGGTTTCCATGCCGGTCAGGACGATACCAACAACCAGGTCTTCGTCTAGTGCATAATCAAAAGACGCTCGTCGATTAACGATAGACTTCAGTGGCGGCTTGATTTTGTTTTTTTGTGGCATATTGCTATTGTAACAGATTGTTGTGATGTGTTTTGCTACTATATTTTTTGTTTAGGGATGCCATTTTGAAAAATTGCCAAAAAACTCCAAAAAGTGGCAGAACTCGAAATATTTGTCTAAACATCTGGATTTCGCCTATCGCACCGCGAAAAGCGCCGATTTTTTCGGATTTGTTGGTGATTGTCAGATTGGGTAAATACACCGAGCAAAAGGTTGTGCCCTGCATAAGCAATGATTTGTTCATCAGGGTTTCAAGCCCATAGCTGATGTCGGGTCGTGACCAGATGACATCGTCAAGCAATAATTTTTTTGGGACGACACGCTCGCCGCTGATCCAATCCATTTTGGCAAGCTTCATAAACCAAGTTGAGTTGTCTCGTAGGCTCAAAGTCCAGTCAACTTCGCCGTTGATCACTGGTGCTGCCAATCTGCGGATGGAATCGTCGTTCAGACCTTTTAGGTCGGCATCAATCAGCATTATTATGTCGCCTTTTGCGTGTTCGATGCCCCTTTTGACAGACAGTGTTTTGCCTATATTTTTGGGATTTTCCAGCAAGGTGACGTCAAATCGCCTGGCTACTTCGGAGGTTTTATCTTGAGAGCCGTCATTAACAACAATCACCTCGGATATTAGCGGGTGTTTTTCAACTACTTTTAGAACTTCTGCGATTCGAGGTTCTTCGTTATACGCAGCTATGACAATGCTGATTTTTTGTTTCATCTATGGAACTATTATATATCATTTTGTAATTTTCGACTGCCGGTAAGTCAAAAACTACTAATTTTACCCCTGTTGTGGTATGCTGTTACAGATGATTGCCGATATTACAATTACCGAGAAAAGTTTTGGTCCCAAGATTTTAATGACTGGGATTAAATTTAGTGTCGACGATGGCGAAAAAGTCGGTGTAATTGGCCGTAATGGCGTTGGCAAATCTACCTTATTTGGTATTTTGGCTGGCATAGATAAAGATTTCACTGGTGAAGTCATATTTAAACGTGGAGTAACAGTTGTGTCTACTGCACAGGAACACCACAATACTGGTGATATGACAGTGCTACAATACGTGCTGTTTGGGCTACCTGAATATAATGAGCTCAGTAAAATAATTGAAACCTACCCCGAGACTATGGGCGATGATATGAAACTCATTGACGAATACACCAACGCGTTGATGCGTTTTGATGACAAGGGTTTTTATCAAATAGAAGAAAAAATCGAGCGTGAACTAGATAATTTTCAATTGCCTGGCGTGGCACATCGCCCATTTGCGACGTTGTCTGGTGGTCAAAAACGCCTAGTTGAAGTTGTTAAGGTTATGCATAGTGACGCCCATCTAGCACTGGTTGATGAACCAACCAACCATATGGATTATGTTGCCAAAGAGCAATATATTGAATGGATGAAAACTGCGCGCGAAGCGATGCTAGTCATTACTCACGACCGCGACGTATTAAAAGAAGTTGATCGAATTGTTGAATTAAAAGATGGCAAATGCGTCAGCTACAAGGGTAATTATGATGATTATCTGAAACAAAACGCCGTCAGCACTGGTGCCCAAATGAATGATTTTGAAATGATTGAAAAACGGATTGTGAATTTGAAGACCAAGGTTATTGATTATCAGCGGCTGAAAGAAAAAGCTCGCAATCCGGCTACAATTCAAAAATTTAAACGTCTGGAACAAGTTTCGCGTAAAGAATTAGCTGAGCTGCAGGCAAAAGAAAAACCGACTTTTTGGATAGACAAAGAATCAGCCGAAAACCTGCATTACAAAGTCGCTGCTCAATACGACAAGTTTAAATCCAAAAATATTCGGATGAGCCTAAAAGGTGAAGAATCGCGGTCCAAACATATATTGGTTTCAGCGCGAGATGTATCGTTGGGCTACACCGCTCCATTATTCGCAGATATTAACATTGACCTGCGCGAAAGTGAAGCGCTGGAACTACGTGGCCGTAACGGCTGTGGTAAAACTACACTGATCAAAGAGCTACTGGGAACTGGCAAGGATATCGTTAGGTATGCTGGTGAGATTACATTGGACACACATACCAGAATTGGTATTTATGAACAAGAAGTCTCAGGCGAATATTTTGATTTAACATTAGAGGGTGCAATTGAACGGATGTATCTGGACAAAAAACTACCAATATCGACTACTAAAATTCGCAGTCTGATGAGCGACTATCTATTCACCGAGGGTGATTTATGTACGCCTATTTCTCGCCTGTCTGGTGGAGAAAAAGCCAGGTTCCAATTGATATCGATGTTGGCCAATAACCCACAGTTGCTAATATTGGATGAGCCAACAAACCATCTAGATTTACCAAGTATCGAAGAATTAGAAACGGCTCTGTCTAAATATTCTGGTGCCGTATTATATGTCAGCCATGATGGTTATTTCCGCCGTGCTATTGGTGGCGAAGTCTTGCAAATCGGTCTGTAGCGCTTATGCTATAATTAATCTGTAAAATATAGGTTAATTTCATAGTGAAAAATAATAAAAACGGATTTGCCCTACCAACGGTATTGATAGCGTCAATTGTAATGTTGACGGTGTTATTGGTGGCAGTTGTATCAACTTCGGCGGTGCGGGCATCGCTGAACGCACAATATTATAATCAGCTGGCAAAAACCGCTGCTGATGCTGGGATTGTATATGCCAAATCCTGTTTGGAATCAAATAATGGCATACCACGATGGACTGATAATAGCCCACTGACACCTGCCACTGATTGTTCGGGCTTTCCGATAACTGGCGCCAGCAATTTTGTTTTGAACGATACGGACAATAAAATTCAATCTACTTTTAGCGTTGGTTGCGCTGGTTGTAACGGTATTGATAAATTAACCGAAATTGTCGCCAGTGGCACGACTAGGTTGTTGCGCCGTAGCGATAGTACAGAGTGGCGCAGGTATAATCAAACGGCTCGGTTGGGCAAATATGAAGTAAAAATGGGCTGGAAAAAGATTTCATCTGGCGGCAATCAGACTTGCGCTATAAGTAGCGATAATAAGGCATATTGTTGGGGCACTGGCTATCTGGGCGGGGGTGGCGAGGTCGTCAAGGAAAAAGACAAAAATGGTAATTTAGTCCCGAGTAATGACCCATTGTGGCGTCAAAGCGATACCCCAGTGGCAGTGCAATCCAAACCAGATGTGCCTTTTGGGGAGGTAAAATCAATATCAGTCGGTTTGCAGCGTGTTTGTATGTTAGATATTGCCGGTTTGGCATACTGTTGGGGTAACACCACAATAGACACCACCGGGGAATATGTGGTTTCCTCTCACTATCCAACTTTAGTGTCTAATAGTTTAAGATTTGATTCAATTTCAGTTGGAGATTCGCACACTTGCGCTGTTAGCGCGGGTAAGGCCTATTGTTGGGGTGCTAATGACAAAGGCCAATCAGGGTTAGCGGGCGTATCGTCCAGTGATACCCCCGTTGCTGTCACGATGTCTTCCGGTGGTGCGGTGTTTAATAAGACTGTCACTGCAATATCCGCTGGTCAATCGCATACCTGTGCTATTACAGACGAGCCCACAGCTAATGCATATTGTTGGGGGGAGGGTATGTTTGGAAGACTTGGCCGAGGTAATGAGGGTGATATTAACTATGCTGTTGCTGTAAGGTCTGGTGTCGGTGATGTTTTGAATGGGAAGAGGGTAACTGCAATATCCGCCGGCAACTCGCATACTTGTGCTATTGCTGGTTCTAGAGTTTATTGTTGGGGGCAAAATGGCGCTGGTAAATTGGGTAATGGTGATGCAAGTGCATCGCAAAGTTTGGTGCCCGCGGCTGTCAAATCTACATCGGGGCAGAATTGGGATGCGGATGTGTCATCGGTCGCCGCTGGCAATAGTCATACATGTGCGATAGCTGCTGGTGCTGTATATTGCTGGGGGTTCAATAGAATTTGGGATAAAGTGTTGCCGAACTATTCATTTATATGTCTGTATGGGCTTTTGGGTGCCGGTAGGCCAGAAGACATTGAGACAACATGTGTTAGTGAGGATTATTCTGCCGTACCAGTGTTAGTCGTTGCATCGGGCGCGCTAAAGGATAAAACTATTTCTGCATTAACGTTAGGGGGAACTCACAGCTGTGCTTTTGGAAACGGTTCGATTTATTGTTGGGGAGATAATAGTTATTCTCAATTAGGCGCAACGACTGCGCCTAAGATGTTGTACGTCGACCAACCAAAGGATGAATGGTATAAATATTCTCCTGTTCCGATACCTACAACTGTGCAGTCCGTCCCTATTTATTTTTAGGTTTGTTTAACTGTGTCAGGTGCCATTTACTACACGTCGTGCATTGATAGACGCCTATTTCTAGTGACATATCCATCAACATTTTTAAATCAGCGGCATCGGTCGCCATTTTTTCATTGGGGTATTGTTTTTTAGACTGGCAATTGTCGGGCATGATTAATCGGATGTGTTTAATTTGGTTGTTTCTGCGTGGCATATGGGAATTATAACAGAATATCAGGTTAATCTCTCGTTCTTTCTTTTAGTAAAGAACCAAAGACTAGTTCCTTTTTGGGTCACAAAAAGGAACCGAAAAATTCTTGGGACGGCTTCAAATCCGCGGATTGGCTATTGTATCAGTCTTCTTGGGCAGCTGCGAAACTCGCGCCTTAAACCTTTTAAGGGCTCAAACAGTCCTCGCTGCTCCAGGAATCCTAATGCAATAGCCATCCGGGATTCTGCAGATGTCCCGGTGGGCTGCAAAATCTCAAAATGACCTTGAGATTTATACTATAATCTATAATCCAAAATCTATAATCTATTTATCAATTGGCGGGCTTCATCGGTATTTTTTGTGTGCATCAGTTTATCACGCATTTCGCTGGCGCCTGGAAAGCCATGAAAATATATCTTGAAATAGCGCTTTAATGGATCGTATTTGCGTGGTGATGATTCGGTCGAGTATTTGTCGTGTAAATCTAATTGCAAATTAGCTAGCGCAACTAATTCTGCCCTGTTGTGCTCACGCGGTTCGGACTCAAATGCGAATGGGTCGGCAAATACTCCGCGGCCAATCATAAATCCATCAATGCCATACTGTTGCGCCAATTCTAGACCATGCTGACGGTCACGAATGTCACCGTTGATAGTTATTAGGGTTTGGGGTGCGATTTCATCACGCAGGGCTAAAATTTCTGGGATCAGTTCGTAGTGGGCTGGGACTTTGGTCATTTCTTTGCGGGTCCGCAGATGCACAGTCAGGTTGACGATGTTTTGTTGTAATAACAATTTTATCCAATCGTGCCATTCCGTCGGTTTATAATCACCTATTCGGGTTTTAACGCTGATTGGCAAACCACTAGATTTAGCGCTAGCGATTAACTGACACGCTATATCTGGGGTGCGGATTAGACCACTGCCTGAACCATTTTTTACAACTGATTTATCCGGGCAGCCCATATTGATATCAATACCAGCAAAACCCATTTCAGCTAGACTTTTTGCCATAGTCTCGAATTGTTCTGGTTTGTTGCCCCAAATTTGGGCTACGATTGGTTGTTCGTCAGGCGTATGTGCTAATCGGTCGCGTGTGTTGTGAACGCCTTTGGTGCTGCAAAAACTGGATACGTTGACAAATTCGGTGAAAAAAACGTCAGGTTTGGCGGCAGCCGCAACGACGTGGCGGAATACAATGTCAGTTACTGCCTCCATTGGAGCAAGTATAAAAAAAGGTTTTGGTAATTCGTGCCAGAAGTTTTTCATCGTATATTATTATAGCCTGTTTAGAGGTTGATTCAAAAAAAATATCCCTCACCTTTGCGCAGGTTAGCCGTAATCTGATTACAGGCTACGACATCTGGCAAAAGCGAGGGACTGTGCATGACACTGATGTCGGCCATTAGCAAAACGGCCATCTGGCTTGGCCTTCCCGGCATTTTTCGATAATTGCTTTGCACTTATCAACTTCAGCCTGCCGTTTTTCTATCTCACTTCTTGGCGCTCCCGAATTTTTTGCGTTTTCCAACGCTTCTTCGGCTTTACGTAGCGCACACACTTCGTTGCTTGCCACATCGCTCACCCCCTTTGTCCAGTGATTAGAAAGATTTTCTATCAATGTATTCTAACTCAGAGATGCAAAAAAGCTATCAATCTGTGTTTGATAGTATATTAACAGATTGTTTACCTATGGTCAATATAATATCTTGAAATAGTTTAGATTTTGCCGTCGATTAAATCAGCTTCAAATTGTTTAATACCTTCGATATTTTTGGCGTATCTAGAAGTGTCGGGTAAATCCAGATTAATAATCTTTTTATATACAGCGTTGATTAGTTTTGTAAATTCATCAATTTCCGATTGGTCAAAGTCGATTGTCATCTCGTTGATATTGCCCGATTTGTCCGGTTCGACGAATTGGATTATGCCATTGGTAGCGATATAGCCGCGATATTTGGCAGAGTTTTCGATTAGGAGTTTGTAGAACATTAATTGTTGTTTGTATTTGTGGGCTTTGACGCGGCTGTCGCCTGTTGCCCAGTTATAAAAATGTTTACCAGTTTTATAGTCAATAACTGATACAGTATGTTCAGATTTATTGATATTCATTAGGTCGATTTTGCCGCCGATTAATGCGTTACCAATGACACAGCCTTCGTTTTTAAAATCTTCTTCGGATTTTTGGCCTTCGGTGAAAAACTTTGGTCGCTCGGTGAAAAACTTTGTCAGATGATCGATACCCTTTTGTGTGTATTTTGCCAATTCGTCAGTATCCAGATGTGCCTTTGATATGTTTTCGGTGAAGTATTTGGTTATATCGCTGATTTTGATTTTACTATTTGCAATAAATTGGCTGTGGGCATATTTGAATGCGCTATGGACACAATTGCCGTAAGTTGTGAATGGGTTGGAAGCTTGCGGAAAGCGCAACAGATTGTTCATCAAGAATTGTTCGGGCCCGCCGCGTTCTAGGTCAATGAAATGGTTCAGTGCAGTTGGGTTTAATTGATAACCAGTTAGCTTGTTTTGCAAGACTTCGCGCATCGATTTGGTAATCGGTGATAACAGGGGTTGATACCATTGCAACTCGGCGGTTTTAGTGCGAGCGGTGATATCGTTGATTGGATTAATTTTTTGGATTGGTAGTTCGGAATCGGTCAAAAAAGCGCTGATATCAGACGGTTTGCCGTTGTCGCTTTGGTTACTGAAACATATGTGCAATTGGTGTTTGGCGCGGGTCATAGCTACGAAAAACAATCGGGCTTTTTCATCATCGCTGTCGCCTGCTCGGCCAATCTTTAGGTTTTCAGGGTAACTGTTGTTGTTCCGTCCGCCGCGGTTTTTGTTCCAGCTTTGCGTGGTGGCATTTATTATATAGACATTATTAAATTCTAAGCCTTTGGACGAATGAGCTGTCATAACGTTGATGGCAGTTGCCGATACCGAGAAATTTTGTTGGATATTAATCGCTTCGCCTATGTCACAATAAGCCGATATTACTTTGACAAACGTCGCTAGGTCTGGAGTCTGGTCGTTGCTATACTCGGCTGCACATTGGCGGATGGCACGCAGGGATTCTATATATGTGATATATGATTCTGGGCCGTTTTCACGCGCTGTGTCATTAAAATAATATTGGTATAGTGGGCTGGTCATTGTATCGTCTGATGGCGGGTTGATACCGATAATTATATCTATCATTTTTTCTAGGTTGGTGTGGTTTGCCAGTTTAGACGATGCGATGATCCAATTGAATATATTGCCAAAAACTTCAGATTTTTGCATTTGTTCCAGCCATTTATTTTCATCTTTATATGCCATAATGCTCAACTGCCACAGATCGGCGGGTTTAATACCCCAAGCCTGATGTGATAATATTTTGGGTAGCATCGCATTGACGGCAGATTGGTTGTTGTCAGATAACGCTATCAGCATTTTGGCTATTTTTTCAATGTTAATAATTATTTCTTGGTCCAATGCGTTATTGGATTTTTCATAATTGACTGGTATATGAGCATCGAATAGGAACGGCAATATGTCGGAAATTTGTTGATGGCCACGAGCAATGATGGCGATTTCACTGGGTGCTTCGCCTGCGTCTAGCCTGGCGCGGATATTATCGGCGACCCAGTTGTATTCGTCGGTTATTTTGTCTGCCATATGTATCGAGGCCCCGTCGCCTATGTTGTGATTGGCGTGGAGTTTTTTGTTGACGGAGTCCAGACGTTTTGTCAGCCTGTCGTTACTTTGATTTATTACAAAATCTGATTGTGACAATATATGATCGTTGGAACGGTAGTTTTCGGTTAGGTTGATTATCGTGACGCGCGGATAGTTGTTGTTAAAGTCCAAAATATTGCTGATATCGGCGCCTTGAAAACTGTATATTGCCTGGTCGTCATCGCCGACAATCAAAACATTCGGCATATCGCCATTGACTACATTGTCGGTTAGGTTTTGTATGATGCGCATTTGTGATTTGTTGGTGTCTTGAAACTCGTCAACCATGATGTATTGATATTTTTCCTGCAAGCTGAGCTTTAGGTCGATGTTGTGTTCGATTTTTTGAATCGCTTGTAATATCATATCGTCGTAGTCATATAATCCTCGGCTATCCATTTGGTGCAGATACTGGGCGTAGATGTGGCAGATAGAACAAAGTTTGGTCTGATGTTGACGCGATTTTAGCACCCTGTGTCCATTGATTGTGATTATAAAGGCAGATTTCCAATCAGAAAGTGGCGTCGATTTACCGGCCGAATCGGATTCATTAATAGCTTGGCGCAAACTTTCAGCCAGGGCTTTACCAAGTGGTTTTACATTTGGAGCAGTGCAGTTAAATGGTAAATTTGTCAGTGGTTTTAGAAGGTTGCCGGCAGGTTCGATGAGTTTAGTGGACATTCGCTGGTCAAAGAAAGGTATGATTATCTTTTCCGCCTGGTCTATCACGTTATCATTGGCATCGATAATAGCCAACAGCTCTTCGGGGGTTCGTCCATCACGTTTGATATCAGATATGGCGTTTTGGGCAGTTTTAATTTGGGTGTATTGACCATTGTTTGACGACGCCATCACGTCGCTATGGGGCAATTTTGCAAATATATTAGTTAATATTTCGTTGATAACAACTTTGTTGGCCAATTCGTATTTTGCACCATTGTAAAAATATTCAGGGTTTTGGTTGATTATATCGGCACAAAAACTGTGAAATGTGTAGATTCCGACTTTGTGAGCTTCGGCGCCCATTATGTCTATTAATCGTTGGCGCATTGAGTTGACTCCGCTGTCGGTGTAGGTTAAACAGAGGATATTTTCTGGTGCAGTATCGGTCTGGCGCACGATATTAGCTGCGCGCATACCCAGTAACTCGGTTTTACCAGTCCCTGGACCTGCTACAACCATAACTGGTCCATCAATTAAATCAACAGCTGATTTTTGATCGGCGTTTAGTTTGGCATATCGTTTATTGAAGTCCATTACCTCTATTGTAACATTCGGGGCAGAATCTAGATTACAGATTATGGATTATAGAATAAATTGTGGGGCTTTTGTTTTCTGGCACTACGACTCATAATCCCATTTTATAGTAGTTATCACTTCGGGCGTTAATTTGTATAACTTTTTTCTCGGTCGGGAAAAAAGTTATACAAATTAGACTATTATTTATTGAGATTCATACCTAAATCTTAAATCGTAAATTCTAAATCTACCTTTTTATTCTATAATCTATAATCCTTATTCTTTCTTCTATCTTTTTCGGTGTTATAATATCACTATATGAGCGACAGAACATACGATGAATTGGCGGTGGAGCGAGCAATCAAAGAAAGATTCGGAATTGATGCCGATATTAGACAGGCAGTATTATTCCGCGCGCCGGTCGGGCCGTTGGTTGAAGCAACGCTATTCTTAACTTCTAAAAAACAACTATTTTTGTATGTTGTCGGTAAATCTAGGCTAGTTTTTAGTGATATCAAAAAGATAGTTTTTGCTATGGGTTTAAAGGCTGATACATATATGCCACCAAAAGGCCGTCCAGATTATTTTAATGAAGTTGGTAGGGCGAAGTTTTGTGAAGTCTTTCCAGGGCGCAAAAACGTTACCGACGAGGATTTGATATTTTATAAAACCCTAGCACCATACAACCCCGCCCTAGTGTTAATCAGTGAAGTCCGAGACGGGTATGTTTACCAATATGACAGTGATTCCAATACCAAATGGCGTGTTGGCGCGAAGTTTGCTTATCGGCGAATAAAAACTAGCTAGAATCAGTTTGTAAATCCGCCACAGTCGTCATGGTTGGCCCCATGACCGCTATGCCAGGCACAGCGATTGGTTATGGCAGATTCTGGTGATGTCGCGTAGTTTGTTATACACCTTGCCTTTACTTGGAATCTGGTTCCCCATGGTTCTACTGAGTTAATCCTGTATTTTGTTCGGCTGTTTTGCCAGCTGGTCCACCCAGACCATGTTGGGTATTGGCTGTATTGGGCTCGGTATTTATATTGTGCAGAGGTGTGATTAGGGCATGTGGTAGTTGGCAAATCTGTAATTTTTGTGACAGTCCATGAATAAACCCCGTTGCTATTAACGTTAAGCCAATCCCCGCCTGGAGAGCTTGTAGCATTCCAAAAGTCAGACTTGGAGGATGGAGCGGCGTTATAATTCATACCGATTGTAAAACTCGGGGCGGATGGTTTGTCTATTGGTATTATGATATATCCTAATCTGCTCCAGTCAGAGTCATTAATTGTGTCCCTGGGGAAGATATTAGTTGAAGCTGCTACGCAGCGAGCCCTCGATGCCACCTGGTATAGTTGACCTTTGCTGGCATTGATGGTCAATTTGTTGTCTAGTGCCCAGCCATATTGACCGTTTGTGGAGTTTTTATATACAGCGCTGCCCGATATTGGATCATTGTAAAAGAACTGATAGGCCGTTACCATTGATGTGGTGCATGATGAACTAGATGCGGTGATGATGATGTCTCCGTTGTCGATGTCTTTTTTAAGGGTCGGCGCAGTTGGAATTGAAGGCGTAGGCGTAGTGTTCCCGGCTTTTTTTATTACTATATTGCTACTTGTCGCCAGCAATTGATCAATAGAAACGGCGTTGACCGGTTGGTTGGCTATGGCAGCAAAGTAGGATGTGTTATTTGTGACTGTGGCGGTATAATCATCGAAACTGCTGTCCTGACCGTTATTGCGGACGACCGTCCAATTGCCAGATGAGTCGACTGATATTAATTGTAATGACTTGTCATTATATAACGAAGAGTCTGTGGCGACTGATATTATAGAGGGGCTGGTGTTATTGTTTGTGGCTGATATAGTGACTACGGCTGGTTGGGTATAAGATATTGTTGCTTTGTCGCTCCATTCGCTAGTTGTGACATTGTTGTAGCATCGTGATTGCGCCGTGACAGAATATTGCCATCCGGAAAACAAGTTGCTTAGGTCAAGGCCAAAATTAGAAGATTCTATCCAATCGACATTATAGGTAAAATCTTTACTATTTGTAATACTAGACACGTCCAGTTGATATCTGTAAGATTGCTTTTGGCCTGTTTGGCACCCAGTGTTATATGCTCTGTAAAAGCTTATAACATTAGAATCGGGCAGTTTGTTTGGGTTGTCGAAGTTGTAATATATATCAATTGTTGGCGCGTCGATTGGGATTGGTTTGAAGATGGCGTTGCAGGATTTATCGCCGTTCATTATGATTGTTGCTTGTTGTTCCGAAGTGGCACCTGAACAGTCGCCCTCCCATCTGGCTAATAAATATAGTTGATCTGGTCTTGCCTGGATTGTGGCTGTAGCACCTTTTGAATATGTAGTTTCATTGTTTTGTATTGATCCTCCCGTGGTAGATGTAGTCGTTAGGCGGACGATATTTTCCGTTCTGCTATGTCGGCTGGAGATAGATTTTGTTTTATCGTTTGCTTCGTCTTTGTAAGTCAGTGACCACCCACCCTCGGCATTTATTCCATATACAAAATAATCACCGGTGTTCTCACTGCATACAATTTCTTTATTACTTGGTGTTTTTAAGACAGCGCTGTCGATATTTAATCGACCTGCTGGGAATTGGTCACTCTCGCACTGCGGGTATTCGCCATTTTTATCGAAGTATTTTTCTAATGTTTCGGCTATGGCGGTCGTCCGTGATATTCGCGTGTCATCCCTTGTTTTGACCTGTAGACCGTTAAAGGATATTACGCCTATTGTCGACAGAATTCCTATTATTACTATAACGGTGATGACTTCGATTAGTGTAAAGCCTGCGGATTTTTTCATCTGTAATTTCCCAATATCCATAATTGCAGCTCGGTATCAACGACGTTGTTTTGGTCATCCAGGGTTTTGTATTGTTCGTTTGCTTGTTGGAACAATTGCTTGGCTTTTTCACGATCATTTGACTTGACGGCCTCGATTGCCTGGTTTTTGATGTTATCAGCGGATTGTTGGTTTATGATTGGTGGTTTTGGCGCGACATTGCCCAGTATCAATATGGTGCCTACAATAGCTACTGCGATCACAAAAAAAGATATGATTGCAATTACAATCTTTTTCTTGGTTAGCGCGATTTTCATAGTCTAATTGTAACAAACATATGCGGTATAGTGAAATTTTGGACTGAAAACTCTGAGCGTAGTCGAACGGTCTATTTTTTCAAATCCAGGACAACCAAATTCTCGATATGTGGCGTGCGTGGAAAGAAGTTGTATCCGCGGTGGTATTTAACACCATATTTTTCGGACAATCTGGCGACGTCGCGGGCTTGGGTTACAGGATTACATGACAGATAGATGATTCGCTGTGGTGCGACGTCCAATAATTTGTTGACGACATCTTCATGTAGTCCAGCGCGTGGTGGGTCGACGATGATGGTTGAACCGTTGACGATATGTTCTAGGGCGCTTTCGCTGGGTGCTAGGATTGCCTGGACTAACTTTTCTCGGTCTAATGCCTTGATATTACGTTTCATTTCAATAACAGCTGGTTCGTTGACCTCGACTAATGTTACATTGGCGCCACCGATGGTTAGGCCGATTGTACCGACGCCGCTGTATAGGTCTACGGTTGGTTTTTTGCTATCAACGAATTGTTGCATGTCACGCAGGGCTTGTTCGTAAATCGGGATATTGATTTGGAAAAAGCCTTCGACAGCGTAAGTGAATGGGATGTCTAGGATAGTGTCGGACAGATTGGCTGTTCCCCACTGTTGCAAGCGATTTGTTATAACGCTGGCTGGGCTTTTGGGATTGCTGAATATCAATTCGAATCCGGCGACGCCTAGATTTACGATTTCGTGTTCAGCGAACTGCACAAAGTCGGGTTCCTTGACGTATAACTGCATCGCAACGTTACCGCTGGCGTCACATCGAACTAATAATGTCTTTAACATATATGCACGGACATCGGGTTTGGTTCGCAACAAGTCACGCATAGCGGTTGCGGCGCGGTTGATTGCCGGGTTAGCCAGGCTGGTGCCGTCAACTGGGATTTTGCCATGTGTGCCACGGCGGAAAAACGCTAGATCTAGCGTGTCTGATTCTTTGTTCCAATACCAGC
>JBAXUT010000005.1:0-33467 GCA_037129535.1 Candidatus Saccharimonadota bacterium | reverse complement strand
GGCACCGCCCGATCAATGGGTGTTGAAGTCGAAGGATAAATAACCTCAAAAATTATAAAATATCGCGGTATAAGCCGCGATATTTTTGTTTTTTTACATTTGTTTATGCAATTTCTTCCAGTTAATGACTAATAAAAATATCCCAACCAACCCAGATATAAACAATAAAATATCCTCTGGTACATTAAACATGAATATTTTTGGCAAACCAGTAATAGCCCAAATAAGTAATAATATATAAATATACCTGTTAATTTTAGGAATGGACATGGAAAGCATTATTATGGCAAATACCGTTAATGGGCATGGCATAATCAAAGTGGTTATCTCTGGATATCTATGCCCAATCAATATGCTTATAGCAGGGTATAGCAAAAAAATAATTATGGATATAAATGACAATTTCTTTTTTAGCTTATCTTTTGGAAAACTATAATGATTTTTCTTTCTAAAAACATCTATCATAAATAGAATTGATAATGCGATAAATAATGGCGCTGCAAAAAATAATCCAATCGTGCTTTTATCATTTGCTAGAAAGAAAATGGCCCCAATCCATGCAAAAGAAAAAGAAAAATACATATTTAAAAGTGCCCGAGCAATGTCAGATTTTTTAAAATACAAAAGGCCAACAATAAATATCCCAATTACAATTAAAGCAATTTGATAATATATAGTCTGGCTATTATATAACCCAATAACGTTCCAAAAATCATCTGCTGTTTTCAAAAAATCTCCAAATATTAATCATAATAGCTTATGGCTAATATTTTAAATTATCTCCCATACTAAAGCAAATCTGATAATATTAGCCGATTGTTCCCAATCTATGGTTGTTGAAGCTGAATGATAGATAACCTCAAAAATTATAAGATATCGTGTTTAATTCCGCGATATTTTATATTAATCTAGTAATTATCGACCGATTGTGCTATAATAAAAGTATAAAAATCAATGTTGGAAGGCCTAAAAAGCCGCTATTACCACAGAAAGGATTCTCTAAGAATCATGTCAAAAAAATCAGAGCTGTTAGATACAGCAAAATCACTAGGTCTAGAATTGACCGCCAAAAACACTATCGCGCAGATAGAGGAATCTATTAAATGTGCCCAAGCACCTGTAATGGAAGCGCCAGAATCAGAAATCGCCGTAGCTGAAGATGTTGCGCCTGTTGAGGTTAAATTAACCAAAGCCGGTAAACACAGCGCCAAAGCTATCGCCGAAGCTGCAGCATTAGCCGAAAAAGAAGCTCGCAAAGCTGCGCACGACACAACTCCTCAATCCGAGGAAGCTGAAGCTCACAGCAAAAAAGGACCAAAACCAACTGTTCGTCCACTAATACAGCGCCGTGGCAAAAAATACCGAAAAATGGCCGAATTAGTCGACAACGCAAAGGTTTACTCACTAGCTGACGCTATGGAGTTAGCATCAAAAACCAACCCTAGCAAATTTGACGCCAGCGTCGAATTACATATACGCCTGGGTGTTGACCCACGTCAAGCCGACCAGAACATCCGTGCAACCGTATCACTACCAAACGGAACAGGTAAAACTGTCCGCGTAGCCGTATTTGCACCAGAATCTGACCACACTGCAGCTACCAAATCAGGTGCTGACATCGTAGGGGATGAAACTTTCTTGCAACAATTGGACAAAGGTGAAGTTAACTTTGACATCCTAATTGCAACTCCTGCTTATATGCCAAAACTTGGTAAATATGCCCGATTGCTAGGACCAAAAGGTTTAATGCCTAATCCTAAAAGCGGAACAGTGGCTGTAAACGTCGCCAAGGCCGTATCTGAAGCCAAAGCCGGTAAAGTTGAGTATCGTGTCGATAAACAAGCTATCGTCCACCTAAGTATTGGTAAAGCGTCATTTGGCGGTGCCAAACTGGTCGAAAACGCAACTGCGTTCTTTGACAGCCTACGCGCGCACAAACCAACTAGCCTAAAAGGTTCGTTCGTTAAATCAATATGCACCAGCACAACTCAGGGCCCCAGCATCAAAGTTGAAAACGTAGTCAATTAATAGATTCTTTTCTACTGCAAAATATCGCCATATTATGACGATATTTTGTTATAATAGCTATGTTATGGGAGTTTATAGCAATACCGAAATTAAACAAGCAATCGCAGATGGCACGATAGTATCTGTGCCGCTAGCTGAAAAACATATATCTCAAGCCAGCCTGGATTTTACGCTGGGTCATTATTATTACACTTTGAACTCCGACCAAGATGACCATATATACAATCCTTTTGACGAATCTGAGGTCAAAAATTATTTTAATGGTCCCCTAGCGGCCGTGCCACATAAAGATTGGTGCGATCGTAATAGTAAACCGATGTTTGACAATATACCGGCCGATCATCCAATTATTGTATTGCAGCCAGGTGAACGCATATTGGCACATACTCACGAATTTATTGGTATTCGCGCTCATGGTGGGGCCTGCGAAGTCAAAGCTCGCAGCAGCTGGGCTCGTAATGGCGTCGCAATTTGCTTTGATGCAGGTTGGATCGACCCAGGTTATATAAATCGAATTACATTAGAAATCTACAACCTTAATAAATATGAATCTATTGTTATCCCCGTTGGTGAACGTGTCGGACAATTAATATTCCATCACACTGGCCCAGTAGAAGGCGACTACAGCGATGGTCGCGGCGGCGTTAGCGGTAAATACCAGCATACTGGCGATTTGGATGAACTGATCGCGACTTGGGGCCCAGAAAAAATGCTACCAAATGCCTACAAAGACAAACGAATTATGCCCGAAACAATTGATGGGTTACCCGAGGGTATAAAATAACCTGTCCAAGATACGGTTGACAACAGATAGCCTAATTTGCTATACTACAACCCAGACATTACCAAAGACAGTAGCTGTCGTGAGCACGTCGAACGACTTAATTCGCTACCGAGGATCATGTAAAACATACATTTTTCGATATAAGTCTTTGGCAGTGCGAGGCCCAAAGACTTTTTCTTTTGGCAGCGCAACTGTCTAGATCGTTTACAATTTGGTCAAATAAACCGTCTAGCCGCAAGGTTAAACAAATATCAATCAAAGAAAGGATTTTCATCCGCCAAAATTTCGCGCATTTAGATAATTTAATTTATATGTGCTGATTTCGATGAATTTCTATTAATATCGCCAAGTCAAATTGGAAAATTAGGAGGATAAATGGCAATATCACGCGATAAAAAGAACACTTTGGTTGCAGAATTAACTGAACTATTCGCAACAGCGAAAGGTACAGTAGGCGCAGCCTACACCGGCCTCAGCGTAAAAAACCTGCAAGAACTTCGCGCAGCTGCTCGTGCAAACGACGTAGTTATCAAGGTGGCAAAAAACCGCCTGGTCCGCGTAGCGCTCGGCAGTAACGACAAATTCAAAGCTGCCGATACCAGTCTATTAACTGGACAATTAGTCTATGCTTTTTCTAGCACCGACGAAGTTGCCCCAGCTCAAGTATTAGCCAAATTTGCAAAACTTCATCCAGAATTAAAACTGGTTGCTGGTTTTGACAACACTGGCGTCACACTTGACAGCGCAACAGTTAACGCACTAGCATCACTACCAACCAAGGATCAACTCCGCGGTCAATTGGTCAGTGTTATCGCAGCTCCACTTACCGGATTCTTGGGTGTCGCCAATGGCGCACAACGGGGATTTGCGCAAGTATTGTCGCAACGCGCACAGTCACTATAATTTTGTAACCACAAGATAGAATCAAGATAATGGATTATAGATTATAGAATCTATGTCTACTAATCCCATATCTTTAATTCAAAAAACTATAAACAACATTACTATTAATTTTAGGATTTAGGTTTTTATTTATTGGTTATTATTCTATAATCCATAATCTATAATCTATATTCCAAAGGAGACCATACCATGGCTGAAGAAATCAAGCTATCTGCCGCACAGGCAAAAATCGTTGATGAACTTAACAAATTATCAGCACTAGAACTAAGCCAAATCGTAAAACATTTGGAAAACGAATGGGGCGTCAGCGCCGCTGCTCCTGCAGCAGCCGTTGCTGTAGCTGCATCTGATTCTGCTGCACCTGCAGAAGACGCAAAAACTGAATTCACCGTAACATTGAAAGATGCTGGTGTTCAAAAAGTTGCTGTTATCAAAGCAGTAAAAGAAATCACCGGCCTAGGCCTAGGTGAAGCAAAAGCTATCGTTGACGGCGCACCTGCACCAGTCAAAGAAAAAGCTAACAAAGAAGAAGCCGAGACGGCCAAAAAATTGTTAGAAGAAGCTGGCGCAACAGTCGAACTAGCGTAAGTTAAATCTATTTGACCAATTGTTCTCAACCAATACCACCCCTATAAATAGGGGTGGTATTTTGTTTGACAATTTTTACAACGTTTTCACGTCGGTATCATATTTTGATGTGGAAAACTGGGGCTGTATTGTGTTAGGAACTGATTTGTGCTATAATATAAATATAGGCACCCAAAATGGTGTCTAAATATATTTAAAGGGGCGTGAAGTTATGTCAAAAAACATAACAAAAAATGAGAAGGTAGTTATCGTGTCAATAAAGATGGGCAATGGGTCGTCCAGGGAAGTGGTCGTTGACATTAACAAATACCACGAAGTTCTAATAGAATCTCTTGCTATGAACCCAGGGGAGATTAAGATCCAGATAAAGGACAGGGATAATATTGAAAAAAAGTCCTGGTTAGAATACTTGACCAGACCAGCCATCGCTAAAACCCGTGCTATCCTTCGAGCCGAAGGGTTCACGCCACCTGAGGTAGAGCTAGTAATGAAGTCATACAACCCAGAACACGACATAACTAGGCTATTCTCGCACTACCCGGCAAAAGCAGAGATATTGATCGGCAAGATAGCCGGATATCAAATTTCAATGACTGGCGCAGCAAAGATATATTAAAAAAGTCCTGCCTAAAAACCAGGCAAGCCTCGACTAATAATCGGGGTTTTTTTACGCCCAAACACAAACTCCTTGACAAAGATGTCCAGTATTGGTATATATAAGGTAATATCACTACAAAAATAGACAAAAGGAAATTGCGAGTTACCATGTCTGAATTACCAGAGAAACAAGTAAAAAGATTACACAGCCTGATTCAAGAGGCCGAGACCAACCTAGCAGCAGCCAAAGAATTATTAATCAGCATCCTAGGTGACGACGGTGCTATCATAACACCAAAACACAGCTCTATGGACGATGCCCGTGGCAAAGTTATCGAAGGCGTCTTTGATGGTCAAAAAATGGCCGGACCAGATGGCAAAGAATACCCAGTACCTGCCAACTATGCCAGCAAATCTAAATTGGTTGAAGGTGATATCCTAAAACTGACTATTACAGATGACGGCAGTTTCATCTACAAACAGATTCAACCAGCCGAACGCAAACAAATCATCGGCACACTAGTCCAACACGATGGTGCATACTATGTTGAAGCTAACGGCCGTGAATACCGCATATTACTGGCCAGTGTGACATATTTCCATATATCAATCGGCGACCAAGTCACAATCATCGTCCCAATCGACAACGAAGAAGCCACTTGGGCCGCAGTCGAGGCTGCGCTCTAGCGTAGCCGAAACCCTGAGCCTGTCGAATGGGCGAAGCCGCTCTCTAAGGATATAAATCATTGTAATAAAAACCCACAATTTGTGGGTTTTTATATTGCATTCAATAAACAAAAGCACTATACTATTGACATCACAGAGGTGAAAACAAAAACAACATAAAAAAATTAAGGGGTGAAATATATGACAAAATTAACTGTCAGTTATATTGCAGCTGAGGGCTGTACTATCAACGTAACAACCAAAACAACTGCACGTACAACAACGCAGGAATAACACCTTGCGTTCAAAAACCAGACTAAACCACAACATTTAGTCTGGCCTGCTCAGCGTATAATTAATGTAAGAGAGCCAGTGGATAGGGAGAAAATAGTGTCAAAAGCATTGTACCGAAAATACCGCAGCAAAACGCTTGATGAAGTGATAGGCCAAAAGCATATAACTGACATCTTGACGCGCGCCATAGCGACTGACAGCCTGTCTCACGCCTATTTATTGACGGGGCCGCGCGGAGTCGGCAAAACATCAGTAGCCCGTATATTGGCACACGAGATTAACAAACTGCCATACGATGAGACCATAACTAACCTAGATATTATTGAGATTGATGCCGCCAGCAATAACGGCGTCGAAGACGTCCGTGATTTGCGCGAAAAGGTCCAAATCGCACCTAGTAACGCTGCCAAAAAGATATACATTATCGACGAAGTCCATATGTTATCCAAGGCGGCTTTTAATGCGCTACTGAAAACCCTGGAAGAACCACCATCACACGTCATATTCATCCTAGCAACCACCAATGTTGAAAAACTACCAGCTACTATTATCAGTCGCGCTCAACGGTTCAGTTTCCGCCCGATTACGATCGATGATGCCGTAAAACATCTATCATACATCGCAAAACAAGAAAAAATCAAGATTGATGATGAAGCCCTGCGCCTAATCGCAATCCGCAGCGACGGCAGCTTCCGAGACAGCATCAGCCTACTGGACCAAATGTCCAGCCTAGTCGATGCAGGGGATAAAACTATCACCGCAAAACTAATCGAAGACACACTAGGTCTAGCGCCTCATCAGATGATAGCCGATATCCTAAACGCCGTTGAATCTCACGACATACCAGCACTAGTCGCCACCCTAAATGGTGCATTCAACGAAGGCGTCAGCCCGACAGTTCTAGTTGGCCAATTAACCGAAAGTATTCGCGAACAAATTGCCGACAAACCACAATTATTACCGTTGCTAGACGCAATCATTGATGTCGCCCGCAGCCCACAACCACAATTAAAACTAATTAGCGTCCTGGGGATGGCCGCAACACCCAAAGTTATTCCCAAAGTTGCCGCATTATTAGCCCCAGCCCTAGAGATCAGTGTATCTATCGCCGAACTAGAAGCCCAAGCCATCACAGACAAACCAGTCGAAAAGATGAAACGCCAAAAACCAGCACTAACTATTAATGATGAACCTCAGCGGGTGACGGTTGGCGGGGCAGCACCCGATTTTGCGAGCGTCTCAAACGCGAGAAAATCAGGGGCGGACCAACCGGCAGGACCCGCCAAAACAGAGCAAGCCCCAAAAACAGTCCTAGAAAAAAACATAAATATAGCCTTTGACTGGGATAAATTAGTAGAATATACGCGACAGAACTATATTGCCCTATATAGCGTATTATCCAAATGTAGTTTTGAATTGGACGGCAACACGCTAACCCTTTACACTGCCAATAGGTTTTACAAGAAAAAGCTAGATGATACTAAATACGCGCCACTACTCAATAAATGCTTACAAGACATCGGCATTTGTGAACTGACTATCCACACAATACCCACAACCTCTCCGTTAAAAGATAGCCAAGCAGCCGCAGTTGCTGCTATTATGGGCGGAGGAGAAGAGGTCTCATTAGAGTCCGCATAGGAAAATGGCAGTCAAAGAGGTAGTTGCAGGGAAAATTCCACCACAGAATCTAGATGCTGAAAAAAGCTTGCTAGGTGCTGTTTTGATTGACGAAGAAACGCTGGCCGATATATCCGAACACGTCACACACAAAGATTTCTACGAAAAACGCCACGGCATCATCTATGAAGGTATGATGCGCCTGTATGAGAAACACAAACCGGTAGATTTACTGACATTAACGGATGAACTAAAGCGCAAAAAAGATTTAGATACTATCGGTGGCTCAGCATATCTGACCGAACTGACCAATTATGTGCCAACATCCGCCCATGCCGAGGCTTATGCTGAATTAGTGGCTCAAAAAGCAGTACGCCGCCGTCTAATCCGCGCCAGTGGCGAGATTTCTGAATTAGGTTATGACGAAGAAACCACAACTCAGGAATTATTGGAAAAAGCCGAAGCTGAATTATTCTCGGTCAGTGACCAATCATTAAAACAAGACCTGGTCAGCATCGAATCAATCCTAACCGAAAGTTTCGACCGTATGGAAGAATTGCACCGCAATAAAGGTGCCCTGCGCGGCGTTCGTACAGGTTACCGCGACCTGGACAATATGACAGCCGGCCTGCAACGTAGCGATTTAATTATCCTGGCTGCCCGTCCTGCTATGGGTAAAACCACATTGGTCACGAACCTAGCGTATAACGTGGCAACTGTTGCCAAACAACCCGTGCTGTTTTTCAGCCTCGAGATGAGCAAAGAACAATTAGTCGACCGTATGTTGGCCGACGCATCTGGTGTTGACGCATGGAATATCCGAACAGGTAACCTGTCCGACGAAGATTTTAGTAAACTGTCTGAAGCGATGGGGGAATTGGCCGAAGCACCAATATTCATTGACGATACCCCAGGTCTATCAGTCCTGGAAATGAGGACCAAAGCCCGCCGTGCTATGCATGAAAACCCGCTGGGATTGGTGATCGTCGACTACTTGCAGTTGATGCAAAGTAATAATAGCAGCAATAACGGCAACCGTGTCCAAGAGGTTAGCGAAATATCCCGTGGTCTGAAATTAATCGCCCGCGAATTAAATGTGCCGGTAATTGCGTTATCACAGTTGTCTCGTTCAGTTGAATCACGCAGCCCACAAATCCCGCAACTAGCCGACCTGCGTGAATCTGGATCTATCGAGCAAGATGCCGATATCGTCATGTTCATCTACCGCGAAGCGTATTACAACCCCGAAACCGAACGCGAAAACATCACCGACCTAATCATCGCTAAACACCGTAACGGACCAACCGGCAAAGTCGAATTATACTTCCACCCAGAACGCCTACGATTCGTATCGCTCGACCGCAAACACGACGCGTAACCGTAATCTTATTCGTGATATAATTATTAGTAAATATGGGTAAGCTCGATATTACAGAGTCATTTATATACCGCCACAGATACGTGATCGGGTATGGGTTAATTGCGATTGGACTGATTGCGGTGTTATTATTTGCTGGGTTATATCTACCAGGTGGGATATCAGCCGCCGAGATGCAATCTGTCGTCAAAAGTGATTCAATTAACCTGGTAGACTTTAGCAGCCTAGCCGTTACCAATCTGCCATACCATCTGTTGCAACAGGCGACTTTATCGATTTTTGGCGTCACAATCCTGGGCATCAAACTGCCATCAATCATATTGGCGTTCCTATCCGCCGTTGGTATCGTGTTATTACTACGCAAATGGTTCAAACCTAGTGTCGGAGTGTTAGCATCGCTAATCGCCATCACAACCGGTCAGTTCCTATTCATTGCCCAAGACGGTACACCCGGGGTTCTGTATCTGTTCTGGGCGGTATGGCTGATTTATCTGGCAACACTGCTGACAACTAATATCCGATTCAAAACAACGATAAAACTTGCCTTTTTTATAACAGCAGCGCTAAGCCTATATACACCACTTAGTATTTATATGCTAATCGCGATGCTAACGGCGTTCATATTACATCCACACCTGCGCTACCTAGTCCGCCAATTATCGCGTCCAAAACTAATCATTGGCACCGCAATCGGCATATTACTGATAACACCGCTGATATTTGCAACTGTCAAAAATATGGGGCTAGGGTTGGAATTATTAGGCATACCGACCAAATGGCCTGATTTTGCTGCCAATTTCAGTGCACTGGGCGCCCAATATCTGGGATTTGCCAACCCGGGCGGTACAACACTAATGACACCTTTCTTTGAACTGGGCTCAATGTTACTAATCTGTATCGGCCTATTCCGCGTAGTCCGAACAATTGCCGCCGCCAGAAGTTACATCGTATTAATATGGATATTGTGTCTAGTCCCAGTTATTATATTCAACCCTGGTTTTACTAGCATCGTATTTTTACCGCTCGTATTGCTACTGGCTTATGGCTTAAGATTCTTGCTGACGTATTGGTATAGGCTATTCCCACGCAATCCCTACGCGCGAATCGGCGGTCTGATACCGATGGTAATATTAGTCACAGTTTTGGTCTTTTCGGGCGTCGACAGATATGTCTATGGCTACAGATATGACCCAGGACTAGTCTCAAACTTTTCCGAAGATATAAAGCTGATACCCGATGGAGTTAAAAGCCTAGTAATATCTGTTGGCGAAAAGCCGTTTTACGAAGTATTTGCGAAACATAGTGGCAAGTTTACCGTATCAACAGCACCAATGGCAGTAGATTTTTTGACAACTCGCGAAGCCAAAAAAACCTACCCTGGATATGCCGTCCAAGAAATCATCACAACCCACAACAAAGATAACGGTGACCGATTCTACCTGTATAAAAAAATAACAGATTAAAGTATAATTAATAGGTAATAAACTAGACCAAGGAGAAATATCATGGCATTTGACCAAATCAAGATGATTAATCAATTACGCAAAGCTCAAAACGAATTAAAAAAAGAAATCGTAGAAGTCGAATCAGGTGACGGTGCAGTTGTCGTCCAAATTACTGGTGAATTAAAGATTAAAAAAATCAATATCAACCCAGAACTAATTGACCTAGCAGACATCGCTGAATTAGAACGATGGTTGGAAATCGCATTACGCGACGGCCTAGCCAAAGCACAAGAAATCGCAGCCGCAAAAATGAAGCCACTTATGGGCGGACTAGGCAGCCTCGGGCTGTAAGGAGCAGATTTGTCACAACTACTGCCATCGGCATTAACTGACGCCATCGAAGAGATTGGGCGTCTACCTGGAGTTGGCACGCGCACGGCCGAACGCTATGCGTATTTTTTGCTGCGCGCCGACAAACATATCGCTGACAAACTAGCCAGCGCTGTAACCAAGCTGCACAGTGGCGTCAAAAGTTGCCCAGTGACTTTTGCCCTAATCGATGCCGACGAAGAAGTCTCACAGTTATATTCAGATCCATCGCGCGATAAAACTACCATCGCGGTAGTTGAGGAACCGTTGGATATCGTTGCCCTAGAGCGCACAGGGCAGTTCCACGGCACTTATCACGTATTAGGCGGTGCAATTAGCCCAATCGACGGCATCGGCCCAGAACAGCTGCATATACCCGAATTAATCGACCGAATCAAAAAGGATGAGGTCAAAGAAGTAATTATTGCCACCAACGCCAGCGTAGAAGGCGAGTCAACCGCTATTTTCTTGCAACGCCACATAATTGACGCTGGGGTTGATATTAAAATCACGCGACTAGCTCGTGGCATCCCAGTTGGAGTTGATCTAGAATATGCCAGCCAAATAACATTAACACATGCCCTAGACGGCAGAAGGGTATTTTAATATGTATGATGCAGCAAAAAACCTGATTAATGCAGCCAATAAAATTATTGTAATCCAGGCAGAAAACCCAGATGGAGATTCATTAGGCGGATCACTGGCATTAGAAGAAATCTTGGGCGATATTGGTAAAGATGTGATAATGTATTGCCCAGTCGAAATCCCAAAATACCTGCGATATATTAATGGTTGGGACCGAGTGGTTAGCAAATTTGATACGACTGCCGATCTAGCGATTATCGTCGATACCACCGCTGATGTATTACTGGGCAAAACCCTAGATACGCCAGGCGTCCGACACTACCTAGAATCTAACCCTGTGCTAGCTATCGATCACCACAAAACCGAGTCTAACCTCAGTTTTGATTGCACATTATTGGTTGAAGAAGCCGTTGCAACAGGTGATGTCATTTATAAACTAGCAGCTGACGCTGGTTGGACTATTAACGCACAGGCAGCTGAAAACCTACTAATCGCCCTAATGAGTGACAGCCTAGGTTTTACAACTCAAAACGTATCACCACAGACATTTATGATAGCCAGTAAATTGACTGAATTAGGTGCTAACAGTTCAGTTATCGAAGGGCGCCGACGCGAATTTATGAAAAAATCACCCGAGATTTTAACCTACAAAGGCATACTAATCGAACGAATCGAATATTTCCTGGACGGCAAGCTAGCCTTAATCCGCATTCCGTTTGAGGAAATTAGAGCATACAGCGACAAATACAACCCCAGCATGTTAGTGCTAGACGAAATGCGCCTAGTCGAAGGCGTGGAGGTCGGTGTAGCTATCAAAACTTACCCAGATGGCCGATTAACTGGTAAATTACGCAGCAACCTACCGATATCTGATACCATCGCCGGATTCTTTGGCGGTGGCGGGCACGAATACGCTGCTGGTTTCCGTGTATACGAAAATATTGATACAATTATTCCAGAGTTATTAACTGCCACTGAAAAGGCATTAAAAGGCGAATCCAATGACACTAAAATTCAATAACACACTAACCGGACATATTGACGAATTTGTGTCATTAAAAGACGGCAAAGTATCGCTATATACCTGCGGACCAACTGTTTATAACTATCCGCATATCGGCAACTGGGCAGCTTATATTTATTGGGATATTCTGGTTCGTATATTGATGGCCAATAGTTATGACGTTAATCGAGTAATGAATATCACTGATGTTGGACATCTAGTTAGCGACGCCGATGAGGGCGAAGATAAACTAGAAGTCGGCGCCAAACGTGAAGGTAAAACTGCCTGGGAAATCGCCGAATTTTATACAGCTGATTTTTTGTCAGGGATGAAAAAACTAAACCTAATCATACCTCAACACGTCACCAAAGCAACTGAATATATACCTCAGCAATTAGATTTAATACGGCAGTTAAAAGAAAAAAGTTTTACATACCAAACTAGCGACGGCATTTATTATGACACCAGCAAATTTATCCAATATGCCGATTTTGCACATCTAGATTTAACTGCTCAAAAATCCGGCACCCGAGTAGAAGTCAGCTCCGAAAAACGCAATCCTAGCGATTTTGCTCTATGGAAATTCACCCCAACAGGCGAAAAGCGTGATATGCAGTGGTCAACCCCAGCTGACTTGTTGGAAGATGGAAGTTGGAATATGGAAGATGGCGAGCCCCAAGATTCAAATAGCCAAATTCCAATAGCCAATAGCCAAAGAATGGGTTTTCCTGGTTGGCACCTAGAATGTAGCGCTATGGCAATGAGTTTATTGGGAAATACTATTGATATACATACAGGCGGAATCGACGCCATACCAGTTCATCACACTAACGAAATTGCTCAATCCGAAGCCGTAACTGGTGTCCGATTTGCTAATTATTGGCTACATAATAATTTTTTAAAGGTTAATGGCACAAAAATCAGCAAATCATTGGGTAATGTTTATCTACTATCCGATCTAATAGAAAAAGGCTTTAATCCTATAGATTTTCGTATGTTCATATTGCAGGGCAATTACCGCAACGAGGGCAATTTTACATTTGATAACTTAACCGCTGCAAAAAACCGATTGAATAATTGGAAAAATACCGCAGCCATCCGCCATCAAATCAACAGCACCGACGGCAATAAATCAGTCGCACCGTTCGCAGTATCGCAAGCTATAATTGAAGCCGTCAACGACGATTTAGGCACACCAGCGGCCCTAAAGATTGTAGATGAAGCCTTCTCGCAAATCGCAGCCGCAAAACTGGCAGATATTAACCGCGGCTCATTAATTCAGATGCTAGAAACCATTGATTCAGTATTGGGTCTACAAATCATCGACAGCACACCAGACATTGGAGACGAAGCAAAACAAATTATCATGCAGCGTCGTCAGGCCCGTGATCAAAAGGATTGGGCCGTCTCGGATAAACTGCGAGACCAATTATTACAAATGCACATTGTTATCCGTGATACCGCTGATGATAGCATTTGGGAATACGAACTCTAAGATTTGTCAGTTAAAACCGTCTTTATACTATCGCGGTTAAAATGGTTTTCTATCAATACATTAATACAACCGGCAACTGGGATTGATATAATACCACCAGCAATTCCGAAAAGTATGATGCCGATGACAATCGATACCAATATCATCAACGGGGACAAATCCAAGCGTTTGGATTGCACTTTTGGGACTATGAAATTACCTTCGACTTGCTGATAAATTACAAAGTAAATCAAGAATATCAACGCCGCCATCGGCGAATTGATGGCTATAAATAGACCTACAAAAATCGCACCGATAGTCGCCCCAAAGAAAGGAATCAAAGACATTACAAACAATATGGCGACAGTAGGTATTGCTAGATTTGCCGGCACGCCCATTGTCATCGCCAAGATAGTAACTACTACGCCAGCCAGCAATCCATCAATAGCCGAGATGATTAATTGACCCGAGACATAACCAGTCACGACATTATACATCTTCAAGGCAGTGCTTTTGTGGTGTAACATACGGTTATTGTTCTTGTAAAGCGACCAAAACTTATTGACCCACAAAGGGCCTTCGACCAACATCAAGAAAGTCAAAACCAAGATAATTATCAATGTCATCACAACCGATATAATAGACCCGAGGGTAGAAATCAGCCCCGTGCCAACACCTGACGCAAACTGCGTAGCACTACCCTTGATAGAGTTCATCACGTCATCTACTTGTGGCTGGAGGTGATAATTATTAATAAAATCACGAATACCCGAATATTGAGTAGTTGCCGAATCTAATAATGACGGGATGTTTTGAACAAACTTGGCGGTCTGCTCGATAATAGGTGGGACAACCAAAAATACGATAGATCCAAGCACGGCTATCACTGCTATATATGCTAGTGCGGTACTTAGAACACGGCTTTTGCTGGGCAACATCTTGGCAATATAATTAACGGACGGGTTCAAGGCAATCGCCAAGAAAAAGGAAGCCCCAACAATAATAAGAGCAGGCCAGGCCCTAAAAATAGCCAATCCTACTAATCCAAAACCAATAACTACTAACCAGAACCTAATGAACGTTTTTGTGTCGATGTCGATATGCATTTTCATAATGGTTATATTATAACACTAACTTTCCATACTCTTAAATCGTCGCCCAGCCAATATAGCAATCCGCCATTGCAATACAGCAACGGCTGCAACACCAATTAATATCATCCAAATATTTTGATAGGCCGGGGTTGTAAAGTTAAAGAATTCGCGGACCCAATCAATGCCAAAACTTGGCAACACTACTAGAATGATTAATGACAAATACAACCACCACGCCAGACGAGATTTACGCGTTTGTTTAATGTCGAACATTTTTGGGACCAAGAATACCAGATAAATTCCAAAGAATGTTGCAATTAAAACGGTCATCGTTGAAACACCTTGCGGGTCAGTTGGTTGGAAATATCTCAGTAACATATAAGATGCCGTAACGACCAAACCAGACAATACCGCAATCGGCGCAACAGCGCGCAATGTATCACGCCAGAAAGTTTTAGGTGATAGACGGTGCAGTGGTTGAGGCGTGAATAATGTCCACATAATCGTCGGTGCAGTCACCAGGAATATGTTCATAAATGTCAGATGTCGTGGCTCGAATGGATAGACTACCCCCATAACTAAAGTAAATGCTAATAGTACTACGCCATAAATAATTTTGTGAAAGAACAATGTCGCAACTAATTCAATCGCCTGAATTATTCGATTACCCAGCCGCATACCTAGTGGCAAGGAATTGAACGAATTGTTCATCAGCACGATATCGGCAACACGACGTGTAGCTATGGCACCAGCATACATCGCAATTCCTAGATCGGCTTTTTTTAACGCCAACGCATCATTAACGCCATCGCCAACCATACCGGTAAAATTGCCGTGACGGCGAAAGGTGTCAATTAGGCGCTCTTTTTGTTCGGGCAGGACGCGGGCAAATATCGTCGTAGTCAGAACCTTATCATCCCAATCATCATCTGATATTTCTGACAGTGCAGCACCAGTCAAAATCTTGTGATGTGCAACAATCCCAGCCGACTTTGTAACATAGCGGACTGTATCTGGACTATCTCCACTAATAACTCGGATGCTGACGCCATTTTTTTGCAAGTATCGGACTGTCTTGGTGACACCGTCGCGTAGGTTGTTGGACAATATAATCAACCCAGCCGCCCGACCCGAGCCGCTTGCTAGTTTTTTAATCGGTGTATTGGTATCATCAAAAACCGCGACCAACATAACACGCTTACCTTCACCAGCCAGGCCTTCGACACGAATCTTATGAGCCGACGATAACGGTGCCAATTTACCAAGAAACTCTGGTGCACCGACAAAGATTGAATATACCTTGCCGCCAAATTTTACTTTGACTCCACTCATCTTACGAGCTGATGAAAATGCGATAACTTCTAATACCTCGTAACCCTCAGGTTTACCAATGCCATTAGCTATTGCCATGCTGGTCGAATTGCCATTGCCGGTTTCGGCTGCCACAATCGCAACTAATTCGGATATATTTTTATTACGTTCGTTAAATAATTCCACTGATTCAAAAGTAATCTCATCACTGGTCAATGTCCCGGTTTTATCAACACATAATACGTTCAGTAGCGCCATGGCTTCGATTGCAGCTAGTTTTTGTGGCAGAACTTTTGCTAATGCTAGTTTGATTGAGCCAAATGCCAACAGTAGGGAACTGGCCAATAATAACCCCTCGGGCACAATGACAACTGCAGCCGATGTAATAGTCTTGAATATGACAACTGCGTCCAGCCCATATAGCGAATAGACTACAAATATAGTAATAGCCAAGCCCAGTGCGCCATACGTCAACCAAGTGATTGCCCGCGCTACAGCAGTTTGCAGTGGTGTTAACTGTGGCACATATCTTTTTAGTGTAGCGGTCATCGAGCCGGCTTTTGTTTCTAGCCCTACAGCCGTAACGCGCACAGTTGCGCCACCAGCTACAACCACGCTAGCTGCATAAACAACCGCACCAATTTCTTTTTCAACTGGAGCTGATTCACCAGTTAATATACTCTCGTCAGTCTCTAGACCAGAGCCGGACACGATCTCGCCGTCGGCTGGAACCTCATCACCACTTTGCAGCTGAATAATGTCCCCAACAACCAATTGGTCAAACATAACTTCTTCGATATGTCCGCCAGATAATACACGACGGGCTTTGGGTGCACTCATTAATTCTAGTTTTTTCAAAGCCCGCTGAGCGCGAACTTCCTGGACAATAGCAAGCAACGTGTTAATAACAATCACAACTGATATAAACAACGAGTCTCGATATTCTCGTAAAAACAGCAAAATTAATGACAAAACCAATATGGCAATCACGATAGGTGATATGAAATTTCGGCGGACGATTATCAGAAAATCTTTCATTATTATAATTATATGGTTTTTGTCATTTAATTGCTATGATACAATACTGACCAACATCCAGTTGCCATCGTTATTCTCACGGCGCAAGCAATAATCAGATTTGCCGTCTGACATTGTGATGATTTCTGCGATTTTGCCACCGCAGTTAATTAGGCAGCGTAGCCCAGCGTCGATGAAATCATATGTTGATCCACGGAATTCCATGCGGCGGGGATAGGCTGCTAGATTTTTGCGGAATCCCATTGCTGTTACTGTTACTGATTCATTGATTGATGTTTTCATTTCCATATTCCTCCATAAGTTATTTTTAAAGATTTAGGTGCTGAGTCAAATTAAAATTACCGGAGCAATTTGTTTGACCAGTTAACGGAATTTTTGGTGAGTAAGTCAGATAGGAATATACGACCGTTAATATATATTCTGTTTACTGATTGTTACTTTAAAAATATTTATCGTTTACCGTAGTAGATAACTAGCGGATAAACTTATGGTGGCTATAAGCCTGCTGGTGGAAAGATCTTGCGACCAGTACCTGCATGACTATAACTAGTATACTCCCCCCTATATATAGCGTGTCAAAGGTCAAATTTACAACTAGCATTAGCGTTTTGGACGGGTCTGTTATAATTGAAAAATGATACATTTAATACTTAAAATCGCCAGTGCAATACTATCAATCTTTATAATTATCGTCGCCTATGGTGTCATATCATGGAACGTATTTGGGACCCCAACATTTATGTCGGGCGGGGTAGATTGCAAATCAACAGTTTATACTGAATTAAATTCGGCCGTAACTCAATCTGAAAAAGCCGGCTCATTATTCCGCGACGGATCGATGTTCGGCACTCAGCAGTGCAATAAATAGCTATTCTTTAGAGTCAACACCAATTGCATCGCTAATATGTTTATAGCCATCACAAATCAATAACCGTGACAAACCGTCATTAATCTCGGCCGCTAGTTGCGGACCGCAATATATCATACCGCTGACGATTTCCACTAGGCTAGCGCCCAGGCGGATTTTAGTATATGCATCCTGGGCCGTAAATATACCACCAACACCGATAATCTTTAGTTTTTTACCATATTCTACATATGTTTGACGGATCAATTCATTGCCCAGGCTTTCAGTCGGCTTGCCGCTCATATGACCACGAACGGTTTCGGGAAATGTATCACGGCTATCAACTAACTTGCGATTTTTAGTCAGATTAGCAATCGTAACACCAGCGACCTTGTGTTTTAGTGCAACTTGCAATAATTCATCAAATTTGCCCCAAGGCAAATCAACTGGCATTTTAATAAACACTGGCTGTGGGGCACCAACCGCGTCAACGGCTGCTAACAATTTTTCTAGTTTTGACGGAGTTGTAAATGGTTCGCCACCATACGTATTAGGGCAAGAAATATTCAGTTCGATCATCTTGACGCGTGGCTCGGACTTTGCACGCTGGACTGTCGTGACATAATCAGCGATACCATCGGCGATGCTGACAACTTGTTTACAATTAGTTTTTGCAACTGACAAAATAACCGGGAAGTCGCCGAATGCTTTTGCTGGGTAATCATGAATTCGCTTTAATACTGCACTTGACCCTTGATTGGCCAGTCCAGCATGAACTACTAATGACTGCGAATATGGTAATCGATAAAACCAAGGCTTTGGGTTACCGGCACATTTACGCGCTGTGACTGAACCGACTTCCATGAACCCAAATCCTATATTTGCCATCATTGGCACAACTTCGCCGTTTTTATCAAAACCAGCTGACACGCCAACCGGCCGTTCAAATTCGATGCCACATATATTCTGAACTAGCTTTTCGTCGCGACTACCTTTGAATAATATCCGAACCAAACCGCGCAACACGGCAAACCGGCCAGTAGCAGACGTCATCGCAATCATATCGTGATGAGTTTTGTCTGGCGCAATGCGAAACAAAATTGGCTTTGCCAAAACCTTATATGACCATCTGTTATATCGTAACCAAGCGCTTCGCAACATCTATCAACCCCTCAAATTTCAAATAATAGTAGATACAATCATAACAAAATCTATCTGCAAATGAAAACAGCCCCGCTTGATAGCGAGGCTGTGAACTTAATAACATTCTGTACTACAGGGTATCATCAAGGCTTTTTCATACCTTGTGACAGTTGTGACTGCAACTCTGCCATTGTCGACCTTAAAAGCTAGCAAGCTAGCAAGATTCGGGTCACAATAGATGTCGGTTGCAATGATGGTTCGTGCGCTGGTCGGGATTTCGTTATTTATCAGCATATGAACTATGCTGGCAAATGTCTGTATCCCGCCTTTTTTTTGCCCACCCGACAGGTTATTCTCTGGCTTTGTTAAAACGCCAGGATAATCTGCCAATGCAATGGTTATCTTGTTTTCGTGGTGCTCATAATCCTCACCAGGTTTGAAAGCAAAATTATCCAATATCTGTGAATTGCTAACGTAGGGCTTTATAATATCGACATACAAATTTACTGTCGTTATAAAGTCCTGGGCGTGAACTACTGGGACGAATATCTGTCCTTCTTTCAAATTCTTTGGGTGTGGCAATTCAGCCGGGTGTACACCCTTGATGACACCACTGTCCAACGAATCATTTTTGTGGATTATTTCCCAAGACTTCACCAACATACCCACCAAATGTTGAAGATTCTGCTTCTTTGGTCTCATCACCACTGGAACTGCGTAAGACATTACAATCAACTTCCTTTTTCTGCCGTAAATTTATCCCAAAAATGCTCTTGAGATGAGGCGCTAACAGATTGATATTACCAATCGGTTGGCGCCTATCTCAAAACAAAACAGGAATAAAAAAGGCATCAGAGTATAAATTATTAAGGTTCTAAATTACATTATAGCATAAGTTGCATTATTTGTAAATACATTATAATGTATACATGATAAAAAGACTCATCAAAAAAATGATAGCTACGGCACGCCCAAATCACTATCGACCGCTTAACCACATCGCAATCAGCCGCTCAAAACTTATCCACAATTTTAACCTAATACACCGCCAACACACATATATGGGTATAATCCCAGTCCTCAAGGCCAACGCCTACGGTCACGGGCTGACTCAGGTGGCGACGGCGCTAAACTCTGCCGATTGTTCTATTGTGGCGGTTGACGGATATTTTGAAGCTGCTCGCATCCGTGATATTACTAACCACCGTATATTAGTGATGGGGTATATCAAACCTGTCAATTTTCATATGTTAGATACGCGAAAGTGTAGTTTTGTTGTCCAAGATATTGATGAACTTCAATCCATCGGTCGATTGAATAAATCTGTCAATATTCATATCGAGCTAAATACTGGAATGAATAGACTGGGGCTAAAACCCGATGAACTGGACGATTATCTAAAAGCGCTAAGGCAATTGCCAAAGGTCAAACTAGAGGGTGTTATGACACATCTAGCCGACGCTGATAATCCCAAAGCTGATTTTACAAACGAACAAGTAAAATTATTTGACGATATGGTCGCCCAGATTTTCAGCGCTGGGTTCAAGCCCCGATACGTCCACATAGCCCAAACCGCCGGTAGCACCAAGGCCGCTAGCAAATATGCCAACGCTATGCGAATCGGAATCGGCTTGTACGGCATCAACCCGCTAACGCCAGCTGACAAACACTTCGGGGACCTAGAAAAACTGCTACCAGCCCTAGAATTAAAATCTGAAATTATCAAAACTGTAGATTTGAAAAAAGGTGACCGTGTCAGCTATAACGGTACTTTCACCGCCGATAAGCCTATGCGAATCGGCGTATTGTCGCTAGGATATTACGAAGGCGTACCCAGGGAACTGAGCACCCGAGGATTTGTAACCGACGGTAACCAGAAAATGGCAATTGTCGGGCGAGTCTGCATGAACCACACCATGATTGACCTGACCGATAGCAAATTGACGGCAGGTGATACCGTGACAGTCATCAGCAACAACCCAGCCGACCCGAACTCAATCGCCAATATAGCCAAATCTCACCGATTGTTCAATTATTCATTGCTGACCAATCTGTCTAGTAGTGTTCGGAGAGTTTTGAATTGAAAATAGCATCTTGGAACGTCGAAGGACGACTGAGCGATACGGGCGACGTCGGACGAGGCACACCGGCGCATATTATTGATAGCATCACCAAATTAGATGCGGATATTCTATTGTTAGCCGAAGCCCACAGCGCCGATTCATTAGATGATTTGCCCGCCAGTAAACAATTACGCGATTTGGGCTACGAATTACGCAATGTGCCTTATGATGATGACCTGGCCACTAGGGAAAATGTTTATAATAAACAACTATCACTAGTATTTGCTAGCCGATTGCCGGTTGACCGATTTGAGATTGTAAAACTAGGCGACCTGCGCAATTCATTAGTCGCGGTTGTAAATGGAGTCCGATTCATCGGTATCCACCTAGATGACCGACGCGAAGAAACCCGCATCCGGCAAATGCACGATCTAGTGAAAGTAATTAAAAAATCAGATATGCCAACGGTCATAATGGGGGATTTTAACGCAATGCACGGCGAAGATATATGGCCGGCACGATTTTTGCGCTTAAAACCCGTGCGGTTATTATCCAAATTAACATTTACCACTATTGCCGGACGTGCAATCGAAATGGCACGTGGTGAAGCCATAAAATACTTGGAAGACAACACTAATTTAACCGACGCCGACCCTAAACACCGGCCAACAACCACGCCCAAAGTCCGTGAAACCCCATGGCTACCCAGCGTGCGATTAATCCAAATTGATCATATATTCATCTCACCTGAAATCTTAATAAGTAACTTCACCATATCTCCAGATTATGGCGCTGACCATCGAGCAATAAGCGCGGAAATATCAACCCGATAGATACACCCCTATACATACACCTCAAGGTGTTATAAAATAGTATTTGCTCGTAATGGGGATTCGCCAAGTGGTAAGGTGAGAACTGCAAGTCTGCAGTTCGCAAGGCCGGAAACGCGACGGCGTTGAGGCGGGCTCGCGAAATTTATTCCCAAATAAATTATCGTGAGATGGGTTCTGGAACCAGGCTACCAGAAACATACAATAAGCACATTTCACAAATCATAACATTCAATCGTAATGGGGATTCGCCAAGTGGTAAGGCACTGGTTTCTGGTACCAGCATTCGGGGGTTCAAATCCCTCATCCCCAGCCAAGCATTGTATCAAACAATACCTTATGTTGTAATATACATTTGTAATCTGTTGGATAAAGCGCCAGGAAGTAGAAAAACCGACCGAAAGGCCGGTTTTTTGGTATGCTTTTACAATATATCTATAGATTGCATAAAAATATCAAATGTATCATAATTAGACTTAATGAACAGCTTGAGGGATCGAATACTATCACAATTACGAGCATCGCGTAAGGCACTTCTTGATATCCCAAAAAATAAACTAAGCGGCAAAATGATTGTCGAATGGCAAAAATATTGGGATTCAGAATTTAACAGAGCAAGATCAATTACAGATATATTCACTGGGGTTCATATTTCGACTATTATTAGAGGTTCAGAAAATGAAACGGGCCCTGACGTCTGCCTAGATTTACGAACTTTAATCGTTAATGAGGTTGACGAAATTATACTCAAAGTCGACTCGAAGCAAATCGTTACGCCAATTTTGGATGATTTAATATCGAAAATCGCTGATACAAAACTATCTACACTTTTAAAGGAATTTAGTGCCTGCAAGGACAACCAGCCAAATAGTGCCGCTACGATCTTTAGAACAATTGTTCCGCTTATAATAAGAGAAAGAGCAAGAATTATAGACCCAAAACATTCATTGGCAACAAAAGATGATATAGGGTTCGAAGGCGACATTAAAATGGCTATTAATCATCCAACATTATTTAGTCAAGCTGAGAACAAGCTAATTAAGAACTATTTTAATGGCGGCAACAAAGTCAGTTTTGATAATGTCGTGCATAAGCCAGATTATTTAATTGAAAAGACCGAGCTTAGTAGTGCGGTGGATTTATTAAATAGAATTCTGCCAAGAATAATTGAATAATCTGTATGGACAAGATTTTACTTTATGGAACTTAAAGATATTGATTATTTCTCAAAAATTGAGCAACATAACCCAGCCGTGTTTAATTTAGCTACTAAATCATTATTGATATCTAATAAAAATGAACAGGATTCAATTGAGATTCAGCGGCGTTTATTGCTATTATCAAAAAGCACCGGCAATGAGCATCTTCGACAATGCTCGAATTTTCTAGCAGAAGTAATAAGTTATTGTGAGCTTTTTAGCCAAGGCAAAGACCCACATTGGGTGCCAGAGAGTAGTAGCCCAACACCCGATATCCAATTTGCGTGTGGCGACGGGCAGATGCCGGTAGAAGTTAAACATCTAAATAGCCCTCACGATGAGCATGAAGCATTGGCCTCTGGTAGGATGTGGGGAGGTTCTGTGAACCCAGACTATAATGACGGTATTCAGAAAAAAATAGACGAATTTATTGTGTCTGCAAAAAATAAGTTTTTGAGCCACAATAAACGAATCAATTCTAAAGATAATGACGAATCTGGAGTTTTATATATATTTTTCAGTAAATCTATTGATGCAAGCATTACCGATACGATACCTTGGCAGACTAAAATGGAAGATCGAGTTAGGGCTATTGCGGAATTAACTATTGGGGACAAGATCGATCTAATAGTAAGAGATATCGACAAATCTTTTATTGAATGACCTCTGTGAGTCTTTTATCGTGCAAAGCGAGTTGGACCTTAATATTTCTAACCAGTCTGGTTTTTTCGAACAAACTACCTTCGTGTAATACATATTTTATATACCCGCCAATCATTTCTTGTTTGCCATAATTTCCATCAGTAACACTCATCATCCTTGTAAATTTATCAATCGCATCACGCAAACCAGGCTCAACTTCGCGTAAATCCGTGATTAATTCATTTCGCATGTTACATAATTCCTCAACAATGCCTTTTTCTGAGATATATGGCTCTTTACAATTACGATCGACCTGCCGTGAGCAGTGATAATATGTAAACTGTGGCGTATTTCCGTTCGCATAATGCCTAGTATGTTCTTCGCCGACAACACTTGCTCCGCAGCTGTAACATTTTAGGAATTGTCTAAACGGGAATTCTTTCGACCCCCATTTAGTCTTGATAGGCACTTTTAACTGTTCTTTTACTTTCAAGAATAAATCTTTATCGATCATTGGTTGATGATTGCCCTTATACCATTTGCCTGATCCTTTTGGGTATTCGAATTCGCCATAATAGAAATTGCTTCCGAGCATCCGATAAATCATACTGAGTGGAACGTTTTTGTCCCCACGAGTTTTTACGTTATTGTCTATTAGCCATTGTCGAATGTGTCGGCCACCTTTTCCGGCTGCAGACATTTCAAACATTTTTCTAATATATGGAGCACGTTCTTCGTCAATAATAACATCCCTAGCACCGCCAGTTGCTGCCCGAGTAAAATATCCAAGTGGAGGCATACATGGCCGCCAGCCCATCTCGCATTTTGCCCTAATCCCTCGCTTGACGTTTACACCTCGATTATCGTTCTCAAGTTTTGCTTGCGAGCATAAAATCATCAGTAAGAACTTTTCATTTGGAGTATTACTAAAACTTTGCCCGAATGTTCGTATATGCAGTAGCTTGTTCGAGTCCATTAAGTCTACCAATGATCCTAAATCGCCGGCATTTCGCGATAATCGGTCAGGCGCCCAAGTTAATACACCTTGATATTTATCGTTTCGAATATCCGTTAGCAACTCACAGAATACAGGACGTTGCCCGGACTGTTTGGCGGAATGACTCTCTTGTTTGATTTCTGTGACTTGTAGCCCCTCACGATTTGCCATGTCGATCATTTCTTTGATTTGCGAGTCGATAGACATAGCCTGACGTTCGTCTTGTTCACTTGATTTGCGAGCATAGAGGCAATATTTTATATCTGTCGTTACTGGTTTCATTACAAGTACAACAGTACCGCTGAGCACCTATTAAGTCTAGTCTGATTTTATAGCAATTTATCCCATAAATTGTTACAATATCAAGTAACTATGCGAATTGATATTATCGATAACCATTTGGCCAAATTAGATCTTGATCTGCGCAAGTCGCATAATGGCCGGTTTATGGACCAAAAACTAACTCACGACAACCTGTCATTTATCTGTGACTGTATATTGAATTTGGTCAATGGTGATTATAGCCGATCTTTTACTACTAGAGATTTGTGGGATTTAGAGTATTTTTGTAAGCAAGTTATTTTTGTATACAATAAACCAGATCCAAAAACACAGGCTGAAAATGAGTATGACAAGTTTATTAACCAACCATTACGATTGCTGGTGTACGCTGGCGTCCTAAATGACAGAAAGGTTGGAGTTAGCTATGTTTATACTATTAATAACTGCGACCTACTAGAATATATAGCCCTAAACCACGTAAATGCATTTAATTTCTTAGTTAAATACCTTACGAAAGTATTGGTTGATAGTGGCGAAATACATTATTTTGATAATTACGAGCAACATTTCAAGGATGGCGATATCGATAACGATGATTTGGCTGGGCTGCGGAGCCATTACGCTGACTTTATTCGATCCAATACTCCTATAAACGGTGACTTCGAGCCAAATCGTATTTTTAATAAAATACTAAACATATTAGCCATATATCGAAGGATGCCTGGTACTCAGAGGGGCCGCATAACAGATTACCCTATGGCGCTAAACGACCTGGTGTATAATGCCATCAATTGGCGCGATTTGGATAAACGAAAAGACATCACGCGAGAAGAAGCTGCCAAGCTTGGTGAGATTAATGAGCACCTGAACAGAGTTACTGATTATGAAATGGCTAAGGCTAAGGCCGCCATTCGACGACGGCATAACAACGTCAGTGAATTAAATGATGAATTAGCAATCGGCGAAGCAACTCAGGCTCATCATATTTTTTCAGATAGTCGGAACCCAGAATACCGAGCTTTTACTGAAAATTTAATATTGCTTACCCCAAGCCAACATAACACGAAAGCTCATCCTGGCAATAATACACAGTTGCTAGGTAAAGACTATCAGAAGGAATGTTTATTGGCGAAGCTTAATAGTATAGAAGAATCTGAGTTTAACTGCGATGGCTTTTACTCCTTGCCAAAATTTGTAGGTATGATTAATAAAGTTATGTTTGGCCTTAATATACCAGATGATTCAACGATAGATGATGTACGGCAGGTACTAAACAGCTACACCCGTGTTGAATAAATCGCAGTCTTTTGCAAATAGAAACAATGACTTATTTGCCTCGGCTTCAAAATGCATGTATTTATGATTAATATCTTTAGGTAGCCCCCAATAAAAAACGGAGTTTCTGTCTATATTTAGCGACCTCGTTGCATAATTGCGAGCTATTCGATAAAACAGGAAGTACTCCTTTGATGCAAAGAATTTTAAGCTGAGAGGATCTATGTGAGTATCTTTTATTGGCATTAGAACTGCTGCTGATCCGTCAACGATTGAACCAGGTGGCAATAAAGCCGCTCTTGGGTAATATGATAAATTCGGAGCAACTACTATTGAAGTGCTGCCAAAATATTGGCCCGAAATAGCAGAAGCATCATGGCTATCAACGTATTGGTCATTTAATAGGGGGATTATTCCATCAGAAGTAATATTTCTTGACTTCACGACACGAATTTTGCCTTTCGGAAGCATATTTTTACTTGTAAGCGTCCTGTCTCTGAAGGCCTTAAAAATACCCAGGTCTAGTTTCGAAGCAATTTCATCAAAAAAACTATTACGATATATCAACCAAGTCGGGAACTCAGAATCAATTATATAGTCTTGATTTTGGACCAAGTATGACTTAAGAATATATGAATCAATTATAGTTTTGTGATTTTCGGGCTTATTACTGATTTGTGTGCTAATGGTTTCAATCTTAACACCTTTAAAGCCTTTTTCTCCATAGTCGCAAATTTTTAGTATTTCTTTTGTTGAGAGTTTTAGCCTTAGCTTATCGAATTCCGGTGCACTCAAAAGACTTTTTGGGCTAAACAGTGCAACATAATCTGAAATTTGAAGAGCTTTTTCTATAAATAGGGCGAATAGGTTTTTTGTGCCTGCAGTCGAGCCTAGGCCGCTTAATTGATAGTTTTGATATTCCTTAGCCGTTATAACACCAAATGGAGGGTTTCCGATTACAACATCATATTTAATCCTAAATTCCTTTGTTAAAAAATTATCGTGAATAATCTTTAGTTCAAAATTGCTCGGTACTTCTATTAATTTTATTATTTTTTTTAGAGTCCTAATTGAATCGTCGTTTATATCAACAAGATCAAGTTTTACTGTTTCAATATGTTTATATTTTTCGAATATAACAGGCAAAAAGTTACCAACACCAACAGATGGTTCAAGAATCCTTACTATTTTTTTGTTTTTAAAGTCAGGCAAGTCAACAACAAGATTAAAACATAGCTCTTGCCGTGTATAGAAAGCGGCATCATCTAGGCGTTTTGCATTAGCCAGCTCGGCGATCTTTGTTGCATCAGTGAAACTAGGCCGCTTTTTTTCGATATAATCGAGCAAATTATCAATAACCGCCAAGCTTTCTTTTTCGATTGTTCTCTTTACCTGATTGAGGGATAGACTCTTTTGCGAATCCAGTTTTTTAATATTCCCTGAGATTGATTGGAATATAGCAGTCGGCACAGCTTCACCGAGAGATTGCCTTATGTTAATTTCATGCTTTTTTAGATAGTCTAGTTTGTCCTTATAAGGAGCGGCGTTTAGCCTATTTATATCATCACAACTCCATACAAATGTTCGCGGCACAGACATGAATCTCATTAATTCCCTAATACTGAAAACCCTATTATCTCGTGGGTGTATAGTTGCTTGGCTGGCCAGAATATCATTGCGAGTGTGGACACATGGTGCGGTTTTATCCCAGTAGCATCTTGAATATTTATCGCTATTTTTATTCGCATTTTGAGTTATAGCGCCATTTACAATCTTATGTGGTCTCTTGTGCGGATCGGTATTATCAAAAGCCGATTGTCCCTCCTTGACGTCTTTGATCCATTCGAGCATTCTTTTGTCATAGTTTTTAAAGTTATGATAGATATCGTTTTTATCAATTTCACCCATTTCTTTCAATGGCTTTAAATCGCCAATAAGTTCTCTCAACGTAGGCGCTTGCTGTTCTGTGGGGAATAATTGATATGGCGTAACATCCTCAATATCTTTTCTAACGCCTATAACCAAAGTCCTAGTTCGACTAGAATTATTCCCATAATCCTTAAAATTGATTATCCTATGGGCAATATTATAATGACCGGCGAGGTTAGTGTTAATCGCTTCCATGATAGGCTTATCGTTTCCATCGATGTCTGTACATACTGTTTTGAGAAAACCGCGCACATTTTCTAATATAAAGTAACGGGGCATTATCCGACGGGTCAGGATAAGCGACTCAACCACAAGTGAATTCCGTTTAAGTTCATTATTCTTTTTGTGATTGGCAACCGAGATCCCCTGGCATGGTGGGGTGGCAATCAGCACGTCTACTTCATTTTTTTTGTAAGTTTTTTTCCAAATATTTATTGCCCTTATGACTTTTTCTTTAGTCACATCTAGTGTGAAGTCACCTACGACATAGCCATCTTCCAATGAACACACTTTGTTCGCTTTTTGTACGTCAAGTCTGCGTTGTATTAGCTCAGATGTGGCGATGCAGTCAAAGCCTTCTAGGCTGAATCCGTAGCAGCCTACCCCTGCACTACTGAATAATGATACATACCCTGGTTTGTATTCGTTCATATTTTAATTATAAAGCATAAGTATTACAAATGGAAGGGCTATTTTCGTTTATCCCTACCACTGTTGTCTAAACCCATTATACATACGACAGATAGAAAACTACAATACTATTTCTAGTTTTATTACATCAATACACCTATGGCTTATCTATTATCATCTGGTTCCTTGCCTACAAATTCAACAAGCACGGGACGTGGGGCTTTATCGCCTAGGCCTATGACAATAGGCCTTCTTGGCTTAAAATACCTTTTGTGGTTACTTTCTAGCCAATATGCAGTAGCTTTCCAGTCTCCGTCTTTAATCTTTTGTATTAATTTTGATTCGGCTACATCGTTAATAGCCAAATATCCTTTTTCCTGTGCTTCCTCGGCGGCTTCTTTGAAGTCTGGATCATCATTAGCCCAGCGGTAATAGGTCGACCGAGGTACACTGGCTTTTTGAAGGGCTATTTCGATAATTGGTATTTTTTCGAGTTGTTCAAGAATTTTCTTCTTGGCCCGAATTTGTTTGGTGCTCATTTATTTTTTCTCGTTTTAGACCAGTTAGTTTTTCCCAGCGTTTCATAGCCACCTCGGCATAGACAGGCGATTTTTCCATCAAATAACATCGTCGCTTCAGTTTAAATGAAGCAATTAGAGTGCTGCCACTGCCACAAAACGGTTCAACTACCAAATCGCCACGCTTCGTTAGGACTTTAATGTATGGTATTAGAATTTCAATTGGTTTGGTACCGAATATAACTCCTTGGCCAGAGCTTTTTAGGTCATCGGCCTGGTACTCGATAAAATCGGTCGGTTGGTATCGTTTACCGCCCTCGTAGCCCTCCCACTGGGGCTTACCAGCGATAGCATACAAAGCTGTTTCATATTCTTCCTGTAGGCCATCGGGTTCCTCGTCTTGGTTGTAGGGCACATCACCACTACCACCAACCATTGCGATGTCGTGTTTACTAAAAAACTTGTATTTAGAGGCAAATCCCTGGTGTCGATTAGGTAGGTGCCAGCAAATCATGTTTTTAACTTTCCAATATTTTTCCATTTCAGCCCAAATGATCCGCAAGTTCTTCCAGTTTTCATAACATATAATGCTAAAATCTGGTTTAGCGTATTTCGCTACATTAGCCATCCATAATTCAGTGAAATTGTCTGGCATTACATCGGTTTCTAAATATCTACGGTTCCTTTTGGCCCCAAAGCCAGTCACTGGCTTGCCGCCACGCTTGGCATGTATATAGTCCAGAATGCAAGGCGGGTCAGTCATACACATATCTGCCTGGGCATTATCCATTAGTTTACCGAAATCTTCAGAAATCGTGCTGTCACCGACCATCAGGCGAGAGTCGCCGAGCTGATAAACATCACCGTTCTTGGCTTCTATCGTATCTATATCCAATTTTTCTAATTCTTTTTCTAAATTAAAGTTTTCAGGTTCGTCTAGTTCTAGATTAAATACCTCATCAAGTTCTTCACTGCTAAAACCTATGTCGGTTAGTAGTGAGGCATCAAAATTGGCCAGTAGGCTATAGTCCCAATCGCCAAGATTTTTATTTAACCTAATATTTAGTTCTTTTTCCTTAGCTTCGTCCGGGATATCCAGATATACTACTGGTATTTCTGTGAATCCTAATTCTTTGGCCACTTTTAATCTGAAGTGGCCTCCAATTACGATGTTTTTTCTATTTTCGGCACCATTAACTAGTATGGGATCAACCATACCAAAATTTCTGATGCTGTCCTTTAGTTGCTCCGTTGCTTCGTCAGTCCACTTGCGTGGATTGTAAGGTGCCGGGTTTAAAAGTTTGATATTAACTTGGTTAATATTGGTTGCATTGTTCATATAGTTCTCCTTCAAGACCAATTCTATTCAGATCAAAGGAGGAACTATACGTTAAAAGTTGAGCTCAACTGTTACTTATTTTGATTTTTGTATTACGAAAAATAGTGTCTACTTCTGAATATGTCATATTAAACCTAGGTGCGATTTCTTTTGTTGTTTTACCGGAAACTTTCAATTTGTAGATCTCGATGTCGCGATCTATCAAGTTGCTTGCAATAGACTTCTGTTTATTATTACCAACCATACTTTTTTGATATTCAATGACTTCTGGCCAAAGTCGTTCAACGTCAGCCAAGCGAGTGTTTTTGTAAATTCTGAGGTCAACATATGAAAGCGTTTTGTTGTTAACCTGATTTACTACTATCGGTTCGAAACTCGCTATAAATAAGTTATTGACAAAGTCGTCTTCATCACCAGATATTAAGAAATATTGGAACATATGTGCCGATAGGTCACACGGTATCCCATATTTTTTACATAATTCATTCGTATCGTTGATTATGCTGTTTTGTGGGTTTTCACTATTAATTAACTCTTTTAAATCGTGAGCTTCAAGAAACTGATTGTTATTTTCAAATTCTAACAACTGTTTGATACGAGTTTTTCGTTGATTTTGATGATACGAATCAGCCTCTTGTGCTAGTAAACTATTAAATTTAGTAAAGTCATCGTAGCTATTACCTATGCCAGAAGGGGGTATTTTATATTTCTTCCTAAATTTTATTATGTCCGTAATAAACTCGGGTTTTAGTAATAATAGCTTCCTCCGTTCCTTTTCGGAATCGTAAAGTCTGTTTTTGGACATATACACATTATATCAATTTAATAATCTTTTCGTATTGTCAAAATTGAAAAAACATAAGCTATATAGCGTATGGAAGAATGTAAATAACACAATATGTAGCGTACTTATCTGGAGGTATAATATATATGTACTAGTAAAGGAGTACGGCGTGGGAGATACAAATCTGGTGTAATCGGCACCCTCTTCTTTAGAAAAATAAAAAAGTATTCTAACGAAAAGGGTGCGGACTAAACGGCACACAAATGCGACTCGGTTTGAATTTGAGTGCTAGAGACCGCCGTACCGTTTACTGGGTCTCGAGGAAAGCGAAGATACTATGGCTAAAACTCCAGCAAATTCTGGGAAAGCTTGGACTTCTGCATCAAACGCGCAGCTGAAATCTCTTGCACGCGGTAATACGCCTACACGTATTATTGCTCTTGATATGAAGCGCACTCCTGCTGCAGTTCAGAGTCAAGCAAACAAAATTGGCGTTAGTTTAAAACCTACCAACCAAAGCCCGTACGGCACAAAAAAATAGCTTGCAATTAGTATAAAGTAAGATGCAAGCTATTTGGTTACCCAAGACCGAGCTTGGGTGATTACCATATTTTGATTATATCACGATACACAGTCTAGATATTGCGACCAACCTCGTTTAATATTTGTGCTACTATGAAAACATGCAATGGATAATAATATTAGTAGTAATAGCCTTAGGTTATTTTTTAGTTAAATCTATAAATAGAAACACGCGAGCAAACTTGTTAATTGAACAAAATAGGACAATCAATACAGAAGAATACAGGAACTTATCTCACGCAACTCAAGAATATGGCAGAAGATTGTTAGAGGCAGAGGAAATGAACTGCGAACTATTTAATAGCTTTGTAGATTTACTAAAAGACGATAAATTGACTAACAAACAAGCAGCACAAAAAATGGCCGATATAAAGAATGATATGGATTTAAAGGTACATGCTATGTGGAAAGAGCAAACAAGATTACAAAAATTATTAAAAGTTCATAGCAGAATAGACACTTCACCATTTTTAGCAGAGTTAGAAGAAACACGTAAATTAACAAAAGAAGCGTTCAATAAATACAAGTCACAGTATCTTGATGGTGCAGTAGGCTTCTATGATATAGAGAAAAAACGCTACAGAACGGCAAAGGAGTGTGGATATTTACCCTACAGCCAGATTGATGTAGTTACCAAACAAGAGACAAAACTACTTTCAGTTAATAGGTAGAACGTTTAGATATGATTGGGCAATGGCTCGACAACTGGCGAAAGCTTGACGAGTTGAACGCTACAATCTGGGCATAGACCATTTTTATGAAATCCTATGTAACATTCTGGACATTGATATTCTGGAATTTTGTAATTATTAATTTTAATACTCCTTATATTGTTAGTTATATTTTAGACACAAAAAGCCCTCGTTTCCGAGGGCTAATATATTGCCTATGGACAAATAATATCACACGATAATCGCATTATCCACTTTTTGTTATACTACTCCATTTCCTGTTTGGTTGTACCTTTCAATTCCTGATCCATTTGAATTAACACCTCAAAATAGTCTACTAGTCTCTTGAGTTCTTCTTCTGTTAACTTTAGTTTAGGCCCATCACTATCCGATACTTGTGCCATATAACACCTCCTTTATCAAGTTTAAACCGAGACAGTCAGAATATAGGGATTTTTGTTCCCATTTGTCTCATTTTAATCTGTTAGAATGTACCAGACCTATATGCTCAGCCAAATTAAGAATAGGCCTTCATGGTCTATTTTTAATTTGCTGAGAT
>JBAXUT010000004.1:0-68929 GCA_037129535.1 Candidatus Saccharimonadota bacterium | reverse complement strand
AGAGGGTATATCAACACGTGGCAACGGTAATAGCTGTTACAAATCAAAAAGGTGGGGTAGGAAAAACGACTACCGCTGTTAATTTGGCTTATTATCTGGCAAAATCTGGCAAAAAGACATTGTTAATCGATTTTGACCCACAGGGGAACGCTACCAGTGGTTTGGGCGTCGATAAACAATCATTAGTTTTGACTATGGCCGATGTTACTATGGGAACGGCGACGCTGGATACGATTGTTCAGGAAACCGCCCACAAGAACCTATATCTAGCACCTACAACACCTTGCCTAGCTGATATTGAGGTGCAATTAGCCCAGGCTGAAAAGCGATTTTCTCGATTAAAAATGGCGATTGAGGCAAGTGCAGGTAGTTATGACGTGGTTATTATAGATAGCCCACCGAGCCTAAGCATCCTAACTGTTAATGGCCTGATTGCGGCCAAATATGTGTTGTTGCCGGTTCAGGCCGAGTTTTACGCGCTAGAAGGCCTAGGACAGCTGCTGGAAACGATGAAACTGGTCCGCAAAGCTATGAACCCGACACTGGAATTATTAGGCGTACTACCAACTATGATGGATAGCCGCACAACCCTCAGTGGTCAGGTCCATCAGGAGATTAAAAAACATTTCCCAGGCAAAGTCTTTGACACTGTAATCCCACGTAATATCAGATTAGCCGAAGCACCTAGCCATGGGTTGCCAATCGGCGCATATGACAAGTTTTCAAAAGGCGCTAGGGCGTATAAAGCATTCACCAAGGAGGTTATGAGTCGTGCCAACATCGAATAAACAGCAAAAACATGGCCTGGGCCGTGGGTTTTCATCATTAATTCCAGCTGACTTACTGGACGAATCTTTCGATCCGACTGCATCCCAAGACCAACAGGTATCAGAACTACGTCAGGTCAAATTAGATCAAATCGTGGCCGATCCCGAACAACCCCGCAAGGCCTTTGAACAAGATGCTTTGGAAGAATTAGCCGCATCTATCCGTGAACACGGCGTATTACAACCGATTATTGTTATGCCGTTTGAGGGTGGCTACCAGATTGTAGCTGGCGAACGACGTTTTCGTGCTGCCAAATTAGCTGGACTAGACAAAATCCCAGCATTGGTCAGGACGCTAAGCAACCAGCACAAATTAGAACTGTCATTAATCGAAAACTTACAACGTCGTGATTTGAACGTCATGGAAACAGCTACGGCTTATCTGAAACTACGCGATCAGTTTAATATGACCCTGGAACAGATTATGAATCGAGTTGGTGTCGGGTCTATCGGTGCAGTCAGTAATAAATTGCGATTGCTAAAACTGCCAAAACACGTTCGTGAATTGTTGGCTGACGACAAATTAACCGAAGGTCAGGCAAAGCCACTAGTTGGTATGGATGAAGAAATTGTCAAAATCATCGTGCCAAAAATTTTGGCCGAAGGTTGGAGCTCACGCAAAATCGAACAATTCGTAGTCGATCTAAAGAAGAACCGCGCACTGGGCGAAACTTCCAAGCAAAAACAAGCTACCGAAAAGCCATATGCCAAACAATTAGAAAATATTCAAAAACGATTGAACGCCGACGTCGCCATATCGACCAGCTCGCGCGGTAATGGGTTTATCAAGATTAAATTTGCCGATGAAGCCGAATTTGAGCGATTGCAAAAGATTTTAGGTTAAAACATTCTAATCTTGTCAAATGGGAACAGCCGCAGGCTGACTGGACCGACGACATCATATATTGGGATTGTGCCCAGGCCGTTACGTGAATCGTATGAATAATTGTCTTGGCGGTGGTCACCTGATACAAATATTTCACCATTAGGAACGACTTTGTCGACCGTGCCGCTGGTTGGGCTGCCTGGTTCGCCATTATTACGGTCGTCAGGGTTGAAACCATCGGGATTGCCATTGTTATAAACGATATAATGTCCGTCGCGTAATGTGACGCGCTCGCCGGCAAATGCAATCACACGCTTTACGATGTATTCGTCGCCCAGTCCTGCGGTGTATTTGGGATTTTTAAATACGATGACTTGTCCGCGTTCTGGCGAATATGACTTGCCTTGCAGCTGTGACCAAGTGACTGGTAGGCGATTAATGATTAGGCGGTCGCCTGTATACATAGTTTTTTCCATACTGCCACCGACTACACTAAAACTGCGGAATACGAAACTGTTTATAATAACCGTGCCGATCACTACGCAGGCGACAAAAACAATGATACCTAGGGCATCCTTCAAGAAGGGGTGGCGTTTGAAAAAGGTTGCTTCCATAATCTGATACTAACTATACATTGTTTCGTTTTTTTTATCCATTATATCTGGCTAATGTTTTAATATTTATCAAAACAATGTATATTAGTATAAGTATTTATGAAGAAAGAACATTCCACCATTGACGGTTTTATTCCCCGAAAATCTGGCGATATGCTGGGCGGGTTGCACAATGCCGATAAGAAAAAGCCAGCCAAAAACAACAAAAAGGTGTTTTTAAACACGTCAAATAATGGCGGCAAATTATTGCACACTACAGGCAATGTTGCCAATCGCGAACTGGGGCAATCTGACCCAGGCAGAGGACTTGGGCGAGAAGATATTGCCGACTCTTTGCGTGATATCGATAGTTTTGATACGCCACTAGCCAAGCTGACTCGTAGCGAGCGCAAATTACTAAAAAATCAAAAAAAATCCCAAAAGCCCCGTTGGCGACGTGTAACCAAATGGGTGCTGTTGTCATTATTGGCTATCGGTTTGGCTTTTGCTGGGTATACAGCCTACAAGTTTATCGCGGCTGGTAATAATATATTTCAGGGCAATATATTGGATATATTTACATCACAACCTTTACGCAAAGACAGCAACGGCCGCAGTAATTTCTTGATACTGGGGACATCCGAGGATGATCCAGGTCATGAAGGTGCCAACCTAACAGATTCTATCATGGTAGTCAGTGTCGATCAGGTCAAAAAAGACGTCTATATGTTCAGTATCCCGCGTGATTTGCGTGTCGAATACGGTCAAGCTTGCCCTGAGGGGTATTCTGGCAAGATTAACTCTTATTTCAGTTGTATCAGCGACGGTTCGACCAACGAAAGTGAACAAGAACGGTTAACTGCGATGCGCAAAATGGTTGGCGATATCACAGGTATGGATATCCAATATTCGGCGCATATCAACTGGAAAGTTTTAGTAGATACAATCAATGCGGTTGGTGGAGTTGATGTTGATATTCAAGGTAGTGCGGGTGCACCGGGCGTATTGGACCGCAATATGGATTGGCGCTGTAATTATAGCTGCTACCTGGTAGATTATGACAATGGTGTTCATCATTTGGACGGTGAACATGCATTGTATTTATCTATGGCGCGTGGCGATGTTGAGCCGACTTACGGTTTAAGCCGATCTAACTTTGATCGCGAGATCAACCAGCAAAAGATTTTAATGGCACTGAAAGAAAAGGCCACCAGCACAGGTATGCTGACCAATTTGGGGGCTATTACCAAGGTTATTGAATCTTTGGGTAACAACCTGCGCACCAATGTTCAGGCTAATGAGGTTAGGACCTTGATTCAGGCCGCTAGTGATATTAAATCAGGTGATATACATTCTTTAAGTCTAGTTGATGGACCCGAGGCTGTGATGGATGGTAGTGGAAATCCGAAACTGGGTGATTTTGAATATGATGATTTGCAAAAATTTATCAAAAAGAATCTTAACAGCGACCCAGTATCGCGCGAGGCGGCGCCAGTAGCGGTATTCAACGGTTCGGGCCAGTCTGGGCTGGGTAAAAGTGAAGCCGACAAACTATCATCGGTCGGATTTAATGTCGTTGCAATTGATAACGCCCCAGACGAAAATTATGGTGCGGCGACTGTCTACCAAATTGGAGATGGTAATGAGGCGACTGCCCAAAAACTATCTGAAAAGCTTGGCGTAGCCATAAAAAACACTAAACCGCCAGTGCTGGTGACTGGCAATGTGCGATTTGTAGTGATATTTGGCGCAGCTACTAGCTAAGGCCTCTTGTATGTTATGGGCACATAGTTATTTTGCAAGTGGTCTTTTATGATATACTGGTAACAGATATGGATTTTTTGAAATTAGTAAAACGTCGGTCGTTTCTTAGCGAAGTCGTCTATGTTTCCCTAAATGTTGGTTTGGCGGTGGCATTAGTGTTCGTCGTGCGCTCGACTGATTCGTTGTTGCCGGCTTTTGGATTGGTATTATTGTCCAAGTGGCGAACTTTGGCGGTCCGTCCGCGCTTTTGGTTTGCTAATTTGCAGGGTGATTTGGTAAGTTTGATTGTTAGTGTTGGTTTTGTAGTTTTCCTTTATAACGCCAATGTTGCTGGATTTGACGAAACGACCAAATGGCTAGTGCAGATATTCTGGTTGGTGCTTTATCTGGTTTGGATGCTTTTTTTGAAGTCTCAGTCCAAGCGCAAATATGTTGTCATGCAGGCCAGCGTGGCATTGTTCGTAGGCATCACGGCAATATTTACGATGTCATATAATTGGATCGCTTTGCCGGTCGTGGCACTGACTTGGTTGGTCGGTTATGCGTCTGCCAGACACACCCTGAGCAGTTTTGATGAAGAAGCCCATACAGTATTGCTCAGCTTGGCATGGGGGCTAGTATTAGCCGAAATCGGTTGGCTGGCATACCATTGGACAATTGCCTATAATATACCGATTTTGCAAAACACAATGGTGCCGCAAATATCAATAATTATGGCGTGTTTAAGTTTTGTATCATACGAGGCATACAAATCTTTTTATCGTCATCACAAAATTCGCATAACGGATATATTATTGCCCCTGATTTTTACGGTTGCGATTATCGCTGTATTGGTATTGGCGTTTAATAGCATTAACGTCAATACTATTTAGAATTTAGCTGGAAAGACATGATGAAATCGTTGGTTGCACCGTGGGTGTAGCCATATTTTTTGGCGTAAGCGATTAGGGCGTCGTGTTGGCGCGGGTCTGATTCTAATATTAGATAGCTAGCGGGGCGTTGGAATTTGCAGGCCTGGCGGACCAGTTTTTTGATCAGCGCCATCCCGCCGTCGGCTGCGAATAGCGCGCTGGACGGTTCGTGAGCAGTTTCGGGACTAGTCTGCCATGATTTGTCGACGTATGGTAGATTGGCGACGATGATGTCAGGGCGCTCGTTATGATGGTCTAATAGATCACTTTGGACCACCTCGACGTCGGCATGTAGTTTGTCGGCGTTAAAGCTGGCTATTGCCAGTGCACCGACGGATACGTCGGACACGATGACGTTTAGGCGCGGGACTTCTAGTTTGGCAGTGATGCCCAGACAGCCGCTGCCGGTGCCAATATCGGCTAATGTCACTTCATTGTTTTTTAGGTCTAGGTGTTTGCATATAGATTTGACCATGTCGATTATATTTTCGGATTCGGGGCGGGGGATTAGCACGGCTCTATCTGTTAGAAACTTACGTTTGTAGAATTCTTTATACTTTAGGATATAGGCGATTGGGGTGTATTTGAGGCGTTTTTTCAACATCGCATTTATCGTTTTTAGATGTTTTGGACTAATTATGTGTTCAGGGTGAGCGTGTAGGTAAGTTCGTTCGACTTCTAGAATATTACCCAATATTAATTCGGCATCTAGAATAGATGACAGGATTTCAGCTTCTATCAGTTGTTCAGTGGCTGAAACCAACCAAGATTTAATTGTTGTTGGCGTTTTTTGCATTGATTTCGCGTTCATATGATTGTAATTGTTCGACCAGGTCATCAATGCTGCCGTTCATGGCGGCGGGGATATTGCTGCGAGAATAACCGATGCGGTGATCTGTTATTCGGTCTTGGGGGAAATTATAGGTTCGGATTTTTTCGCTGCGGTCACCAGACCCAATTAGGCTGCGGCGTTCAGCGGTCAATTTAGCTTGTTCGGCATCGATTTTCTGTTGTAACAGACGGCTACGCAGGACGCCCATGGCTTTTTCTTTGTTTTTTAATTGAGATTTTTCGTCTTGGTTGATGACGACCATGCCACTAGGAATGTGAGTGATGCGGACGGCGCTGTCAGTTGTGTTAACAGATTGGCCACCGTGGCCGCCTGATCGGTAGATATCGATTCGTAGGTCGTTCGGATTGATTTCGATGTCGGTTTCTTCGGCTTCGGGCAGGACTGCAACTGTGACGGTGCTGGTGTGGATGCGGCCTTGGGATTCGGTCTCGGGGACGCGTTGGACGCGGTGAACGCCAGATTCAAATTTCAATTTGCTATATGGGGCGTCGCCTTTGACGCTGAATATGACTTCTTTGTAACCGCCAGTATCGTTGGCAGATTCGTTGATTAATTCTGTACGTAGGTTGTGAGTTTCGCAGTATCGCAGGTACATTCGGTATAATTCGGCAGCGAATAGGCTGGCTTCGTCGCCACCGGCGCCGGCGCGGATTTCGATGATGATGTTTTTCTCGTCATTAGGGTCACGGGGTGCTAGCATGGCGAATAATTCGTCGTCTAGGGCCTGTAATTTATCTGTTATTTCATCGACTTCGCTTTTCGCCATTTCGGCTAGTTCGTCGCTACCGTTTGCCATTTCGCGGGCTTCAACTAATTGAGATTCTAGGTTCTCGCGCAGGGTTTGTTTTTCTATTAGGTTTGAAACTTCAATTAGGCGTTTGTTTTTGGCAGTGTATTCAGGGTTGGAATAGGCATTTGGATCGGACAAAAACAAATTTAGCTCGTTTTTCTCGAGTTGTAGGTCGTTTAGGTTTAATGATATTTTTGCCATATCTAGGGTATATTATAACAGATGTACTGGTCAGTATGTAGATTACAGATTACCGATTATAGTATTGGCATCAAAACAGTATAAGAAGCTCACTAGTTACTGTATAATCCTAAGCAAGATAAAGTTAAAAAGGTGGGTCTAATGATTACAAAAATTCTTTCATATCGTGATTTAAAAGCTTGGCAAGAAGGTCGCAGCTTAGCAAAATTAGTGTATCTACAGCTAAGAAGATTTCCAAAATATGAACAATTCGGCATTAGTGATCAAATGCGCCGAGCCGTAGTATCGGTACCCAGCAACATAGCTGAAGGTTTTGGTCGTGCAACCGCCAAAGAAAAAAATCAATTCTATCACATTGCAAAGGGTTCACTAGCAGAATTAGAAACGCAATCATATATAGCGTTTGATATAGACTATATTGACGAAAAAACTCTAAATGAGATTCTTCAACAATCTGATTTAACCAGCAAATTATTGCATGGTCTGATAAAATCCAACAAAGAACGTATATAAATTGCAACCGTACTGGAGCCTATAACATATACTGATTCCTAAATAATGAATTAAAAATCGCCCCAAGTTATGAGGCGATTTCTAATTGAGGTTGAGATTAATACTGTAATCTGTAATCAGTAATCTATATACTACTTTAAGGCTTTTTTAGCTTTGACAGCCTTAGCCTTAACAGCCTTGCTGGCCAATGCGACCTTGCGGGCTTCGGCAGCGGCAAATTTAGCCTTGAATCGGTCAACGCGACCTTCGGTGTCGATGATTTTTTCTTCACCAGTAAAGAACGGGTGAGATGCAGAACTGATATGCATTTTGATCAATGGATATTCGTTGCCATCTTCCCATTTAATTGTTTCGTTGGTCTGCGCAGTTGACTGTGTCAAAAATGCAAACCCAGCCACCTCGTCGCTAAATACGACAGGGCGATATTCGGTTGGGTGTATCTTTTGTTTCATAATCTGTATATTGTATCTGCTTATTAACATTTTGTCAAAGGGTAAAACCAAAAATGTTAATAAACCCTGAGCGAGTAAAACGAGTCGAATGGGCTCAGTCCGGGCTCTTTGTCAACGTACAAAAACAGATAAACCCTGAGTTTATCGAATGGGTTCATTAAAATCTTTTGTAAAGAACTTTTTGTTTACCCTGAGCGTAGTCGAACGGGTTCTTTCTTTTAGTAAAGAACCAAAGACTAGTTCCTTTTTGTATCGCAAAAAGGAACCGAAAAACTTTTGGGACGGCTTCGAATCTGCGGCTTGTCTATAAATACAAATATCTTGGTAGTCTGCGGAAACTCGTGCCTTAAATATGTTTTAAGGACTCAAACAGTCCTCGACTATCCAGGATATTTGTATTTACATCCATCCGGGATTCTGCAGATGTCCCGCCAAATCTCAAAATCTCAGAAAGCGGTGTTTAGTAGATTCTATATAATTAGTGTTGTCTTTTCATCTGTTATTTGTTATAATCGTGAAGTAAATAAATTAATGAAGCACTTTGTGTAATAACTCCTGTTAATCTCAGGTACACAAAGGAAGAAAAAGGAGTTACAAAATGACAGCAAATGTCGATATTAAAGCTTTATTCGAAGCTGGTGTACACTTTGGTCACAAGACCAGCAGTTGGCACCCAAAAATGGCGAAATACATTCACAGTAAACGCCAAGACAGCCATATTATTAACCTAGAAAAAACTGTTGAAGGTTTGGAAGTGGCGTTGCCTTTCCTAACTAAAGTTGCAGCTAGCGGTAAAAAAGTTTTGTTCGTTGGTACCAAAAAACATACCAAAGACATCATTCGCGCAGCAGCCGAAGCTATCAATCAACCGTTCGTTACTGAACGATGGTTGGGTGGTATTTTGACCAACGTTGCGACAACTACTCAACAGATCAAAAAACTAAAAGATCTAGAAAAACGAATGATTTCTGGCGATCTAGAAAAACGCTATTCAAAATTGGAAGTTCAACGCTATCAAGAAGAAATTGATGAATTGAACTTAAAATATAGCGGTATCAAAGACTTGTCCGGCCAACCTGGTGCAGTGTTTGTTATCGATGTAATCGGTGATTTGAATGCTATCCGCGAGGCAAATGTATTAGGAATCCCAGTAGTTGCAGTTGTTGATACAAACGCTGATCCATCATTGATCGATTACGTTATTCCTGGTAATGACGATGCAATCAAAGGTGTACAATTATTATTAGATTACGTTACTGGCGCAGTCACAGAAGGTGCTGGTACAGTTAAAAAAACAGAGGAGAAATAAAAGATGGGCGTATCAATTGACGATATTAAAAAGTTAAAAGAATTATCAGGCATCGGTCTGACCGACGCCAAGGTTGCGTTGGTAGAAGCAAAAGGTAATTTTGACAAGGCATTAGAAGCGCTACGCAAAAAAGGCGTAACCAAGGCCGAGAAAAAAGGCGACCGCGAAGCCCGAGCCGGCCTAATCGACAGCTATGTTCACGGTGGACGAATTGGTGTTATTGTTGAAGTTAACTGTGAAACAGATTTCGTTGCCCGAACAGATGGTTTCAAAGAATTCGTACACGAAATTGCGCTGCAAGTTGCATCAATGTCACCAATCTATGTTAGCGAAGCTGAAATTCCTGCCAAGGAATTAAAACGAGTTCGTGAAGAATGTATGGAAGTCGCAAAAACCAGTGGTAAACCAGCAGCAATGTTGGATAAAATCGTTGATGGTCAGGTCAAAAAGCATTTTGCTGAAAAAGTATTATTGCAACAGACTTACATCAAGAACGAAAAACAAACTGTTGAAGATTTTGTAAAAGAAAACATTGCAAAAACAGGTGAAAACCTGATTGTCCGCCAATTCAAGCGAATAGAGCTTGGTGTCACTGAATAATAGTGATGGTAAATAAAAAAAGCGGCTTTTGCCGCTTTTTTGTTCTTTCTTTTCGTAAAGAACCAAAGACTAGTTCCTTTTTGTATTGCAAAAAGGAACCGAAAAACTTTTGGGACGGCTTCGAATCCGCGGATTGACCATTTCGCCAATCAATCTTGGTTGGCTGCGAAACTCGCGCCTTAAACCTTTTAAGGGCTCAAACAGTCCTCGCCAATCCAGGATGATTGCCTTATGGTTATCCGGGATTCTGCAGATGTCCCGCCAAATCTCAAAAGCTTCTTTTCAGATGTTATAATAACTGTTATGAAAGTTTATTTTGTTAGGCATGGGCAGACTGATGCTAATGCGGCTATGAGTAATGGTCAGTCGGTGCAAGAATTAGATGCTCCATTAAATGCGACCGGGATAGAGCAAGCCGCAGCTGTGGCTGAACAATTAAAAGATGTAAAATTTGATATTGTGATTTCGTCGCCGTTAAAACGCGCGTTGCAAACTGCCGAGGCTGTAAACAAGTATCACGGATTGCCAATTATATTGGAAGACAGTGTGCGTGAACGAAAAGCTGGCAAGTGGATAGGTTTGAATATTTGGAATGATTTATTTGATTTTGATAAAAATATCCAACCAGTGGACGGTGAATCGCTGCATGATTTTTTTGACAGGACTCAGGGCTATTTTGAAAAACTAAAGACAGAATATCCTGATAAAACTGTTTTGATAGTTTCTCATGGTGGGGTGCAGCATGCGCTGTATGCGCTGGCCAATGGCATACCTAGATCGGGGAATGTTCGTATCAGCCCGATGCATAATTGTGAAGTTCGCGAATACGAATTGTAAAACCCAAGTCTTATCCGCCAATATTTGATATAATAATTGTATATGTTTGACACAAAACCATTCGAAACGAAATTTAGTACAGTAATTGCTCATTTTGAGGAAGAGTTGAAAAAAGTCCGAACTGGTCGGGCACATCCTAGCCAATTAGACGGGATCAAAGCCGAAATTTACGGATCAATGATGCCGCTAAATCAAGTGGCTAATATCACGGCACCAGAATCACAAATGCTACAGATAACGCCTTTTGATCCTAGTAATATCCAGTTGATTTGTGCTGCTATTCGGGCTGATCAAAGCCTAGGTTTTAACCCTAGCGATGATGGTCGTGTAATCCGCGTACCAATCCCAGCATTGACCGAAGAACGCCGAAAATTAATCGTAAAACAGACTGGCGAAAAGGTTGAAGAATCCAAAATCGCACTACGAAACATCCGCCAAGACGCGCTAAAAGAAGCAAAACGCAAAAAAGATGCGAAGGAAATCTCAGAGGATGATATGAAACGCGGCGAAAAGGCAATTGATACGTTGATGGCAACTGAAAACGCCAAAATTGACAGTATATTTATCGCCAAAGAAAAAGAAATTTTGACAATTTAATTAGTTACGGGGGTGTGAATGCAATTATTTATCGGGGTATTAATAGGGCTGATTGTTCTAGTTATATTAGTTGTGGTTCACGAATTGGCACATGCCTGGGTCGCGAAACGCAACGGCGTAACGGTTGAAGAATTCGGGATTGGCTTGCCACCAAAAGCTTGGGGCAAAAAACTAAAAAATGGCGTGTTATTTACATTGAACTGGCTGCCAATCGGTGGATTCGTAAAAATGCAAGGTGAACATGATGCAGCTAGAAAAAAAGGCGATTATGGTGCGGCCGGGTTCTGGGGCAAAACAAAAATATTATTTGCGGGTGTCACGGCGAACTGGTTGTTGGCGGCTTTTATATTGGCGATATTGTCGATATTTGGCCTGCCAAAGGTGTTACCAAATCAGTTTATGATGGCGGGTGATAGTGTATTGGTCAATCAACCGGTTGAAATTACCGGTCTGACCGCGGGCAAACCAGCCGAGGCAGCTGGGTTAAGAGTCGGTGACACGGTAATACAATTTGCAGGTCAAAAACCATCTACGTCTGAAGAATTATCCAAATTGATTGGTGATAACAAAGGCAAAACTACACAGATGACTTATTCGCGCGGCGGTCAGGAATCAACGATTGATATAGCGCTGAGCGATAACACAGAAGGTGGCATATTGGGAATTAATATGGGTCAACGATCGACGATCAAATCGACTTGGTCGGCGCCGATTGTAGGTGTTGTAACGACCGCGCAATTTACTTGGGAGACATTGAGTGGCCTAGGCGGATTAGTCGCAAATTTGTTCAACGGGATTGTATCACAATTTAGTTCAGACAGCGCAGTACGCGACCAAGCGGCAGCCGATTTGAAAACGGCAGGTGATAGTGTGGCGGGACCTATCGGGATACTAGGTACGATTTTCCCAGCGGCCAGTAGTGCCGGCCCAATGCAATTATTGTTCCTAACGGCGATTATTTCGCTGACACTAGCTGTGATGAATATATTACCAATACCAGCGCTGGACGGTGGTAGGTGGTTTACGATGATGTTATTCAGGTTGACTAAAAAATCACTGACATTCGAACGCGAGGAAAAGATTCAAACAATCGGATTTTATATATTAATGGGCTTAATAGTATTGGTGACAATTACGGATGTGGCGAAAATATTCTAAATTCCTGATGGTGTTGGTCATCCCTGCATGGGTGGTGATTAGTTTTTATGCTGCTCAGGCGATAATATTGGGCGTTGCATGGGTCCTGGTTCGATTGGGTGTAGCGTTGAGCGATTTGAACGAAGTGGTGTTAAACACAGTTACAACAGCACTGGCGTATATAATCGCGTTAGCGTTGATAATATTGGTACCTTGGTGGGTCAAGAAGAAAAAAACTACACTAGAAGATGTCAGTTTAGACCGGTTGCCTAATTGGACTGAGATTTGGGTGACACCAGCAGGATTTGTCGTTTACCTGATAATTTCTGGATTATTAATGTGGTTGGCAACTAGTTATTTGCCTGGGTTTGACTCTAGCCAAGTCCAAGAAACCGGATTTAAAAACTTAAATCAGAATTATGAGTTTGTGTTGGCGTTTTTGGCATTAGTTGTGGCTGTACCAGTGGCCGAAGAAGTATTATTCCGTGGTTATCTATTCGGCAAACTGAAAAAAATCGTGCCAGTATGGCTAGCGATTGCCGTAACTAGCTTAGTTTTCGGAGTATTGCACGGTAATTTGAACGTGATTATAGATACAGTCGCGCTGAGTGTGGTGTTATGCGTATTACGTCAAATTACGGGTACTATATGGCCATCAATACTGTTGCATATGTTGAAAAACGGCATTGCGTTCTATTTCCTATTTATTAATACGTCGTTTTTGACTACAATGGGAGGATAATATGAGATTATCCAAATTATTTACAAAAACTATCAAAGACGCCCCAGCCGATGAGGTGTCAAAAAACGCGCAACTATTAATCCGCGCCGGATTCATTCACAAAGAGATGGCGGGGGTGTATGCATATCTACCATTGGGGTTGAAAGTTCTAAACAAGATTACTCAGATTGTTCGTGAAGAAATGGACGCGATTGGTTGCCAAGAACTATTAATGACTGGCCTACAAAAAAAAGAGACATGGGAATCGACTGGTCGTTGGGATGATGATGCCGTAGATATATGGTTCAAATCTGAATTAAAAGACGGTACGCCTGTTGGTTTTGGTTGGTCACACGAAGAACCAATAATCGGGATGGTAAAACAATATGTTAATAGTTACAAAGACCTACCAGTTAACGTCTATCAGTTCCAGACTAAATTCCGCAACGAAACTCGTGCCAAAAGCGGTATAATTCGTGGTCGCGAGTTCACGATGAAAGATATGTATTCGTGTAATGTTAGTGCCGAGGCAAATCAGGCTTTTTATGATAAAACCATTGAAGCGTATAACCGAATTTTTGACCGATTGGGGATTGGTGCTGATACGTATGTGACATTTGCTAGCGGCGGAGCGTTCACAAAGTTTAGCCATGAGTTCCAAACGGTTTGTGAAGCAGGTGAAGATTACATTTATATTCATCGTGGCAAAAATATCGCGGTCAATGAAGAAGTTATGGATGATGAGAATCTAGAAAAACTAGATATCAAGCGTGAAGAATTAGAAAAAGTAAAGAGTGCCGAAGTCGGTAATATATTCAATTTTGGGTCACAGAAGAGCGAAGACACTAACTTTACGTTCACTGATGCTGATAATAAACAACAATTAGTCTATCTCAGTTCATATGGTATTGGTACAACCCGTGTTATGGGTGTAATTGCCGAGAAATTTGCCGACGAACGTGGTTTGGTGTGGCCAGAACAGATTGCACCAGCAAGGGTTTATCTAGTCGGGATTGGTAGTGATGAGGCAGTAAAACATGCAGATGAATTATATGCAGAATTGACCGAAAAGGGCATAGAGGTGCTATATGATGATCGTGATGTGCGTCCAGGACAGAAATTTGCCGATGCAGAGTTAATGGGAATACCATATCGCGTGACGGTTAGTGATAGAATGTTGGAAAATAACACCTATGAATTGGTTGCACGTGGTGACGGCCAACAATTGTTGTTGACACATGATGAACTGCTTGGTAAACTAAACTGAATACAAAATCATTTGTATACAACACGCTATATATAGCGTGTGTAGTGTTCTAAAGACCACTTTTTGTTATAATGAAAGTAAGAGGATTAACGATTATGAAAAAACTATATCAATTAACATCAGCAGGTAAAAAAGAGCTAGAAGCAGAGCTAAAGGCCCTGAAGGGTCGACGTGGCGAAGTAGCTGAAAAGATTTCAGAAGCTCGTGATTTTGGTGATTTGAGCGAGAATGCAGAATATGACGTTGCACGCGAGGAGCAAGGTCTAGTCGAGACTAGAATCTCTGAAATTGAAGATATTTTGATGAATATGACTATTATCAAGGCTGGTAATGGCTCAAAGGTAGGCTTGGGTACTTGTGTAGAACTAAAAACTGGTCGTAGTAGCGTTAATTATACGATTGTTGGCCCAGTTGAAGCCGACCCAATGTCGGGCAAAGTCAGCAACGAATCTCCAATCGGCAAAGCGTTGTTTGGTAAAAAAGTTGGTGATGAAGTAGTTATTACGACTCCAAAGGGTGGTGTGACTTATAGAATTGAAAGTCTTTGCTAAACATTTTAAATAGATTATAGAATGGGCTCGCTGAAAGGCGAGCCTTTTTTGTTCTTTCTTTTAGCAAAGAACCAAAGACTAGTTCCTTTTTGGGTCACAAAAAGGAACCGACCCGTTCCCCGCGGAGTACGGGGGAGCGGCTTCCCCAGTCGCTTGTAAGCGACGGGTGCAGATGTCCCACTAGATCTCATAATCTCAAAATTACCTTGAGATTTATACTATAATCTATAATCCATAATCTAACATCTACTTCTATTATATCTCTGATATAATAGAGCATATGGCTACACTAAAAGATTTTCGAGATGAACGTTTGCGCAAGTTATCAGAGCTGCAGGAACTGGGTATTAATCCGTTCCCAGCTGAGTCAAAACGCACGCAGGAAAACGCCAATATTACGACTGATTTCGAAAAACTAGAGGGTAGCGAGGCTACGGTCGTGGGTCGGATTATGGGAATCCGCAAATTTGGCAAATTGGCCTTTATCGTGGTCCGTGATTTTAGCGGTTCTATTCAATTATTCCTACGAACTGATACCGTCGGCGAATTAGATGCCAAATCTAACCAATTAGGAATGGCACAATTGCCGCTACTAGATACTGGCGATTTCGTTCAAGCGACTGGTAAAGTTATCAAAAGCAAAACTGGTGAAATATCAATCGAAGTTGTGTCATTGAAATTGATTTCCAAATCACTGCGCCCAATGCCTAGTAGCATCGAAGGATTCACTAACAAAGAAGAGCGTATGCGCCGCCGATATGTTGATATGAACGTCAATGTTGATGTGCGTGATAGATTCGTTCGCCGATCTAAATTCTGGCAAGCAACCCGTGATTACCTGAACGAAGCTGGATTTATTGAGGTAAATACTCCGGTATTGGAACATACAACTGGCGGGGCGGATGCTAACCCATTTGTGACTCATATGGACTCATTGGATCAAGATTTTTATTTGCGCATTAGCCAAGAATTGCCATTAAAACGATTATTGGGCGCAGGATTTGAAAAAGTCTATGATATCGGGCCTAGGTTCCGTAACGAAAACTTTAGTGATGAACATTTGCCAGAGCATATTGCGATGGAATGGTATTGGGCATACGCTGATTGGAGCGACGGCATGAAATTGATGGAAGATATGTTCTGCAAAGTTTTACAGGCTACTTTTGGCACATTAGAATTTGAATTAAAAGGCAAAAAAATTGATATGAACGCCAAATGGGAAGTTTGGGATTATGAAACTGTGATCCGTGAAAAATATGGCATTGATGTATATAACAGTACGCTAGCAGAAGTTAAAGCAGCGTTGAAAGACAATAAATTAGAAGTTGAAAAGACCGAAAACCGCGCTAGAGGCATCGACAAATTATGGAAGAATATCCGCAAAGACGTAACTGGGCCAGTATGGTTGGTTAATACGCCAAAATTCATTAGCCCGCTAGCAAAATCTAACGCGGACGGACAATCTGTCCAGCGTTTCCAACCGATTATTGCGGGGTCAGAACTGGCCAATGGTTTCTCAGAATTAAATGATCCGATTGATCAATTGGCACGATTCGTCGAGCAGCAGGGTATGCGTGAAGCAGGTGATGTTGAAGCTATGATGCTGGATATTGATTTTATCGAAATGTTGGAATACGGTATGCCACCAGCTTGTGGGTTGGGTATAACTGAACGAGTTTTCTGGGTGTTTGAAGGTATTACAGCGCGCGAAGGCGTACCTTTCCCTCAAATGAGGCATGAAATTGACAGTACAACAGCTGATATTTATCCAGGTTTGAAGTTGGGTTAACCCGATATGATTGAAGTTAAAAATCTGGTCAAGACTTATGGCAAAAAAGACAATGCCTTTAACGCAGTAGATGATGTTAGCTTTAAGATTCCAACTGGGGCCAGTGTGGCAATATTAGGCAAATCTGGCAGTGGTAAATCTACGTTGATGCATATAATGAGCGGGCTAGACAAGCCAACATCAGGCGAAATATTGATTGACGGTCAAAATGTGTTGAAATTAAAACAAAAAGATATCGATAAGTTCCGTTCTAGCCAGATGAGTTTCATATTTCAAAGTTTCTTTGTCCAGGCCAAAGAGAGCTGTTACGACAATGTTAGTTTGCCGCTGGAAATAGCTAAAATTTCAGTAGGCAAGCGTCGAAAAATGATTGAGACAGCCCTAGCGGCAGTTGATATGTCAGAAAAGATTAAGGCGCGAGCGAAAGAATTGTCTGGTGGTCAAAAACAGCGCCTGGCGGTCGCACGAGCGATTGTGAACAGCCCCCAGATTCTATTTGCAGATGAACCAACTGGTAACCTGGATAGTGTAACTGGCGGGTTGGTAGAAGATTTGCTGTTCGAATACAGCAAAAAAAACAATGTGACATTAATAATTGTGACGCATGACAGCGATTTGGCGAATCGATGCGAGATGCAAATACATCTAAAAGATGGCAAATTGGACACATCGAAAGGCAAAATTGTATGAGGATAACAGATATTATTGTCCGAGCTGGGCGTAGTTTAAAACAAGCGAAAGCCAGGACATTGTTAACTAGTTTGGCGATTGGCGTCGGTGCATTTACGATTGTGTTAAGCCTAGCAGTCGGCGCAGGTGGTCGTGAATATGCCAGTACGATTATTACCAGTAATACAAATCCGCAAGAATTGTTTGTCCAACCAAAAATGGATGCCAATAATGACCCTAAAAAACCCCAGAAATATACTGAAGGTCCAGTAATAAACTATGGTGGTTATATCGCGAAGCTATTATCTCAGAGTGATATAGACAAAATCGCAAAGATTGATGGTGTGGCTTCGATTAGGCCGATGTATACGACAACTATAAAATATATAGTTGCCGAAGGTCGTGACAAATATCAGGCTAGCGTGCGTGTTTTCAGAGATGGTGTAAAGCTGGAATATGTGGCTGGTAATTCTGATGGCATTAACGATAACGGGATTATAATAACGGATAATTATTTGGAATCTTTTGGGTTTGCTAGTGCGGGCGATGCAATCGGCAAAAAAGTTCAGGTTGCAGTTGATAGCGGTGTTGTCTCATCTGATCAAGTTGGCATAAAGACATTTGAATTTAATATTGTTGGTGTCGTCAAAAGTTCGGCGTTTGCTGCCAGCCCAATTAGTGGCATGCAGATATCACAAGCTAATGTTCAGGCCATATATGATCATGGGACGAAGGGGACGCCAATGTTTGGCAAATATGAAGGTGCGTTAGTTTTGGCCAGTAATGGCAAAGATGTAAAAGTCATAAAAGATGCAATCAATAACGCTGGTTATGATGCCCAAACGGCCGAAGATTTGATGAGTTTTATATTTAACTTTATCAATGTGCTGCAAGCGATATTGATTGGATTTGGCATATTGGCAGTGTTAACATCGGTATTCGGCATTATTAATACGCAATATATTAGTGTGCTAGAGCGCACGCAACAGATCGGGTTGATGAAAGCTTTAGGTATGCGCCGTCGTGATGTCGGGCGGTTATTCAAACTAGAAGCGGCTTGGATTGGGTTGTTGGGCGGCACAATCGGTGCAGGACTGGCAGTTATTGCTGGTACAGTCGCAAACCCAATAATTAGTAATGCGCTAAATATTGGCAGCGTCAGGTTGATTATATTTGAACCGATTAGCGTCTTGATGGTAATCATTGGGCTGGTCGTGATATCAGTCGTATCGGGTATATTGCCAGCGCGTAAAGCGGCAAAATTGAATCCGATTGAAGCGTTACGTACAGAGTAGCCACAAACAAAATTAGTTATTTATTATTGATTTTGCTTGTAATATGGCTTAAGCTTATAAATATGAATAAGAAATTGAAACCAATTAACAAAAAAGATCCTAAATTAAATGAAAAAAGCCTAACTACAAAAATATCTTTAGTTATTAATTACATATTGATATCTGTGATAGTGGTGATTATAGCAGCTAATTTTTTCCATGTTTTTGACTATGCGATAGTTAATAGAGGGATTGACGTCATGTGTAGTAGTAATTTTAGGGATAACGCATACAATAATTTGAAAGATGCTACAGAGCGCAAGCGAGCAGTCGCTTCGATAGATTATTTTTGTGCACAAAATGGTGCAGAAACTTATTATAACGATGGCGTTAATAAATATCTTGAATCGGTTGGTTTGCCAAAAGCTGAGTAGTTTTAAATCATATCTCTGATATAATGGACGCATGTTAGACATTCGTTTTATCCGAGAGAATGCCGAGGCAGTGCAGGCAAATGCGCGCAATAAGGCATGTGATGTAGATATCACAACATTATTAAAATTAGACACAGATTGCCGTGTATTGCAGGGTCAGGTTGATGAATTGCGCCAAAAACGCAACGATAATGTTGAAAAATCCAAAGGCGGCCGACCAACGCCAGAATTAATTGCCGAAGGTAAGGTTATCAAAGACCAGTTGGCTGAAATTGAGCCGAAATTAAAAGAAGTTAGCGCTGAATTTTTAGGATTACTGAAAAAAGTTCCGAATATGGCATGGCCAGATGTGCCTGTGGGACATAGTGAAGAAGAAAATGTGGTAGTCAAAACTGTTGGTGATGTGCCTAAATTTGATTTTATCCCACTAAATCACGCTGCGATCGCTGCCAAACGCGATTGGCTGGACAAAGAACGCGCATCCAAAGTTGCCGGTAGCCGATTCGCCTATGTCAAAGGCGATATGGTTCGATTACAGTTCGCAATTATTAATTTTGTAATGGATTTGCTAGGTGACGAGACAAAAATTGCTGAGATTGCTAAAAATAACAAACTGGACGTATCGACTAAGCCATTTGTGCCAGTGTTGCCACCTTACATGATACGAACTGAAGTCTATGATGCTATGGACCGCCTAGAGCCACGCGATGAGCGCTATAAACTAGAAAACGATGATTTGTGGCTGCAGGGCAGTGCCGAGCATACACTGGGCAGTATGTATGTCAATGAAGTGTTAGATGAATCACAGTTGCCAATTCGATATCTGGGCTATGCAACCAGTTTCCGTCGTGAGGCTGGGACCTATGGTAAAGATATGGAAGGCTTGTTCCGCATGCATCAATTCGACAAATTGGAAATTGAAAGTTTCACAACTGCCGAAAACGGGCTGAATGAGCATTTATTGTTCGCAGCAATTCAAGATTATATGTTAACCCAGTTAGAATTGCCGCACCAAATCGTTCAAAAATGTACATTTGATATTGGTAAACCAAACGCGCGTGGCGTCGATATGAATACATATCTACCTGGACAGGGCAAATACCGCGAAACTCATACCGCTGATTACATGACCGATTATCAATCACGCCGAATGAATACTCGCGTTCGTCGTAAATCTGGCGCACTAGAATTGGTTCATACTAATGATGCAACAGCCTTTGCATTGGGCCGTATTATGATCGCTATATTGGAAAACAATCAAACAGCTGACGGCCAGGTGAAGGTACCAACAGCACTACAAAATTATCTAGGCGGCCGCACTATTTTATAATCAAAAATGTTATAATAGAACTACCAGCCAATATAAATAAAAGGAGGGTAGCATGATTAAAAATATTAACCTTACCGGCATCTCATATGAGGTGGATAGCAATACCCGCAAATATGTCATCAAAAAAATAGGTAGCCTGGACAAATATATTCCTAGGCATGCAGTTAAAAGTGCATCTGTCGATGTGACATTGATTGAGCACAAGAAAAAAGTTCACGACAGTGAAAAATATGAGGCCGAAGTCGTGTTGGTTTTACCAGGTAAAGTTATTAATGCTAAGGGTTGCAGTAGTACAATGTTATTTGCTATTGATTCAGTCGTTGCTAAGACCCATTCTCAATTACGCGATTATAAACAAAACACCGTGCCGCATATTGGCAGACGGGGAATTTTGAGTCGATTTAAACGAAGTTTCGGCCGCGAATTATAACCTGTTGTGGGGTTGTTAAAACACCGTTTTAGACTTATAATAGTAGGTAGTATTTCACTATGGAACTTTATGATAGGAGTTTAGGGTTTTTATTATGGTAAGCAAACATAAGGTTCTGACCAAGATATTTGGCGATCCACAACAAAAGTTATTAAAAGGCCTGCAAAAACGGGTTGCTGCAATTAACGCATTGTCTGATAAATATGCGAAAATGACCAAGTCTGAACTAAAACAGCAGACCGAGGTGCTAAAAAAGAAATTATCCAAAAAGGGTATAACGCTAGATAGTATATTGCCAGATGCGTTTGCATTGGTTCGTGAAGTTAGCGAACGCACGATGAAAATGCGTCATTTCGATGTGCAATTAATTGGAGGCATGGCGTTGCATGATGGCAATGTGGCCGAGATGAAAACTGGTGAAGGTAAAACATTGGTGGCAACACTGCCTGTGTATTTGAACGCGCTATCAGGTGATGGTGTCCATGTTGTTACGGTTAACGATTACCTGGCACAGCGCGACGCGTGTTGGATGGGGCCTATATATGATTTCCTAGGGCTGGAGGTCGGCGTTATTATCAATGAAGCGTCTTTTGTTTATGACCCGCAATTTGATAACGAGGATCACAGCGATGAACGTTTGCGACATCTAAAACCAGCAACCCGCAAAGAAGCTTACGCCGCAGATGTAACCTACGGCACCAACAACGAATTCGGGTTCGATTATCTACGCGATAACATGGTTAACGAAGTTGATATGTTGCGCCAACGCAAATTAAATTTTGCGATTGTGGACGAAGTTGACAGCATTCTAATTGATGAGGCTAGAACGCCGCTAATTATTAGTGCACCAGCAGCTGAAAACCCAGACAGTTATTATCAGTTTGCCAAAATCGCTGCCAAACTAGTTCCCGAAGATTACGTTATGGATGAAAAGCATCGAACTGTGTCATTAACTGACATTGGCATCGAAAAGATTCAAAAGGTATTAGGTATCAAGAACCTATACAGTCCAGATTATATCCGTTCGGTATATCACATGGATCAAGCATTGCGTGCGCAGGCACTGTTCCGTCGCGATAAAGATTACGTTGTAACCCGCGAAGGTGAAGTTATAATCGTTGATGAATTCACTGGTCGTTTAATGCAAGGTCGCCGTTATAACGAAGGTCTACATCAGGCAATTGAAGCCAAAGAAGGTGTTGCCGTATTGCAGGAAAGTATGACACTAGCAACAGTTTCGTTCCAAAACTATTTCCGTCTATATTCCAAACTATCTGGTATGACAGGGACAGCGTTTACCGAGGCCGAGGAATTTCAACAGATTTATAGCCTGGATGTAATTCAAATCCCAGCTAATCGTCCATTGATTCGCGTCGATAAACAAGATTTGATATTCAGGTCAGAAAAAGGCAAATTAAAAGCCGTCGCGGCCGCTATTGCAGAATATCACCGTGAAGGTCGTCCAGTATTAATCGGGTCGGCATCTATCGCTAAAAACGAATTAATCGCAACATGGTTAGACAAAGAAAAGATCCCTTATGAATTGCTGAATGCTAAAAATAACGAGCGTGAAGCTGCGATTATTGAAAAAGCCGGCCAAAAGGGCGCGGTTACACTGGCAACCAACATCGCTGGTCGCGGTACTGATATTAAATTGGGCGAAGGCGTAATCGAATTGGGTGGTTTGGTAGTTATCGGGTCCGAACGACATGAATCACGTCGAATTGACAATCAGCTACGTGGTCGTGGTGGTCGCCAGGGTGATCCAGGCGAAACGCAGTTCTATGTATCGACCGAAGATGACCTGATGCGCATATTCCAGGGTGAGCGAATTGCCAGCCTAATGGACCGATTAGGTATCGATGAAGACACACCGATTCAGAACAGAGCGGTGTCTAAAACGCTAGAATCAGCTCAAAAACGCGTCGAAGGATTTAACTTTGATACCAGGAAAAACGTCGTTCAATATGACAATGTGATTAATCGTCACCGTCGAGTTGTTTATACTATGCGACACAAAATTCTAGAAGGCGAAGATATCAAATCTGAAGTTGAAAATTTGATTACATCAAAGCTACGCGAATTGACGATATTGCCATCTAAAAATAATAAGAAATTTGCCGAAGAATTTGAGCAAGTATTTCCAATGGCTGTTGATAAGGTAGAAATAATTGGCAAGGAAAAAAATGACAAAAAACGCCTTGACTTGGCTATTAAAGAGGCAAAAAACTTGTATACAGCCAAAGAAAAAGAGCTGACAATCGAGATTTTACGTAAAGTTGAGCGCGAAGTTTATCTGCAAGTTCTAGATACATTATGGATGCAACATTTGGAGAATATGCAGCATCTACGTGAAGGTATTCATTGGCGCAGTGTTGGTCAACGCGACCCATTGGTCGAATATCGCAGTGAATCGCAAAAATTGTTTGATAGTTTACAAGCGACACTACGCGATGAAGTTATTCGCGCCGTGATGCATGTCCATCGAACAGATGTAGTCGCAAAGGCAGACGAGGAATATGAGACTGAGCTGACAAAACTAGCTGAGTCGGCCGTTGAAAAAGGTGTCAATGAGGTAACTAGTGGTGAGAAGAATCGTGATCAGGATTTCAAGATCAAAAAAGACCATTCTGACGCTAATAAGAAAAAAAATCAAGCCAGAAAGAAGAAAAAGGCCGAGCGCAAAAACCGAAAGCATAGGCGATAGATAATGAAACATACCGTATCTGAGATAAGATTGAAAAACGGAGCTCGCGGATTGTTTATTGACGTCCCTGGTGCAACTACAATGAGTATGCAGTTTCAATTTCGTGCTGGTAATCGATATGCTAAAAACAAAGATATCGAACAAGTGGCGCACATTATGGAACATATGGCTTTCGGCGCTAATGCGCGGTTCAAGGATGAGCAAGATTTTGAGTTTGAGTTTACAAAAAATGGTGCTTATCGTAACGCTTATACTAGCGATTTGTCGATGGTTTATGACGCCGATTGTGCGGATTTTGAATGGAATAGGATATTGGATTTGCAAAAACTTTCAATCTGTCAGCCTAGGTTTAATGAAGAAGAACTAGATGCCGAGCGTGGCAATGTGCGCAGTGAACTGACTAATTATTTAAATGATCATCATCGCATATTGTGGCCAAAAATTCAGCAATTGATGGGTGAAGGCGTGCTGACTTATCGTCAATCACTGCCAACAATTAGCAATGTTACAATAGCGGACGTCCGTGAGCATCATAAACGCACACACACAACTAAAAATATGCGATTTGTAATTGCCGGAAAATTACGCGGCCGCAAATCTGAAATTAGGCGACAATTAGAAGGCTTTGAGTTACCAAAAGGTGAACGTTTTGAAGTCCCCAAGGATATATTGCAAAAATCTAGCCCTACTATTATTCGTCGTAAAGACGCTACTAATTTGACTTTTGGACTTTTTTTGGCAATTCCCGAGGTGTTGGCCGATGAAGAACTAGACGCTATGCATTATCTGAATCATATTTTGACTGGAACTATGCACTCACGAATTTTTGGTGCAGCTCGCAAAAAGGGTTTGGCATATAATGTCAGTGCCTATGCTGGAACGGGATTTTATGACAGTGGTTGGGATATATCTGGTCAAGTCAATCATGAGGCGGCTGGTGAATTATTTGATATCATCGCGCGTGAAATTGGCAATGTGCTAAACGGCAAAATTAGCGACAAGGAAGTGCAAGCTGCCAAAGGTTTTGCTTTAGGTCGTTACCAAATGGGCGCACAGACTGTGTCGCAAATAAGCGGATTTTATACCGGCAGATACTTTGCCGACGGTGTAATTAAAAATTACGAAAAAATTCCTGATATGATCAAAAATGTGACGACTGAGCGTATGGTTGAAACCGCACGTAAGTTTATTCGCAGTGATTTGTGGGTACTAGCGGCTGTCAGTAGTGGTGAAAAACAAGAAATAGTTGATTTAAGTGAAAAAATAGCAAAGTTATTTAATCAGGAGTAGTCTAACGGGATGAAAATTGCAATCGCTGGTTACGGTCTAGAGGGTGAATCAAACTATCGATATTGGGCGAGTAACAGTGATAATGAGATTGTGATTGTTGATCAAAAACAACCCGAACAAGACTTGCCGGGCGGAACAGAATCAATTATAGGTGAAGATGCTTTTGAAAAACTACAAGGTTTTGATATGGTTGTCCGAACAGCAGGTTTGGCTCCTGGCAAGATTAAAACTGACGGTAAAGTGTGGTCTGCAACGAATGAATTCTTTGCCAAATGCCCAGCACCTATTATCGGTGTAACTGGTAGCAAGGGCAAGGGAACAACGGCCAGTTTGATTGCTAGTATATTAGAGCGGTCTGGGCGAAATGTTTGGCTGTTGGGTAATATTGGCACACCTAGCCTAGACGTATTAGGAGATATTCAACAGAGTGATATTGTTATTTACGAGTTGTCTAGTTTTCAATTGTGGGATCTGGAAAAATCTCCACATATCGCAGTTGTTTTGTTTATTGAACAAGAACACCTAGACGTTCATATGGATATGGATGAATATGTAGCAGCCAAGGCTAATATTACTAAATACCAAGGCGAGGGAGATATATTGGTTTATAACCAAGGTAACGATTATGCCAAGTTTATAGCATCGGGTTCTGGCGCTCAATTAATAGGTTATCCTGACACGGCAACCGCACATGTCGCAGACGGCAGCTTTTACTATGGAGAACAAATTATTTGTTCAACAGATACATTGAATTTAATAGGCGAGTTTAATCAGTATAATGCCTGCGCAGCGATTGATGCTGCCTGGAGTTTTACAGATGACACAGACATAATTACGGCCGGTTTGGCGGCTTTTACGGGGTTGCCCCATAGGTTACAATTCGTGCGAGAAGTTGGGGATGTAAGTTATTATGATGATAGTATTGCGACGACTCCAACAGCAGCGATTGCGGCTTTAAAATCTTTTGACCGGTCAAAAGTTATTATATTGGGTGGGTCATCAAAGGGTTCGGATTTTACAGAACTCGGCAAAGAGTTAACCCATCATGACGCGCAAGCTATTTTAATAGGGGCGGAGGCTGAAAATATTGCGGCGGCGTGTAAAGCGGCTGGATTTAATGATTTTGAGATTATGGATGAACCAACTATGCCCAAAATCGTGGCACGTGCGCAGAAATTGGCAAAATCTGGCGGGGTTGTATTGTTAAGCCCATCTAGCGCAAGTTTTGGGTTATTCAAGAATTATGCGGATCGCGGCGAACAATTTGAGGCGGCTGTTCGAGCTTTGTAGCAATATGCAATCTATATTAAAACAAGTAAAAAATCTGTTGACGCAAATCGATGCGGCTTTTTCAAAACTGAATATTATTGATAAACAAAATGAGATAGCGGAACTCAGTGAGCAGATGTCGAGCCCGGAGATTTGGAATAATCCTAGTGATGCACAGGCAAAGAGCAAACAACTTGCAGCGCTGATGAATATGGTTGATCCGTGGGTTACTATTCGCGCTCAGGCAGCGGATATTGTGGAATTAATCGAACTAGGAGATGAGAGTCTGGCTGTGGAATTTGCTGGACAGATTGACGCTATGGAGGTTGAATTTGCGCGATTACGTAAGGATTTAATGTTTGACGGTCAGTTTGATGATCATAACGCGATATTGCGATTAAGTGCTGGTGTTGGCGGAACAGATGCCCAGGATTGGACCGAGATGCTGGAGCGTATGTATCTGCGTTGGGCGGAAAAATCTGGCATCAAAACTTCAATCGTTGAACGATCAGTTGGCGAAGAAGCGGGCATAAAATCATCTGTTATCGAAGTTGAAGGGCTATTTGCTTACGGAAAACTACGCAGCGAAAATGGCGTTCATCGATTAGTGCGTTTAAGCCCATTTAATAGTGATAATTTGCGTCAGACCAGTTTTGCATTAGTTGAAGTGTTGCCACAAATCGATACGCCCGAAGAAGCCGAAATTGATGAAAAAGATTTGAAAATTGATGTTTATCGGGCTGGTGGCAAAGGTGGTCAGTCAGTCAACACTACTGATAGTGCAGTGCGTATAACTCATATCCCAACTAACATTGTAGTTGCGATCCAAAACGAACGATCACAGCTGCAGAATCGCGAAACGGCGATGAAAATATTACGTTCCAAACTGATTCAATTGCAACTAGAGCAGCACGCCTCTAGCATCTCAGAACTACATGCAGGGGAATCAGCCAACTGGGGTTCACAGATACGAAATTATGTATTGCATCCATATACGATGGTCAAAGATACCAGGACAAAGCATGAGGAAACCGATACTAGCAGTGTATTGGATGGTAAAATAGATGGTTTTATTGATGCATATTTGAATCAAGCCTAGAATTAATTGTTTTTTTGTGGTTATATATAGCTAACTAAACATAAGCATAAAGGAATATGTCATGGATCTAGAAAACACTCAGCCGAACCAAGTTCCGGAACAGCCTATAAGCCTGCACAATAATCAGACTGTTCCTCAGGGGCAAGCTCCTATGGGGTATGCACCAGCATCAGATCAGCAGCTTTTGGCTTCTGCCCAAGTAACTTCAGATTTTTCAGAACAATCGACAATGCCAGAAAACCCCGTTATTAACACGACAACTCAACCATTGGCTAGTGACAGTCCGCAGCCATTACCACTACAGCCAATTGTGGCCAGTGGTCCAGTAGCCCCAAATAAAATAAATAAAAAAATTATTATTTTAGTAGCCGCGACCATTGGTTTAATTGGTATTGGTATAACTTTATGGTTTTTGTTTTTTAACGGCATTTCATTAACTAAATATGACAATACGGCAGACGGTTATTCTTTGATGGTACCTGCGTCTTATATTAAAGACGAGGGGATTTCAAGCGCTTCTTTTAGAAAGCCAGATAAAAATAGCAATATACTTGATGACAAAAGATCGCTTGTGCAGGTGGCGTTTTCTAAAAATTCAATAGGCAAGGAAGCTTTAACTACCCAGTTAGATACTATATTTAACGAGAAATCTTTTGAGTCTGGTGGTATGCTTGTGACGTCTCAGACTATATCTGATGTTAAAATTGAGAAATCCACGAAAAACGGTATGGCCGTTAGGATTGCTTATGGCAAAATTGTCGCTGGGGATAACATGCCTAGTGGCGTGTTTCGATTAGCTACGGTTGTTAGTGAAACTAAAGTAGTTACGATTGCCGTGCAGGCTTTTTCTACAGATCAAGATCTAATTAATGCCTCAGCAAAAATCATAGATTCTTTGGAAATAAAATAAAGTATAATTTACCCGATGCGCGTCAGTGCTTATGTTATAATTATAAGTAATGATATTGCTAGATAGGGTTACAAAAAAATATAGTAAAGGTCTTGAAACGGCACTTGACAGGGTCAGCCTGTTTATCGAACCGCGCGAGTTTGTGATATTAGTGGGTACCAGTGGTGCTGGTAAATCGACATTATTCAAATTACTTACCCGCGAGGAAAAACCTACCAGTGGCAAGATTGTTGTCGGTGGAATAGATTATGATACGTTGAAAGACAAAAATATTCCGATGTTGCGACGTAAAATTGGTGTGGTTTTTCAGGATTTTAAACTATTGCCACAACGAACAGTGTTTGAGAATATTGCTTTTGCGCTAGAAATTGCCGGTATGACAAGACACGAAATCAAAAGCACGGTGCCGAAAGTTATTGAATTGGTTGGATTAAAGGGTAAAGAAAAAAGTTTTCCTCACCAATTATCTGGCGGTGAACGCCAACGCGTGGCAATTGCGCGTGCTGTGGTCCGTCAACCTAAAATTTTGATTGCCGATGAGCCGACTGGTAACCTAGACCCAAAAAACAGTTGGGATATTATTCGTTTGCTAGAAAAAATTAACAAATACGGCACTACGATTCTGCTGACAACCCATAATGCGGAAATCGTTAACAAATTAAAAAGACGCGTAATTACTTTGGACAACGGTAAAATTTCAGGCGATCAGGCGCAGGGGAGTTATAAACAATGAGCAAAAATAATCCAAAGCGCAGTAACCGCAAATTGCTAACTTTTTTTAGAATGTTCAGATACGGGTTTGATAGTTTTATTCGTAACTCTTGGCTATCAATAGCGGCAACTGCCGTTATGACGATTACTTTGATGATTATATTTGTATCGTTTGCTGCGCAGAATATTTTGACAGATACTGTCAGTGAATTGCGTAACAAGGTTGATATGTCTATCTATCTAAAAACCGAAACTACTGATAAAGACGCGACCGAGGTAACGGCTGAATTGAAAAAATTATCTTCGGTAAAATCAGTAACATATATTAGCGCGGCTACTGCAAGGGAAAAAATTATCGAGGCCAATAAGGACGATAACGCAGTGTTGGATGCTATCAAAGAGGCTACTAATAAAAACCCAGCAACTTTGCGTGTGGTGATAGCGGATATTAATGATACGTCGCAGTTGCAGGATTTTGTGGCCAATAATAGTCTGGTAAAAGACCATATCAATCCAGATTATAAACCTTCATTTGCTGGTGAGCGACGCAAAACTATCGAATCGATTGGCCGTGCTGTGGCCTTCGCGCAAAAGATAGGTATCGCAGCTGGTTCGGTATTTGTGGTTATATCAGCATTGATAATTTTCAATACGATTCGAATGGCGATATTTAATCGTCGTGAAGAAATTCAGATGATGAAATTAATTGGGGCTAACCAGTCGTTTATCCGTGGACCGTTTTTGGTTGAGGCAGTTATATACGGCATAATAGCGGCGATATTGGCTACTGGTTCTGGCGCTTGGGCTCTATTGAGTGCCAAGGCAACTTTGACTAGCTATCAGATATCTGTGCAGCCAACGATTGACCTATTAACATCATTTGGTTGGATTGTAGTATTGGCAATGATTGTGATAGGGGCGGTTATAGGTGTAATTTCTTCGCTATTTGCAACTTATAAACACTTGAAGGTATGATGAAAAAGATTGTTTTAGCTAAAAAAACTTTGATTATAGTGCTGGCTGCATTAATGGTAATTTGCGGTCCTATTCAAGTGATCACATCTAAAGTCTTTGCTAGGGATTTTGGCGCAGAGATTGCAGCTAAAGAAGCTGAAATAGCCTCATTTCAGGCAGAGGCTGCAAGATTAGCAAGTCAAGCTGATACACTTACTGCAGTATTGGCAGCCCTGACTAATGAAAAGAACCAAATTCAAGCACAGATTAATGTAAGCCAAGTAAAATATGATCAATTAATTGCTCAGATTGCTGATACTGAAAAACAGATAAAAAATAATCAGGACGGTCTAGGTATAACTATTGCTGACCTGTATGTTGATGATAATATTACGCCGGTTGAGATGCTATTCGGCAGTAGTAATCTAAGTGATTATATGGACAAGCAAGAATATCGCAACTCAGTTCGAAATAGCATAAACACAAAGATTTCCGAAATAAAGACTCTGAAGTCTAAACTTGAAATTGACAAAAAAGATGCCGAGAATGTATTAAATGACCAGAAGAGGCAAAGAGACGAGCTGGCTTCTAGAGAGGCTGAGCAACAGAATTTAATTGCAAGTACAAAAGGTCAAGAGCAGGCTTATCAAGAACTTTCTCAGGCGAGTCAGGCGGCAAAACGTCAATTAGAGATAGAACAACAAGCTGCCCTTGCCAAGTTGTTGGGAGGCTATACGGTTTCTGCGGGTGATCCAAATAAGGGAGGATATCCTGATGAATATTCAAGCATACCTTATTGGGCAGGCCCTAGCGATTCTGGCTGGTATTGGGAAGTTGAAGTACCAGATAAGTGGGGGATGTTTGCAAGGCAATGTGTTAGTTACGTCGCATGGAAAGTACATCAGTCATATTTAAACAGGACTTCGGATAGGGATATGCCGTATTGGGGAGGTATAGGTAATGCATATGAATGGCCAGATAACGCAATTGCGGCGGGTATACCGGTAAGCTCTACGCCAAGTGCTCATACGGTAGGTGCTGTTAAGGGTGACCCATATACCCATCAAGGCCAGCACGTTGTTTGGGTAGAAAGTGTTAACTCTGACGGTACTATCAACATAAGTCAATATAATTATTGTTCCAAAGATTGCGGTAATGGTGGCTTGGGAAGAGGCCAATACAGTGAAATGTATAATGTGTCTCCAAATAAGTTCCCGTATTATATAGATTTCTAATAATATATTGGTACACAAGCAAATAGTTTAAAATTTAAGGGAGAATTAATGACCGAATTACCAACAAAAGAAAATATTAGCCAGCCCAAAAAAATAAAGAATCCGCTGCCTTCGTTTGCGCTATTTATCATTATCGCTTTATCTATTACGGCTGGGTTTTTTGTAGGTAGTTATAGATATCAGATTGTTGGTATAGTTGGACCGGTATTTGGGTATAAGGCTAATTCTGGGAATATTGATGTCAGTTCACTACAGGAAACTTACAGTAAATTAGCTAGTAATTTTGATGGCAAATTAGATAATCAGGCGCTAATCGAAGGAGCCAACCATGGTATGGTTGCGGCAGCAGGTGATGACTATACTGTCTATATGAGCCCCAAGGAAGCTGCCGAGTTCGATGCTAGCCTGTCTGGCGATGTTGGCGCGGGGATTGGTGCCGAGATCGGTTTGAAAAATGACAAGATAACAATCATTCGCGCATTGCGTGATAATCCAGCTGAAAAGGCTGGTTTACATGCTGGTGATACAGTTTTGAGTGTCAACGACCAGTCCACAGATGGCTGGACTGTTGAAAAGGCAGTTGGTTTGATTCGTGGCGATGATGGAACAACTGTCAAAATATCGATTCAAAGAGAAAGTGAGATTAAGGACTTTGTGATTACTCGCGCAATTATAAATAACCCTAGTGTTGAAAGCTCAATCAAAGATGGCATCGGCGTATTGCGGATTAGTCGTTTTGACGACAAGACTGGTAGTTTGTCTCGCATTGCAGCACAAAGTTTTATCAAGGATGGTGTTCGTGGTGTGGTTTTGGATTTGCGCGGCAATGGTGGCGGTTATGTTGACGCAGCAAAGGATGTTGTTGGTTTATGGCTTAATAATCAAGTTGTGATGACCGAGAAGATTGGCGGAGCTTTGGATAGCACATTAATGACCGACAGCAACGCTATACTGAATGGTCTGCCAACGGCGGTATTGGTTAATGGCGGTAGCGCTAGTGCTAGTGAGATCGTAGCTGGTGCGCTACGCGATCATAACGTGGCAAAATTGGTTGGCGAAAAGACATTTGGCAAGGGCAGTATGCAAGAATTATTGTCGCTATCCAGTGGCGCTCGTATCAAGGTTACTATCGCAAAATGGTATACTCCAAATGATGTAAACCTGACTAAAAATGGTATTTTGCCAGATTTAGCTGCGGATTTGAATCAATCTGATATAGATAAAAATATTGACCCGCAGATGGATGCTGCAAAAAAAATAATAACACCTTAGAGCTTGTGTTTTGAGCATAAAGTATAGTATCATATAAACAATATGGCAAAGAAAAAGATTTTATTAGTAGAAGATGATCCAGCGCTATCAGGAGTGTATCGTTCTCGTCTGGATATGGAAGGTTTCGATGTTCGTGAGGTCAATGACGGCGAAAAAGCTATCGCTGCGGCATCGGATTTTAAGCCTGATTTGATATTACTAGACGCTATGATGCCAAAAATTAGTGGTTTTGATGTCTTGGATGTCTTGAAAAATACTCCAGCAACTGCAAATATATTAGTAATTATGTTGACGGCACTTTCCCAGCCATCCGACAAGGAGCGTGCGGAGAAATTGGGCGTAGATGATTACCTGGTTAAATCTCAAGTTGTTATTGGTGATGTTGTTGACAAGGTCAAGCAGCATTTGGGAATATAGTGAGTTAGATTATAGATTATAGTATAAATCTCAATTATAAAAAAGAATAAAAATAGACCCGGGTTGTCGGGTCTATTTAATTACTAAATAATAGTGGTTAGGCGACGGTTACTTGGGTGCGAGGTTCGGTTTTGCCTGTGAATCGGCTTTTGCGAACTTTATTGAAACTAACTACACCGTCAACTGCAGCATGAATAGTATAATCACGGCTGATAAATGTGCCTGGACCTGCGATTTTAGTAGAACCAGTTTGGCGTACTAAAACTTCACCAGTACGAACTGTCTGGCCTGCATAGCGTTTAACACCAAGTCGTTGACCGGCATTATTATGGATGTTTTTAGCTGAACCACCAGCTTTGACATGTGACATGGGTTGAACTCCTTAAAATTTATAACTAAATCTAATTAAATATAGCAAAAATGGGGGATATAGTCAAGAGGTAGGGTATAGTTTTTGTTCTTTCTTTTCGGAAAGAACCAAAGACTAGTTCCTTTTTGGGTCACAAAAAGGAACCGAAAAATTCTTGGGACGGCTTCGAATCCGCGGATTGGTTATTTCACCAGTCTTCTTGGGTATCTGCGGAACTCACCATTGCAAGCAATGGCTCAAACAGTCCTCGATACTCCAGGAAGCCTGCCTCATAACCATCCGGGATTCTGCAGATGTCCCGCCAAATCTCAGAATCTCAAAATACTAGACTCAGTAGGTTATAAAGTTTGTGTTTATGGGTATATACTTTATACTTGAAAGTAATATTACATAAAATATGGTGATAAAAATGGAAAATAACCCAACAGAAAATCAATCAAACCTAGATGTGCAACAGCCAATAGCGACGTCAGTAACTGTGCCGGTAGTGCCGATAGCTGCCAATGAGACAGTTGACAAGGATCTGGGCATTATAGCCTTTGTTATTAGCATTGTCGCGGCTATATTCGTGGTTATATTACCTGGTATATTTACCCTGGATCAGATGCTTTATGATGCGCTGACGAATGGTATGATGACTCTTATAGTCGGTGGGCTTTTTGCCGTAGCGGCTATAGTGTTATCGATTATTGGTCTTGTCAAGCATCGCAAGAAGCTATTCCCCGTGTTAACGATAATAATTAGTGTTATTGTAATTATTTATGGTTCAATCTCACTTATAGCTTTAGTTTTTTTGTCCCTTTTTACAGGTAATCTAAAACCATTCATTTAATAGGCGAGGGTTAGATCAGGCGTTAAATCTTGGTTAAAACTAACAATTCCCGGGCGACGATTTGGTCTTCACGGTAATATAACAGATCTTTTTGGGATACGTTGGTGAATTCGTGTGGTTTGAAGCCGTAGCGGGCGATGATAGATTTGATTGGTAGATGGGTAAATTGGCCGGTTTTGTTACGCCAAGCGGGGATTGCCATACACACAGGCGTGCCAGTTTTTAATTGTGGCGATAGGTTGCGTAAAAATTCGGTGATGATGTGGTCACAGTTTTTGACGACTTCGTCCAATTTGACAGGTGATGGTGGGGCGCTGAATGGTTGCCCTAGATAGGTTTCGCAGACTACGGCGTCGATCGGTTGGCGCCATTTGGTTGCCATGGCATCGCCTTCGTGTAGGTACCAGTCAAATGTCACCTGGTGACTGTCGGCTAGCCAATTAAGGTTATCGCGGCTGTATCGAATCATTTTTTCAGACAGGTCTGTGCCGTAGACGGAATAACCCAGCAAAGCGGCTTCTTGTAATATCACGCCTGTGCCACAGAAAGGATCGAGGATGACGGGAGCCTGGAATTTGGCTATTGGAATTTGGCTATTGGCATTTATAGTTTTGCCATCTTCCATCTTCCATTTGCTATATTCCAATTGGCCGTAGGCCAAGTTGATCATAGTCTGGGCCAGTTTTGGTGGTAGCATACCGACAAAGGCATCACGTTTTGGGCGGCCTTGGTCACGTCGGGCGTAGGCAGTGATGTTCTGGGCACCAGAACTCTGTGCAATGATAATTTTGCCATCGTCAGATTTGACGACTAGCAGTTCAACTTTGTTTGGCGCTAGGCCTAGTTTGTTATGATGTGAAACGGCGGTGTTGAGGGCCGATTCGGTGTTAGGTATTAGGCGCAGGCTGACATCGTATTTTTTCAGTTTTTGTTTCAATATAATGCCGGTTTTTTGGACGTCGCGTGGGTTGGTTGGGCAGTCATAGGCGCTGATACCTAATGTGATTTTGCCCGAGAAATTAGTCCATTCGTGCATATAATAGGCGACGAGTTTTTGGCTGATTTGGTGCCAGTCGCTGCGAGGTAGTTCCATCACAATTTTGCCAGCTTTGGGCACGCCGCCGAATCGTTGGACTTCAAAATCATCACAATCTATTTTGACTGCTTGTTTAGATACGGGCGTAACTGATTTGCCACCAAAAACTCGCTCTAGTTCAGCGATGCCGATGGCGGGTTGTCGGCCTAAAATTGCAATATACATATGTTTATTATACCTTGAATTTAATATTTAGGTGGTATAATTATTAGTAATATGTCATTTCGCTCTATTGCAACGATTGTAACTATTATATTAGTTGGTTTGGTTATATTTTTGGGCCGTGAAAAGATTATCCAAGCGTGGAACCTACTGGGCAGTGTCAATATATGGATATTGTTAATATTGATACCACTGCAGTTCGCTAGCTATTTCGCGACTGGCGGGATGATTTTCTCGTATTTGCGTTCGAAGGGTGACTTAAAAGGGGCCTCACAAAAACAGATGACCCGTGTGGCATTAGAATTTAATTTTGTGAATCACGTTTTTCCAACGGCAGGTGACGCGATTGGTTTTTCATATCTGTGCTGGTCATTAAAGCGGTTTGGGGTCAGTTTGGGACGCGCTACTATGGCTCAGATGGTTAGGTTTGCAGTATCTTTTATAGTTTTTTTGGGGTTCTTGGTATTGTCGGTTTTCTTGTTAATCTTGGACCAGAAAATTAATCGTCCGATTATATTTATGAGCGCGCTGCTATTACTGTTGATTATTGTTGTTATTGTTTTGTTCGCATATGCTATAAGCAATCATCGGCGATTAATTAGGTTTTCTAGTTGGGTGACAAAATTTGTTAACACAATAGTGCGCAAAATCACTCGCGGCAAAAAACCTGAGCTGCTAAAACTAGAAAAAGTCGAAGCCTTTTTCACGGAAATGCATCAAGATTATTTAGCAATATTGGCTGACAAAAAAATATTAAAGACGCCGTTTATTTGGGCATTAGTTTTCAACATTGCAGATGTTATGTTATTGTTCGTGGCGTTTTGGGCGCTAGGGTTTATAGTTAGCCCGGCTATTTTGTTCGTGGCGTTTGGCGTAGCGGTGGTTGCTGGCGCTTTGTCTGTTACCCCAGGTGGTACTGGCGTCTATGAGGCAGTTATGATTACATTTTTGATATCTGCTGGTGTGCCAGCCGAGGCAGCTATTGCTGGCACATTGCTGGCCCGAGTCGTCCTGTTGCTGGGGACGATTGCGTCTGGCTATTTATTTTATCAGCTAACAATCAACAAATATGGCAAACCAACAGCAAAATCCGATATTTAGCGTCAGCGACTTTGTTGCGGTTGTTAATCAAACGCTAGACTTTGCGTATCCAATGGTTGAAGTTGAGGGTGAAGTTAGCGAGTTTAAAGTCAATCAGGGTAAATTTGTTTTCTTTAATATCAAAGATGCTGGTTCTAGTGTCGGTTGTTTTATGACAGTCTGGCAGATGCGTGTGCCAATCGAAGATGGAATGAAAGTCATAGTGTCGGCAACACTGAATATCACCAAATGGGGCAAATTTAGCTTAACAATCAAAGCAATTCGTCCTAGCGGTGAAGGTGCATTGAAAAAAAGTTTTGAACTGTTGAAAGCTAAACTGGACGGCGAAGGTTTGTTTGCAGTCGAGCGCAAAAGACAATTACCGCGAATTCCGCAACATATAGCGGTTATCAGTAGCGTGCAGGCGGCTGGGTATGCGGATTTTATCAAGATTTTGGGCGATAGGTGGGGTGGGGTGAAAATTGATGTCGCGCATACGTTAGTCCAAGGTGCCGATGCGCCAGATCAGATAATTCAGGCTATAAAATATTTTAACCAATTAGAAGTATTGCCCGAGGTTTTGGTGATTGTTCGTGGTGGTGGTAGCGCTGATGACTTGGCGGCTTTTAATGACGAGTTATTGGTCGGAGAGATTGCCAGCAGTCGTATCCCGACATTAATTGGAGTTGGCCATGAGGTTGATGAAAGCTTGGCTGATATGGTGGCGGATGTGCGAGCAGCAACTCCGTCTAACGCAGCGCAGATATTAGTACCAGACAAAAACGAGATTATCAGAGAGGCAAAAAATCAAATCAATTCATTGTTGCCAAGAATAGGCCAGATGATTAACAGCCAACGACAATTAATTGGCGAAATTTTGGTTAATTCTTTGAATAAAATTGATAGTTTGATTGACGAAAAGTCGCGGTCGGTGTTGTCACTGAAAGATATATTGTCACAATTAAATCCTGATAAGGTTTTGGCACGGGGCTATGCATTGATAAGAGGCGAGCCAAAATTGGGTAGTATTATAGAAATCGAAACAAGTAAGGTTATAATGAAAGCAGAGGTAAAAAATGTCAGTAAAAAATAAAACCATATCAGAAAAAACAGCCCAGTTAAGCGAATTAGTTGCTTGGTTTGATGGCGATGAATTTACATTGGAATTGGCGTTGGATAAGTTTAAAGCTGCCGAAGAGTTGGCAAATGAGATTGAAACCGATCTAAACTCGTTAAAAAACGAGATTGAGATTGTAAAGCAAAAGTTTGACAGTGATAAATAATGTTCTGGTTTGCTGTAATCATTGTTTTGATATTCGGCTTTGTAGTTTTTCGTGGTTCGCCATATGTTCCAAGCCGAAAAAGATATATTAATCAGGCTTTTACTGAATTATATGCAGTTTCAAAAAAAGATTTTTTGGTTGATATCGGCAGCGGTGACGGTATCGTCTTGCGCGAGGCTGCAAAATTAGGTGCTAGGGCGATAGGTTATGAAATCAACCCAATTTTGGTAGTTATAGCCAATCTAATATCAATAAAAAATCCCAAGGTAAAGACTAATTTGGCTGATTTTTGGTTTGCTAGATTGCCCGATGAAACAACTTTGGTGTATGTTTTCTCGGTTCAGCGAGATATTAAAAGACTGGCTAATAAATTACAAAAGGAAGTTAATCGCATAGGCGAGCCAATCCATCTAATAAGTTATGCTGGTGATTTTGATCAGTTTCGGATGATAAAGAAAAAGGCAGCCTATAGATTATATTTGATCAGTCCTTTACAGCCACGCAAAGCACAAGTATAATGGGCATATGATAAAATCATACGACAAAGGTTCGGCTGACATTTGGATGATAACTACGATTTGTTTTGCAGTATTGATGATTGGCGCTAGTACTTTTGGCGTTTGGGCCTATATGAATTATAACGAGCAAAAGACAGATGTTGATGGCAAGATCGGTGATGCCGTGGCTTTGGCAAAGAAAGAACAAGGCGATGAGGACGAAAAGAAATTTGCCGAACGCGAAAAAGAACCAAATAGAGAGTTTTCTGGTCCGGAAGAATATGGACAAGTGAGTTTTAGCTATCCAAAAACATGGGGCGTATATGTCGCCACGGAGGCTTCAATAAAAGGCGGTAGTTATGAGGCTTATTTTAACCCGATAGAGGTTCCACCGGTTAAGGCGGGTCAACAATATGCTTTACGATTATCTGTAGTGCAGAAAAAGAGCTATGATGAATTTTTGAAAACTTTTGAATCATCGATAAAAAAAGGTGAATTAAAATCCAGTAGCGCTTTAATTAATGATATAGCGGTCACTAGGCTAGACGGTAATTTTAGCAAAGATATTCGGGGTTCTATGGTCGTATTTCCCGTTCGGGATAAACTGGTCACTATTCAAACAGATGCGGACACTTTCAAGCCAGATTTTGACGCTTTAATCAAAACAATCAAATTTAACGCCTAATTTTCATCAAACACCGTGTTACAATTATTGTATGGATATTGTGCGAGGGGACAATGATTTTGACGGGGCGCTTATTGGTCACTTGCCATCGATTATTGCTGCCGCGCACGAACTAAAATCTCCGCTGACATTGGTTCGCCAATTATCATTAATGCTAGAAGACGGTAAAGTCTCGGCGCATGATCAGAAAAAGATGTTGCATCAAATTAGTTTGACTAGTGAACGGGCACTGCGCCTGACTAGTGATTTGACCAAGGCGGCAAAATTATCCGATGCGATGTTTGCTATGGAACCGATAAATCCGCAGCAATTATGTGAAGATATTGTCTATGAATTAAAACCGTTGTTTGAGGCGCATGGTCGCGAGTTTCGATTGGTATCGCGCAAACACCCATTGTTATTGGTCGCCAATCGAGATTTGCTGAGGCGAATTATTATGAATTTTAGCGATAACGCATTGCATTACACGGATGGTAACACGGCGATACAAATCCAGATTCGGGCATTGAATGCTGGCAAAACCATACGTTTAGGTGTGCGTGATTTTGGCCCTGCATTGTCGAGTGATATGTGGCAGACGCTACGGGGCAAATTGACATTATCGACTATGCCCGTGCACCAACGTCCGCAAAGTAGCGGGCTGGGGCTGTATATTGCTGGTCAGTTCGCAGATGCGATGAATGGGCAAATAGGAGTGATTAGACATCGGGATGGGGCAACTTTTTATGTGGATTTGCAGGCGTCTAGTCAATTAAGTTTGTTATGAATAAAATCAAAGTTTTGGTCGTAGAGGATGATAAGTGGTTAGCCGAGCAGCACGGTCGAGTATTAACGGCGGCGGGTTATTCGGCGACGGTTGTATTAAATGCGATTGAAGCGATTCAGGCAGTCAATAAACAAGTCCCAGATGTTATTATATTGGATGTTTTATTAACTGGTAATACTGCCTTTGCGTTGATGCATGAATTGCAGTCGTATGATGATACTGGCGCTATTCCTATAATTTTATGCACTAATTTGGCGGCTGATTTGTCGTTGGATGACTTGGCGCCGTATGGGGTTAAACAGATTATAGACAAGGCAACAATGGTGCCTGATGATATTGTCACGGCGATTCGTAGGCTGATGTAATGAAGACAACACATACACAGGCGATAGTGCTAAGGCGGACGAATTATGGCGAAACAGATAGGGTATTGCAATTGCTGACGCCCGAAGGTAAACGTTCGGTAATGGCGCGTGGCGTGCGTGGTGAAAAAAGTCGGCTAGCAGGGGGTATAGAATTGTTCGCGATTTGTGATGTTGTCCTAGGCGATGGTAAAGGTGAATTAGGGGTGCTAACTTCGGCGCGATTGATTAAATTTTACAAAAATATAATGAGTGATTATGATCGGATGCAGTTCGGATATACGGCGGTAAAATTAGTGGCGGGGGCCAGTGAGATGGTCGATGGGGCAGATTGGTATGATGTTTTATCTGAAACTTTGGCCGGGCTAGATGCGGTGTCAATTCCGCTAGAATTAGTTCAAATCTGGTTCTATTTGCGATACTCATCGATACTAGGGTATGAATTAAGTTTGTGGCATGATAGCGACGGTGAAAAATTAGTGGCTGATGGGCGATATATATATGATGAATCAGAGCGGGGGTTGCGGATGTCAGCCAATGGTTCGCTAGGGTCGGAGCATATTAAATTATTGCGATTAGTTGCCACACGTCCGCTAAAAGTATTAGTTCAAATCGGCGGCACTGGGGATGTGTTGGCTGATTGTCTATCTGTCGCCCGACAACATGCGGCGATAAAAGGGTAATTAAAAAGACACCTTATTAGGGTGTCTTTTATAGTTCTTTAGTTAAAGATATGGTGGATTTTGCGCTCTAGGCGTTGACCGCCGATCGCAATGGACAGGATTTTCAAACCTTTTTTTGCCTTGGTCTTATGAGATAGACTCAGCGCACGGAACGTGTGTTTGAGTCTGGCTCGGGCTGAGCAACGCAAATACCAGATTAGGTTTTCTAGCTCGGCCACATCATCACATTTGTGCAATCGCTTGTGGGTTTTTATAATGATACCTTTGTTTGCCCTCTATTTCGCGCATTTGATATTTGATATAACCCGTATACCCATAACTGATAGCCGCATTATGTTTGTAATCTAGCGCATCAAACATATTGTAGCTGTTCAAAAAACAAATATACGCTTGCTTTTGGCAGTTTGATTCCAGATAGACTCTACCTAGATCGCGCTCTAGTAGGGCTCTTGTTTCTGAGCAACCTGGCGGCAGGAGAGCTTCGGCACCTAATAGGTATTCTTTTGCTTCTTTGGGTTTTTTGAGTTGATTGTAGGTGATACCGATCATCCTCATTACTGATACATTTTCGTTTTTTCCACTGGCTTTTTGAGAAGCCTGTTCAAAAATATCTAACGCTTTTTTTGGTGCAGTGATGATTAGGCACTCGCCCTGTTCCATTAAACTAGCAAAGGTTTCCAATACTTCTGGCAATGTAACCACATCCTTTTTTCTACAAATTTTTAAGTTTCAGAACTATCTCTCCATTATAACATTTATGGATAGTATAGTCAAGTTAGGCAATTTATGATGTGATATAATAGAATGTAATTATGAGCGAAAATACGAAAAACGAAAAAATGGAAGCAATCGTCAGTTTAGCAAAACGCCGTGGGTTTATTTACCAGGGTAGTGATATTTATGGGGGATTGAGCGGTACTTGGGATTTCGGTCCACTAGGTGTAGCGTTGAAGCGCAATATTATGAATTTGTGGTGGAAGATGTTTGTGTTAGACCGCGAAGATATGTACGGTGTGGATGCGGCGATATTGATGAATCAAAAAGTCTGGAAGGCTAGTGGGCATGTTGATACTTTCAGCGACCCGTTGGTTGAATGTGGCAATTGTAAGGCGCGTTTTCGTGCAGACCAAATAGACGTCAGTAAATGCCCAACTTGTGGCAAAGAAGGCGCGATGAGTGAAGCTCGTCAATTTAATATGATGTTCAAAACTAATGTCGGCCCGATTGAGGATGAGAATAGCATCAGTTATTTACGACCAGAAACTGCACAGGGTATTTTTACCAATTACAAAAATGTAGTTGATTGTTTTTACCCTGATTTGCCGTTTGGTATTGCACAGCAGGGCAAGGCGTTTCGTAATGAAATTAGCCCACGCGATTTTATATTCCGATCACGCGAATTTGAACAAATGGAAATTGAATATTTTGTGAACCCGAATAATTGGGAAGAGGCGTTCGATATGTGGCGTAAATTGGTTTGGGATTGGTGCGCTGCAATCGGGCTGCCAAAAGAATCAGTCCACGAAGACGAAATACCGGCTGACAAATTAGCACATTACAGCGAACGGACAGTTGATTTTATGTTCGATTTCCCGATTGGCCGTGAAGAATTATTGGGGCTGGCATATCGTACGGATTTTGACCTAAGTAATATCCAGCGTGAAGCTGGCAAAAGCATGGATTACGTTATCAAAGGCACAAATGAAAAACTAGTGCCACACGTAATTGAGCCATCATTTGGTGTCGAGCGGGCGTTGATGGCGGTGCTATCAACTGCATATACCGAAGACGAGGTAAACGGTGAAAAACGTATCTATTTGAAATTGCCAGAACACTTGGCGCCGATTAAATTTGCTGTTTCACCGCTACTAAAAAACAAACCAGAATTGGTAGCCAAAGCCCGTGAAGTATATGCAATATTAAAGAAAAAACATGGTGCAGTTATGTGGGATGATAATGGCAATATCGGTAAACGCTATCGCCGTCAAGATGAAATCGGTACGCCACACTGTGTCGTGATTGATTTTGATACGCTAGAAGATGATACCGTTACTGTCCGCGATCGTGATACGACTGAGCAAAAACGTATAAAGATTAGTGAGCTATAACCTGATGGACTTTTATACTATATTCGTAGTTTTAAGTAGTGTTTTGACAATATTAGCCATAATTCCTTATCTGGTTGAAATTGTACGCAAGAACACAAAACCTAGGATTGTGTCTTGGATTGTTTGGACAGTTATCACAGGTATTTCCGCAGTAGCTTCATTGGTTGATGGTCAATTTGCAACTGCAATTTTGCTATTTTCAGCTATGTTAGAAACATTGGCGGTTGTGGTATTGGGTTGGAAAAATAGTGATAAAAAGATAGAAAAATTAGATATAGTTTGTTTTACGGGTGCTATGATTGGTGTTATTCTGTGGCAAGTTTTTGATTCACCAGCACTGGCGGTGATTGCAACAGTTTTGGCTGATTTTATAGGCGGTATACCGACATTGGTTCATGCTTGGAAAAAACCTGGCGAAGAAACGGCTATTACATTCTTTTTGTCAGGGCTTGGTGCGGTTTGTACATTATTGATTGTTATTGATTGGCAAATTACGTCAGTTGCATATCCTATATTCTTGGTTGGAATTAATTTGTTATTTACATCAGTAATAGTGCTGCGAAAAAGGGTTTTGAAAAAGAAATAACCGCTATAATTTAGCGGTTATTTTGTAGTGATCAAGCTTAGTAAGATTTTTTTGCTTTTGGCAATTTGTCTTTTTTGGCTTTTTTGATCTTTTTTTCACCTTTGTCTTGGTTCTTTGCCATATATTTACTCCTTTTCCTCGGGAACGTTCACCCTATGTATATATTATGCGCTTAAGCTTTAGAATATCAAATAGGTATTTTATTTGTTCTTTCTTTTAGTAAAGAACCAAAGACTAGTTCCTTTTTGGGTCACAAAAAGGAACCGAAAAATTCTTGGGACGGCTTCGAACCCGCGGATTGAACATGAAACAATCATCTTGGTTGTCTGCGGAACTCACAGCCCTAACGGGTGTTCAAACAGTCCTCGCCAATCCAGGATGCTTGTTTTATGTTCATCCGGGATTCTGCAGATGTCCCGGTGGGCTACAAATCTCAAATCTCAGAAAATCATTCAGTCTACTACATAACCATGTTAAAATAGTTATTAATGATTATTTATTATACAGATGGAAGCTGCAGCCCTAATCCTGGTCCTGGTGGGTTTGCAGTGATACGAGATGGTAAGCCGGTGCTAGCAGGACACGAGGATATATCAACTAATATTCGCATGGAAGGTATGGCCATGATTACTGCATTGCGTGACAGTGCTGGTCAAGAATGCCAGATATATACCGACAGTGAATTCTGGGTCAATGTCCTGACCAAATGGGGTAAATCATGGGAAGCTAACGGCTGGAAGAAAAAAGGCGGCGGAATTAAAAATATAGAATTGGTTCAAGAGGCTCATAACCTGTATCTGCAGTCAAACGCGCAATTAGTCTGGGTCCGAGGCCACGTCGGCAATGCTAGCAACGAAATGGCAGATGTTTGGGCTAACAGGGCGCGTGAACAAAAACTTGATGGTGAAATAATAATCTAAAGGAGTAATATGACAGAGATTGGTGAAAAAACCGATATATTTTTGTGGGCTAACAATATTGATGGGGTTAAAAAAGAATTGGATGTGGAGTTTTTCTTGTTTAATAAACATTACACACCATACACGACCAGTTTTAGCGCGGAATTAAATTCGCAGATAAAGCCATTGTTTTTGTTCGACCTAATTAACTTTGTAAATATGGGGGCGGGGACTGGGCTGTCGGTACGGGATTTTGAATTGTCTGATGGCGAAGATAATGTATTGCTGCGAACAGATCTAGAAAACGTTGGTCGGGCTGAGACATTGTTGCACTTGATTGAGCATCAACGTAGTGACATTGTCGAGTTCAGCGAATCAGAACACGAATTCAAGCGCCTGAAGGGTATCATGGCCAGATTCACGCATAAAGATTCACCGAACAAACCTTTCTATGTAATCAAACAAATTTCACAAGGCAGTGTATTAAAAGGCGCAACCGCGTGGGAGTTCCGTGATGGTAAATTTGGCGCCTTCCAGGCTGATATTGGTATGAAGGTTCCAACCGATAACCAAGTGCTGATTATTGGCAAAGATATATTTGTTTTCAATGAAAGTAAGTTTGAACGAATTTTTAATTATGATTACAAAAAACAAGCATTGGCAGATCAGAAAGTTGCCGAGATTGAAAAACAATTCCGCCTGAGTTTCCCTGATGGAATGGATATGCAATCGCTAGTCCGTGAACGTAAAAAAACTGTCAATAAATTGCAAAAGATTGAAGTTGGCGCGATTACCCAAGAACAGGTGGTTGAGTATTCAGACAATATGCAGCTGGAATTAATGACAGATGATGCGGGTGCGATTATCATAATGGATGGTAACGATCTAGATACATTTGTAAATCTGATTAATGAAGATTATATTACCAGTGAAATTACTGGACGACGCTATGAAGTGAAGTCTAAAAAACTATTAGATGATCCCGAAGGCGAACCGCCAAGAGGCTAGCAAGTAGATTATAGGATGGGTCTCAATCTCATTGTTCTTTCTTTTAGTAAAGAACCAAAGACTAGTTCCTTTTTGGGTCACAAAAAGGAACCGAAAAATTCTTGGGACGGCTTCGAATCCGCGGATTGGTTATTTCACCAGTCTTCTTGGGTATCTGCGGAACTCACCATTGCAAGCAATGGCTCAAACAGTCCTCGATACTCCAGGAAGCCTGCCTCATAACCATCCGGGATTCTGCAGATGTCCCACCGGGCTGCCAATCTCAGGATCTCAGGTCTACCATGAGATTTATACTATAATCCATAATCTATAATCTACTTTGAAGCTGTTATAATAGACATAATGAAACAGGGGATGGCACTAGAGATAATGCTTTCGGGTGAAAGCGTGTTACTAACTGGCGCAGCGGGGGCCGGCAAGACTTTTGTATTGAACCAGTTTATACGTATTGCCAAGAATGAGGGCAAACATGTGTCTGTAACTGCCACAACGGGTCTGGCAGCAACGCACTTGGGTGGAACGACTATTCATTCGTGGAGCGGGATTGGCATCAATGATGACCTAGAGTTAGGTTTCGTTGAACATATGTCAAAAGGCCGCATAGAGATTATTGAAAAAACTGATGTATTGATAATCGACGAAGTTAGCATGTTACATGATTATCGGTTGGATATGGTAGACGAAGTTTGCCGCGCGGTGAGAAAAAAAGATGAACCATTTGGTGGCATTCAAGTTATTATGAGTGGCGATTTTTTCCAGTTGCCTCCGATTAACAGGGGAGATTCACGGGCTGGTGGATTCATAGTTAATAGTAAAGTCTGGCAGGAATTGGACCCAACGATTTGCTATCTAGCTGAACAGCATCGTCAAGACGACGAGATATTATTAGATATTCTAAACGCGATGCGAGCAGGGGAATTGAAACGTAACCACGCCGAAAGTCTATTGGCACGAGTTGATGTACAACCCGACACAGATGAGTTATTGACGGAACTTCATACCGTCAATATCGACGTTGATAAATTAAATGAAGCCAAATTGGAGACCCTGGAGGGTGACGAAGTTTTTTATACACAGACAACAAAAGGTGGTAAAAATTACATCGAGAATTTACAGCGTTCAGTTCTAGCGCCAGCCGTTTTAAGATTGAAAAAGGGCGCATTGGTCATGGCGGTTAAAAATAGTTTGGACAAAAAATACGTTAATGGTAGCTTGGGGCAGGTAGTAGATTTTGAAGCTGTGACTGAATACCCAGTCGTGGAATTTAAAAACGGCAAGGTCGTTACGATGACGCCAGACACTTGGGAACTACGTGATGGCGAGAAAAAACGTGCCAGTATAACCCAGATTCCACTAAGGTTAGCGTGGGCAATCACAGTTCATAAATCACAGGGGATGACATTGGATGCGGCGCGAATTGACCTGCGCAAAGCTTTCGTTGAGGGCATGGGATACGTGGCGCTTAGCCGAGTAAAAAATTTGGACAATCTCTATTTGTCGGGAATAAATCAGATGGCGCTGAGGGTTAGTGAAGACGCCCAAAACATCGATGTATTGCTGCGCGACAGAGCTGCGCGGGACAAAAAACGCTTTGCTCACCTGGAAGAAGTGGCAAAAAAACGTAAAGACGAACTGCCAGTTAAACAAAAGAAAAAGGCTAGCGGCTGGACAGAAAAAATTGCAAAGATGCGCGAAACGTATCCAAATGCTTATATGCCGTGGGAATCTAAACAAGACGCATTATTAAAAGAAAAATTCCAAAATGGAGCAACGATCCCAGAATTATCTAAATTACTAGGTCGCCATGAAGGCTCAATTACGATGAGGTTGCAAAAACATTTTGGCGAAGATGTAGTGCAATCCTAAAATGTGTTTATAATGGTTATTAGAATATGATAGACAATAATCCAAAATTTGATTTCCCTAAAAATTTTTTATGGGGCGCATCCACGTCGGCTCATCAGGTAGAAGGTGGCAACCATAATCAATGGACGGTTTGGGAACTAGAGAATGCTCAGGCTCGATCAGTCAAAGCTGAATACAAAATGGGACATCATGATAATTGGGATAGAATTAAAGACGCAGCACAAGACCCTGGTAACTATGTGTCTGGTAAATTAGCTGACCACTATCATCACTACAAAGAAGATTTTGGCTTACTACAAAAAATGAATATGAATGCTTATCGTTTTGGTATCGAATGGTCACGGGTTGAGCCAAATGAAGGAGAGTGGGATGAATCTGAGCTGGAACATTATGAGCAATACGTCGACTACCTGATAAGGTGGGGCATTGAGCCGATCATAACATTATTCCATTTTACGTTGCCGTGTTGGTTCGCGGATCGGGGTGGATTTGAGCATCGGGGCAATGTCAAATATTTTGTCAGATATGCCAAGAAGATAGCCGAACGCTTCCATGGTAAAGTCAGGTTGGTGATTACCATTAATGAACCAGAGGTTTATGCTTTTGAGAGTTATTATAACGGTAATTGGCCGCCTTCGGAAAAAAGTTTTTTGAAAATGTTATTTGTTATGGGCAATTTAGCATATGCTCATAAGTTGTCATTCAGAGAGTTTAAAATAATAGACAAAAAATATCAGATATTAATCGCCAAGCATTCGGTTTTTTTCAAGCCACTTAACAAAAAGTTTGCGAGTGTTTTGGTCGCACGATTATCTCAGTTTGCACAAGACGATTTCTTTATTGGCAAAGTCAAGCGTCACTGTGATTTTATAGGTGTGAATTATTATATGAGCGAGGAAGTCGATGGAATTAATATGTCGCACAGTGGCAGTGACAAGGTTAATGACCTTGGTTGGAACTTAACACCGGATGATATCTGTCCAGCTTTAGAGAGAATATATAAAAAACACAAGTTGCCGATAATCATTACTGAAAATGGCCTGGCAGATGCAGGGGATGAACATCGTAAATGGTGGATTATGCAGACGATTGTTGGTATGCAAAAAGCAATCAAAAATGGGGTGAATATTCGAGGTTATCTGCATTGGAGCCTGATGGATAATTTTGAATGGGCATATGGTAAATGGCCACGATTTGGATTGGCTGCAGTCAATTACAAAACCGGCGAACGTAAATTACGGCCAAGTGCGGTTTGGTTCGGCGGTGTTATAAAGAAGCTGCGAGGGATACAGTGAACGATCCTTTCACAAAAAATGATATTAAAATTGCAGTCATAGGCGGCGGGACAGGCAGCTTTACACTATTGTCCGCATTGAAAGATCATACAAAACAATTAGCAGCGATAGTTAATATGGCTGATGATGGTGGCAGTACCGGAGTATTGCGCGACGAATTAGGCACATTGCCGTCTGGTGATGTGCGTCAATGTTTGGTTGCACTAAGCGATTCGCCCAAAATACGAAACCTTTTTGATTATAGATTTGAGAAAGGCACATTTGGCGGCCATTCGTTCGGTAATATATTATTAACAGCGCTGGAAAAAGTTTGTGGCAGTTTTAACGAAGCGGTCTCGACAGCTTCTGACATATTGCGCGTTAATGGGGTTGTTATACCTGCGACGCTGGATAATGTACGTCTAAAGATGGAATGGCCAGAAGTCAGCACGATTCTGCATGGTGAGCGCAAAATTGATGCCGATTATTTTAAACACGATCCGCGTAAAGCAACGTTGTCATTGGTCCCGAAGGCTAAAGCTAACCCAATGGCGCTAGCTGCTATTGAGCAGGCCGATATGGTGGTGATAGCGCCTGGTGATTTATATACTTCATTGGGGCCGCTGCTGGTTATTGATGGTATAGCCGATGCATTGCAGCGCACCAAAGCGGTTTGTGTATACGTATCTAATTTAGTTACCAAAGAAGGCCAGACGACTAATTTCACTGTCAGTGATCATGCAGCCGAGATTGAACGATTTGTTGGCAAAAAGTTTTTAGATTACGTTTTGTATAACGAACAGAAACCCGACAAAGAGCTGGCAAAGCGATACGAGAAAGAAAAGGCATTCTTTGTTAAGGTCGACAGTAAAAAATTAGCAGGTGCATCGTATAAATCTATAGCCGGTGATTTCTTGGGCAAGATGGCTTGTCGTAATAGGGCTGATAAATTGAAACGATCACTAATCCGGCATGATTCCGAGGCGGTGGCACACGCTTTAGTCTATATCTACAACAGCGCTAATAAATAGAATGGTAATATAGCAGAAAATACTACACGGTCGTAGTTTTATTTTTGGCGTTATATCTGTAAAATTTGGGCTTATCCACAGAACTGCGGATAACTTTTAGCGGAATGGGTAAATAATATATAAATTAGGTATTGTAGTGGGTAGTAGTGGGTAGTATAGTAGAAATCAGTGGAAACCGTGGGTCACACCACCAAAACAAAAACACCACTAAAATTAAAAAAATAACCTAAGCGGAGCCAAGAGAAAAACAATAACATGGCAAGTGTAGATTATTTCGAACGAAAGCTTGACGACAAGCATCGGTTAACAATACCGACAGAAATTCGAAGTGAACTAGCCAGTGGAGTTGTTATCACTCGTGGTTTTGGTCAATATTTGCACCTGTATCCTAAACAAGTTTGGGATAGGGAAGTCGAATCAGCGTTAGGTGGCAGTATTCTCGATGAGAAAATAGCCGATCTAAATGTAAAGTTTCGACGTGGCAAAACCGAAGCGGAACTGGACCAAAAACAAGGTCGAGTTACAATCGAGCAACATTTGCTAGATTACGCTGGAATTGACCGTGAGCTAGTTGCAGTCAGGGCAGGCGCATATTGGCGCATTTTACCGGCCGGGGCTGACATTTAGGTAACAATTCGTTCTTTAACAAATCATTGATTTTAAAGACAACTCTCGAGATCAACTATCTGGTAGTTAGGCAGTGGGCTACGAAACCACATTAAAAAATTCGCGTACCTTATTCAAAAAAACACCTCCCAAATAAACTCCACCTCACACATAAGTCTCTCAACCGAATAATGAACGGAATCTGATTGCCATTGGCAACTACCGCCAATTGTTCGGAACTTATTACAAAAACAAACACATGCGAAAACAAACAGCCTCAATTACCAGTTAGGTGATCTCGAAAATCGAACCTTATGTTATCATAAGAGGCGATGAGCATAACAGAACATCCACCACAAATACTACATGTTCCAGTCTTGCTAGAATCTACGCTTGAATTGCTAAAACCTGCCAAAAACGAGAATTATCTCGATTTGACAGCTGGTTATGGTGGTCACGCAGGTAAGATTCTGGAAATCACAGGCAACTATAACGAATCTGTTTTGGTTGATCGCGATGAATACGCTTTGGAGCGTCTACGATCGTTTTCAGACAAAGGGGCTCAATTAGTTCACAGTGATTTTGTTAGTGCTGCAAGGCAACTGGCAGAGGACAATAAAAAATTTGATATTGTATTAGTTGATTTGGGGGTGTCATCACCACAGCTCGATCAGAGCGAACGAGGGTTTTCCTTTACAAATAGTGGTCCGCTAGATATGCGGATGGACAGAAATCAGGTGTTAACAGCTGAGAAATTAGTTAATACTGCCTCGATTGATGAACTGACACATATCATTAGTCAATATGGTGAAGAACCAATTGGCCTAGCGCACAAGATTGCAAAAGCAATCACAATGAACCGACCATTATCGACAACAGGGGAACTAGCCGATCTGATAAAGCAAAACTATCGTGGCAAATGGAAGAAAACTCATCCGGCTACGCGCACCTTTCAATCACTCCGTATAGCAGTCAACGACGAATTAAAACAAGTCGAAGACCTGCTGCCATATTTGCCACAACTTTTAAAAAAAGGTGGGCGAGTAGGGGTAATTAGCTTTCACAGCCTAGAAGACCGATTAGTTAAACGTTATTTCAAAGAACAGTTTGACGCCGGATTCGAAGCTATATTGCAGCCATTGACCAAAAAGCCAATTGCGGGGGACATTAATGATGTTCACAACCCGCGTTCACGTAGTGCAAAATTACGTGTCGCAGTGAAAAAATAAAAACAACACAAAAAGAAAGGGCAAAACACCATGCCTCTACACATTCCAGTAAAATGCACGGATGTAGCTCAAGTAGTTACTGTCCGTATCAAATAAGACTTTGGATGCCTCAGCCGCCCATATAATAACGGGCGGCGAGGCTCTTGGTCTAAAATCTAAAAATAAACAATAAACAGAAAATATATAAAATGTCTTATCAACGCACACAAAATTATGTTAGTCGCCGTCAACAAAACTGGTCTAGAAACCAGAATACTGTCGCATTTGTATCGGCTATCAAGCTTGGTCCAGTGACACACACTGTGCTGATTGCATTATTGATTACAGTTTTGGGTCTGATTTATCTGACGCAGGCAACTCGTGCTACTGGTTATGATTATGCCACACAAAAAATCGATGGTCAGATCGCAGAATTAAATATCCAAAAAAGTGATTTAGAAGTTGAAAACGCTAAATTAACAGCACTTGAAAATGTTAAAAACAGTAGTGTTGCAGCTACTATGACGACGCCAGTTTCTACAAATTACGTTCAACAATAGAAAACATTATGAAATTTGAATTGCAAAAAGGTAGTAGGTCCAAGATACTAGCAGCCATAATGTTCGTTGTTATGGCGGCGTTTGTTGCCAGACTATTTTATTTGCAAATTATTCGCCACGATTATTATGTGCAAATTGGTAATGCCGAGCAAGTCAAGCGCTTGAAAATTCCCGCAAAACGCGGGCTTATTTATGCACTAGACGGCAATACTCCCGCGCCACTGGTAATGAATCAGACTATCTACACGGTTTTTGCGGACCCACAGACTGTTAAAGATAATTCTAAAATCGTAGATGTTATTAGGCAGGTTGCTGGCGGCAATGCTAGGCCAAATCTGGAGTCATTATTAGGTAAGAAAGACAGTCGGTATCAGATATTGGCGACCAAAATAACACGTACTCAGGCTGATAAGATTAAAGCTGAAAATTTAAAAGGGATTGGTTTTCAAGAAGGAACTGAGAGGGTTTATCCAGAAGGCGGGCTGGCGGCTCAAGTTTTAGGATTTGTTGATTATGAGGGCGTGGGGAAATATGGTGTCGAGAGTAAATTAAATGATCGACTAACTGGGGTTGACGGTTTATTGCAATCTGTCACAGACGTTAGTGATGTCCCACTGACGATTGGTAATAACAATATAAATAAGCCTGCGGTAAATGGCGAAAACGTAGTTTTGAGTATTGATCGAAATATTCAATCTCATGTCGAGCAGGCATTGGCAGACAGTATAAAAAAATCTGGGGTCGATAAGGGAAGTGTTGTAGTTATGAACCCGCAAAACGGTAAGATTTTGGCAATGGCTAATTTGCCATCTTATGAGGTTGCTAATTTTGATAAAGTACAAGACGCATCGGCCTTTAATAACGCTACGGTGTCTGACCCTTATGAGCCAGGATCGGACATTAAGACTCTGACGATGGCGACAGGTATAGACAAGGGGGTCGTGGCTCCTGACTCCACCTTTGATAATAATGATTACATAAAAATTGACGATAGGGTAATATGGAATTATTCTAGGGGTCATATTGGGAGATTAACTTTTCAAGAAGGTCTGAATTATTCTTTAAACACGGCATTCGTGAACGTAGTTCAGCGATTGGGTGACGGGAATAATATAACCCGTGAAGCCAGAGATACTCTTTATGATTATTTTCATAATAAATTTTTGCTTGGTCAAAAAACTGGCGTTGAGTTAGCGAATGAGGAAGATGGCACGATTATTTCGCCCGAAGAAGCCGATGGTAACGCGGTTAGATATTCGAATATGGCTTTTGGTCAAGGTATGGACATAACCATGGTCCAAGTTGCGTCGGCATTTTGTTCGTTGATAAACGGTAGTAATTATTATAAGCCTACGATATTGGCAGGCTATTTGGACGAAAAGGGCAAGTTTAATGAAAAAAATACAACAGTATTTTCACATCCAGTTTCAGTTTCGACTGCTAATCAGATGAGAGATATGGTGCATATCACTAGAAATAATTTATTTGGTAATCTAGATAAGCAAGGTTATTATATTGGCGGCAAAACAGGCACATCGGATGTTATAAAAAATGGCGTTTACACCTCGGATGAGTCTATTGCAACATATTTAGGTTATGGCGGCACCAAAGAACTTTCACAGTATGTCATAATGGTTAGAGTATCAGGAAAAAATAAGGCAATGTTTGGATCTACTAACGCTTCTCCTATTTTTACCGATATTTCAAATTGGATGTTAGATTATTTAAAAATACAACCGAAAGGATAGGGTTATGATACAAACAATAGGGCAGTTACCACAGGAATTGAACGGCACATTTATTTTGAGCGTTGGGGCTTTTTTGCTGGCGATGTTGCTGACGCCTATTTATACGTATCTGGCTTATAAATATAAATTCTGGAAGAAACAGCGATCAACGGCTACGAATGGTGAGGCTTTAACTGTATTTAACAAGCTGCACGCTGACAAATTCAAGCGTAATATTCCAACAATGGCAGGAACTATATTTGTGGCTGCAATCACTATCACTACGCTTGGTTTTAATCTTGATAGAGGTCAGACCTGGTTGCCTTTGGCTGCCTTGGTTGGCGGAGCTATAGTTGGTTTGCTGGATGATATTATTAATGTGCGCGGTGACGGCCGAGGCGTGGCGGGGCTGCGATCTAGTATTAAGTTTGCTATGATTACGGCCATTGGCTTGGCCCTTGGTTGGTTCTTTTTTGCCAAGCTAGGTTTTTCATCAATAAATGTCCCATTCTTTGGAGGGTTGGAAATTGGCTGGTTAATCATTCCGGTTTTTGGCTTTGTCGTGGTTGCGACTGGCAATGCGGTCAATATTAGCGATGGTTTGGACGGATTGGCCGGTGGGTTGTTGGCAATTTCGTTTGGCGCTTTTGGGGTTATTGCTTTGTTTCAGTCACAGCTGATGTTATCGGGATTTTGTTTTACAGTAGTTGGGGCACTGCTTAGTTATCTTTGGTTTAATATTTATCCGGCGCGATTCTTTATGGGGGACGTCGGTAGTTTTGCCTTGGGGACAGCCCTGGGTGTGGTAGCCATGTTGACTAATACGCTGTTCTTGTTGCCAATAATTGGCGTCGTATTTGTAGCCGAAGCCGGGTCTAGCCTGATACAGATCTTTAGTAAAAAGGTTTTCCATCGCAAGATTTTTATCTCGGCACCTGTGCATCATCATCTAGAAGCTAAAGGTTGGCCAGAGGTAAAGATTACTATGCGTTTCTGGGTTATTGGTAGCGTTGCGGCATTTGTCGGCGTATTACTAGCTATTTCGGGTGGTGGGATTTAAGGTGAGCCGGCCAGAGACTAGGCGTATCGTTGACTCTCTGTCTGAAAATAAACAGACTGCAGATTTGGTTTTGTCGCGTAAACACAGGCCGGATTATTTGTTGGTTTTATATATGGGGCTACTGATGATGTTGGGGTTGATTATTATCTATGCCATTGGGCCTCAGCGGGCAAATGTTTTGAACAATGCTTATGGCAGTAATTATAATGATATTTATTTCTTTTCCAAGCAAGCAGCTAGCTTGGCTATCGCAATTGCCGCCTTTGTTTTTATGTCTCTCACTCCATTTATTGTGATTGCCAAGCGGGCTCGAGGTTTGGTATTGCTGGCCTTGGGGGCTTGTTTGTTGTTGGCAGTCGCTGGTTGGACGGGTATTGGTATAGCCAAAGAGTCTTTGGGCGCGACACGTTGGTTTGAGTTTGGTTCGTTGGGTGGGTTTCAGCCGTCCGAGTTGTTAAAGTTCGCGATACTGATATTTGGCGCGATGTTTTTGGGTAATAAAATTAGACAGGGCAAGTTAAACGACATCTGGGGAACTTTAGCGCCGCTAGGTGTTATTTATGCTATTTCAATGATTTTTATTGTCATTATTCAAAAGGATTTAGGCACGGGTATTGCGCTGACTGGGATAATCGCGACGATGTTATTTATTGGTAAAATCAGCGTTCGCAGGGGGCTGGTTATTTTTGGTATTTTGGCAACATTGGGCATCGCAACGATTTTAGCGGCACCACATAGGGTGGAGCGTATTATGACTTTTTTCCAGGGAGATAGTTCGGCGTCGTCAACCAGCGATGACGAAAACTATCATATCGAGCATGCCAAATTGGCGATTGGTTCGGGCGGGTTATTCGGTGTCGGGGTTGGCAATAGCGTTCAGGCAACAGGCTATCTGCCCGAGGCAATTAATGATTCAGTTTTTGCTATTATGGGTGAAGTTTTTGGATTTGTAGGTTTGGTTTTGATATTGGCTTTGTTCGTGGCTTTGTTGATGCGGCTGCTAAAGATAATTGACCATTTGGCCGATGTTAGATTGAAGTTATTAGTGGCCGGAGTCTTTGGCTGGCTGGGCTCGCATGTTATTCTTAATGTAGCGTCAATGACAGGAATAGTCCCGTTGACGGGAATAACGTTGCCATTACTTAGTTTTGGTGGCACCAGTATGGCTTTTATTGCAGCGGCATTAGGTCTGACATTCCAGTTATCAAGATACACAGTTCATCCATCAAGCATAAAGGAGGTAAATAATGAAGATTTTAGCAGTCGGCGGGGGATCGGGCGGTCACGTCACTCCAGTCGTAGCGGTTTTGGCAGAAGTTAAAAAATTTCAGAAATCAGCCGAAATTAGGTTTTGGTGTGATTATAAATTTGCACCTCAGGCCAAATCAATTATGAAAAATTTTGACCCCAAAATACCAGTGCATACGATTATCGCTGGTAAGTTTCGTCGTTACAATCATCTCTCTGTCTTGGGGCATTTCTTTTCACCATCATTGGTATTGTTGAATATTAGGGATATTTTCTTGATTATCGCAGGATTTGTCCAAAGCTTTACAAAGCTGATTATTTGGCGACCAGATGTTGTGTTTACCAAGGGCGGTTATGTCTGTTTGCCAGTTGGGATTGCAGCCCGTTTGTTGATGATACCGCTGGTTATTCATGATTCTGACGCTCATCCAGGATTAACTAATCGTGTATTGGCGACGTGGGCTAAATCTATCGCAACAGGCGCGCCATTGAAATACTATTCTTATTCGGTCAACAAGTCGGTTTATACAGGCATCCCCGTATCGGACGATTTTCATGAGTTTTCCGACATAGAACGAAAAGATGCAAAAAACCTATGGAAAGTTGACAGCAAGCGGCCATTGATTGTGATCACTGGTGGCGGCCTGGGTGCCCAGCGTATGAATGACGCAACGGCGGTGGTATTGGACGATTTATTGCATCTGGGGTCTGTAGTTTTGGTTTCTGGAGCGGGGCAATATGATGAACTAAGGTCGTTGGTACCACCCAATAGCGAAAGATTTCAACTGCATTCTTTTGTGTCCAAAGATATGGCATCATTATTAGGTGCTGCAGACGTTGTTGTGACCAGGGCAGGGGCAACTACAATACTAGAGCTAGCAGCGTTACACAAACCAACGATTTTAGTCCCCAATGGCCAATTGACTGGTGGACATCAATTAAAAAATGCGGCAGTGTATATAGAAAAAGACGCCGTCAAGGTAGTTGACGAGTCCATTATGGTCGATAACCCACAAATATTGGTATCTGCCGTGCGCGAAGTTTTGCATGACTTGTCGGCTGCTAGCAAGATGGCTGAACGATTTGCAAGTTTTTCTCGACCTGATGCTGCACGCGATGTGGCTGATATGATTATTTCTAGCGCTAAATAAGTTATAATAAGCATAAGTATTAGTTGCTGTAATAAAAAAGCTAGATTAAAAGAAGGATAAATTTTAACTGGATGCATTTATTCAAAAAAAAACAAAAATATATTCCTGGTCGTCGATTGGCAACCGCCGATGAAAGCCTTGATATTGTTGGCGCGTCCAATTCTTTTCGTCGTAATCAGACATTAGCCAACAGCCAATTGGCACAGTCGCCTCGATCTCAGGCGCACCATTTGACTATCCATCGCCGCAAAGTCTTGTTGGTCTTTGGCGTGGTGTTGCTGTCGGTTATATTTTTGTGGTTGCTGATCAGTAATTTTACGGCCAGAGTTTCGGTCAGCGTGTTTAATAGCAACATGTCAAAAACACTCGATCGGGCAAATTATGAAAAGGTTATACAGGATTTTTTGGACACTAATCCTATGAGCCGGTTTACCTTTTTTTTGGACAAAGTGGCATTAAATGCCTTTGTTTCTAGTAAATTGCCAGAGGTAAATATGGTCAGTCAGCAAGGCATGTTACAAATTGGGCAAACTGGTTTTGCCTTGACGATGCGTCGTCCAGTTGCTGGATGGGTTATTAATAACAAACAATATTATGTTGATGCTATCGGTGAATCGTTTGATATTAATTATTTTGATAATCCATCCGTTCAAATTATTGATAACAGCGGTGCTGCCAACCAGTCAGATACAGTTGTGGCCAGCAGGCGATTTTTGGGCTTCGTCGGCAAGGTAGTGTCAGAATCAGCTGGTGCCGGCTATACTGTCACCAAGGCCGTTTTGCCGCCCAACACGACGCGTCAATTAGAATTGAGCATTAAAGAGGGTGACTATACAGTAAAACTGTCAATCGATAGGGCGGCGGGGGAGCAAATAGAGGATATGGTTCAGGCACTAAGATATTTTAATAGTAAAGGTTACAAGCCAGCGTTTATTGACGTTCGGGTTAGCGGCAAAGCTTTCTATAAGTAAAAAATAGGGCTACCTCACTCCACTGCTCTATGTTCTAATTTTGTTCGTTTTTGTGAAAACTTTTTATTTACATAAAAAACATATATTAATATTAAAATGGCAAAAAAGCAAATAGCGACACAAAGCCGGAGGATAGGGCGGCCTGTGGAAAAGTAACACGAATAACAACAAAACATACAACAAACGCTCAGTAGATTTATGATTTAGGATTTATGATTTAAGAATGGAATTGAATCGCAATGCAGTGGTTGTTAGCGGGCTATTGATATATGCATACCCCTGCTAATACAGCGATAGTGGCAGTAGCAGTGGTTATATAGACGACCACTAACTCATCTATTAAACATATATGTTATGTCGTAAAAGGTATATTGTGCGACGTTAAGACTGTGTGTGAATTGTGGTTAGTAATTCAATTCGTTTGGTATTGTTTTTGCTGGTTGCCCTACTATTTTGTATATGCAAATTATAGCTACTATCGTTCCCGTGTTTTATATATCAATTTCCGGCTGTTTTTGATATTTTTAATTTATATTATTTTTGGTCTGATTTTGTGATTCGAATATTTTGGTGTTATTTACGGCTGCTGGGCCTGGCCTGGGTTCGTTCTGATTCGTTTTCGTTGTGTTCTATTTATGTTCTATTACGGTAGCACTTTCGGCTAGCCCATGGTAATATTCGGCCAATTTAAAACACCACAGTATTAACTGTGGTGTTTTTGATATTCATAAATCTTAATCGTCTTTCAATCATACTACTATGCCACCGATTTGCGATGCGTCTCTATTCGATAACTCAGTATGTCGTTTTTCGCATCTTGCGTGAGATATCTCATTAATGGCTTCATATGATTTGCTCTCATGCGGTGCTAGTTGGCTGAGGGGTTCTATACTGTCGTCATCTGATAGTTCAGCAATCTTTGGCAATAAAAATGCGTCTATCTTGTTGATGACGGCTTGTCTGGCGGTTCTATCGTGCGGAGCATGATTTAATAGAAACTTTAATTCTGTGATTTTGTCTTCAAATGATGGGAAGGTTTCTACTGCCAAATCTACGTCGAATTTGCCTTCATTTAACTCATTCATTACAGCTTGGTTCAGGATTATTGCCAGTGCGTCTTTGTATTCACCAGTTGCTTCCTTGTGAGCTGTGAATAATGATTCTATCGTCCACATCACAGATAAATTGGTTATGTGGAGGTCGTGCCTGTCACGGTTGGACATTGTTACTCACCATCCTTTTAAAAAACTACGAGGGCTAGATCTATATTAAAAAAATTATTTTCAGATTTACAAAATATCAAATTACTAGCTAGAAACGATACGTCTCGATAGCTACTACCAGATTAACACGGTTTTATATTGGGCGAAAGCATATGCGGGTTGGCTATCCCCTGCGGTATTATCTGGCCAATTAAAAACACCACAGATTAACTGTGATGTTTTTTTGATATTTGTAAATCTTAACCGAATTGTGACTTGTCTTTATCAAACTCAGCCTGCTTTCTGCGGATTTCATCCGAAATAGGCCTTTCTTCCCTGATTGTCATACACCTGAGAGACGCAAAGAATATAGATATATGATCCAGTTCGTTTTCAGTTATGGCATTGGCTATGTCCCGCAACGTAGATTCGGTAACGCACTGAATTACCCTGGAATATCCGATACTATCGACTGGGGCGATTTCAGTGAAACGCAGCAGTTCCTCTTTGTCTTTATCCGGTTGGATATAGGGACTTTGTGAGATTGCCAGGTCTATCTTTTTTGTACAGACCTCCATTTTATCAACGTCATTTACTGCTTTTGCTCGGAGATATTGGTCATATAATTCTGAAAGTTCTTTCAGGGTATAATTCCTAGTGATTTGCGTTCTGTGTTTTCTGGTTACTGGAACCGGCATTTCCAACACTGTCCTCTCTGTAAACTACGAAGGCTAAATATATGATAAAAAAATTATTTTCAGATTTACAAAATATCAAAGTTCCAGCTAGAGACGTGTCATCTCAATAGCTGCTACTATATTAGCACCACTGTTAATAGTCTCCAAGCATTAGCCTATTAGATGTTAGTGATTAATTTGTAGCGTCTCGCCTGTATCTGTTTGTGGGTTGTTCTGATTTGGTTGGTAACCATCGGGTCGTGGTTTGCGTTTGCGGTTGCGTTTGCGCTTTGGTCGAGGGGCTTCAGAATCCAACTCTGTTGTAACAGTGGTGGCTACACTACCCTGCTGGGCGGCTGGTGCTGGCTTTGGTTCTGGTGATACTACAAAACTTTGTGGTCGGCTGACTGGTTCGCCTCCCATTGGCCATTTAGGCTGGTTTTTAGGCACTCGTTGCAAGTTTTCTGGTGGAGTTATGGCTGCGGATATTTCGACCTCTATTTCGGCTCGAGGACGGCTGTAGTTGCGGCGGGTGTTTTCAATAATTAATTTGGTGTTGTCCATCTGTGGAGTTGGCAGCGTTAATGTCGATGCGTTAAAGGCTGGAGATTTTTCGCCTTTGATAACCATATTTATTATGAAATTACGGTTGTGCATCTGTAATAGATCATTTGGTTCGAATTGTGGTTCGAATTGTTTGGATAATATTGGGGCATCATCAGCTGACACGCGGAAAGATATAACCGTACCGACGTTACCGAATACAGCGTCACGAACAGTTTCGCTCATTTGGCTGATGTATTGGTTGGCAACAGTTAGGTTTAGACCGTATTTGCGGGCTTCGGATAGAATCGTGGCGAACGAATCGGTAGCAAAGTTCTGGAATTCATCTACATACAGATAGAATGGTCGGCGGTCTTCGACACGTTCGATATCGCTACGGCTCATTGATGCCAGCTGGATTTTAGTGACCAGGAAAGCACCTAGGATTGACGCGTTATCCTCGCCTATTAAGCCTTTAGACAGGTTGACAATTAGAATTTTACCTTCGTCCATCATTTTGCGGATATTGAATGTAGATTTAGGCTGACCGATGATATTACGGATGATTGGGTTGGCGGTAAAGGCACCGACTTTGTTTAAAACTGGCGAGATTGCTTCGGCGACGAACTTTTCATTCCAGCTGGCAAATTCGTATTTCCAAAAATTCAAGACGACGGTGTCTTGGCAATAATCTAGTGTTTCTGATCGGAATTTTTTGTCTGTTAGCATCCTAGTGATATCCAACATAGTTGTCGTTGGGCGGTCCAGTAGTGCCAATATGGTATAGCGCAATATGTATTCTAGGCGTGGTCCCCAAGACTCGCCGAACATACGTTTTAGAACGCCGATGACCTCGGAGCTGATATTGGGTTTTTGGTTTTTGTTATATTCAGTGATTTCCAGCGGGTTAAATCCGATTGGGAATGAAGTATCAGCTGGGTTAAAATATACGACATCGTCCAGACGGCTGCCTGGGATGAATCGCATATTGTTGACGGCGAAATCTCCGTGTGGGTCGATAATAGCGTAACCGTGTCCGTGAAATATATCGCTAAGAGCAAACAACTCCAAGGTGCCTGATTTACCAGCACCAGTTTGGCCGATGATATAAACATGGCGTGAGCGGTCGCTGCGTAACATCCCAAATTGGTGATTAATACCGCGGAAATTGGTCATACCAAAAGCGCTAATATTCTCGTCGATGGCATTATTGCCAGTTATAATCGGCAATTTTGATGGTGGTTCGGCGCTTTTACTGCTGGCCCAGACGACGTTTGGCGTTTCGACATTAGTGTGCGGTAAGTGAAATACACTGGCCAACTCTTCGATATTAAGGATATATCCCCCACTATGAAATCGACGGTTACGATAATCGACCAAGTCTTCCTTTTTGAAACTAGCAGACGACATTTTGAAACCGTTAAGGTTGGTGCTGTTATATTGTTTGAAAGTCCCAACAATCGCTTGCATTCGCAGCCGGGCGTTGACGGTGCTCTCTCCCATATAGACTAGGCGGATTTTGACTTTATAGCCTAATTTGGTCGCCTTTTTCTCGGCTTCGGCTATGCGAGTTTTGTCGCGGTCGCTGATTTCCTTTGTCGCGCTGCCAGCTTTGGCGTCATCTGGTGGAATCCATAATGCTGTAATAAATCGCCCTATCCATGACAAACTTTCGCCACTGATTAAGCTGGTTTTACCTTTTTTTATCTCTTTGATCCAGTGGTCAGAGCTTTTGTGCCAGCTGTCGGCGATGGGCTGGGCCAGTATCTGTATCCAGACCTCTTCGCCGGTGGATTCTAGCTTTGCCAATGCACCCGTAATGCCCGCCAAAGGGTCAACTTCGAAGTTTTGAAAAGTTTTAATAGGTAGCATTTCGCTGGCCGACAGTGTGATCTCGGATGAATAAGCGACGCTATGCTCGCGTTCGTGGTTGACGTAATCTTCATCAGCTTCGCGGATCTGGACGGTTGGATATTGAGAATAAATCTGTCCTTCGACAAAACTTCGCAATGTTTTTGGCACATATACGTAAAATTTAATTTGTCCATTAACAGACGCAATCTCAAAACTAAGGTGTTCTTGGTGACCGTTGCTAAGTTTTAATTCTTCTTTGTCGCGCAATATACCGTGCAAACTGGCAAATAACTGTTCGGCTGCTAATTCGCTTTTGTCGTTGGCTTTTGGGATTTCAAGGACTAATAAGTCACTGTCTATATCTGGGTGATCTTCGGCTTTGCGGTTATTGCGCCACGTCAAAAAAGCCAATACGGCTACAATTGGAACCCACACATACCACTGTAGTAAGAAATTTATTATAGACGACAATATACCCATGATTTACCCTTTTATTGTCTCACTTTGACGGCAACTTGACAATGTTAGTTATTTTGAAACTGGTTCAAAGATATAAGTAGCTTTGGCAACACGTTTGAACTGAGGTTTACTCTGTAAGTTTAGCAAGATTGTGGTCTCTTTGACCTGGCGGCTGTCTAGAACACGTTTGACGATTTCGTCGCGGTGCAATGGTTCGCCGGCGTTTTTCAATACATCAGCGATAATATCGCTAACTGTACCACGGCTGAATCCCCAGCTAGATAATGCATAGATACCACGGCCGATTAGGACGAAGCGTGAATCTTTGATTAATTCGTTGTGGATGGCTTGGGTTGTGACATCTTTGCGTTTGAAGCTGCTGTCTTTGATAGATTCAGAGATTTCGCTAAAGTGCATTGGTTTTTTGTTTTCCTCTAGGACAACAAAGATTTTGTCACGAATGTTTTTAGGGTTAACTGTTGGCCATTTTAATAGTCCCCAGCTGTCCTTTAGGTGAGCTAGTGCTTTAGAAACACTGGCTAGGCCGCGGACGTAGTTTGGATGGTCATATGACAATTTGTCATGTAGTTGATCAATAGTTAGTGGTTCGCCGTGTTTTTTAACAGCAGCTACGATAGCGTCGACTTCTTCGCGAATTGCTTTTTCGTTACCATATTCGCCAATACTGACGCTGTGGTGATAATCATCATTTTCGTTGATAACAGTTAGATTTGGAGATAATTCAGCGATGAAACCGACATGGGCACGTTCGCGTTGGTCGGTTGCTTTGCCCGTCAATGCGTCAGCCAAATCTTGGACACGAGCAGTTCGGCCTAGGTCGGTCAATGTTCGGATCAAGGTTTTTTCGGTTGCAGCAATACCAGTGATTTTGCCGTTTTCAGCAGCCATTTTTAGGCGGATTAAGATAGCTTTTTCTAACTGGCGGACACGTTCGCGGGTAATACCCAACAGTTCACCGATTTGTTCTAGTGTTTCGCGGCGATCATACAAGCCAAAACGACGAGTGATTATCTCGCGTTCACGTTCTTGATCAATAGCAGCCAATATCTCTTTGACGCTAGCTTTTAAATCGATTTTTTGTTCTTTTTCTGGTGTATTGCTCATTATCTTGGTCCTTCTTCCCGCCACCGTAGGAATAAACTAATATTTAGATATACTTATATTGTAAAAGATTGTTTTTATAATGTCAAGTATTTTGTATACTCAATTCATTATAACATCAAATAGACACTATATGTAAATAGTGGTGTAGGACTTTTAATTACTTACTCTTTGTGGTGCGGTGCTTTTTTGTTGTTTTGCGGACAACGCGGCGTTTTTTGCTGGCTGGAGCAGATTTGAGCAACTCTATGGCTTGTTCGTGAGTGATATCGGCTGGTTCGGTGCCTTTGGGAATCTTGGCATTTTTGGCACCGTCGGTGATATATGGTCCGAATCTACCCTTTAAAACCTTGATGCCGTCGCCAAAATCGGCGATGTTTTTCTCGGCGTCGGCCTTTAGTTTGTTGTCATATAATTCTAGAGATTGCGCCAGCGTTATCGTATGCGGGTCAAAAGGTTTGATGCTGACGAACAGTTTGCCAGCCTGGATATATGGGCCAAAACGGCCAACATTGGCTTTTATGACGTCGCCTGTGGCAGTCTCGCCTACTAGGCGTGGTAATTTGAATGCGTGCAGGGCTTCTTCTAGCGTGACGTTTTCTATCTTGCGACCGGCTGGCATTGGTGCAAATTGCGGTTTGTCTTCGTCCTCAGCCCCACTACCTAATTGTAACATCGGTCCGAAACGGCCAAATCGGGCTAGTACTGGTTTGTTGGTCTTGGGGTCAATCCCTATTTCGCGGGCTTGAGATACGGTGCTGCGGTCGATTCCGCCAGATTGTTCGATTAATTTATGGAATGGGATGTAAAATCCGTCTAGCATCTTGTTTCGGGCTAATGCACCCGTTGCTATCTGGTCAAAGCCAGTTTCAACTGATGCAGTAAAGCCATAATCGACGATTTTATCAAAATGATTGCATAAAAAGTCGCTAACTATTTGTCCGGCGGCGGTTGGAACCAGTTTGCCTCGGTCCGCCCCTGTTTTTTCGGTGATGATTTCGCGTTTTATGGTGTTTTGGGCTAGGTTTAAGGTAATTACATCGCGTGGGCTACCCTCGCCCTCGCCTTTTTCGGCGTAACCACGGACTTGGACGGTGTTAATAATGGTCGCATAGGTTGATGGACGGCCGATGCCTAGTTCTTCTAGTTTTTTGACCAGGCTACCTTCGCTGTAGCGAGCTGGTGGTCGGCCAAAGACTTGGCGGGCATTTGCGGTGTTTAACGCCAATTCGTCCCCTGTGGTAACAGATGGCAGGATTTCGGCTTCGGTTTTGCTGCCGCCGTAAACTTTTAGAAAACCGTCGAATATAATAACTTCGCCTTTGGCCTCAAAGTTGGCTTTTGGAATTTGGCTATTGGAATTTGGCGATGCGATGTTAATAGTTATAACTGTTTTTTCCAGTTTTGCTGGTGCCATTTGGCTGGCCAGGGTACGGCGGCGGATTAGGTCATATAGTTTTTGGTCGTATTCGTTGCTGCTGCCTCGTTCCAGGCTCATATCTGTTGGACGAATGGCTTCATGGGCTTCTTGGGCGCTGGCAGATTTGGTTTTGAATGCTCGAACGGTGCTGTAATTATCGCCAAATTTACCTTTGATGTAATCGGCGGCGGCAGCGATGGCTTGACCACTTAGCGTGACCGAGTCGGTTCGCATATAGGTGATTTTACCTTCTTGATATAATTTCTGGGCGCTAGACATGGTGGCTTTGATACCGAATCCTAGGCGGCTGTTGGCGTCTTGTTGTAGCGTGCTGGTGGTGAAAGGCGCAGCTGGATTACGAGTTGCTGGGCTGGTAGTGACGCCTGATACAGTAAATTTGGCGTCTAGTAAGCTTTCTAGGAATGCTTGGGCCTGTGGTTCAGTATCAAATCGATTTGGCAGTTCGGCTTTTAAGAAACCGCCACTGTGAGTAAATACGGCAGCGATTTTGAAACTAGATGATCCGTTGAATCCATCAATCTCACGTTCACGTTCAACTAATAATCGCACGGCTGGCGATTGGACGCGGCCGGCAGATTTGCCACCTGGGACTTTGCGCCAGACGACTGGTGACAGTTCAAACCCTACTAGGCGGTCCAATATTTGGCGCGCTTGTTGAGCCTGGACTAGGTCCATATCAATGGTCCGTGGATTTTTGATGGCATCCTCAATAGCCGTTTTTGTGATTTCGTGGAAAACGATGCGTTTGGTCGTTTTGGTATCTAATTTCAACACTTCGCACAGATGCCAAGCAATGGCTTCACCTTCGCGGTCTTCATCGGTTGCTAGCCAGACGGTGTCGGCTGATTTGACGGCTTTTTTCAACCCAGTGATAATCTTTTTCTTGTCGTCATCAACTTCATATGTAGTTTTGTAGCCGTTTTTAACGTCAATTGGCAGCTCGCTGCCTTTGGTTTTTTTGATGATACTACGGATATGACCGACGCTAGAAAGCACAGTAAAATCACCGCCTAGATATTTTTCTATGGTTTTGGCTTTGGCTGGTGACTCGACGATGACTAGATTTTTGCTCATATGCAATGACTTATACTACTGAACTTATGCTAGTTTGTAAACCTAGGTATTGTCAAATCTGTTGGAATAACAGTTATGGTTTGGTTTTTTTGAATTTAAAAACCCGCAGCTGGCTGCTGCGGGGTTACAATTGTCAATCTGTGATTGCACGCCGACCTTTCATAGCCTCTAGCCATGTAGGGCTATTGACTGGGGCAAATTCCATAATCATATCAAAGTGATTTTTCTCTGTTGCTGATTTGAGCAATTCATCATTTAATATTTGGAGGTTGTCTTCATTTTGCAACAGATGCATGAGATGTGTTAGCCCCCATATCTTGGTGAAGTCTTTGCGTTTGGCACATTCTTCCTTGAGCAATTTTTGGGCTCGCGAATTTAACGTGATGCTTTCTGGCCGATCGCTAGGGCCAAAGATTTTTCGCGTCATATACGCTGAATCTATTGTTTCTAGATCATACATAAAACAATAGCAGACATCCTCTCTGGGGATTTCTTCGATTCCATATTCTTTGCCAAGCCGTTTTGCAAAATCGCATAATGCATCTGCAATACCCTTGTATTGCTCCATCTTTTTCTCTTTTTCTCTCATTCTATCCACCGCCTTTTTCCGTGATTTCATGGTCGCTTACAGGCCAGATTTCAAAAATCTTTTTCAGCAACATAGTTTGTGCTGTTGAACCAGGGGTTGTTACCAATAACCAATCGTTCAGCTGTTTTACGTTGTTGTTTTCTTCTACATATCTTTTGGCGATGTCGTTAGCCCTAAGCCCGCGAGTTATTTCATTCTGTCTGTATTCCCAAATTGCCCATTCAAACCAGTTGTCATGTGCCTTGTAGCGCAATCTCCCTGCTACATAAGCCCGTGCTGTGTCAGATAAGCCACCGTTAATGTACCATTTTTTTAAAGCTGGTATATCATTGTCATCTTTTCCGATGTCGGACTCGTAGACTCGGCTGTATCTTTCTTTTACATTTGCTAACTCTACTTCCATATCAAGCCCTGCTTGGCACATGGTTACTGATGATAGCAAATCTTCCACGTCATCAGCAAAAGTGATTTTTTTGGCATCTTGCTGGTATATTTCGCTGCGTCTGGCGCAGATCGAAAGATACGCGTTTTTCCCATCGTTGTCATGGTAATTTACCAAATTACCCCATACTCCATGAGCTTGCAACATAGTAGTTATGTGCTGTAACTCACTGGTATCAATTTCAACGCCAGCAGCTTTGGCTACTGCGTACAAACGAAGACCCGTAAATTTTACGATGTCATCTAGTTTTGCCATCATTTTGTCATTTAGTTTCATTAGAAACACCATCCTTTTGAATAGTTTCCTGGGCACTTCCAGGCCAGAGCAATTCGTAAATTTTCTTTATTGCCGCTTGGCAACGTAGAGCTTTAATTTTTGAATTGCAAGTTTCGTAGTAAAAACCAGTAACTTGCTCAATTGTGGTCATTGATCTCAAAGTGCCGTAGCTGCGATAATAACTATCTTCGCGCGCAATGGCTTTCTTGATATAGACTTCAGGACATTTCAATTGTTTGGCAATTAATTTGATTTTCTCGTGCTCGGTTAGTTTCAATCAAACCACATCCTTTTTTGGATTCGTCGGCGCTATATATTTATAAAGGTGGCAACCTTGTAATTTTCAGATTAACAAATTGTAAAGTTCCTACTAGAAACCACAATTTCGCCTATCGTTGAACAGATTGCTAGTTATTAGTATTCTAACAACGAAATTTAGTTATTGCGAGCATAAGGGCTTTGGGCCAGAATAAAGATTACAGATTATGGATTACAGAATAGTTGCGGGATACGATGTGATTTGAGATTGAGATTATTCTATAATCTATAATCAATCGTCTATATTCTATCTTAAGGTCCATTGGTTTCCGCCCAGCGCGCGCAAGGTGCCGGATATTTCCATCATAGTTATGGTTCGCGAAAATTCGCTAATGTCGGCGCCAGATTGTGCCTGTAACTCGTCGCCGTCGCGGATTCCAGCTTGCAACAGAGATATTATCTGGGTTTCCAGTGCATTTGCCCCTAATGGTAGCATGTTTTGAGATTTTAACAGATCTGGGGCGATGATTTCCAGGACATCTTCGGCGCAAGTTATTGGGTTGGCGCCTTGTTTGATCAGTTTGTTGCACCCGGCCGATAGTGGGCTGGTGATATTGCCAGGCACGACGAATACTTCTCGACCCTGTTCTAAAGCATAGGCAGCGGTTGACATAGTTCCGCTGTGGATTGCGGCTTCGGTGATAATAATTGCGTCAGACAACCCACTGATGATTCGATTACGTTGTATGAATTGAAAGTCGCGCGCCTCTGTCCCCGGTTCGTATTCACTAATAATTGCCCCGTCAGATTTTAGTATATTGTCCGCCAAGTTCTTATGAGCCGCCGGATATATAATATCTACACCATTGGCTAACACTGCCATAGTGATCCCGCCCGCCTCTAGCGCCGCCTGATGTGCTATACCGTCCACTCCTAATGCTAACCCACTAATAATAATCACGCCGTGTTTTGCCAGATCATGGGCAATTTTGTGTGTTACTTCCCTGCCGTACGCTGTTGGCTTGCGTGTTCCGACGATTGCAACAGATACACGTCGTTGTTCGGGCAGTTTTCCGATGAAATATAATCTTTTTGGACAATCAGCAATAGTTTCTATTATCTGGGTAAATTTATGTTCTAGGGGTGATATTGTATTGATTTTCATATATTTTATGTCTAAGTGTATTGACACTATGTCAAATGTATGCTAATATGTGACTGATTGGTTATATTGCGAGATTAACCAAAAGCACCTTATACCCCCTATCCTAACTTATAAGTTAGAGTATATGCAATGTGTTTTTAGGGTAGACTACCCTCCATCCCTATAAACT
>JBAXUT010000003.1:0-106547 GCA_037129535.1 Candidatus Saccharimonadota bacterium | reverse complement strand
AATTAGATGATTTACCGTACATTAGGTCTGAAGTTGCGGGTTCTGATGTGTACCAGGTTAGAACTGCATTGTAGAGGCGAACATCTTGGACAGATACGCGTTCTACGCGAGGGGCGGGCTGAGTTTTGAAAGTCAAATCGGAAGAATACCCGACATTACCATCGTCATCTATATAGCCAACACGATAATGATAAACCGTGTCTGAATCCAATCCAACTATGCCAACTTCGTGTATTTTTTTCAATTCATGATCGCCCTGTTCTATGCCATAATCAGTGGTCTTGCCGAATTGGACGAATGATGTCGCACGCCTAGAGGTCTGCCACGTAACCAAAGCCGTAGATACTTTCGGTGTGGCAGTTGGTGGCCCTTCTGGGTCAATATCTGGTGGGATAGTCCACCTACCAGTAGGAGTTATTGATTTAATTGAGGTGTATACAGAATAGCTGTTTGCATTGTTATAAGCACGTACCCGATAAGAATACAGTGAAGGGTTTTCGGCTGGATCAGCCGTAGCCAAACCAGTGTTCATAAATGTTGTGCCACTACTGCGACCAACCTCTACATATGTTTGGCCGTCATCATCAGAACGTTCAATCGCATAGCCGGCCACACCTATACCAACTTCTATTGGTTCAACCCAAGCTATGGTAACTGAATATTTTGCAGCTTCTTTATTGGAAGTATCGAAAAGTTCTATCGCCGTTGGTGCGCCAGGTGCTGGAGCATTACATTCAAAGTCTGTACTAGAATAATTATCTACACCATAAGCTACTGCACCGCCTTCATCAACCGCTACAACGTAAAACGTGTTTAGGTCTTGCTGAGTCGCGGCTGGGATATTTGCCAATGTGACATGCCCGCCGACAACTGTGACCTCTGGTGGTAGATTAGCCAAATCTATCTCAGTCGTGTTATTCGCATTTGGCACAGCGTTAACTGAATATCGGTATTTTGCGATTGTACGAACTGGGTTTAACGGTGCATCCCACTCAAATGTAAATGAGTTACTGGTTGAACTTTCAGGTGACCTAGTCAGATTTCGAGGCTTTGATGGTGCATCGCCGCTATAACGGTAGTTTACCTGGCGCACGCCGCTAAAGTTACCAGCATTATCAATACTTCGTAAATACAGCACGCTAATTCCGTTAATATACCCACCCTGACCGTTTGGACAAGCGGTTATGCCAGTAGCGGATAATTGGTCTGTGCTGACAATTGTGCCCGACCAATCATTAACCGTGCCACATAGTTTATATTGATAGCCAGCAACGCCAGATTGGCCTACTCCCACTTCGTCAAAGGCAGCACTCCAATTGAAATTGAAGCTATTTGTTACTGACCAGCCAAATGGATCAACATCCAGGCCGACTGGGCTAGTAGGTGCAGTTTTATCAAATTTATAAGTAAATAATTGCACTGGGTCAGCAGTATTGCCCGCATTATCTATGGCTACAACTCGTAAATAATATGTCCCCTCACTGGTTAGTGGGGATACAGGTATAAAAGTTTGCGGATCAGTCACATTATGGACTTGATAGGTACCAGCCGTGAATGGGTCAGCATCGACTGTCTGCCCAAAATACACATAATAGCCAGCCAACGCCGATCCATCAACTTCATCACTAGCGCCAGAAAATTCAAAATATGGTTGAGTCACATTCAAAAATGAATCATTACTGACCGGTGTAGTCTTGCCCGCACTAGTCCATGCCGAGGCAGGCGCTGTGGGCCCAATCGGCGCAGTGATATCTGTGAAATAATTTACGGTAAAGTCGTTCAATGTAGGGGTAGCTAGACCATTTGTTGATACTAATGTCGCTTCAACTTCTAGCCATCGCGATGCTGCAATACCCAACAAACTAGCCCCGCTGTTCGTAAAATAGCTGCTCCAACTGGCACTGGCCAACCCACCTTCGGTTGTGGCACCACGTGCGCGGAACTTTATAGCCGTATTAGCTGGAGTTGTCCCGGCCCACGAAATCGAATTCCATTTATATTTAACACCGACGCCAGCATCAATCTTGTAGCCAGACACTGCACCTGTAGTGTATCTAGCCGTGCCGATGTCCACAAAACTACGCTGATCTGTGCCACAAGAAACCCCTAATTGACAGTTCGTATTTTGGCCTGCGCCAATCACAGTTCCATCTGATTTCAATATCAAAGAATAATATTCACCAGCCGCGATTTGCGTTGCACCAGTTATGCCTGTATCTAGCCACGAAAATTGTAAATGTGGTGGCACTCCGTCCCCCAACATCCCGGCGCTGCTGTCGCCAGCAACCCAAACAGTGCCATCATTTTTCAATGCCATAGCATGATCACGACCAACTGCTATGTCTGCAACATTTGTCAGCCCTGTTTCACCCCAACCTTGCAGTGCCTCGGTTTCACCATTAGCATGTAATACCAAACCAACGCCGTCATTCTGAACCTCTTTTTTGGCATCATTATGGTTGTTAGATGAAGGGTTATAAGGCTGTATACCCCAAGCACTACCATCAGACATGATAACAGTGCTATATGAGTTGATATACATCCCATGAGCAGAAATACCCACTACATCATCATGGTTAGTCCGAAAATCACAACCATAATTTTGACAATAATAGTCACCCGGTGTACCGAATTCTAACCAATAAGGACGTACCCCGAACACAGTTTCACCAGACATCCACAAAGTCCCATCATTCTTCAGCGCTATTGAATGACCATGGCCAGCCGAAACTTTGCTAACATTAGTTAAACCCGTTGGAGTCCAGCTAGTCCTAGTGGCATTATCACTCAACCCTAACTCATAATTTGCATTAGAACCAGTAGCATATAAATTTCCGCCACTATCAATATATAGTGAAAAACCTACTCCCATAGACACCGAAACAGCATTATTTATACCTGCAGCCTGAGTAAACACTGTTTTATTAGACAAATCGCCTAGACCTAATGACCCATCAGTATTCTTGCCAACGCCCCACAGCGTCCCATCTTCTTTGACAACCAAAGTCCCACCATAACCAGCTGCCATGGAAACAACTTTTGAGTTTTTCAACTCTACTTTGTCAGAGCCAATATTAATAAGCGATGAATCAAAAGTCGTTGCAGTATTCGTAGTCACCGCGTTATTAGCAAAATCACCGGTCGTTGTCCATTGAACATTATTGTTCCAATCAGCCTTGGCACGGTTCATATAATTTAACAGTCCAACTGCGCTGGCCAGAACAAAAACAAATAACACCGCAACGATCATTTTTTTGCTGCGTTTTTGCCCATTCCATTTTGCGAGGTTGCGCCCAATATCAGGCTTCATTCTATGAAGTTTTCGTTTACTCATCAATGACCCTATCTTTTTGAGCATAATCACTATTAATTATAGCATAAAATCCTATGTCAACACTATTTTCATATCTTTAATTTAGTTTTCGGATGGCACGATACTTTCGGCCCACAAATGCATTTCCGACAATACAAAAATCTTGTTTTCGTCCGTCGTCACCTGTTGTAGCCCCGACAACGACTTCATAAAAGCTGGTAGTGCGTTCATCACCCTGTTGGCACGCCAAGTTTCCCACGCAATTGCCTCATCTTCGGCCAGAGTCTTCGGGAAATTGCGAGCTTTGTAATGCAACAACAACCCGGGCAATCGTTCATCGTTGAAATTTGGATGAAAATCAGCTAATTCTTGTGGGGTTGAGCTGCGCACGGCTTCGCATCGAACTTTATCACCATCTGGCAGAAAACCGTCGTATAGCATAGCTTCGGGATCAGTCGCTGGTTCGTATTCTGCCCGCGCCTCTAACGCTGACCTAACATTTTCAGCGAAAGCCGGTGCTGACATTAATATCGACTTGTGTTTTTCAATCGTTTTTTCATCCAAACTAATTTTCTTCCAGCCATCTGCCTGAGTTAGCACGCCCATTGGCGCAACTGCTGGTGTGTGGTTATATTGCAATTCTTTGATCGGCAGTTTTACAAAATCTTCGGCTTGTCGTTCATCCCAACTGGCATATAGTTTAGTTGCTAGATCCTTCGCATTCATCTTAATGAACGGCGTTGGGTCGCGTCGCAGGTCATAGACAATCACATTGCCATTACGCCCAGACGTCAACGGAAAGGCCACCGTAGCTTTGTTAAATTCCGCATCCAATCGACCGCTGACGTAGACAAATGGCTGTTTATAATCTAAATTTACCAACTTTTTTACTTCATTTTTATCGCGCATTTTTAACAGATATTCATATAATTGCGGTTGTTTGTCACGAATCATTTTTGTCACTGCGATTAGTGCCTCGACGTCGCTAAGTGCATCGTGTGCTTTAAAATGATCGATCTTGTTAGCACTAGCAATCAATTCCAATTTATTTACCGCCACGCCTTTGTCATCGACTGGCCACTCAATACCTTCGGGTCGCAGTGCCCTAGTCATTCGCACGACATCTAACAGATCCCAGCGCGAGCGCCCATCTTTGTACCCCCATTCATACGGATCGTAGAAATTACGCCAAAACAAGTGGCGGATAAACTCATCATCAAATCGAATATTATTGAAACCAACAATCGTAGTATCAGGTGTAAAAATCTCGTTAATCAAGGTTTTAGAAAACTCTGCTTCAGAATATCCCTCATCAACCGTCTGCTGCGGCGTTATGCCCGTCACCATCAACGCCTCGGGGATAGGCAATGTATCGTCATTTAATCGCACCAACATATTGTATGGCTCACCAATCGGATTCAGCTCCATATCCGTCCGAATCCCAGCAAACTGCATAATCCGCGCCTCACGCGCATTCAAACCACTAGTCTCCAGGTCATAGAAAAAGAAAGTTTTTGTCATTGCAACTATTATATCATTTAAAATAAGAGACCTCTACGACCTATTATTTATCTATAAAACTTATATTTTATAAGGCTTCTAATGAAAGCATTATCTCACCAAGCGCAGCATCAATTTTGCCTTCTTCTGACGCTACACTAACATCTCCTGAATCGGCACCACAGTTGACATCGCCACGCATTAAGAAGTATTTATCGCCAACCTTTTTCATATGCGAAGAACCAATACTAGATTCCTTATCTGTATAATATTGAGCTACTGTTGGTCGATCAAATGAATCATTAAGTGTATCGTCTGCGTTTAACCTGATGATAGCACTGCCACAACTAGCGGTACTAGCATCATTAACAAAGCCAGAAGAATAAACCCTAAAACCACCAGATTGGTTTATGGCATAGGTCAATGTTTCACGGCTTGTATATTTACCTTTGACGCCCCATTCAGCAATTGACAAAGTTTTTCTACCATCATCCACCACTACTGGTGCTGGTGTTTCCGTCTTTGCAACCATAAAGTTCTGATAAAATACGAAGCCTAATGCTCCGAGTAATGCAGCTACTAGTACGATAATAACGACTAGATGTGCGCTTCCTGATTGAGATTGTTTTTTGTTCACGAGATGCCCTTTCGTAAAATTAGTATATTTAATTTAATATAATATACTCTTTATTATTAATATCTATTACTATACAGCCCCCCCTATAAAGCGCAAGCGGTATTATGTGGATTTATATTATACAATAATTCTCTGTTTCCAAGGTCGGACCTTGGAAACGTTATTTGTTGATCATAAAATCGCCTATTTCATCAAGGCTATCCCTGTAATCTTCATCGTCATTTAAAAATTCTAGGTATTTTGCCGGCGCCATATCATTTAAACGTTCTGAACTAACCCAAGCAGATCTTTTATTATTTATCCAGTATGGCAAGCTCGACCACTCCCAATTTAGGTAATCAGTAGGGTTACGATGTATATATCTTGTAATATATGTCAGATAATCATCAATGTATATATGTGATGCTTTAAAAACTCCCTGGAATAAAGGCCCTACACGCTCATATTTCTTATTAAAATAAGTAGTGTAAGCCGAACACACTGACCTCAATAATTTAGTAATTGCCCCCAGTCGTATCTGATAAAGTAATAAATGAAAATGATTTGGCATTAAACAAAAAGACATGAGTTCTACATCCTCAGCCAGCCAATCATATTCCCGACCTTTATTATCCTTTTCGGGACCTTCATTTAAATATCTCTTGAAAAGATTTAGAAAAACAGCATAGTCTTCGTCATCAATAAATACCTTCCGCTTCTCAACACCACGATTATAAATATGATAATAACTATTAACATCATATCTCTTTATGACATTGCGACTTGGCATATCCACATTATAATACCGCTTATACTTATTTCCAAGGTCGAACCTTGGAAATAAAATCTACTCGATCTATTGTTCGAGAAATGAGAATTGTGATTCGCCGATGCGAATGATGCTGGTGCCTTCGACGCCACGGCGACGAAGTTCGTGTGATATACCTAGTTTTTTCATGATGTCACGCAGACGATTTAGACCGTCATAATTATCAAAATTCGTCCTGCGAGCAAATCGCTCAATCTTATCACCAGTAACGACAAATGATATTGTGCCATCTTCGGCTTCGACTCGTTCAACTGCCCAAGACTCTGCAATCTTTGCGTTGCTCAGTGATATTGTCTCTAATTCTTCATCATCATTTTCAACTTCATCAACAACCGCACGAGATTCAACCACCTTTTTACGCAATGCTCGCAAAACTTCTTGCAAGCCTTTATGCGCAGTTGAAGATATCGCAAAAACTTCAGTCTTACCAGATACAGCTTTCACCGCATCAATCTGCATTTGCACGATGTCATCATCCAACCCGTCAATTTTTGTAATCGCAATAATTTCTGGACGGTCGGTCAAATCAACGCTATAATTTTTTAGCTCACCACGAATTACCTTGTAAGCCTCGGCGACATCATTAGAATACGCATCAATCAAATGCAACAAAACCGCCGTTCGTTCAACATGGCGCAAGAATGCCGTGCCCAATCCTTTACCTTCACTAGCGCCTTCAATCAACCCAGGGATATCTGCGATTAGCATACTACCATCATCAATATCAGCTACGCCTAGGTTTGGTGACAATGTGGTAAAGGCGTAATCCGCGATTTCTGGTCGGGCGTTACTGACAACTGATAGGAATGTAGATTTACCGGCATTAGGGAACCCGACCAATCCAACGTCCGCCAATAATTTCAATTCCAATTCGGCTTCAAAAGTCTCGCCCATTTCGCCTTTTTCGGCAATTCGTGGAGTTTGACGAACAGATGATTTAAAGTGTGCATTACCCGATCCACCTTCGCCACCCTTGGCAATAATGACTTCTTGGCCCGGCGCAGTCAAATCAGCAATAACATTGCCGTCACGACGAACAATCGTACCAACTGGGACTTTTATACGCAATGAATCGCCAGCTGCACCAGAACGATCACATTTAGAACCATTATCACCAGATTTGGCCTTTAATTCTGGTTTGTATCGAAAATCAATTAATGTATTCAGACCGCTGTCAGCCACAAACACCACATCGCCACCATCACCGCCAACACCACCATCTGGACCACCCTTGGCCACGTAAAGCTCATGCCTAAAACTGACGGCACCGTCGCCGCCTTTTCCTGCGCTAATAAATACTTTGGCGGTATCGACAAACATATATTTACATTATAGCATGATCGCCCCTGAATTAACAGGGGCGAGGTAAATCTGCTAATGGACGTATTTATATGAAGCCGCTTGCTCAGCTGTAATTGTGCGACTACTAATTATATTCAATCCTTGTAAATTCATCTCACTCAAAGAAATATCACCATTATCCGACACTCCAACAACTATAGCTACGTGCCCATCCTGACCACCAGTGTCAACAAAAACAGCACCAGCCTCAGGCTTGTTATCCACCCTGTTACCCGCACCAGAAGCAGCCAAAGCCCATGTATCGGCATTTCCCCAAAAACTTCCAACCGGTCTGCCAATCTTGAGACGCTGTTCGTAGGCATACCACGTACAGTTGCCCCAGTCGTATCTGTTACCAACACTGCCTGGCATAAAATAATAGTTAAATCTGGAAGGTGGCCTATAACCGGCACGCTCATTTTCTGGTAATGTAGCACTAGGCAGTATAATCTCTGTATTAGGGACAAGACCGCTAACGTCCAAATCGTTATATAAAACGATACGGGTTTTATCTACTTGATATTTACTAGCGATAGAATCAACCGTATCACTAGAGTTAACCATGTGCAAAACGCCATCAATAGGCAAGATTTTTAAAATTTTACCAGAATATAATTGATCGCCAGTTAATTTGTTGGCCCATTTTATAGTATCAACAGATATTTTGAACCTTGTAGCCAAATCGTTAATGTTCTCGCCGTCTTTGACTGTATATTGAGTTACTAAACGATTTTCTGTAACTGGCACAATAACCTGCGGTCGAGTCTCGCTTGTAATGGCCGAATTGGCAAAACTGCTCTTTATCTGCGTTGATATAGCCAAGTTGGTTATATTAGGGGCCACGGGCAGATTGGTTGCCCTGGCAACACTGGAGGCTATATTAGTAGCAATAACATCGTTAACCGATATATTGCTTATAGACTGCGAAGTAGAATTAGATAAATCATTATCGATAGACCGCTTTTGAGGCGCCAAAGAACCAACAAAAATGAAAGTCACAACCAACACAAAAACACTCGCATAAACAGCGATCATCGAAGGCTTGATTTTAAATTTCGTCTTGCGACGAGGTTTGTCAGTTTCAGGTTGTTTTTTGATTTTATTGAATTTATCAACAAAACCAGAAATTGTTCGATTACGGATGATCGTTCTCCTGCCGATACATTACTGTAGGGCGCTACCCAACTCTGTCTTTCTTCTAGCAACAAAAAGATGCTAGAAATAGGCGTTTTCGACTTTTAAAGCCCTTACGACATTTCTGGTAGGCTCATCTGTAATTCGCACTCCCCACTCGCGGTTTCCAGTTTTAATCAAAAACTGCACTAGTAGACGAAAAAACAAATGTGCTGTATACCAGTATAACAATTACACTTGTCAGCGTCAATTGAACAAGCTATTGGCTAGCGCAATTTTGGGCGCAATGGTTGGCTATATTTGCCTGATGATCGGCGTCGGTGTATCCAAAATAAGTTTTTTTGTCATCCCCTGCCAAAAAGAACAGATAGCTGCCCTCGGCTGGATTAACAGCTGCTCGCAGAGACGTCAGGCCAGGAGATGCAATCGGCCCTGGCGGCAAACCGGTATGTATGCGTGTATTGTATGGTGAATCAATATTAGGATTATCTGGCAACCCGTTTTTGGCAGCGATATATTTATACGTCACATCCGAACCCAACATCATACCGATGTTCATCCTGGAATAAAAAACCTGTGATACTTGGCGCTGGTCTTGTTCTCCATTTACCTCACGCTGGATAATAGATGCCAAAGTAATACCTTCATATAAGTTTAACCCGTGAGCCTTAAAACCATCGATCAGCCCGTTTTCATTTATAACCTTATAAAACTCACCAAAAACCTTTTTTAATATATCCGCAACAGTTGCACCAGAGTTAAAGTTATAAGTTTCACCATATATATAACCTTCTAGGCCTACACCGGCTGGTTTACCATCAAATATAGGGCTGTCATAACTGCCAGCGAAAGCCTCATTAATCTCGCCGTCCGAATATCCAGCTCGGCGCAAAACTGTCTTGGCATCAAGCTTTTTTGATTCGGTTGTATTTGTATTATCTGACAATGTTGCGCCAGGATAAAAAGTGATACTAAACTGGTCCACATTACCCTTGACGAAGTGCTCTGCAATTTGTTGCACCGATTCGGCTGGCGATAATCTGTATGTTCCGGCCTGTAATATGCTGTTTTTACCAGTTAGTTTCGTATAAATATCAAACACCAGGCCGTTTTTGACTATCATTCTTTTTTCCAGCTCTTGGCCTATCTGTGATGAACTATCCCCAGGTTTGACAATAACCTGCCTTAGCTGGTCAATATCTCCACCAACAGGTGATAATTGCAGATTATACCAAATAACTATACCGACGATAGCAATCAGGGTTATTATAGCGACAATAAATCCAAAACGCCCGATTACATTGCGAATCGGTAACATATTGCAATGCCTCAAACCACTACGTTGGCCATTAATAGGTTGTTGTGAAAACCTAGGCATAGTTAGCCTCGATATAATCTTGTAATATTATCGCAGCCGCCATGGCATCAATGTCAGCTTTGGAATATGGCTTTTTAAATGATTGCAATCGTTGCTCCGCAATAACCGATGTTAATGATTCATCTTGGAAGACTAATTTTGGAGCGATACCAGATAATTTGTCAGCAAAATCAGTCACAAATTTAGTCTGTGCGGTTGGCTGACCGGACTGGTTTCTGGGATAACCAACAACAATAATATCTGCGCCCTCATCGTCAACTATTTTTTTAATAGCCGCATTTTCACCACCGTTTACCTCAATCGTTTCCAAAGGCACAGCGATACGAACAGCACTGTCACTAACAGCCACGCCAATGCGTTTTTCTCCCACATCCAAGCAAACTAATGATAGATTTTTATGCATTTTCTAGTACGAATTCGACATCAATTTTATTAACTTCATTTGGTACAGTGTTAATCCAAAAATAAGGGAATTTTACATCAACATTACTGACGCCCTGAATAGTGCCCAGAATCGACTGAACATCTCCGTATCGTTTACCTTTGACTTGTTCCTTTACAGAATTTGCGTCAATGTTAGGACCGATTTGACCGACAGTAGAAACATTCACTGTCTGGCCAGTCTCGTTTTTCAGATAGCCAGACATTTTAATGCCATCTATGCCATCACTAAACACCCGTTGATTATTCCCAACTTGTTTTGCCAGCACATCTGCTAGATAAATCTGCATTTCTGATTTGGCAATAGCCAATATTGTAAAGGTAGTTGCCGATGTTAACTTAACCTTGGCAGTTGTCACCTCAGTGTCAACAGCCGGTACTGATACGGCTGCAGCGTGTTCAACGTTAAAACTATCGCGAATCACAATTTCACTATTGGTAAACTGTTGGGTCAACTGGTTCTTTACATCTTCGCTAGACAAATCAACTAATGTTTGGCTAGCTTTTAGGATATCCTCTGTTGTTGCGACTATAGCCATTTTGGTCGTACCGCCAGCCATTGCACTACCAGCAGCAGTAATGCCCGCTAGACCAGATTGATAAGCTCGCGCAGAAAAATTACAGCCTTCCCCGGCGTCGACTGAAGTAACATTCAATACTGCTGAGTCATGAACAAAAAAGCCTTCGCCAAGTTCAGTTTTTGCCAATGTCACCGCCGCATCACTAGTGAAAGTACATCCCGTATTTGTAAAAGTTGTGCCAGCCGGAACCAGTAATGAATTTGGTGATACGGCCGCACGTGTTATCTCCATAGTGCCTTTGGCTTTGTTGCCCAAGTCCTTTTTGCCAGTTGGGACAAATTCAACACTGACGTCTTTTTTAATCTGTTTTGATACGGTTTGAATTATGCCTTTTTTGGCATCTGTAGCTTCAATCGTACCTAGTTTCAACGTAGCGCTAACTGGTGCTGGCGATGTTTTGGTAGTAATAATAACTCGGGCCGCAGGAGCCGATACAATCGCCCAGACCAAAAACACCGTCAATACTACGACAGCTGCCCCAATAATAAATATCTTTTTACGGAAAGATGAAAAATCTGGGACTTTGCCGCTTTTTTTGAATTTTACCTTTTCATTCGTAGATGATTTTTCATCGATACTAATCGTATCAATAGCGTCCGACACACCATCATCTGCAGGTGAGTCCACAGTAGTTGCCAATTCACCGACCGGCATATCAGCGCCATCAATGACATCTTCGTTATCATCGATTTCAGATTCTTCTGTTTCGGCAATTTCAGGTTTGCTTTGTAAGTTTTTGGCAACTGGTATCATCGACGCAGCCGATAATGCAATTAATGCACGGTTGCTGGTTATTAAAACTAGGTGTTTATTGGCATTATTAGCAGTGCGCGATAACAATCGCAAATTAACGGCGCTTTGTAATACACCAATTCGCTTTGGCGGAACCAATGCCACAATTTTTTCTTTGCTAGATTTAATTTTACCGATAATCGCGGTAATATCATCTTCGGTATCTATGTAAATTACGTCTTTGTTCATATTTATATTCTAAGAATCCGATTAAGTTTATCTTTGATCGTATCGTTATCGCTACTACCTATAATTGTATCATAGCCAACCCGCAGCAAGCCCATTGCCGTAATGAAAGTATGGTCACTAACTAGGTTGGTTGAATCTGTTATGCCAGCCACATCTTCGGGTTTGATGTATTGAACGGTTGGCTTTTTTGTAAATGGTAGGTCTTTGTGCCAATTTTGGGTTTGTAACATTTCTACAATCTTTTTCAAGCTAGCACCACCACCACATAATAAAATGCGATTGGGCAGATGGTCGGCCGCGTCAAATTCACTAAGTGCCAATTCAACCCCAGCTATCCAAACATCTAATGTCTTATCTATAGCTGCGTTAACTTGTTCGGTGACTGACGGTTTGATTTGGTCACTGCCTAGATTGACTTTTAATTTTTCAGCATCGTCATAACTGATGTCTAATTCACTAGAAATTGTTCGCGTAAAGCTGCGACCGCCAATGCCAAACATTTTTGTACCTTCGACACCGCCGTCGTTGACGACTGCGATATCTGTCGTGCCACCACCGACATCAGCCAAGATTGCCGTAAAATTACTGTTGGCATCGGTGCCTAGTACGCTACGGCTAACTGCGAATGGTTCGGCCGCTACGGCCAATAATTCTAGTGACAGTTCCTCGGCAACTCGTTCTAGTGCCCCGATATGGACCATCGGCGCAAAGGCCGTGTATATCTGGACCGCAACATCATGACCCTGAAAACCAATTGGGTTGCTGACTTTGTATCCATCAATATGAATACCTACTAGTGCACTGTTAACTAATTTGATTTCGACATCATCATTGCCGGTTTCTAGTGCAATTTGTTTTTGGGCTTTGCGCTGAGCGCGTTCTTGGACTTTTTCAATAATAAATTCCATTTCGGCAGCATTTAATGGTTTATCAGGCTGAGGCCGACGATAACGAATCGTGTTTGTTGTGCCTTTGACTAATTCACCAGCGATACCAATAACGACTTTTTTAGCCTGTAATTTAGCCTGATCTTCGGCTGCCGATAATGCCGCCTCGCAGTTACGAACTACGCCCGAAATATCTGCAATCGCCCCAGCGTACATATCACTGATTTCCTGATGCGCACGACCAACACCAACGATTTCCATCTTGTCACCATCTAATCTGGCGATTAATGCTTTGACAAACTCAGTACCAATATCCAGAGCAACGATATATTCGCCCTCTTCAGTTTTTTTGCGGTTCAGAAAATTCAATGCCATAACTATAACCATTATAACAGGATGTGAGTAGATTTTGGATTATAGATTATGGATTTTAGTATAAATTTCAAAAAATAAGAGACTTTTGCAGCCCCTTATTTATATGAGAACTAATTTATTTTAGCTCAACGCTCGCTACGAAGGTTTTTAGCATTTGACGGTCAGGATATGTAATATCACGGATAGCATCTGTCAATGGTTCCGAACATGCAGATTGACGCCCACTGACAAAGTAATAATAACTACCAATTTTGGCCACTGGAATTTCTGGACCGTCAGCTGTAGATGAGACTGAACGTAAAATCCTGACTAGATTATTACAATCGCCGCCAAGCGCCGAAGCCCTCTCGGTCGAAAACTGATACATATCTTGGCCATAAGAGTCTTCTACTCTTTGATAAGTAATCTCGTTGCTACCCAAATCTGCAAGCAGTTTAAATTTAACATCCCAATCATCCAGGACCAAATACCCTGCGTTTGTTTCAGTTGGAGTTGAAACCACCGCTACTGCTGGCGTTGGAGCTGGTGTAGACTTTGGTTGCATAAAATTCAAATAAAATACATAACCTAATGCTCCTAATAGTGCGACGACTAGCACAATGATAATGACTAGATGTGAACTACCTGATTGAGATTGTTTTTTGTTCACGAGATGCCCTTTCGTAAAATGTTATTACCTATTATTATACGTCCACTATCTGGGAATCACAAGCGATTCATTTGGGTAATGTGACTATATCACGTGATTTTTGTTTTTGTTCCCAATCTTTGATTGGTAACATTATTTGACCAGCCACACAAACAGATTTAATCTGATTGCCATCAAAAACGAACTTCAGATTTTCGCCCCCATTACCATAACTGCCTATACTATCAATCCGTAAAGTGTTCTCATCAACATAACTCAAATCGTAGGCGCCACTAAAGGGAACCCAATTATACGGGTGGGTAGCAACTAACCTGTTGCAACAGAAAACAATATCTGTAGCCCCCCACAAATCAGCAAACCTACCTGTAAACTTTGAAAGTTTTTTGTGAGCAACTTCATCAAATTTTGAGCCTTCCAGATGATCAATCGCATTAAAAATGCCTCTGGAAATCCTAAATGGATATGCGCCTATGCAATTCGTCAGGACAACAACTACTAATTTATTTTTTTCATCAAATAAGCTGTCGGTCATATAACCAGGGAAACCGCCACCATGACCTACAATTTTGTGGTTTCTGACATGACCGATAGTCATACCTAAACCATAAGAACTGTCAGAACCATCACCGACAGTTTTCCAATCACCTTTTTGCATTTCTTTTTTTGATTCATCATTTAATAATTCATTTGAACCTATCATATGTGCCGAAAAATACCTACAAAGATCGGCTGCGGTAGAACAAAAACCAGTTGCAGGCGACATTGAATTGGTAGCTATATTATCTATAGGTAATCTCTTGCTACCAAATTGTTTACGAGAATATCCAACAGCCATTTTATCTTTGAGTTCAGATAGATAATCGGGATATGTATTTTCCAAACCTAGTGGTTTTATTATTTTCTCTGTAACCACATCGTTATACGGTTTATTAGTAATTTCCTCAATTAATAAACCTAACAAAGCATAGCCCCAATTGGAATATTTCATCCTAATATTATTGTCTATGGCTAAACCTGCCTCTAAAGTAGCCTTTTTAGCCTCATCCCGATCAGGAAAAGCTCGGTCCAGCCCCCAAAAACTAGCATCTAAACCATTTCTAATCATCCCTGACCCATGTGACATGACTTGTCTAATTGTAATTTGTAAAAACCTTTTATCTTTGTGATCTTTTAGCCAAACCAAATAATCGGACAGCTTGTCATCTAATCTTAATTTACCTTCTTCTACTAATTGCATAATCACCGTAGCAGTAAAAGTTTTAGAATGAGAAGCTACTGAAAAAATGTTACCACTAGTAAGTTTTTTATTTTTTTCTAAATCAGAAAAACCATACGCTTCATTTAATATTAATTTACCGTTATGAGATATAGCTACAGAATAACCTGGTATACCAGAACCATCATATTGAAAACTTAAACATGATTTTATATATTTAATAGTTTCAGGGCTAATGACTTTATTCATATAGCTAATAATATAACCTTTCGATTAGTTAGTCAAAACAGCTTTAATGCGTCGAACGCCGGCGCTGGAAGATTCTTCTTTGATGATTTTGAACCTACGACCGCCATCTGATAATTCACCAGTATGTGTAATATGTGGACCGCCACAGATTTCTAGACTAAATACATTTCCATCACCATCGGCAATTTTATAGACTCGCACTTTGTCGCCGTATTTGTCGCTAAACTCGCCAACTGCGCCCATCGCTCGAGCTTCATCCAATGGATATTCGGCAAAAGTTACGACTAAGTCTCTGTTGATTTGTTCATTAACGATGTCCTCAATTTGACGAAGTTTGTCATCCTCAACTTTTTCAGGATATTTGAAATCAAATCGAATTCGTTCTTCATTAATATTCGCACCGCACTGGGAAACGCCATCGCCCAGCACCATGCGCAGTGCCTGCGCCATTAGGTGTGCAGTGGTGTGATATTTTTTGTGTATGTCGCTGTCGCCTTCTAGGCCGCCTTTGAAAGTTCCTTTGGCTGCGGTTTGACTGCGCTCGCGCTGTTCGGCCATTTTGGCATCAAATTCTGCGCGCCAGTTTTCAGATAAGTCTATATTCTGTTTAGTGGCTTCTTCAACAGATAATTCTGCTGGAAAACCAAACGTGTCATGCAACATAAACAACTCTACGCCAGTTAATCCACCAACCGCAAATTTAGAAAACTCACGTAGGCCTTTATTTAATGTCTGGCGAAAAACTTTTTCTTCTTTGACCAACACGGAGATAACTTCATCGCGATTTGCCGCAACTTCTGGATAATCATCGTTGAATATATCAGCGATAACTGGCACAATTTCAGCCAAGAAGTTTTGTTCGATGCCCAGGTCAAACGCCTGACGAATTGCGCGACGCAAGAATCGACGCATTACATAACCCTGCTCTTTGTTAGATGGTCGTACACCATCAACTGCTAGGAAAGTTGCACCGCGTAGGTGATCGGCAATAATCTGCATGCTGGTTTTATTGCCATCATAGGTTTTGCCACTAATCGCCTGTAATTTTTCAATAATTGGCCATATCACACTAACACGGAAAATATCCGGGCTACCAATTGCAGCTGATGCGATACGCTCTAACCCCCCACCAAAATCGACATTCTGTTTTGCCAGTGGTTCAAAACTGCCATCATCCAAACGACGATATTGCATGAAAACTTGGTTACCGATTTCAACAAATCGCCCACTGTCACTAGCTGGGTGTGCCAAACCGAACCCTTCGGCGTGATTTTGTTCGCCGAAATCATAGAATACTTCGCTATCAGGTCCACAAGGATCACCAATCGGCGTACTATTGATACCGCCGCCGCGTGACCACCAGTTTTGTTTGTCATCATAGAAAAATATACGCTCACCCGACTTGATGCCACGCTTGTCACCATTTTCTTGGCTGCCAATCTCGGCAATTTCAGCAGTTATGCCGGCATCTGCAAAAACCTTCTTCCAAATCTGTGCTGTTTCATCATCCCGTGGGATACCATTTGCCTCGTCGCCAATGAATGCCGAAACATAAATCTTGTTCGGATCCAGCCCAACAACATCAGTCAAAAATTCGAAAAACCATCGTATTTGCTGTTCTTTAAAATAATCGCCCATGCTCCAGTTGCCCAACATTTCAAAAAAAGTCGTATGACGATTATCACCAACTTCATCAACATCCTGTGCACGAAAACAAGTTTGGCTGTTAGTCAGCCGCACACAATCAGGATGAGTCTGGCCCAATAAATAAGGCAATAATGGTTGCATACCACTACCCGTAAACAATGTCGTCGGGTCATTTAGTGGCACTAAATTAGCACGTTTAATAACCGCGTGACCACGACTAGCAAAAAATTTCAGATATTCATTTCGTATTTGTTGAGCATTCATTAAGGTTAATTATACCAAAATAAAGAGTTTTTGCCCAAAGAAAAAAGACCTTGCTGACCGCAAGGTCCTTTAATGAAAAATTAGGAATCCAGAACCGGAATGGTGTCATCGCTATAATCTGGCAACTCTTCAATCTCTTCCAACTCTTCTAGGCTTTGTGCGATTTGATTGTTATAAAAATCAAACCCCCAAAAAACACTGTAAAAGATAGCTATCAAGTCAAATTCTGCCTTGATGATTGAAAACTCCTGAGTGGCATCACGACAAAAATCCTCTAACTCACAGATTCGCGCCAATGACGTAAAATCAGTCGTGCTAATTAAATCATTAAACCTAACAAGATATAATTCATGTTCACGCCGTTTACGTTCTATAAACTTGTACCATGACGAACCTAACTTGGGCCGATCAGACAATTTTTTGGTAATCGACAAAACAATGATCCACTGCCTTTGTAGCGACTCCAGATTCTTACGAATAACACCTATAACTCTCATAGCAATTTCTTGCCTAAGAATCATTTCTTCGTGTGACAAAACAGCCACAATAATCAACTCCTCTTTTTCAAAATTTTATCGTTATCGATCAATAGACCGACTACAATAATTACAAGTCACAAAAGTAACTATGCTATATATACTATCATATACAACCAGATATGTCAATCTTTGCGAGGTCCGTCCTTGCAAATGAACTTTTTATTTCATAATATACTTTTTCTAAATTATAATTCCACCACCTAGGCAGATTTGGTCGTCGTAGATTACGACTGATTGCCCTGGGGCAAAGGCTCGTTGTGGGTCGTTTAATTTTAATGACACACTATCACCATCAACTGTAATATCAGCCGGAACTAATGGCGCACGGTGACGCGAACGAATCAGGTATTTACCATTTTTTGGTGCGTCTTTAATCCAATGGATACTATGTAGTTCAACTGTGTCGTGCCATAATGTCCCATCGTTTAGATCCGTCGTGACATAAACTTCGTTTTTATCCATATCTTTGCCAACCACATAATATGGCAGACCGCCACCCAATTCTAACCCATGGCGTTGCCCTAATGTATAGAAAATCGCACCATCATGATGACCTAACACTGCGCCAGATTTTTTATCTATAATCTGCCCTGGTTTTAAATCAACATATAGACTAAGGAAATCGCGAATACCTACCTGACCGACGAAACAAATGCCCTGCGAATCTTTTTTTATCGCAGTAGTTAGCCCACGTTTTTCAGCCATCACGCGGACCTGTGGTTTTGTAAACCCACCTATTGGGAACATTGTTTTACTCATCGCCGCACCGCTCACACGATATAGGAAATAAGTTTGATCTTTGTTATCATCAACCGCGCGCAATAGTTTGGCTATTGGAATTTGGCTATTGGAATTTGGCTTTGTACCTTTTTCGCCACCTTCCATATTCCACCTTCCATATTCCACCCGGGCGTAATGCCCCGTCGCAATCATATCGGCACCATCTGCAATCGCCGCATCTAGAAACAATTTAAATTTTACTTCCTGGTTACACATAATATCTGGGTTTGGTGTGCGACCAGATTTATATTCATCAATCATATAATCGACAACTTTTTGTTTATATTCAGCCTCAAAATCAAAAACTTTAAAATCAATTGCTAATTGTACCGCCACACGTTTAGCATCGGCCAGGTCCTCGGCCCAAGGACATTTCATCCCCGGCAGGTCTTGCGACCAATTCTTCATATAAACGCCAGTAACGTCGTAGCCTTGTTCAACTAATAACGCCGCCGCCAGTGACGAATCAACTCCACCACTCATGCCTACATAAACTTTTTTGCCTGACACTAAAACAGCCCCATAACATAAAAAATGGCAATTTTCACGAACTCACTTATCGCCAACCACCAGCCCCACGGTGTGACCCACCACATCATACCCCAATCTTTGTCACTAGACACAGGATGATTAATTATCCGCACGTCACCTGTTCGTTTATCAAATTCCAAACCTGCACGTCGTTGATGATACCCCGAAGTTACCAAAATCACGCTTTTAATTTGTAGTTCATTAAAAATACCCCCCGAATTCTCGGCGTTTTGAATAGTATTCTCGGCATATTCATCCAACCTGATTGCGGATTCTGGTACACCCGATTGCAGCGCAATTGTTTTCATAACCGATGCGTTACTGGGTCCAGTTTTGTCTTGAGCTGCACCTGAAAAAATCAATTTTTCTGACCAACCGTTTTTGTATAATTTTACAGCTTCTTCGGCACGAGCCTTAGTATCACCACCACTGACTGCCACAATAGCATCAACCATCTGACAACCACTGGTAGAGCTAGGACTTTTGCCACACTTACCGAGCTCGTCTGGCTGTAAATAAACTGTTAACCCCAAAATGGCTAGCAAACCAAAAACAGCCAATCCAATTAACCAACGAATCATTTGGCTATCCTCGAGTATTCTGAATTAATTGCTTTAACCAATATCCGACCGGCCAATTTGGTATCTTTCTCATCAGATAGATGACCTAAAGTTATACGGATACTACCACCAGCCAATTCGTCGCTCATTCCAATTGCATCCAAAACATGAGATTTTGCAGCCTTATTAGCTGCACAAGCACTGCCCGTCGCAACCAATACGCCACAATTTTCTAATAGGAATACCAACCGTTCACCATCAATACCAGGAAATGAAATATGCAGATGACCCGACAATCGATGTTTTTGATGACCCGAAACAACCGCATTTGGGAATGCATCTACTAGAACTGATTGCAGATAGTCACGTAGTTTTGCTAATCTATCTGATTCAAATTTACGATGTTCAACCGCCAATTCTAGCGCCCGCGCAAATCCAACAACACCGGCCACATTTTCGGTACCGCTGCGCAGTCCACGCTCTTGACCACCGCCAAAAATCTGTGGGCTTAGTCGGACAAAACTAGCTGCCCATAATAATCCAACTTGTTTTGGACCATACATTTTACCTGCATTCAACGTCAACATATCTACACCTAATCTGGCGACGTTGACGTCTAATTGCCCAACGCCTTGCGAAGCATCGCTGTGAAAATATATCGGTGTATCATCACCGCGAACCAATCGCGCTTCACGTTCAGATCGAACAACTGCTGCGATATCTCGCAGTGATTGAATCGTTCCCAGTTCATTATTTGCCAGTGCAACACTAACCAATCTGGTTTTAGGTGTAATAGCAGATTTTACCGCCTCGGCCGATATAATACCGGATTTATCAGCTGCTATAATTGTATGCTCCATATTTTTGGCGCAGCTCAAAACTGCTGGATGTTCAATATTAGCAACAACAACATGACCACCAACCCCAGTAAAAGCAAGATTAATTGATTCTGTGGCACCAGCTGTCATGATGACCTCACCCGGCTTACCACCGATCAGATTTGCCAATGTGCGCTTTGCAGCCTCGTAATCACGATGAACACTAACTGCCGGTAAATAAGGACTGGACGGGTTAAAAAACAGTTCAATAAAATATGGTTGCATAGCATCAAAAACTCGCCTATCCATAGGCGTGGCTGCAGCATGGTCCAGGTATATCAAATTCTTCACCTGACTATTATATCAGTTAAGCCGCTTTTTGGCTGTCTGGGATGGTAGGTGAACTATATATTTGGCGCGTTACGCGATCATAATATATTTCAGTTGCATCGACAAAATTATCTACCTCTTGGCCATTTATATATTCACATTTCATCCCATTTTTGACATTTATACGCAAAACGCCATTTGGCTGAACTTCGTAGTGCAAAGTCGTCGAATGTTTCTGCTTTAAAACATCAGTCTTTTCTTCATAATAAAACCAGCTTTGGCGATTGTCGTTAAAGAATGCTCGGCGCTCATTTGATGGAATTGGACCAAATATCTCTGCCCCTATTTCACTCTCTTCTATCTTTAATTCGCGTTCGTTCAACCTACCGACATAATCCGCCGACAACTCACGACCAAATAGCATTTTGCCCAAAACTCGCGTTATTTTGCCCTTTTCGGCCGCATGATTTGCTCGTGGAGAATCTAAATGTCTACGACGCGCCTCTGCCAAATTATCAGCAATCTCATAAAGTCGATCTGATACGCCAACTAAAACCTCAGGACGTTTGATCACGTTTTCAGTATAAATATCCTCCAAATTTTTCCTTATACCCTTCAAGTCGGTATTGTCTAAATTTCTGCCGGGAATTTGAAATTCATTCTGTGTCATAAATGTCTATAAAGCCTCAATTGATTTGGGTTGATATATTTTCAGATTTTTATTTTAGAGATTAAATAAGTCACGGGCATTTGCAGTCGTAGTGGATGAGATTACATCAAATCCAATATGACGGACTACCCCGTGATATTCAGCAATGTTTTTAACATATGCTGGTATATTTACCTTACCACGAAAGGGTATCGGTGTCAAGAAGGGGGCGTCTGTTTCTAGAATAATCCTAGACAATGGGATTGATGCAAACATCGATTTTTGGGCCTCGTCTTTGGTAAATGTGCTGTACCCATTAACACCTATATATAACCCCCTGTCCAGCCCAGCTTGCATATTTTCGGCTGTATCTGTAAAACTGTGCAATACTCCCCTGATGCCGGTAAATTCATCAAATACTGGCCAAAAATCATCAAATGCATCACGAACATGGAAAATAATCGGCAAATTATACCTTAACGCCAATTTAATCTGTATTCGTAACATTTTAATCTGGTCCTCATGCGAACTGTGTTTATAAAAATAATCCAACCCTATCTCGCCAATCGCGACAATTTTGTCATAATTTTTTTCTAATAAAACATCCATACCATCGAGGCCATTTTTTGCATAATGCGGATGGACACCGATTGTAGCGTAAACACCTTCATGTTGTGAAGCAAAATCTATAGCTAATTTTGAATCAGCCGCATCAGTACCGATACAAATCATCTGATTAACGCCATTTATATGCGAATTGCTAATAACCTCATCAATAGGCAACGGGAAATCAGACCAATGGATATGACAATGGGTATCGATCAGCATGCTTAGACCTTCTGGGCGTGAGGATCAGCAGTGTGTAGATATATTTTAGGAAAGGCCACACCTTCACTGGGCACAACCACACCCGTTCCAAATGTTTTTTGAATATTTTCGGCTGTAGTCGGCAAAAAAGGCACCAGCAAACTGGAGATTTGCAATAACGAACCGACGGAATATACCAATACCTGAGTTAAATGAGCCGCCGACTCGGTATCGGTCGCGATAGTTTTGGCGATTTCCCAAGGTTTAACGCTCTCGATATATTGATTCAGGCTACGAACCATCGCCCAAACTTCATCCATAGCTTTGTCAAACTCTAGGTTTTCCATAGCGATTTTATAATTATCAGTGTCGTGTTCGCCGATTGGTATTTCGCCAATAACACCTGATTGGTAGCGCGTAATCATACCCGAAATACGTTGAATAACGTTGCCCAGGTCGTTGGCTAATTCAGTATTATAGGCCGTTTCAAACTTCTCCCAAGTAAAATCGCCGTCGCCCAGTGTCGGAATGTGTCGAGAAAAGAAATAGCGGAAAGCATCAACGCCATAATTATCCAAAATTTCATTCGGATCTACACCATTGCCGGCTGATTTGGACTGACGAACACCGCCGATATTAATAAATCCGTGAACTAATAGCTTTTTAGGCAAAGGCAAGCCCAAACCTAACAATATCGCCGGCCAAATACCAGCATGAAATCGCAGGTTATCTTTACCCATTACTTGGACATCAGCTGGCCAATATTGTTGCCACGCCGCATTATCAGGGTAGCCCAAAACTGTAATATAATTGGTCAACGCATCCATCCAAACATACATCACCTGTTCTGGATCACCAGGGACTGGCACACCCCAACTGAGGTTTTTCTTGGGTCTGGATATACTGACGTCTTGGACGCCGTCTTTGATTAATTCTAGGAATTCTTTTTTGCGAAAATCCGGAATGATTTGCATTTCGCCACTATTTAGGGCTTCGCGAATTTGGTCGCTAAAAGCACTGGCTTTCAAATAATAATTTTCTTCACTTAACCTTTGGTATGGTTGGTTGTGGGTCGGGCAGACACCGTTATTTTCGGTTGCCTCTTTGTCAGTCACAAAGCCTTCGCAGCCAACACAATACCAACCTTCATAGGTACCTTTGTAAATATATGGCTGTAATTGTTGCCAAATATATTGGACTGCACCCATATGATGTGGGTCGGTTGTGCGAATAAAATCTGTGTAGGTAGCGCCTAGTTTTTTATCTAGATTTTCGAATGCCGAATACGCCTGATCGACATATGTTTTTGGGTCCAAGCCTGCCTCGGCAGCTTTAATGGCAATTTTATTACCATGTTCATCGGTACCGATTTGGAAACGAACTTCGTGGCCATTTTGGCGTTGATAGCGCGCCCAAATATCAGCAAACAACGGGTCCAGTGGATGACCAATATGCGGGGCCCCGTTAACATAAGGTATAGACGTAGCGATATATAATTTCTTTTCCATTTGAATACTATTGTAACAGAGAGACCAACTTGGTCAAAGTTGCCCAATCATCCAGTGTTAGTGTCTCGGCGCGATCGTTCGGGTTAATTCCCGCTTTTTGCAACAAAGCTTCAACATCGGATTTTGATATTTTCAGACCACCCGACAGACTGCTGCGTAGTTTTTTACGCTTGGCAGAAAAACCAGCTTTGACGACTTTGAAAAAATCTAATTCGTTGATATCCGTAAAAAATGATATGTCTCGAGTTTTTAATACCACGACCTGACTATCAACTTTTGGTGGTGGTGTAAACATTGCGGCCGGAACTATATCGCCCAGCGTTACATCAGCAAAAACTTGGGCGCTGACAGCCAAAATACTCATTTGACTAGGTTTGGCTGCTAATCTCTGGGCAACTTCTTTTTGAACTAATAAAACTGTGGTTGATGGTTTATTTGTAGCCGTCATCAACATCTGCACAATTTTACTGGTGATATAGTAGGGGACATTCGCAACAACTTTATACCCTGTTGGCAGGTCTGTTAAATCAAATTTTAATATATCTTCATTAATAACCGATAGATTTTTACCTGGGAATTGAGCTGGCAACTTACGGGCTAATTCGCTGTCAAATTCTACTGCTATCACCTTGCCTGCTTGACGTAATAATTCACTGGTCAATGTCCCCAACCCCGGTCCGATTTCCAATACCGTATCATCCGCCGACAAATCGGCACAGTCAGCGATATGTGCCAATACGTCACGATCACGCAACCAATGTTGGCCTAGTGATTTGTTAGGACCTTTTACCACCAGCCTTTTCTCACTTTAAATTCATAAGCTGCTTTCCAAGTAACATATCTGGAAGTTGCATAACTGGCACACCATCTCATCTGAGTCACTGGGTTAGTTCGCCAATCAGATCCGGCTGAAGCCATTTTGTTACCAGGTGTAGCCTGACATAAGCCATAGCCAACTTGATTATTTCCTTCTGCACCAGGGAATTTTTCTTGATAAATAGCTGGACATCCAGATTGATCTTGCCAACGAGTTGGACACCAAGTTTCATTTTCGTTATCAATTATATAAGCAGCGTAGCCTTGATCTGATTCAGCAATTCCAGCAGCAGTCATGATAGAAACTCTTTCAGCCGAATAACCTTTTGATAGTGGCAGATAAACTCCAATTACTTCGACTTGAGTTTGAGGTGGTTTGGTTACCATACTATTGATTTCAACTCTGGAAGTTTCTATTCCATCTTGGATTGTAATTTCATAAGAAACGTTACGTTGGCCAATAACACCAGCTGTCCTGATGGCTTTGTAACCTACTAATTGATCGCCATCTTCGACTGTACTAATATCAAAATTGACAGGTTCATCAACATTAATAACCTGCTTGCCTTCACGCCAAACACGAACAGATAAACCTTCTGAAATCTTAGTATTAGTATCTGGCGAAACACTATCACTATCAGCCAGTTTAATGCCTTTTTCGTTTAACATTTCACCAACTGTTTTGCCTAATGTTCTGGCATTAAATAATTTGCCATACAAAGTGAATTGAATTGGAACAGAACGATTAATAACTAGTTTTAAACCAGCACCATCTGTTAAAACATTGTCAGTCTGTTCCAAATTTGCACTATCTTCGTCATATAATTTTATACCTGCAACATCAGCAATCTGAGTAGCTGTCTGATAAGCAGTGGTAATTTTGGTCCTAATTGCACCATCAATTACAATCACAGGTCTGGCACGATAAATATTAACTTGATAATCAGATGCTACTAATTTTTGATTAACCGATGGTTCGACCAGGTCTTTGGAATCAATTAATATTCCAGATTCTTTTAATGCATCACCAATAGTATCAGATTGAGTAATTATAACTTTTTCGGTTCCACGGTCATGAATTGTAATCAAATGTCCGTTTTCTGTTGGCTTGCCATTATCAGCTTTGGTTATACCAGAAACAGTAATAATAACTGCAAAGATAACGAAAAGCAGGGCAGCAGCTAGCGCGCCAAAAGATATGACTGATTTACGGATAAGATTACTCATTTTCTCGCAGTTCTCGCATTTATACCCCACAAAATGGTTATATCAATTATAGCAAACAATCCGATATTTAGTAAAAAATACTTGGAAAATATAGCCTATTACAACATAAAAATCTCATTTGCAAGGTTGAACCTTGCAAATGAGATTTTTATTTTATAATAACCTTTTTTAGATTTTTTCTAGGCGGGCGTATTCGGCGTTTAGTTTCTTGGTTCGGCCGTCGTCAAAACAGATTGTTAGGGCTAATCCATCAACTTCAATAATCTTACCCGTGCCAAAGGCCGCCGAACGGACACATTCACCGATAGAGAATGGTTCATCACTGAAAAACTCTTGTTCTTGGCGCGTCTGCAATACCGGTGCCACAGCCATCGCAACCTGATCGCCCATATCTGTTATGAATCGCGACATTGGATTATATGAACGCTGGCCGAATTGCATACGGCTTTGCGCATACATCATATGCAATTCTTCGCGCGCCCTGGTCATACCTACATACATTAGCCTGCGCTCTTCTTCCAATTCAGATATCCCCGCCTCGTACACCCGCGCGTGCGGCAAGATTCCTTCTTCTATACCAACGATGAACACGACAGGGAACTCTAGACCTTTGGCGGCGTGTAATGTCATTAATGTAACTTTTTGGTCATCGCTGCTAGAATCGGCACTGGACATCAACGCAACTTCTTCTAGAAAGTCGGGGAGTGACGCAAAACTTTGCGAATCAGACAGCAGTGACCCAATATTGGCTTCCCTGTCCTCTGCCTGTGGCGTTCCGTCAGCGATATATTCACGGTAACCAGTTAGTGACAATAATTTCTCAATCAGCTCGTTGGGGCTGGCGGTATCTAGCATAGATTGAACTAATTGTAATTTTTTGCCCAGATCGGTCATTGCCTGTTTGGCCCGCGTAGTTATGATGCTGGTTTGGTCCAAATTCAGCAGGGCAGTAATAATATCCATTCCACTTCCCGCTTGCCACTGGAAAAACTTTTCCAAACTCATGGCGCCAATTCCGCGAACCGGCACATTTGCGATACGGCTAAAACTCATCCTATCTTGTGGCTGATAGACTAGGCGCAAATACGCAATAATATCTTTAATTTCTTTACGATCGTAGAACCGTACTCCCCCGATAATTTGATAGGGGACTCGCAGATGCAAAAATGCCCTTTCCAATGTGTAACTTTGGGCGTTAGTTCGATACAGCACCGCAAAATCGCCGTATTTTCGGGCGCCAATTGCAACATGTGCAGCAATTCTGCTGGCCACCAGATTCGCCTCTTCGGACTCATCATACAACTCGTGGACCTGGACTGGGTTCCCCGCCCCTGCCGCTGTCCACAGTTTTTTATCTGTTCGCTGAGTGTTTTTGGCAATAACATTACTAGCCGCATCTAGTATATTCCCAGTGCTGCGGTAGTTTTGCTCCAATTTGATAACTTTTGCCCCTGGGAAATCTCGTTCAAAATTCAATATATTTGTAAAATCCGCCCCACGCCAGCTATAAATAGACTGCCAATCATCCCCTACTACGCATATATTTTGGTGGTCATTAACCAATAATTTGATGATACTATATTGCGCAGCGTTAGTGTCCTGATATTCGTCGATTAAGATATGCTTGAATTGTTTTTGCCATTTTTTTCTGACATCTTTGTTATCTTTTAATAATCGAACTACTTCTAGTAATAAATCATCAAAATCTAATGCACCAGCAGTTTTACGCATAGATTCGTATTTTTTATAAATCTTGGCGATATTCTTTTGATTAGGAAATTGCGCAGTTGATTCGTATTCATCGGTCGTCACCATCTCGTTTTTAGCACTAGAAATCGCGGCACTAACAGATTTGGCCTTGATTTCAGTGTCACTAATCGATAGTGTCTTCATTGCCTGTTTAACTAGTCCCAATCGATCATCTTCATCATAAATCACAAAATTATGCCCAATTTTTATTGCTGGACCATCCAAACGCAGCATCCGCACACAAATACCGTGAAAAGTCCCCATCCATGGCATAAAACCACGATTATTCGCGTTTTGACCCAATAACACACCTAACCGGTCGCGCATTTCACGCGCTGCTTTGTTGGTAAAGGTTACCGCTAATATCTCGCTGGGTTTTATAGATTCGTTGGCTATCAGATATGCAATACGATGCGTTAGCGTTTTTGTCTTGCCGCTACCTGCGCCGGCTAATATCAACAGAGGACCAGATACAGTCCCTGCGGCATCGGCTTGTGCCGGGTTCAATCCATCCAATAAATTCATCTGTTATCTATTATAGCTTAAAAAGGTAGTTTAAAGTCAGGTAAATAATTAGGCATTACATAGAAATAGAATGCTACACCGGCACCAGCGCCCAATACTAGCAACAAGAAAATCCACAAAACCCACATCCAACCTGATTTTTTCTTTGGCTGACGGGTTATTACATCATGATAAGCGCTAGCATCGTATATAGCCCCATTCTCTTGACTGGTCGAGCTTGGTTGCTCGTCGTATTGCTGATTGATTGAAGTTGCCCCCACTGGCTGTAATGAAGCTTCGGGTGACAAAGTAATACTATCTGGATGTGTTGAACTATCAGCCTCAACTTGCAATAAAGAATTGTCCAGTTCGGCTGGAATCGCCTCATTGACAATAGGTTGTGGCATTTGAAAATCTGATGAGACAGTCGCAGGTTCTTCAACAACTGGTGGCTGTGGTATATCATTCGAAAATGCACCTAATGGACGCTTTTCGACCTTGGCTTCTGACAAAAATGGTGATTCTGGAGCCGAGTTAGCCATTGGAGGGACAGGTAGCCCAGCCCAGTTATTGGTATCCGCTATTGGCGCCGCAACAGGCGCTGGTGGCGTATAGACAGTCTGAACAGGCGTAAAATCAGGGACAGAAGCAGGAGCTGGTTCAGGCACAGGCATTGGCGCTGGAGCAACTGGTCTTTGCGGTAATGTCAAAGATGAGCGCATATCAGAAGACGGGTGGACTACGTCCATAAAACGCCCAGTAGCTGGTCGCTCGATAGAGTTAACTATTGGCTGAGGTGTTGGCACAGGAGCGATAGGCGCATAGACTGGAGATACAGGAGCAGGATTAATTACAGGGTTAACTTGGGTTGGAGATGCAGCAACAGGCACGGTCGGAGTGTCTGTCGGCGGGGCCAAGGAACTAATCGCCTTGTCCAATTCTTCATAGTCAATGTCTTGCATATTTACCCCTAATCTTTTTTGGCTAACGCCGAGCCATTATGTGCTTTTTTTATTATCTCACTAAACGTAATCGGATTCAAACTATCACCACCAATCATCAACCCGTCAACACCAGATAATGATAAGTAAGCTATTGTGCTATCTGGAGTAACGCTGCCGCCATACAAAACAGTTATTGATTGAGATATCTTTTCACCATAAAAATGGTTAATCTGACCGCGTATATATCGCACTACCTCTACAACATCCGATGGTGTTGCATTGTTACCATTGCCTATAGCCCAGACAGGCTCGTAAGCGATAATGACATCCTTTATTTCGTGGCTGGTAATATTGGCCAAGCCCGAGGCTATCTGATCATGTATAACGTCCTTGGTCTCACCATTTGACCTTTCCCATGCATTTTCACCTACACACAAAACCGGTTTGATGCCATTACGGATAGCTGCTGCAACTTTGTTGCGCATATCGCGTTCGGTCTCGTTGAAAATATGGCGACGCTCAGAATGACCAACAATGGCGTATTGGACTATACCACGCAGTTGACTGGCCGAAACTTCGCCAGTATAAGGACCCTGATCACGCCAATAAAAATTCTGTGCCGCTAGTTTAAACTGTCGCAAATTGATCTGTAAACTCAAAGATTGCAAAGATAAAACGCTAGGCGCCAATACGACTTCAACATCGCGACGAGTCTTGACTAGTCCAGCTAATTTATGCAAATACAAACTGGCTTGATGCATATCAAGATTCATTTTCCAGTTGCCTATTATGAGTTTTTTATCGTTTGCCATCGTTATAATACTTATGTTTAATCATTTTTAGTTTAACCCAATTAACTCCGCGCGTCCAGTAGTGCATCAATTCCAGGTAAATTTAATTTGTTTTTGGCACCAGTTGACTCCATAATCTGGATTATCGTGTTGTAGTCATCTGTTAATGCCAACCCTGCAACGCTAGGAACAAAGTCCGCTATAGCGCTAGTACTTGCGTGTTTTTTGTGGGTTACCCCGAAACCGTCTTGGACAAAGTACCTAGCGCCGGTGCTGGTAACTAAACTACGAGCAAATTCCCTATCATTAAATTCTTCCCCGGGGTAAAAATGAAGGTTTTCTAGCACAATCACACCGGTGCTTGGGGATTTTTTGACCGCCTGCAATACTCTGTCCCCCACTGCTTCACTGACAAATCTAATGTCACGGCGTAATAATCGCGCTAATCTAGCAGCTGCTGGTTCCAAACTATATTTAATATCTTTAACTGCTGGACTACCGTGATGACCAATAACTACAACTTTGCAGCCACGTTCTAATAAATTTTCAATAGTCGGCAAACTGGCTCGAACCCACAGATCATCTGCCAAATTACCGTTATTTACAGGGATATCGTAATTAACCCTGACTAAAACCGTCTGGTTATCTAGCGGAACATCATTGATTGTTTTTTTATGGAAGCCCACCGACAGTCCCCTTTTGATACTATTTTACGCTTAGTTTATTTTATTGTGCAAATCCGAATATTATCATTAGTTCCGTCATCATAAATTTTACGACCGCTGACGATAATAACCGTCAATGTTTCATCACCAAAGAAACCTTGGTCTTTTAGCTCGCGAGCAATCTTGTAACCTTCATTCTCACTGGCTGGGCGAATATAATTGCGGTTTGCATAAGACAGAGACAATTGTTGAGCCGAACGTGGGTCAATAGTAGCGCTAACAACTGGAATATTAGGTCGATGGCTGGATATATTGGCTGCCGTAGCGCCAAATTTGGCCTCTGTTATAATCGCCCCAGCATGCAATTTTTCGGCCAGGTCAATCGCCGCAACGCTAATAGCATCACGCCGCTTCTTTTTCTCGGCCAATTCACCAGCAATTGGCATGACAGGTTCGTGATCTTGAACATACAAAATGACCTTTTTCATAGCCGCAACTGCTTCAATAGGGTAGCTACCATTGGCTGTTTCGTCAGATAACATGACCGTATCTGTTCCTTGAATTACGGCATTGGCAACATCGCTAACTTCGGCACGGGTCGGTTCGGGCGCATCAACCATGCTAGCCATCATTTGGGTTGCAACAATACAAATCTTGCCATATTTTCGGCAAAGTTTAATAATCCGACGCTGAACAATCGGTACAATCTCGGCACCGGCCTCGACGGCCAAGTCACCCCTGGCAACCATCACACCATCGCTAGCTTTGACGATTTCTTCTAACATATCACCCTCAATAGCAGCCTTGGTTTCAACTTTTGCAATTATATGCGCCGTTGATCCGTGTCCTTTCATAATCTCGCGCAAATTATGAATATCATTAGCTGATTGCACAAAAGACAACGCCACATAATCAAAATCTCGAGTAGCACCAAATTTAATATCCTCTAAGTCCTTGGTTGTCAAAATATCGCCACCAAAGTCCGTATCGGGCAGATTTAGCCCCTTGCGACTCATCAAAAAACCATCATTTTCAACTCGAACCTTTAACGCCGTGTCGCTAGCGATTTCCAAAACAACAGTCTTAACCTTGCCGTCAAAGATATAAATAGGCTCGCCTACCTTTACTTTGCCAACCAGATTGTATTGAATCGGAATTGTAAAACCATCGTGTTCTGCCGCAAAATCCAACACCAATTCATCGCCCTTTTTAACGTCTAATTTATCGACGTTAAGTTTACCCAGACGAATCTTGGGCCCCTGTAGGTCCTGTAAAATCGCCACTGGTTTACCCAGTTTTTTACTGGTTGAACGAATCCATTCGATCTGTTGATCGCGCTCTTCAAAACTGCCATGACTAAAATTCAATCGGAAGCCATTGGCGCCCGCCAACATCAGTTTTTCTACCATCTCGGCCGAGTTAGTTGCCGGTCCTACTGTTGCTAATATTTTTGTTCTTTTAAAAATTAATGCCATATTTAATTAATTATACCAGTAAGCGCTTATGCTTACCAGATTATTCCTCTCTCTTTGCGAATCTCATTTGCGAGGTTGAACCTTGCAAATGAAGCTTTTATTGTTTAATAATGTTTTTTACAAAATAAATAACTCATCCGAGGATGGGTTATTTATATCACCGGTCCAACGCTTTGATGATAACCTCTCACCGGGAAAGCGCCAGCAAGCTGGCTTTTCCGCTCAATCACAAAAGAAAATACCTGCGGTGCTTTCTTTTGCTTCGTTCGCTACACCGTACCAGGGTTTCGCATATTGCTACGCGATCTGCAACCCGGGTTCGATTCCGCGTGGGTATTACCAAAATAAATAACTCATCCGAGGATGGGTTATTTATTTTGGTGATCTCACCGGGAATCGAACCCGGGTTGCCAGGATGAAAACCTGGTGTCCTAACCGTTAGACGATGAGACCGTAGTGCATATTTTATACGCTTGTCTATGCAATTTGCAAAAGGCTATTTTTTATGGACAGCCATGGTGTCCTAGTCACAGTCGATTTCTTCGAAATCGCGTCGACCCCGACTCAGTTGGTGGCAACAAGTTGCCATCCAGCTTACGTCCTTGCGAACTGCCACTGGCAATTCTCACTTTAGACGATGAGACCATATGCCAACAATTGCCAGATGATTATACCAGACAAAACCCCTGTTGCCTAGATATAATATCAATCTTTTGACTTTTCATACCACTTGTGCTATAATTAAGGTATAGACTATCTCACAGATAGCGGGTTCGTTGAAAATCTACAGATTATAAAGGAGAGTGATCGAGATGTTAACAGAAAAAATTGTTAGTATCGACGAAGCACGAATTAAAAGGGACCTTGATCTTATCTTGGCCGATCTAGAACTAGATCAAGAGACCAAAAACCAGATTGCAAAAAAAGCCTACGACGGCTTCAGATGTAATCTTGATCGGAAAAATCTGCCAAGGCACAAGGCATTGCACGAAGCAGTTTACAGAACAGCCTCTGAAGAATACGCCGCAAGCCGCAGATTACACAGCGAAGACAGTTCAAGCTCAGTTACCAAAATCACATTTTCCGCCAATAAAATGGTCCGTGATGTGATTTTGTCAAAACAACTAGCTGTCTTGGCGCTGGTCGTAGCCATCGGAACTCTGGTTTTACTGGCAGTAAATCTCCTAAGTGGTCACTAAAAATGACTAAATAATCAGATTTACCACCCCGGGCGCCAGCAATGGCGCCTTTTTTATGCCCAAAAAAGCTTGTGCTTATATTAAAGATATGTTATTAAGTATTGACTTTTTATGTGTTTTGTGATAAATTAAATACATCAGTTGTCAGAGGTGGATAATCTGCATCAACAGACGATCGTTAACAAGTCAGATCATTACAGTGCATATCCAAGTGGATTTGTTCTGGAAAAAAACATTTTAGTTTCCTGTCAGTGGTAGCACTCAGAAAGTAGAAGATAGATTTTGAACTATAGATTATAGAATAATCTCAGCAATCTCAAGACAATCTATTGAAAGATCCTACTTTTCGTGTGCTGCCTCTGATAATTTATCTTTGGTAGTTGCGATGGTTGTGGTGGAACCGCGCAAAAAAACAAAAATAAAGGGAGGAATTAAAATGGAAATGTTAATTGTTTTTTTACTAGGAGCTGCATTAATGGTGGTTTTATTGAAAAGAAATGAAATCAAAACAGTAGCAAAAAAAGCGATAGAAAAAACAAGGGAAAAAGTAGCCGCTGCAAAGCAGGAAGAAGACGAGACAGATAGTAATGTTGAGGTAGAGGTAGAGGTAGAGGAAACAAAACCAAAGCCAAAAACAGGCCAAAAGGCCGAGACTAAAAAAGAGGAAAAAGAAGGCAAAAATCACGTTAAAAATCGAGGAGTAATAATTGCTCTCTCAATTGTAATATTGATTTTGGTTAGCTTTTTTGTTGGCACTTTGTTAGCAAAGGTCCCCTCGACTCAAAAATCTACAACAGCCACTGAAAACCCAAACACATGGCAAATGATCGGCGCTGACCATACCAATAATCGTTGGTTGGCAGATGGCGTTCAGTCCATTAAGGATGCCGAAACAGATGCCGCAGCTAATAGCGCAGCAATTGACTGGGTTGACAAAATTAAAGTTGACCCCGAGCTATTGGCGAGCGCAGCTGAAACATTCAACGTTGATCAGAATATTAATTCTGCTACACTCGTTGAAAACGGATGGGCGACCCAGAAAGCTGTCGAACTTCGAGACAAAGTACTGATACAACTAGCGTCTTCGCGCACTACACCAGATTTCGCCCCATTAAATGGGTATAATTCTGGGGTTAATAACGACCAAGTCGTTGGCGCGAATAACCCTGGCATCAGCGGTCGGACAAAAAGTATAAAAATTATACTAAGTAATGGAGACACTTATTGGATTCTGGGCAGATGTGGAAACACTGTCACAGAAGGTAAGCCTAGCTTGCCTCCAGGTGATACCGACGAGCACAAAAAAGATCCCTCAAAGGATCCAGCGGCTCAAGGTAACGCACCAACCGGTGGGGGTAAGAACGAGGACACAGGTCCCGGAACCTATATCTCACCAGATAATATGGCGACACCACCACCGGAAGTTAGGGTTAACCCCACACAACCGCCAGTGGTAAACATCACGCCAGCGCCCGCGGAGCCAACACAAAAGCCAATACCTTCATCGGAGCCATCGGCTCCACCGTCGGATGATCCGGCAACAGAAAGAGTATAGTCACCACCTATATTCCTAATTAAATTGTTGGGTGGTGAGGCAATTGCCCGCCACCCTACAAATTAAACCATACAAAAACACCATTTGAGTCGACGAAAGTCCTCATTAAATATATGGATATGCACATTGTAATGATCTGACTTTGACCTTGTCTCCCTATCGGAGTACGCAATGCTGCATAGCGTTGCGGTGGGGATTAGCGTTTAACAATCTATCACCAAGAACTCCCAAGGTTCGACCTTGGAAATATTAAATTTATAAAATTAATTTTGGCGTAATCTGCGAGATAAGCCAAGAAATGGAGAAATATAATGAAACGTAAATTAATCGCATTAGCAGCGATGGTTACGGCAGCAATCGCCGTTCCAGCAATATTGCTAGCTTGGGGACCTAGTCGCCCAACTTACACTATTAATAATCCTGCCGATCATGTGACATTCAATTCAATAACGAATAATCCAAACATCGGTGACGAACGAAATTTCGTTGGTATCCGAGAAACCGGCACAAAAAATCTTTGGTCAGACGATATAAATATTGTTGATGGCAAAAATTATACCGTTCGCATGTATGTTCATAACAACGCAAATGCAGACTTGAAACTTGTAGCACAGAACGTAACAGCTAAGTTTAACCTGCCAACCAACACATCTAAATCTATACAAGTCAATGGTTTTCTCAGTGCAGACAACGCAACTCCTAACGAAGTTTATGATCACGCCACCTTTAAAAGCGGCAATGATTTTAACCTAGCGTATGTTGCAAACAGTCTGAAATATGAAAACAATGCGTTTGGCGCAAAAGGCGTTGCATTGCCCGAAAGTATATTTACTAGCACCGGCGCAAAACTAGGCTACAGTAAATTAGATGGTAAAATACCTGGCTGCTTCCAATATGCCGGCTATATTACATTTACTGTCAAGCCACAATTTGCCAAAACCTCAAACTTCACAGTCAGCAAAAAAGTCAGCAAAAAAGGTTTGAAACAATGGGTGGAAAATTACACAGCCCAACCAGGTGAAACAGTAGATTATATGGTTGAATATGACAACGTAGGCCAAGTGCAGCACAACAACGTCACCTTCCGTGATACGTTGCCTGCTGGCGAAACTTACGTAACTGGTTCAACAACCTATTTTAATTCCAAGACTCCGTATGGTGTCAAGGCAAGCGATAATATAGCTAATGGCATTGGCATCAACATCGGTTCTTATGCTGCTGGCGCAAACGCTAAGGTCACATTTAGCGCAAAAATCGCTAATAACGAAGATCTAAAAAACTGCGGCGTTAACAAATTAGTCAATACCGCAGAAGTCACAATTGGCAATGTATCTCATAATGATACCGCCAATGTTAGTGTCACAAAAAAATGCGCAGAAAAGCCAAAAGAATGTAAACCAAGCATACCTGTAGGTGACGCACGATGTGTAGACAAACCAGTCACACCTCCAACCACGCCAACGACAACAGTTACGCCAGAAAAATTGCCCGTAACAGGTGCCGGTGATAATATCGCCGCATTCCTAGGTCTTGGTGCATTGGTTACCAGCATTAGTTATTACATTGCTAGTCGCCGCGTAACAGTTAAATAACAAGAGTCTGACCGCTCCCATCTGAAGCGATTCAGACCAAAACAACCCCGCCATAATGGCGGGGTTGTTTTATATCCAAATAAAAAGACCAGTTATGAACTGGTCTTTTTTGCTACTCTGGTATTAAAGTTTTGAGGGCCATGTGGCGCATTTGGGTCACGGTCATAACTAACAAACCCATCCGGATACACTACATAATGAGCATGGTGCTTGCCCAAGGGACCGCTGTCACCTCCGAAAAGTAGATGAACCGATTTATCATCATGAAGCTCTACCCTCATATTACGCAAAAACTCCGCCGGCACGCCCGCATTATATGCGATCTCCTCCTGATTTCGAAAGACAAAATTCATTATCTTCATCCAATCGTGAAAATCGCACCTAATCTCGGCAACTCTTGCCCTAAGGCGATTTAATATAGCTTTTTCCTGAGCTAGATTCGCCCCCATCTCTTTGAGTGGGATTGTAAACCGACGCCTTGCCTCGATAATATTGCCAAGCGTAGCCTCATTGCGACGACCTTTCTTGCTATACTTTAGCCCTCTCTTGATGTCACCACGTTCATATGCCACTGATGACATCTCGTATGCCTCGTGCATTTTCTTGAAAATCTTGTCGTGTTCTTCATCTAGATAATCAATGCTTGGTTGGCTTTCTTGTCTTGATATCTTTAACTTGTCATACAAGTTGCAGACTTTTCTCTTTTGCTTATCTTTATCGAACCTTGCGTCCATAAGTTTATGGTGCAGCCGGCTCAACTCCAAATTGCGTGCCAATAATATCAACTCCTTTAATATAAAAGTGCAAAAAACATGCGCATAAATATTTACGCTTGTTATATTAAATAATATCATAAAACACTGTATTTTACAAGCTTAAAATTCATAGATAAAACCGGATGAAGGGCTGATTTAACCCTGAATATTCAATCCCCCTCTACCTATCTACCCCTGCGATTTATACTATAATCTAAAATCCAAAATCTATAATCTACTCGTAGCCCAGGTGCTATAATGTAACTATGAGCAAGAATAAAAAGAAACGAAACAAAGTCTACACTGGCGTCGATGCAGCCATCACCAAACCTGTTATTACCCGTATCGCGGCCGTCCAAAGGTCAAAAATCGGGCAGTTTTGGTTTGAACGCAAGAAAATTCTAAAACCAGTTTTAATAACATCTGGCATCGTATTATTTGTGATTATTCTAATTTTTCAGATCGTCGGCCTGGTCAACGGCAGCTAAAAATTTAGGCAAAATCTTTAACCCAAAATCCACTAATTCATCAAAGTTTTTATTAGTATCCCAAAATTTGGTTAATTCGCCACGAAACTTTTTGTGCATAGGGTAGCCATTATCGGGCTTACTAATCAATGGATAAAAATCTGCGTCCAATATCATGGTCAACGACTCTTTTAGATAATCAAAATCTTCATAGCTTAGTTTTGAGATTGGTGATTTCGGGTTTTTATACCAATAATGTATAAATTGGAAATGACATAATTCATGTAAAAAAGTTTCTAACGAACCCTTCCAACCTATAAATTCATAAACTGCTCCTATCTCATAATGATAAGGGCATCTGGGGAAAGTCGTCAGATATATTGTAAAGTCATCACGATATAGTGGCCGTCCAATAACTGCGACCATTTTATCGCACGCACTTTGGAAAGATTGTTGAAATCTTTTATCTAGAGAATCAGTATAATCATCAATCTGAGATTTTTCGTCAATGTATTTTTGTTTCAAAAAAGAATCTAAAAAACTATATGCTTTACGTTTAGGCTGGCCTTTTATTTTGGCCACAACTTCGAGAGGCAACCCTTCACAACAATCGATACCAAAACAATCAGAATTACAACCGTCATACCAATTCCAAGAATCTTTATCAATATCTAATTTTATCTGATATTTATAATTCTTTTTTATCATAGGTTTATTATAGCCTAATTTTTCAAATCGTCGGCCTGGTCAGCGGCAGCTAATTCTTTTATTGGTAGACTAAACCCGAACGTACTTCCCTTACCTTCTACTGATTCAAATATAATCTTGCCGTCGTGGTCGTCAACAATTTTCTTTGCCAAAAACAGCCCAACACCCGTACCATCTGGGCGCGTTTTCTTGGCATTGCTGGCACGGTAGAATTTTGTGAACAATTCGTCGCGTTCGCTGGCTGGAACGCCAATACCGGTATCTTTGACTGTGAATACAGCGTCCTTACCCTGGACCTGCATACTAACATTAATTGCCGTACCTGGATGTGAATAATAAATAGCGTTGTCGATGAAATTCATTATGACTTGGCGAATCTTGCCCTCATCAATATCTAACATTGGGAAATTCGGTTGTTTAACGTAGACCAATTCCATCTGGCGGGCACTAGCGTTTTGTTTCAAGCTGTTAGTTTCTTGTTCCACCACTAGCGACAGGTCTAGCGGAGTTTTATCAATCACGAACCTACCAGTTTGAATACGCGAAACAGATAGGAAATCGTTAATTAACCCAACCATGCGTTCGCTGTTACCGAATGCTTCTGTTAATAACTTCTTTTGATCACCAGTAACCTTGCCGGCGTCACCTTCTAATATCATCGATATGTAGCCCTTGACGCTGGTTAGCGGCGTTCGCAGTTGGTGAGAAGCCATGCTAAGGAACTCGTCCTTTGCCTTGTCCAGGTGGCGTAACTGAGCATTGCTGGCACGCAACTCCCTAGTTGCATTGGCAATTCGCTGTTGCAATGTGATATTAAATTCACGAATTTCCTGCACCGCCAGGGCATTTTGAATAGCGATGATTAATTCGTTAGAAATCGTGTTTAGAACTTTGATATCGCGGTTAGTATAGCTAGAAGTTAGGTGGTCACCTAGACAGAACAATCCCAAAACCTTACCTTCCTGGATTAATGGCAAAACCAATTCAATTTTGTGGCTAATCATCAAACGCTTAATCGAGCTGTCATCTTCTAGCAATGACGAAACTATTATTTCACCATTATTTTTTGCAAAATCGCTTAGTTGGTCAGCGTCGGCCTTGGGCAATTGTTTATGCTTTGCCGTACCGGCTGAAATATAGTGCCCCTCTGATATATTTATATAGAAAAATGCCTGTTCGCCCTTTAATGTTTGCTTTATTTCAGTAGCGGTATGCTCCAATAACCCTCGCAAATCCGTAGTAAATCCCAAAATTTTGTTCAACTTCGCAAAAAAGTCGTCGGTATTATAGTTGTCTTTGTAGAATATTTTGTTAGTAACTTTATCAAAAAAGCGCTTTAGAGGCTGGAACAAGAATACCAAACCTAGGCTTACGACAGCATTGAAAACTGTCTGCCAAAGACTAACTTTGCCAAAGTTAAAGAGAGACGAAGCCACGAATGTCAACCCTGCATAAATACCAGCCAATACAGCGATGATCATAGTATAAGTAACACTGCGCACGATAGCCAAGCGAACATCAAAAAGACCATGTTTTATGACAGAATAAGCCACTAAGGCTATAAATATAGCTGCACTAGCCGGACCAAGTTGCACAAATTGATAAACCCCAAGTATAGGAAAAATTAAATTGAAAATAACACCCCCCAAAGAAGAAATGGCCATACCCAAAAGCACCATGTTAATCATAGAATTTGTCTTATTCTTGCGAATTTTATTAGCGATTAATACTATAGAGGCTGATAATAAATACCCAGCTAAAACAAGCCCGTAAATATTCAATGCTATTGGATTAGTGATGATTTTGCTATTCTCTACACCGGAAGCTACTAGGCCTGGGATAGTTGATACTATACCAACCACATAGCCAACGAAACCAACCTTAATCTGATTTAAAAAACTAAATTTACTATTTCTGACTAATAAAAGGCTGAAAATTAACAAATGAACAGAAACACCCATAGCAAAAGCGTAACTCAACAGTGATATTATATACTGCCAATAAACATCCACAACCCCGAAAAAGACATTCCCTAATATCCATAAACAGATAAATAACGAAAGTACTAAAAATGACCTACGAAGACCATCGCGTTGCTTGCCAAACCAAACAACTACACCAAGCCCAGCTGTTATTATGGCAGCTAAAGAAGCAGCTAAAGAAGCAACAACCACCAAGTCCACTATCTTTTACGCTTGCCTTCCCCGTGCTATACCTTTTTGCACGCTTAAATTAGCATCTATATACTTGTCTTGGTTCTCAAGCAAAAAATTAGTCCTGTCTACTGGGTATGCATGGCTTAATTGAGACCCGCCACGCTCTGTCCCGTCAATAGGAGTAAACTCTATTCCATAATGTCTAAACACGCTAATGAATGCTTTGTGAGTTGCAAAAAACCAATGCGGATTATCATCTAAAGGTAATGTTTTTGCCAGAGCGGCTCCGAATAACTCAGCAAAAGCAGCCATTCTTTGTTTGCGACCCTCAATATTACCAGGAACCAATCTGGTTATATCCCAAACGGGACCATCCAAGCCAGCTAAAACATCGTCAGATACATCTGGCAACATAGACCAGCTAAGAGTATCTTTTATGGATGACCTTGGCGTCAACCTCATACCGGCCGTGATCTCACCATGCTCATCTTGCATTACTAACTGCAGAGTAGCAGGGTCGGCATCATAATCATCGTAGTCATTTTCCACATGCCAATCCATATCACTATCCATGTAATCTCTCCTCAACTTCATCCATTTGTCTCGGACTTCGTTCGGCAGACTTTCAAGATTACCTATCGTAAGCTCGTAATCATAAGATTCATTTGGCAAAAGACTCTCGGCATTTTTGGTAGTCTCTGTATGCTCTGTATTTTTTGGATTCACCGTATTTATAACTCCTGAATAATTATTAATCTTATAACCCCATTAAACCATAATCTTGAACATATAAACACTATTCTACCCACTAACGCAACTCTGCAATCTCAATTTATAACTAAATAATTACCCAGTCCCCCCAACCCAAAATCAACCAATTTATCAAAATCGTGATGTTCGCGCCAATGGTCGTGCAAGATGTCGCGGAATGGCTTCATTGACGGGTAGCTACAATCAGGCAGGGTTATTATAGGTTTCAATTCTTCGTCCAATATGACTGTCAACGATTCTTTTAGATAGTAAAATTCATCCTCGCTCAATTTATAAACCGGTGATTTTTTATCCAATCGCCAATAATAGTAGAACTGGAAATGCAATGCTTCGTGCAGGAAACCATCAATTGGCATACCCCAGACGCCTTCCGTTAAATCGTACATAAATATTATGCGCTGATCAAAATTTACTGTCATGCGTGGGAAAGTCGTAACATAAAACGTGAATTCATTTGAAATCATCGGATGTTTCGTAATCCGTTCCAACGCCCGACAAGCGTCAACATATTTATCACGGAAATCTTTTTCAGCGATTTTGATGAATGTATTCAACTGGCTACTGGGATCGTTTTTCAACGATAACAGGTACGGTCGCAGTATCTTCTCCGCCTCTGGCTTTTTTAACCCCAATATCTGATTAGTGATTTCCTTGTCACGCTCACTACCATATCTTTGGATATTATCTAGGGACCAATCATCAGTCAAATAGTCTTCTAATGCCCCGCGCCAATTCCACATATCTTTTTTGATATCATAGATAATCTTATATTTGTGTTCCATGATAACAGTATAGTTAATTCTATGGTTATTGAGCAAATAATCATAAAGTTGTATTATTAAATTATGACAAAGATTGCAATTATCGAAGATGACCCAGTAATTAGCCAAATGTATCGTATGAAATTCGAAGCCGATGGTTTTGAAACTCAACTGGCGATGGATGGACAACAAGGCGTCGCTTTGGTCGAATCTTTTAACCCTGATTTAGTACTGTTAGACCTGCAAATGCCAGTAATGAATGGCGATGAAGCATTAGCAATTATCCGCAAAAGCACATGGGGCAAAACCGTGCCAGTGATCATCCTGACCAATGTCGGCATTGAAGAATCTCCAAAATCATTGAAGAACCTAGGAGTTAACAGCTACATCGTCAAAGCCAACCTAACCCCACGCCAAGTTGTCCAACAGGTCAAAGAAGCGCTAAATATAGTTTAAGTCTGATATGAAAATAGGAATAATTGGTCCAAATAAAATCTATGGGCAGGATGTTGATGCAAGAAAACATCTAATTAATGCTGTCGCCCAGATTTTGGCCGATTCTGGCAATGAAATAATTCTAACCCCAGACAAAGACTCGCTTTTGGAATATTTCGGCAATAAATACCTAGAATTTGGTGGTAAAAAAATATCACTGATAATACCGACTATTGAAAGTGGACACGAAGAATATTTGAATACTAAAATTGGCACGGTAATATCTTGTGGCGATTGGGACCGTCAAGCCGATGAATTTAATCGCCAATGTGATATGTTTATTTGTATAGGTTACGCCTGGGGCGCAATGAAAGAAATCGCCAGTGCCCAATATTTTAACAAAAAGAAAATTTATATTTTAAAAGAATTTATATCTGCCGAACTACCAGAAGAATTAAACTTTTTGGTTGAATATATAAATATTAATAGCCTTAAAAGTGTGATTTAATTATTCTATATGAAACAAGATTTATTAATCCTGGAATCTGATAAAATTGCCGCTCGCCAGCGAATTGCTGAAATTGACCAAGAAATATTAGATCTGGGGCCAAGGTTTTACGAAGTCTTTAACCAAACGTCTGAGACCTACCATGACAATGCACCATTTGAAGCAGTCCGTGACCATCAATCGCTGTTATCCGCTGAACGCCAAAAGCTAAAACGAATATTAAATAATCGTGCAATTAGTATGCCCAAACAAAAGAAGAATACAGTTGGAATTGGATCAACAGTCCAGGTCATAAATAACGATACACAGAAACCCACAGATTATTTCATCGCTGGTGACTGGTCCATAAACACTGGTAAAAAAATTGACGGCGCATTAGTAGTTAGCCGCAAATCACCCATAGCAACCGCGTTGATTGGCAAGAAAATAGATGACGAAGTTTCGTTCAATGGCCACAAATTATCAGTAATAAATATTAGCTAAAATTAATTATCTTGCTGGCCGCGGGCGTCGGCGATTTTTCGGGCCGCGGTAATAACATTGTCAAATAATGCAGCGATTGTTAATGGACCGACCCCGCCACGTGTTGGCGTGATAGTTAGGTCCTGACGATCGCGAACCGATGCTGCAACATCACCGACGATTTTGCCATCTTCGGATGCGGTACCTGCATCTACTACCACTGCCCCGGTACGAACCATATTAGATTGAATTAGCCCCGGTACGCCAGCGGCAGTTACGATAACATCTGCAACCGGCAAAACACTATTCAAATCTGCATCGCGGCCATAAACTGATACATCATAACCCGAATCACGCCACAATTGTGCCAGTGGTGCCCCAACCAGGCGACCATTGCCAACAATCGCAATTTTCTTGTCGGCCAATTCAACATTATAGCCAACCAACAGCCAATTTATTGCCATTGCGGTAGCTGGTATAAACACATTTCCATTGCCCAAACCATCTACATCCTTTTCGGGCGCAACCGCATTCACGGCTGCATCTGTTTGCGATACATCAGCCAGCGGCAATTGAATGATTATCCCATGGACACTTTTGTCATGATTTAATTTATCGATCACATCTAATAATTCTGCATCATTGGGTGCATAGACGTCTACGCTGATCAATATATCTTCACCATATACAGTTTTTAACCGCATATAAGTATCAATTACTGAGTTTTCACCAGTTCGAATAATCGCCAGTTTCGGGATAACCCGCCACGACTGACGCAACGCCCGAACCTGTTTCGCCTGGCGCTCTTTGATATACCCTGATAATTCTGATCCATCTAATAATCTCATTAGATATAGCTTAGCAATAATATAGTTATGATACAATTAATTTAGTAACCATAAACAAAATTAAATCAAGGAGAAAATATGGATTTAAGTAGTTACTATTACGATAGTTACAGCCCAGCGATAACCAGCGCTGATCTAGGTGCAGCCGAAGCAGCAGCCGGAGGAATATTTATAACAACGATGATCGTGATGCTAGTCAGCATATTAGTCGCATATGCGATTACCTCATTCCTAACTAGCCGTATATTTAAAAAAGCCGGCGTCAAAACAAGTATTGCGTGGATACCAATCTACAGCACATGGAAAATGTTAGAATTAGGCGACCAAAAAGGCTATTGGGCACCACTAATGCTAGTCCCATTTGTCAACATCGCCAGCGCTATTTTCTACTACATTGCCCTATACAACATTGGCAAAAAACTTGGCAAAGAAAGTTGGTTCATAGTACTAGCAATCTTTGCGCCTGTCGTCTGGTTGGCAATAATGGCGTTTGACAAATCTACCTGGAATGGCGGCGCAACTGCAGCACCAGTATCAATTAATACAGCCCCTGCTTATACCCCACCAGCCCAAGATAATATAGCCTCAGAACCTGTTGCAACTGAAGTAGCTGCACCAATTGTCGAAGCTGCGCCAACCGAATCAACAACTGATTCTAGCAACGAACAGTAATCCTAAAATCTGCTAATAATAACCCTGACAAGTTTGTTGGGGTTATTATATTGCGCAAAGCACAAGCATTAATATACAATAGATGTAATTATGAGTGGGAATATTAAAAACTTTGAAAAGTTCAGACGAATAACGGATTATCTAACGGTCGCGCAAATCTTTTTGCAAGACAACTTTTTGCTAGACCGACCACTGACGGCAGCTGATATTAAACCTAGATTATTAGGTCACTGGGGTTCAGGCCCAGGCGTCAATCTAGCCTATGCGCATCTAAATAAACTAATCAAAAAATACGGTCAAGAAATGATGTTTGTCCTGGGACCTGGACATGCTTTCCCTGCGTTACAAGCTAATTTATTTTTAGATAAATCCCTAGCCGAATTTTATCCCCAGGCGACCCACGACTATGCAGGTATCGAATATATATGCAAAAATTTCAGCTGGCCATACGGGTTTCCCAGCCACAGCAACCCAGGCACGCCTGGTGTCATATTAGAAGGTGGTGAATTAGGCTATTCTTTGGCAACATCTTACGGCGCAGCGCTAGACAACCCTAATATGATAGTCGCCTGCCTAGTTGGTGATGGCGAAGCCGAAACAGGCCCGGCTGCAGCGGCTTGGCACCTAAATAAATTAGTCGATCCTAAAACTAATGGAACGGTCCTGCCAATATTACACCTAAACGGCTACAAGATTTCCGCTCCAACCGTATTTGGCCGAATGAGTGATGATGAATTGCGGGCGTTATTCTGGGGTTATGGCTACGAACCACGATTAGTTGGTGGCGACAACCTGGATCAGCAGATGGAAGACGCATTAGATTGGGCGCACCAGACCATATGGGGCATCAAGAACGCATCTGAACCAATAGTGGCGCCACGAATGCCAATGATTATAATGCGCACTCTCAAGGGATGGGGTGGTGTCAAAGAGCTAAAAGGTAAAAAAATCGAAGGCAACTGCCTGTCGCACCAAGTTGTATTGATGGAAGCAAAAACCGACCCCGAACAATTAAAATTATTGGAAGATTGGTTAAAATCTTACAAATTCAACGAATTATTTGACCGCGAACGTGGTTTTGGTGATTTTATCACCGAAATCATACCCGAAAAAAGCCAACTAATGGGACTTAGCCCACATGCCCACGGTGGAGATGCCGTCTACAAGCCGCTCAAACTACCTACTGTCGAGCAATTTGCTCTAGAAGTTGGTGCTACTGGTAGCAGTATGATCCAAACTGGCAAATATCTGAACGAGGTATTCAAAATGAACGCCGACAACAAAAACTTTCGATTTATGTCGCCCGACGAAACCTATTCCAACAAATTAGACGCTATTTTTGAAAACACCAAACGCGCCTGGACATGGCCAATTGCACCATGGGATAAAGATATGGCGTCTGATGGCCGTGCAATGGAAATGTTGTCCGAACATAACCTCCAAGGATTGACACAAGGTTACGTATTGACTGGTCGCCACGCTGTATTTGCCAGTTATGAAGCTTTCGTCCAAGTAGTCGCAAGTATGATGGACCAATACGCAAAATTTTTGAAACACACATTTGATTTCCCATGGCGAGGCAAATTCCCATCGTTTAATTACATCCTGACCAGTTCAGGTTGGCGCCAAGACCACAACGGATTCAGTCACCAAAACCCTGGGTTTATTGATGGTGTATTACAACGTCACAGTGATTTCGTCGATGTATATTTCCCTGCCGATGTTAATAGCACTCTGGTCGTAATGGAACGAATGTTAACTGCTACAAAACAAATCAATGTTGTTGTAGCCGGTAAAACTCCCGAACCACAATGGCTAACACCACAATTAGCACGACGCCAATTGCAAACTGGGTTAATGATATGGGACTTTGCCAGTGATGAAAACCCTGATGTAGTTTTGGCAGGCATCGGTGACTATCCGACCAAGGAAACTTTGGCCGCAATCGATATTGCAAAGTCAGAAATGCCTAATGCTAGATTGCGCTTCGTCAATGTCAGTTCTTTGACGGCCAGTGGATTTGGACAAGGCAAAAATCATATTGATGAAACTGAGTTTAATCGACAATTTACGACTGACAAGCCTGTCATATTTAATTTCCATGGCTATCCCGAAACGTTAAAATCGATATTGTTTAACTACGCCACCGATGCTAATCGATTTGATATCCGCGGCTACATTGAATGTGGTAGCACAACAACACCATTTGATATGCATGTCCGTAACAAAACTAGTCGTTATCACCTAGTCATGGCAATATTTGAGCTGCTAGCTAAAAACAAGGTTATTCAATACGAAGATGCGCAGAGAGCGATTAGAAAATACCAACAGAAAATTGACATCAACACTGATTACATCAAACAATATGGCGTAGACATGCCCGAAATTGATGACTGGAAATGGTCTGGTCGTTAATCTAACTCAACGACTGTAGCATTCGGGTATTCTGGCAACCTTACAAGGTCCATTAGTGGCAAACCTTGTGTTGTAACGCTGATAATACGCTCGACTCCGGCGTGACTGACGATAAGGGTGTTACCTGGCAGGTTTTTAATTTCGTTGAAACTTTTCATTACTCTTTCTTGAAATTTATATATATCTTCGGCGCCGTCGCAACCCAGCATCTGAAGCTCGGTATATTGGTCTCGTGATTTATATGTTAATTCACCGCAATTAATCTCAACCAATCTATGGTCGTATTGAATTTTATCTATATCAAAACCAATCATATTGGCAATTACCACGGCAGTTTCTGACGCCCGTTGATAAGTCGAAGAAATAATCCTATCAATCACAATTCCATCAGATTTTAATTTTTCACCAGCGACCCGTGCCTGTTCCCTGCCATGATATGTAATCAACGAATCAGGACCGCTAAAAACATTGGCGACGTTGGCTTCACTCTCACCATGACGAATAAAATAAATCATATTCACAGTATAACAAAAAATAATAATAGATGTATCAAACCAATTATGCTATAATATAATTATGAATACGAGCAACGAATTCACACTATCTAAAAACCTATTTGCTCTACAAATCTTGTATTGGGCCTAAGCCCTAATTATCTATAATCATTTTCGTCTTTTTTAATTTTAATAACCCAATTGACAGGAGTTAATATGTCAACTATCGGAATATTAGGTGGCATGGGTCCTCAAGCTAGTGCAAAATTACTGACAATGTTAATCGATAGGTCCAAGTTTTTTACAAACAAGATCATCGACGATTGTCCAGAGATTATACTAATCAGTGTGCCCGTACCAAATTTTATATCAAACAAAAACAATATAAAAACAGCGCAAGCAATGTTAATAAAGCGAGCCAAGCTACTGGAAAAAGCTGGTTGTAATATCAACTGCATCGCCTGCAACACAGCTCATATATTGTTACCGGCCATACAAGCATCCACAAACGTGCCCTTTTTATCTATACCAAAATTAGTTGCGAAAATAATAAAACAATCTGGTTTTAAAAAAGTAGGACTACTAGCTTCACCAACCACACTTGCTGCAACAATCTTTGATGAAGCATTGGGGTGGCGGTATCAAATTAATTCGACCAGATACTAAAACCGCTGCAAAAACCGAACAGAATATCTTTAAATTAATAAATTGTAATTTAACTGAATCGGACAGGACAAAGTTCCGTAAGGTCGTGAATAATTTTATACAATCACAAAAACTCGATGCCGTGATATTAGGCTGCACAGAATTACCATTGGTATTCGGTGATGGTGACGACCCACGGATTATCGATACGCTAAAAGTTCTATGTGATGGCCTGTTGGAACACCATTTTAAATCGTAAATATGCTATATTATAACAATGAACGATTTGGAAATATATTCTAACCAAGCCAAAAAAACAGCCCAAAAAATATTGGACCAAACTAATTTAATCCAAATCCTGTCAAAATACGGCGAAGTTATAATCGGCGGTAGTTTTAAATATGATTTGATGTGGGGGCCAGATATCGATATCTGCGTCATATGCGATGATACGCGACACGCATCGACATCAGCGCTACATGAATTGATTGACAACAAAGTTGCTCAAAAATACGAATACGGTGATTTTGTGGCTTTCCCCCGCGACAAACGACCTAAATCATACATACTAAATCTAATCCTGCCGTCTGATGGTCAAAAATGGGAAATCGAAACTTGGTTTTTCAACGAATACCCAGATAACCAAACTGTGACGAACAAATTGATTGCCGACAAACTAACTGATGAGACTAGACAGATGATTCTAGAGATGAAAAAACAACGTGCAGAATCTGGTGATGACAAACATCAAATCAGCAGCGTCGACATATACCGACAAGTTTTAGAAAATGGTGTCAAAGATTACAATCAACTAATTTAATTTTTACCAGCAGCTATAATTTTGGCTTGGATAGATTTTAATTCACCATCATCCATCTTTGGACCTTCAATTGTCGTAAAATAGCCACGGTATTCTGTAACAAATTCTGTATGGTCACTCCACACATCTGTTTGCCCGGCCAATTCACCATGCAATGGGTATAATTTTGCGTGAACATATGCTACGCCAGTGCCTTCGAAAACCAATGCTACACGCTTTACATCTAATGCTCGTTCTAATATTTTTGCAACGGTTTTAGTCGCCCGCATCAAACCATCATATGTTCCATCATTAATCGAAAATATATAATCGCCAACATTAGTTTTTGGTATAACAATCGTCAAACCCGGAGTATTTGGAAACGGTGTCAAAAAAGCCATATAGCCATCATCTTCCCAAACAACATAGCTAGGAATTTCTTTGCGAACAAGTTTATCAAATATAGTATCACTCATATAAGCCCTATTGTATCAAAAATACCTGATAAATTTGTTACAATAGCAATATGAAACAAATTAAACTTGTAATCGTAATTATAATAATACTGTTGTTCGCCGGTGGTATATTTATAGGCTTTAATATTGGGCAAAATGCCAACAAATCTGCAGACGCGCCCAATCAACCGACTGGCGGCACTACATTGAATCTGGGCGGTACTGGGCTAACAAAAGTTGGTTCTGATATCTACAGCCAAACTAATACCACCAACCTGATACTTTCTAATAATAGTATCCGCACCCTGCCATCAGAGATGGGCCGAATGACAAAAATTACGACATTCAGAATCGACCACAATATGCTAGAAGGTAGCCTAATCGGCGAAATCCGCCAGATGTCCGGACTGCAGACATTAGATGTCAGCTATAACAATATGACTGGGATGCCAGCAGAAATTGGCCAACTGAGTAAATTAACAACATTAAATTATAGCTATAACAATATTGATGGTTTGCCTAATGAACTGGCGAACCTAAAAAACAATCTGCAAGAATTCAACCTGACAGGTAACCCACTGAGCGCAGACAAAATCAATAAACTAAAAACCGACCTGCCAAATACAAATATTATATTCTAATTCAACATCTTTGCGAGGTTGAACCTTGCAAATTAGACTTTTATTGTATAATATGCGTCGCCAACTTCGCTATTTACCCCCAATGAGAGTAAGCTATAGATATGGGAACAACTAAAAAATCTGTAGCTATTATATTAAAGGCTCTATGTTCAGTAGTCGCGGTTGGTTTGATATGCGTTTTAGTTTACAACCCAGACCCATACGCCAACAAGCCTACTCCCCAATTACCCAGCCCGGCACTGAAGACTTTGGCTGACGACCGAGGCATCCAAATCGGCAATTTCGCTTCGTTAAAATATCTCAAAGAACAAGCGTATCGAGATATCACTGTTTCTCAATTCAATTATGCGATTGTTGATGGTGAACCAAATTGGCGGTTTGAAACCTCTAAGCTACGTCCTACAATTGATACTTTTGATTTTACTGATATGGATAAAGTCTTTGACTTTGCCAAACAGAATAATATGCCCGTCGTGTCCAACATCTAATGTGGGGCGACGCCAAATGGTTGCCAGATTGGCTGACACAAGGTAAATTTAGCCGCGAACAATTATTGGACATTATTCATAACCATATTTCTACTGTTGGGGCAAAATATAAAGGGACTGTTCGCGAATATTCGGTCGTCAACGAGGCATTCAGCCGCAAATTATTCACTGGAGGCAACCACGATTGGTGGGGAGATAACCTGGGCTATTACGAATACATCGACAAATCATTCATCTGGGCCCGCGAAGCCGACCCGAATGCGGTTTTAATCCTAAATGATTTTGGCAATGAAACCGAGGGTGAAATATCCAATTCGATGTATGACTATATCCGTGATGCCAAATCACGCGGTATCCCAATCGACGCTATCGGCATGCAAATGCATATCAGTGGCACTAATTACCCATCACGCGAGAAAGTTGTGGCCAATATGAAACGGTTCGCAGGTTTGGGCGTAAAAGTCTATGTCACCGAGTTTGATGTTAATATGAGTGGTGCGACTGGTGGATTAAAACACCGAGGACAACTTCAAGCCCAAATATACAGCGATATGTTGGGTGCTTGTTTAGACGTCGGCTCATCTATATGTCCAAATTTCGGATTCTTGGGCCTAACAGATCGTCAAAGCTGGTATAACGGTTTAGGCATACACGATGCCGACCCACTAATGTTCAATGATAATTACACGCCCAAGCCTGCATTTTATGCGGTAAGGGATATATTGGGTAGATAATTTAAGATCTGCTAAAATAGTATCAATGTCTATTATCGATGCAATAGTATTAGGTTTGGTCCAGGGAGTGACGGAATTTATCCCTATCAGCAGTTCTGGTCACCTAGTTATTACTAGTCACCTTTTGGGTATTGGTAGTGCGTTTACTTTTGATGTTTTGTTAAATCTAGGCACATTGTTGGCGCTGGTTATCTTTTATCGCAAACGAATTTGGTCTATTATCGTTAGGATTTTCAAGGGCTCGGAATGGAAGTTACTAGCCAAAGTTATATTAGCTACAATTCCAGCCGTTGCGCTTGGCGTATTATTAAAATCTCAAATTGAATGGTTGAATGGTATGATTTGGGTTGTTATTGCAATGTTAGTTATTATTGGCATCCCGATGATATTGGTAGGCCGGGAGAAAAAGACGGCAGATAATCGTGAGATTGAGAAATCTGTCGGTTGGCGCGCAACTGCTGCGATTGGTATTGCGCAGGCGTTAGCTTTCATCCCTGGGACTTCTCGTTCTGGCATTACAATTCTGGCTGGATTGCGTTCGAATTTGTCCGCTGCCCGTGCTGCCGAGTTTAGCTTTTTATTGGCAATACCGATAATTGCTGGTGCCAGTTTCAAGACTTTGTTGGACGGGGGGTTAGAATTTGCCAGCAATAATATGGCGATTGTATTGGTTGGTAATATTGCCTCATTCGTGGCTGGAATATTAGCCGTTAGCTTCTTTATCAAATTTATCTCAACTAATGGTTTGAAAGCTTTCGGTTGGTATCGAATCGGTTTGGCTGGCGTTTTGGCAGTTTTAGTTTTGGTCGGGATTATCTAAATAATATTAATGATAAATGGGACTTGGTCACGATAAAATATTAGTGTATTGATAGATTAGGTGAGACTATCGCTCCACTTTGTTCCGCTCCTCCGTTTGTTCATAAAAATATGTAAACACATTTTTATTTCGCTGCACTTCGCGACCCACGACTATCACGCTTTCAGCGTGAGTCATGGTTTCGAGCCACAGCTGGTCGCTTCCAAATTAAAAACCAGACCAACAGGTCTGATTTTTAATTTGGAGGGCCAGGTGGGACTTGAACCCACGACATTCTGCTTAAGAGGCAGACACTCTAACCAGCTGAGTTACTGGCCCATGTATTTACCGACAAAGTATACACCATTACCCCTGTTGGTGCAAGCAAGGATAAGCTGCAGTTAATACCCGCACATAACTACCCAAATAATCATAAATGGTATAATATAGCTACAGTGAAAAAACATAAAACAATCCCAGCAATCATATTATCTATCGGGTTGTTCATTTTGACTTCTATTGGGACTGTGGTTGGGATAAGTATGGTCCTTGGCAACGGCACAGCTAAAATCTCAGATCCAACATTCAATGTCGGAATAGAGCCTATGATTGGGGGTGGATTTACAGGCGCGACAGATACATATACTATCAATGCTAGCGGCCAAGTGTATCATATATCTAGCTCGGATTATGAAACGACACCCACAAAAACTCTACTTGCAACAATCCCCGAAAAAATTAAAGAATTGCGCGAATCTTTCATAAAATCTGGGCTGATGAGCTCTAACTCTAACAAGGGCGCAACGTATGGCGGAACTGAAATAACCGTGACCATAAATGGCACAACAAAGTCATTCTATGACAAATCTTCAAACGAGTTTATACAAGCAAAATCCGATATAGAACGGCTCACAGGCATCGACATTTTTAGATATTAGCAATCAAGCGACGTATTATTCTGTATCTTCGCCGCGAATATACGATACTTTGTCTGTTTTAACCAAGCTTATCGGCAATCTGACAAACTGGTTTTTGTGGTTTAGCACACAAAGAGCCGCTCTGCCTAGCGACCGACTGATACCTTTGTCACGATAGCCTATCTCTTCACCTACCCCATCCATAAAAACCTCTATCTCCAAACAATCTATCTGTGTTGATTCATCTGGATAATCCAGTTCATCGCCAAGTATATTGTCTTCACCATCTACCACAAAGCAACATTTGCCCGTCTCTTCGTCATATTCAACAACTCGGTGGTATTTGCCATCAGACAATGTCTCTACTGCATTTTTCTCCGTATGCTCCATAATGTCATAACTATGATACTGACCCTAGTAAAAAGCAAGCATAAGCAAAAAAATAAACCTCACAAATTAAGGTTTGTTCATTATATTGGTACACCCGGACGGACTCGAACCGCCGACCCTCTGTTCCGAAGACAGATGCTCTAATCCACTGAGCTACGGGTGCATTAAATTAACTTATTGATTATATATCTTTACCACTGTTATTACAACCAATGAAAAAGTATATTATACAATAAAGGTTTCATTTGCAAGGAGATTCTGAAATTTATACTAAAATCTACTCGCGACTTAAATGTTATAATGTTTATGTATGGAAATCAAAACAAATATTCCACTAAAAGATTACACGACTATGCGTATTGGCGGCAACGCCCGATTTATGGCCGAAATATTAACTCCTACTGACGTGGCAACAATTTGCAAAAACGCCAAATCTCAAAACCTACCAATATTCGTTATCGGTGGTGGCAGTAATCTAATTGCCCATGACGAAGGTTTTAATGGGATTATAATCCACATCGGTATCCCTGGTTTTGAAATAATCTATGACGACGACAATTCAACTATTGTTAAAATCGGCGCTGGAGAGAATTGGGATTCGGTAGTCAAACAAACAGTAGATATGAGCCTGACTGGTATCGAGGCGATGTCAGGAATCCCTGGCACTACCGGCGCAGCACCAATACAGAATATAGGCGCCTACGGCCAAGAAATAGCCAATACATTACAATCATTAGAGGCCTATGATACCCAAACCGATCAATTCATCACATTGCAGAACACTGATTGTAAATTCGCCTATCGCCACAGCATATTCCGCGGGGAGTCCATCGGCCGATATATAGTTACATATATAAATTTGAAATTGTCCAAATCTAGGCCAACTGCGCCGTTCTACGATTCATTACAAAAATATCTAGATACCAATAGCATCACATCTTATGACCCGCAAATCATTCGTAACGCTGTTTTGAAAATTCGCGAATCTAAATTACCAGACCCAAATATCCTGGCCAACAGTGGTTCTTTTTTCAAAAACGCAATCGTCAGCCAAAAACAACTAGACGAATTGCGGGCTATTGACCCAGACGCACCTAGTTTTGCAATGCCTGACGGTAATTATAAAATCCCAACTGGATGGCTGATAGAAAACGCTGGCCTAAAAGGGAAAATATTCCACGGTATGCGTATATATGATAAAAACGCACTAGTATTAGTCAATGAATCCGCTAATTCCTATGGCGACCTAGCGGCGGCACGCGACGAAATCACCAAAAAGATTTATGATGAATTCGATATCCAAATCGAACAAGAACCACTAGAGATAGTCTAGCCCCTAAGCTTGCGATTTTACCCCAAAAACCTTATGCTAATAATATGAAACTTCGCGGATTTACTATTGTTGAATTGGTGGTCATCATTACTGTGATGGGCATATTGATGGTGCTGGGGGTAGTCAATCTCAGCAGCAGCCAAGCCAACGCTCGCGATGCCGAGCGCAAAGGTGACATCGAAGCTATTGCAATGAGTTTGGAAACTTTTTATACGTCAGGAACGGACACCAATAATATAGACATCGGATATTACCCGCCAGCAAGTAATTTAATCGATAGCCCGAGGACCTTGTTGCGAGATATAGACCCCAAAGCCCTAGCTGCCCCAGGTGCCACTACCAGTACAACATCATCGCTAAAAGATACAAAAACTCCATCAATCAGTGATTATGGCTATCAATGTACGGCTGACGGCGACGGCAAATGTCGCAATTTCACACTTTACTACCACACCGAAACAACTCAGGCGGGATGCAGCAATAATATATGTACCGTAACGAGCAAAAACCAATGAAAAAAGATGGTGGATTTACGACCGTTGAATTACTGGTCACCCTATTCATAGCGGCGGCATTCCTAATGTCCGGCTACCAGCTGTATTCTATGATCATCCGCGATGGTGGTGAAGCCCGAGCACGAGCCAAAGCCAGCAATGTGGCTTATGAATATTTACAAAAAGAGAAGGCTGTTATAAATGATACGAAGCCATCTGAATGCGACGATGGCCAGCTACGTACAGAATTTATCTATTCCCAAGCAAACAACAATACAATAGAGGTAGATTCTCTCTCGAATGTAGAGATAAAGATTAACAACCAATGCGCATACGATAAAGCCGTAAACGACACAATCATCAGAACCACCGTTACAATCAAATACAACACCCCCCAACAATCCCTAACCGAGGCAACGTATTATGCCGTGCCTTAACCCAAGAAAAAGACGGTCAAAGACCCTGAGCTGTTCGATAAACTCACGGTTTAAGAACCCGCCGAAGGGATCGCAGACCCTGAGCTTGTCGAAGGGCTTTACTATCGTCGAAATGGTGGTCATAGCCCCTATCGTGATATTGGTCATCGGCGCATTTGTTTTTGCCATCATCAAGATGACTGGTGATGTTATGGCGACTCGAGGTGCTAATATACTAGCATACAATATCCAAGATGCTCTGAACCGAATAGAGCAAGACGTCAAAATCAGTGGTGGCTTTTTGGCAACCAACAACCTGAATTTAAATTCACCTCAAGGCTACAAAAATAGCGAGGTCAAATTTAAAAACGTAGGCCAAGATAATAACCCAGCAATAATATTAAACAGCTATGCCACAACAACAAACCCGCTGGATTCATCACGCAATATTATATATAAATCTGGTGACCCATCAGCCTGCGACAGCCCACAGTTAAACAATAATTCGCCAATTATGGTGAACATAGTATATTTTGTATCAGACGGAACTTTATGGCGACGAACAATCACATCGACTAATTATAATTCCATTAGCTGTGGCATACCTTGGCAAAAACCAAGCTGTCTAAATGTCGAGGGTTTTTGCCAGTCCAAAGATACCAGACTGGTGGACAACGTCAGTTCATTTTCAGTTCAATACCTTTCTTTAGACAATAACGAGAATCGAACAGCTAGTGATCCTGACGGAAGCGATGTCGTCAGACAAGAAGCATTGGCGCTAACAAACAAAATCGCGGTGTCTATAACTGCAATAAACAAAGCCGCAAATAATGGCACAAACAATACATTTTCAGGTTCAATCCAAGCAATTAGTCCTAATAACAACACATTGGCGGCCGATGATAATACGATTGACATAGCTATTAAGGCCGACCCGAATAACCAAAAAATAGCAGTGGGCGATAACGCAGTTTTTACTGTGGCTGTATCTGGCACTAAGCCGACAATATACTGGCAACAATCTATAGACAATGGAGCAAATTGGTCAAATGTTAATAACTCAACCTCGTCAACGTTATCTATAGATAACGTATCAAATACTATGGACGGATACTTATATCGGGCGAAAGTTGAAAGCGACTCTCTAGCCAACTATATAACCTCTAACTCCGCACAGTTAATGACATATGACCGGTCGCCAATAGCACTTAGTCTTGTTTCGGGATGGGCCAATGATGGTCAGCCCTTTGCCATAGGAAGTTATATAAAAACTAGTGATGGCATAGTCATGTTAAGAGGATTAGTACATAAAGAATCAGGTAACTCTACCGAAATAGCCACACTGCCACAATCTTATTGCCCGGCTCAACAATTAACATTTATAACGACTGTAGCGGCTGGCAGCTCACTAGAACCCGCCAGAGTAGACATATCATCAAACTGTAAAATAACATTAGCTAAGGGCAACCAAGAAGGGAGGCTGTTCTTGGATGGAATCAGCTTTGTACCAAACAACCATCGCTACAAACCTACACTAATTGCAGAAATTGAAGATTTTCATGGGGGTTGGACAAACTATAAAGGAGGCTATGCCCCAGCGTCTTACGTAACGGACGACAGCGGCCGGGTTAATTTGCAGGGTTTAGTAGTACCAGGAGTATTTACTATGAATACAATAATTTTTACGATGCCAAATAACAAATCACCTGAAAAAAAGTTTTTTAGGCCATCACAGACCAATATCGCCAATAATGTATTCTCGTCTTTTGTAGTATCTGTCTCAGAAGGTGTTTTGGCTCGCGGCATAGCTACTGGTTGGATATCGACGCAAGCCATGTATTATCCAAAATCATCTGCTGTTACATGGACTGCGCTTAGTCCATTGGCGCCTTGGTCAACTTATACAGACATATCCCCAGTATCGCCACTACAATACACCAAATCTCGGGACGGAGTGGTTAGTTTACGAGGTATGATACAAGGTGGTGGTATCAGCAATTCCATAGCGACCCTACCGTCTGGCTACAGACCAACCCAAATAGCAAACGAGAATGGTGGCTCGACTGTTGCATATGCAGTATCCGTATACGCGCAAAATAACGTTGATAGTTTAGGTAGGATCTCAATAACAAATGCCGGTGAAATTACATTTACTGGCAGCTCCAGTACCTGGGTGTCACTAGATGGAATTAATTTTTACGCAGGCTAAAAAAGCTTGTGTTTATAATGGTATCGTAGTATATTTAAACTATATAAATAAAATATAGGGGGCACCATAAAGAAAATGATCAAATCAATCAAGAATAAGGGGTTCACAATCGTAGAGCTATTAGTAGTCATCGTCGTCATCGGCATCTTGGCTGCTATTACTATAGTTTCTTTCACTGGTGTAACCGGCAAGGCAAATACACAGAAAAATCTATCTAATGCCAGCTCCGCAATCCAAGTGCTAGATTCAATATTTGCAGAAACAAATGTATATCCAATAACTACAGTGTTATTGAATTCTGGCGGCACTTACGCTAAAATGCCTAGTGGCGTGACTGTTACCAATATGCAACCAGCAGCTACTAGCGATATTACTAAAGCCTACCTTCAATATAGTACCTGCGCAGGCGGTGGCGCAAAGATATCATATTGGGACTGGTCAGACGGTTTAAAAAGCGTATATACTGGCGGTGCGACAAGCAGTTCTTCTTGTACTGTCGTGTTACTATAATAACAAGAAAAAGCTTTAATAAATATCTAATAAGCGCCAACCCTGGCGCTTATTATTTTTACCCAAAAAAACCCAACCGCGCCTCACCCCCCTGCTAAGGGTTGAACCCTTAGCAGGAAAAAGGGCTTGTAGCTATCTCATCCGTGATATATCATAAGTAGTATGACTAATGAAGATTACAAACTTAAAATCGGAACATTAATACAAGAGGCCAGGCAATCACGAGGATTAACGCAATCACAACTGGCCGAAGCCCTCAGTACCAGCCAAAGCGCCATAAACCGTATAGAAAAAGGCGGACAAAATATCAGCCTTGAGATGCTAGCTCGTATCAGTGACGTCCTATCTAGCGAAATAATCAGCCTGAACAAACCAGGAAAAATTAACTTTCGCATCAACGGTGGCAAAAAACTATCTGGCGAAATAGAGGTTAAAACCAGCAAAAACGCCGCAGTCGGTCTATTGTGTGCCAGTCTAATCAACCACGGCACCACTACCCTGCGACGAGTTGCGCGCATTGAGGAAGTAAACCGTATCATCGAAGTACTACAGAGTATCGGCGTCAAAGTGCGCTGGCTAAACGACCGTAATGACCTAGAAATCACTCCACCAGCTCGGTTGAAACTATCCGAAATTAATGAGGATGCCGCCCGCCGAACCAGGTCAATAATCATGTTTCTAGGACCATTGCTGCACCAATACAGGTCATTTGAATTACCATTCGCCGGTGGGTGCAAACTAGGCGCTAGGACTGTGGAGCCGCATCTAGACGGATTAGCCCCTTTTGGGTTATCAGTCAAAGCATCAAACGATTGTTATCAGGTATCATCCAATCCTCAACCTGTCGACAAGACGATATTACTAACCGAGCGTGGCGATACCGCTACCGAAAACGTCATAATGGCGGCCGCATTGTATGACGGCACTATAACAATCCGCAATGCCAGCCCTAATTATATGGTCCAAGACTTGTGCTTCTATCTGCAAGAACTGGGCGTTAAAATCGAAGGTATCGGCACTACCACATTGAAAATACGTGGCGTCCGCAGTATTAACCAAAACATTGAATATTGCGTCAGCGAAGATCCAATAGAGGCCATGAGCCTGATTGCCGCTGGCATTGTGACTGGTTCTGAAATCACAATCAAACGCGCCCCAATTGAATTCATTGAAATAGAAATGGCCATATTACATAATATGGGGTTACAGTGCGAGATGAGCGACGAATATTCAGCCCGGAATGGCAAAACTCGCCTGGTGGATATTAAATTATTAGAATCCAAATTACGGGCGCCCAAGGACAAACTGCATAGCATGCCATTCCCTGGTGTAAACATGGATAACCTGCCATTACTGGGGCTAATTGCGACAATGGCCAAAGGCCGAACATTAGTTCATGACTGGTCATACGAAACCCGCGCAATTTACTTCACCGAACTAACCAAACTAAACGCTAATATTGAATTAGTTGACCCGCACCGTGTATATATCAAAGGCCCAACTAAATGGAAACCAGCTGATATTATCGCACCTCCGGCGCTACGCCCATCAGTCGTGATAATGCTAGCCATGCTAGCAGCTCCCGGTGTGTCAACACTGCGAGATGTATATTCAATTAACCGTGGGTATGAAGATTTTGCCAACCGTCTAAATACAATTGGCGCCGAGATTGATACATTACGCGAAATCTAGACGTAAGGATTGTATCGAGGAGGTGGTGCAGGTACGGACGGAGCGCTTGATGCCTGGTTGATTGCGTTGCGATTAGTTATGGCAGATGCCTCTACGGTTTTGGGACGAGCAGCCGCATAAGACAAACCGACAGCAGACTGCCTGTAGCTTCCAATCTTTTGACGATTTCTTTCTCTTTCTTGTCGCTGTTGAAACGATTCTGTTGATGTTGAGCCAATTCTGTTGCCATTAGCCGCCACCGCATACCCACTGGTATGAAAAGATTGGTCATCATCGGTTTTTACAATGTGTTTGTTCATGTCTAGCATATGTTAATTATACTATAAATATAAAATAAGGCCCGAAAGACCTTATTTTATTTTGGGGCGAATGACGGGAATCGAACCCGCTACCTCCGGAACCACAACCCGGCGCTCTAACCAGATGAGCTACATTCGCCATATTGGTGCGGGCGGAGAGAATCGAACTCTCATCGCATGCTTGGAAGGCACGCATATTAGCCATTATACGACGCCCGCACGGTTCGTATAATTATAACACCTACCAACCCCTATCGTCTAGGCTATTCCGCTGCTTCGCCGTCAGCTTTGGTGACGTGCACCGTGCCATGTGGGTGTTGAGGCGGTGCGTAGATTGAATAAACTTTCAATGGTACATCGCCTGTACTGACTAAATCATGCCACGTACCTGCTGGTACGACGACAGCATCGCTAGGACCAGCTGTCCATTCTTGTAGGCTTTCCGCATTTGGTCCCATTTTGACAGTTGCTTGACCCTGTTCGATTCGCAGGAACTGATCATGAGTTTCATGAACTTCCAACCCAATGTCATCACCTGAATCAATCGACATCAATGTGATTTGCAGATTCACGCCTGTCCACAGGGTCGTCCGATAATTAGTATTATCTAATGTATCTTGCTCAATGTTCGCCACCAATGGTGCTGGGCCCGTATCTGTTACATTCGTCATTTTGAACCTCCTTTTTTACCAATTTTTTTAATAAACAGATTAGTCTCACGATATATCCGAACCATCCAAAATGCCAACCATGCGAACAATATGACGACAATCGCCAGCAGGAATGGAGATGATAACGTGGGTTCATGATCAAACGCCGCATTATTCATGCTGTAGGTTAAATATGCGAACAACGTACTAGTAATAATTAACGTCCCGGCCATCATATTACGGATTAATCCGAATGCATGATCGCGATGTTTTGAATCTAGTGTCATTAGCCACATCGTAGACGGGATATTAGCGTATTGCGGCTTATAATACAAAAATATAAACAGGCCCGTTATAATAGTCTGAATTGACGGCAACAAGAATACAGAAAAGAGTGATTTTTCAGCCCAACCATCAGCCGCACCTGATATGCCAAAATGTGTCGGGATTATAGACGGTAGTTTATCCCAAAAATATATTGTTATAATCCAACTGGTTAATGCTAGCAAAATTGCGATTGTATAATAGATTTTGAATCGTGGTTTCATTGTATTTGCTCCTACTTATAATTATACTCCAAGTTGGCTATTAGCTATTAGCTATTAGAATTTGGCTATTGGCGATTAGATCGAACCGAGATTGCCTGGCCATATTCTAATAGCTACATTCCAATAGCCACAAAAAAATTAGTCTACAGACGGGGAGCACCAATTACATCTATAATTTGGTATAATGGACACGGTGCACTGTGCCCCGGTAGCTCAGTGGATAGAGCAGAGGACTTCTAAGCCTAAGGTCGTTGGTCCGATTCCAACCCGGGGTACCAAAAAAATAAGCCAGGATTATATCTTGGCTTATTTTTTTGGTCCCTCCAAGTGGAGTTGAGTCAAGGACTTTTTGCGAAACAAAAATAGTCGTTGGGACGGCGCAGCGATTGAATCTAAGAAGTGTTTACATTTTTTAGCGAATGAGCGGAGGATGCTTGCAGACTTCCAACCATATTATATACACCCTGTTATAATCTAAAGTTATCCACAGCAAAAGATAATACCAGCTTAATCATAACCAAATTACTTGCAACACAAAAATAGTGTTGTTATTATAGCATTAGTTATAATTTAGTTGCACAACAAAGAAAGAGGGCACCAAAATGGCAACGGCAAAGAAAAACAAAAAAACAACCGTAAAACTAGCCGCCAAACGGCCGACAGTCAAAAAAACTGTCAGTAAAAAAATTTTAAAGAGGACTGTTAGCAAAAAAAACACTGGCTTAAAATTTAAATTAGCCGGAGTCTTCGTATTAGTAGCAGGTGTAGTCTCTGTTATAAGTATGAACTTTGCTCACATCAACATTGGGGTTTTGGGCGCGTCTTCTACATTACCAAAACCAACCGGCTTAAAAGCAAAAAACATCGCTATTGGAGAAATCAGTGTTGGGTTTAACGAGATAATGGAAGCTGAAGGATATCACATCACGTGCGATAAGTGTACGTCTGATGTCCGAGATATAATCGTAAATCAAGTGGCTCTAGAGACAAACAACAGTTATGTTAAAATTCGCGAAGTAGGATCGCGGTTAATTCTTGACTATAAAAAACCAGTAATACCGCTAAACACAAAGCTGAAAATTAAAGTCGAAGCTATAAAAAACAAAATATACAGTGGTAATGTAGCTACTACTACAATTACTACCTCCAAATTAAAGGCGGCACCAAAACCAACTGGTCTAAAAATAACAGGCATAGGTGGATCGACAAAAGAAGTAACCATTAGCTTCAACCAAGCAGCAGACTCAATGGGTAGCGCAGATTATTGGAGAGTTTGGTGCAACAAATGTAGGGGCGAAGCAGGTAACGGTGTCTACATAAACTTATACAAAACTGGTCAAAACCAATTGGCAGGTATTACAAAGGGTGCAGCAGGACAACTTACATACACATTTAATTCAAATTGGTTCCCTGGTTGGGATCGTGGAACGTATACGATGAAAGTGCAGTCCGTAAGATTTGACTCAACAGCCGGTCTTGATGCTTTTGGACATTACAAAACCGCAAGGAGTTCATTGTCAAACTCCGCGAGCTTCAAATTTTAATTAAAAAGATCACATAAAAAAGAGGGGGCCAAAACCCCTCTTTTTTATACCCCCTATAAACGACTATAAATACAGCCCTTGGAGTATTTTTTAATTCACCCAGCAAGTTTTCTGTTATTATATCTATATGGATTTAAAAATTTTTAACGACAACGAATCTGCAGTCAGGGGCTATATTAGGTCTTTTCCTGTAGTGTTTAACAAAGCAATCGGTTCAATCATGACAGATACGAATGGTAAAGATTACATAGATTTTTTTGCTGGAGCCGGAACATTAAACTATGGTCATAATAATCAATTTTTTAAGCCTACCATTATAGAATATCTGCAATCCGACGCTATTATACACAGCCTGGACATGGCTACGGTTGCAAAAAAAGAGTTTATAACAGCATTCGTCGAATCAATCCTAAAACCTAGAAATCTAGATTATAAATTACAGTTTACTGGCCCTACTGGAACGAACGCCGTAGAGGCCGCTATGAAATTAGCCAGACAAGTAACAGGCCAGACAAATATCCTAGCTTTTACGCATGCATTTCATGGTGTCAGCGCTGGCGCATTAACAGCTACAGCAAATCAAAAATTTAGGAAAGCCGCTGGCTACCCATTGTCAAATGTAACCTTTATGCCCTATGATGGCTATTTAGGCGATAACGTAGATACTGTTCATGTCATTGAAAAAATGATAGATGACCCTAGCAGCGGGCTAGACAAACCAGCGGCGATATTGGTTGAGACTATCCAAGGCGAAGGCGGCATTAATATAGCCAGCGACGAATGGCTACAGGGGCTAGAAAAACTCTGCAAAGACCGAGATATCTTGTTAATAGTTGATGATATCCAATCTGGCTGCGGACGAAGTGGTGACTTCTTTAGTTTCGAGAAATCAGGAATAAACCCAGATATTGTAACATTATCTAAATCTATTTCTGGCTATGGGTTGCCGATGGCATTAGTTTTGCTAAAACCAGAATATGACATATGGAAACCGGGTGCGCATAACGGAACATTCCGAGGCAACAATCTGGCCTTTGTCGGGGCGACTGCCGCTATCAAACAATATTGGACTGACGATGGCTTATCGCAAGAAGTTAAACGTAAAGAAGTTATACTGCGAGATAGATTATTAGCGATAGCTCAAAAATACCCAGATACAGAGATCACAGTACGTGGCCGAGGTTTAATGTATGGGTTGGCTAGCGCAAAACAACCCGATCTTGCAGAGGCAATAGCTCAAAAAGCATTCGAACTAGGTTTAATTATCGAGACGTCTGGCGCCTATGGCGAAGTATTGAAATTCTTGCCATCTATAACAATCGACGACGACACTTTAAATAGTGGCATCGACATAGTCGAAAAAAGCATTCAAAGTTTACTAAATTAATTATTGACTAAACTGGTTCTATCTTTTCAGGAATAGCTCCTAGCACTTGTTGGACTTGGGCTAGGCCAATTTCAACCATACGCCCCGGTAGCTCAGTGGATAGAGCAGAGGACTTCTAAGCCTAAGGTCGTTGGTCCGATTCCAACCCGGGGTACCAAAATAAAAATAACCAGCTAAAAGTTGGTTATTTTTATTTTGACCCTTCGTATTGAATACGACCAACTATTTTCTGTTATTATATTTACATGGCAAAGCACAAGCATCGTCACCAAAAAAGCTTTTTTATAAACAAATTCATTGTTGTAGTCGCTGTTATAGAACCGCTGATAACCCTGCCTCAGGCATATATAATATTTCACAATCAAGACGCTTCAGATATATCCTTACTAAGCTGGATAGGTTATGACCTTATGACTATCATTTGGGTTTGGTATGCTTGGGTCAATAAAGAAAAAGTTGTGTTTATATACCAAGCATTATTCTTTATAACTAACACCTTAGTTATTATAGGTGCCATAATATACGGTGGCAAATGGTTTTAATTTGCTGTTTTGGGTAAAGACCCTAGTGCTTGTTGCACTTGTTCCAAACTAATCTCAACTACACTGCCTGGTTCGACGTTGCCCTCTAGCATCTTTTTGGCAACTGTATTTTCAACTGCCTTTTGAACAACTCGACGCATTGGACGGGCGCCCAAACGTGGATCATAGCCGTGCTCTACCAGATATTCTTTGGCATCTAACGCGACGTTAACGCTAACTTTTTGCAGCGCCAAAGTTTTATTGACGCCCGCAATCATCAGATCAACAACCTGTAATAATTCTGGTTTGTCCAGCGGCCTGAACATTACGATTTCATCAAAGCGGTTCAAAAATTCCGGTCGGAATTGATTACTGCTGATTAATTCGTCCACAAAGTGTTTTTCATATTTTACGATATCGATACCACGGTCAATATGTTCACGAATCCTGTCTGCCCCAGCGTTGCTGGTGGCAATCACAATAGCATCACGAAAACTAACTTCACGGTTTTTTACATCTCGCAATATACCTTCATCCAATAGTTGCAACAACGTCGACAAAACATTCGGATGAGCCTTTTCAATTTCGTCCAGCAGCACAACACTAAACGGTTGTTTCATCACGCGAGCGGTCAAGCTGTAGGTATTGTCTGCACCATCGGCCAACAAGCGACCGACATCATCACTACCAACATATTCGTTCATATCCAGGCGTATCATTCTGTCCTCACCGCCAAAATAAACTTCCGCCAGTGACTTAGCTAACTCCGTCTTACCGACACCTGTAGGACCTAAGAATAAAAATGTGCCTATTGGTCGGTTTTGGCTGCGCACCCCTGCCCTGGCCCTCCTAAGCGCGTCACTGACCACACTAACCGCCCTAGTTTGATTAATCATACGTTTATGAATCAAAACTTCCATATTTAATAACTTTTTACGCTCATCGTCACCCGTTGCAACACTAACTTTAATCCCTAATGTTTTTTCTATAGAGTTTTGGACAGACTGTGCGGTCACGACACCATCCATAGAATATTGAGCGGCAGCCTCCATCAATTTCAAACCCTTACCGGGCATAGCTAGATCAAAAACATACCTATCGCCTAATCGATAAGATTCAACCAATGCCTGATACATATATGTAACACTGTTTTGATACTCAATTAGAACTGCCCTGTCTTGCATGATGGCTATAGTTTCTTTGCGACTAGCTGGCGTAACAATAATCTGATTCAAGGTATTAGCAATCTCTGGTTTGCGTGAACTAATCTGCAAAAAGCGCTGTTCATCAACCGCTAATATCAACCGCAAACTACTTGATTCTAATAATGGCAATAGCACATTTGATATATCAACCGAACCGACTGCTTCTTCAAAGAACAGGTGCGCGTTATCTAGGCAGATTATTATATTTTTTGCCTTGTACGCTTCATCCATAATCTGTGGTATCAATTTTTCCAATCCCCCACGTTCAGGTGCTGCCGCAATTAATGCTACAGCATCTAATATAAAAACTTGACGATATTTAAGGTTGGAAGGAAGTTTGGATTTGCCATCGACCAACCTAGAGGCAAATGAATGAACAATTCTGGTTTTACCAACGCCTGATTCACCAACCAAAACTACGTTCTGTTTACCATTTTTGCTGAGAATGTTAATCATCTGCTCAATTGCCTGATCATGAGATGGCAGATTCATCATAGCTGCGCCTTCAATTGTTTGACTAACATTCTGACCAAATCGACTGAGTAGTGGAGTCCAGCCGAATGACCAATCACGTGCTACACCACCAGTTAATTTAGGCTTGCGGTTATCTTCGATCAATGCACGAAGGTGGTTAAGCCACAGGATACCATCAACCAAATCATCTAGATCTAGCTGCAAATGTGAAATCAAAACAGCCGAATTAGGATTACAATTTAATAATGCAGCCAATAAAACAACTGCTGATATATTTTTACTGCCAGTTAAATCTCGCAGACGCATAGCTTCAGCCCAAACCGATGGCATATCGCCCACACTATCACTGACCATACCCTCCACAAAATCCTGTCGTAAGCCAAAACGTGCAAAAAAGAATTGACCACCTCCTAAACCATAGACAACATTTACAATTTCTATCGGCGTAGGGCTACGAGATAAACGACCCAAAACTTCAGCAGACAAAACATCATCAATCGATTTAATATTTTTACTAACTGCCAAATGGCGTAATTCACCGTTATACCATTCGATAACCATAGCTGGCGCAAAAGCCAACCCCAACAAAGCCCAGCCAATAGAATTTCCCAAAACTAAAAACCCAGTCCCAGCGGCTATTAATATAATTGCCAAAGAACCCAAAGCTATATGCCAGACATTCGAAAACACAGCACTAATGCGCGCCTTGGCGCTACGTATGCTGTTGTAGTTAAATTTTAAATCGCCCACTGAGGTACCCATCCTAATATCATCAAAACCACGCCAGCGGCTGGTAACAAGGGCATAAACAACCAAAAAATCAACATAATCATACCAAACAAAAATTGTAATATTATAACCACTAACCCAAAAATAATCATAAAGGATCGAACAGTCGCACCAATTATGCGTGATAATAATTTATCAAAGGCAGCTCGGAGCTTTTCGGAAATAGATTTGCCCGAAGCATCAGCCGATATTTGGCGAAATGGGTTGAATAAGGTTCGTAACAATAAACCGACCGAAAAGATATCGGCCGTAGTCCGCAAGCGATTCATAGCCATATGAACGCGCGCGCGCCAACCCTTCCCATACCACCAAGATAATATACCCACCAAAAACATACTATTATTATACCTGCTTAAGTTATAATAGACCATATGCCAAAGCAATTAGTCACCATACTGGGCAAGACCATAAAATCAATCGCCAAACTACGCGGCGGCGGGTCAGCCCTGCCCGGCCTGATAGTTGAAAAAATCGACCCTGATTTTGTCAAACATACGTTATCGACACTGCCGCTAGGGGTTGTTGTTATTAGCGGCACAAATGGCAAAACAACAACTACCAAGATGGTCGTAGAGTTGTTGCAAGGTCAAGGCTTGAAAGTTTTTACTAATCGCACCGGCAGCAACTTTACCCGCGGTATAGTAGCTGCCCTGTTGGGTGAAATCAATATGCGCGGACACCTAGATGCCGATATCGCCGTGCTAGAACTAGACGAAGCCCACGCCGTCCATTTTGTGAACAAAATACCGCCAAAATTCAGTTTGATATTGAATGTTATGCGCGACCAATTAGACCGATTCGGCGAGATTGACCATACTACTAACCTTTTGCGCCAAATAGCCACCACATCCACCAATGCTATCGTATTAAACCGCGAAGACCCGCGTATTGCGTCCATTGCCGACACAATTAATGGCAAAAAAGTTCACCTCTTTGGCTTTGACAAAAGCCTATCGCACATTTTTCCTAGCGATGACGATTTGCACGGCGCCAAAAAATCTGGTAATTCGTCAAAAATCGCCGATGTAGAATTGTTAAAATTCAATGACCGGTCAGCTAGTTTTATGATTGACGGACAAAAAATAAAAACTGAATTAAAAATAAATGGCGCTTATAACATATTTAATGCCGCTGCTGCGATGACCTTAACTATGGCAATACTAGGCAAAAACCTGGACCAAGCCAAAATGATACAGACTCTGGCCAGCGTCCACCCAGCTTTTGGACGCGGCGAAATATTGCTGATGAACGGTAACCCAATCGAGTTAGTTTTGGTCAAAAATCCATCAGGGTTTAGACTGGGGCTAAAATCATTTGCCCCATCAGGCTACGCCACAATGATAGCAATAAACGACAAATATGCCGATGGTCGCGATATGTCGTGGTTATGGGATGTAGACTTCAACAGCCTGGCAGGCAAAGATATTGCGCAAATATCTGGTGTTCGGGCTTATGATATGGCACTGAGATTACAATACGACGAAGTAAAATTCAAAAATATCAATACTAACCTGAAAAAAGCACTTACAAAATTCATCATCGACAACCCAACCAAGCCCAAAAGAATATATTGCACCTATACTGCAATGATAGCCCTGCGCAAAATGCTATCAAAAATAACCAAAGTTGAGGTCATCCAATGAAAAAACAGATAATCACGATACTTCACTTGTATCCCAAAGATATGAATATTTATGGTGACCACGGCAACGTATTGGTTTTGCAAAAACGCCTAAAATGGTATGGTTATGAGCCAAAAATCATAGATTACAACCAAGGCGACAAATGGCCAGAAGATATAGACATCGTCATTGGTGGTGGTGGACAAGACAGCGGGCAAAATAAAATACATCTAGATTTATTGTCAATCGGGCCAACACTGCAAGAATTAGCCGACGACAACACGCCAATGTTGGTAATATGTGGGCTATACCAGTTATTTGGTAAATTCTTCCAGACTGCCGATGGCAACAAAATGATGGGAATTGGGCTATTGGACATCGAGACATATGGCAAATCCAAGCGACTAATAGGTAACATCGTAACCAGTAGTAAACAGTTTGGTCACATAATAGGCTACGAAAACCACAGTGGGCAAACATTATTGGCAAAAGGCACCACTGCACTAGGCAAAGTCAAAATAGGCTATGGCAATAATACAGACGGATGTTATGAAGGTGCGCGTTACAAAAACGTCATTGGTAGCTACCTGCACGGTTCACTATTACCCAAAAACCCCGCTATTGCAGATTTCCTGATAGAACAAGCTGTGATTAAAAAATATGGCACATTCATCAAAAAACCAATTGACGATAGTATCGCTATATTGGCCAGAAAAGCCGCCCTAAAACGACCTCGTTAATTTATTCCCCCAGGGGCTAGAAATCACGCCTGTTATGCGGTATAATCTACCAAGTAACCACATTGTATCGGGGTGTGGCGCAGTTGATAGCGCGCGCGGTTTGGGACCGTGAGGTCGAAGGTTTGAGTCCTTTCACCCCGACCAAATAAAAAAGACCATCCGTAGGATAGTCTTTTTTATTTGGACCTTGGGGCGAAATGCCTCAAACCTTCGACCCAAATTTTGCCAGGGCAAAATTTGTAGGTCGAAGTTTGGCGAAATGAGCGAAGCGGAAATGTGTTTACATATTTCCGCGAACGAATGGAGGAGGCTTTAGCCGATGTCCTTTCATCCCACCATATTTTCTTTTGCGAATAAGCGGAGAAGACGGAGCCGCTATCCTTCCACCCCGACCAAATAAAAAATACCATTCGGCTGAATGGTATTTTTTATGAATAACTTGGATTAGTATTTACTAACTGCAAGAACCTTGAACGTAGCGATCTTTACTGCTTCTAACTTGCTTGAATCAACATATTTGAAAGCTTTTTCAGATGCACTTTGCCCAGGATTAAGATCTGTAATATATACAGTATCCTCGGCTATGCGAGCACCACTAACATCTACCGCCTCAATCTTCACAGAATAGCTAGCTTTGTCTGATGCCTTATTTTTGATAGTTACTGGCAATTCATTAGTGTCATCATAAGTATAGTCTGCTTGCGATCCAGGATTAAATGTAAACGCGCCAATAGTGACATCGACACTGGTTTGTAGTAATTTCTCTGTATTAGTGCCGTCAAAATTATTCACAGATTCTTTTACCGAGCTGCCTACTTCTTTGGCAACTTTACCATAAAATGACTGCGTCGCAAGAACGACGATACCGGTAACAACCGAGATGATAATAGTTGCAATAGCCAAACCTTGACCAGCCCTTTTACCTTTTTTAATTGCCATAAGACCAATGACGCCAAAGATCAGTGCAACAATAGCAAAGAAGAATGACACATTATTAAAAATCGGTATAGCCGAACCAATTATAGCCAAGATAGATATAATAAAACCCGCTATCGCAAGCCCCGATTTACGTTCTGTTTTTCCCTTATCCATAACAACCTCCTTTAAGATTATTAGTTTGTTATTTTTAGTAGCCCAATAAAAAAGGGCAACCATTACAGGTTCTCTAGTCCTCTCAAGGCAGGCATTAACCTAGCCCTTAGTAACAGTCGCCCATTCCTAAAGTTAGATATGTTAACAGCCATGCGTCGTTGAAAACTCTAGACAGGGTTATTATATCACAATAACCAAACTGTCTAATATATAACCCCTAGGGACGGTTATTTCGCACAAGTTTATATTTGACAAGAAAGTCGCTAATTAATATCGCTAAATTTCAGATAATCTATCTTGCTTCTGCCATATACACGGCCTGTAGTTTGCTTGCCCAATCAGAGTAAGTCGCCTGTTGTCCATCCGTACCACTTGCTGAGAGCATATATTCAGCCATTTTAGTAATCCCTTCACTAGATACTGTGGCACATTCCATCATAGAAAGGTTAGGGCACTCACTTCGAAGTCTTGCGGAATATCTGTCATAGATAGATTGATAGCTATTAGGCGATGTTGGTGGACTGGTTTTTACTGGTACTGGTGCTGGTTCAGGTTCAGTTATGGGCGCAGTAACAACTTCGGGTTCTGGCGCTGGTTCTGCGGGTGCAGGTGTAGATTTTTCGGTAGGCTTGGCAATGGTTGATGTATCTATAGATTTATCGACTGACGTAACAGTGTTTGCGCCTGGTTTGTTACCGCTGAATGCGCCGACAATTAACACAAATAATATAATTACGCCGAATACGAACAGTAGTCTATGTTTATCAATCCAGGTTAATGCTTTGATATTCTTCTTTGACATACAGCAGCCCTCCTATGGGCCAGTAAAACTATTTTGCGAACTCAATTGCGCGAGTTTCTCGAATCACATTAACCTTGATGGTGCCTGGGTATTGCATTGTGCTTTCAATCTTGACTGCGATATCGCGAGCCAATTTGATAGCCGACAGGTCATCGATTTGTTTTGGACTGACCATGACACGAACTTCGCGACCAGCACTAATTGCATAGGCTTTGTCTATACCGTTGAATCCAAGTGCAATATTTTCTAGATCGCGCATACGTTCGGCAAAGTTCTCAGAGCTAATATTACGAGCACCTGGTCGGGCGGTTGATAATGAGTCACAGACTCGGACTACCAATGCTTCAGGTGTCGTAGCCTCTACATCGTCATGATGGGCGCTAATCGCATGGGCGATTTCTTCACTCATACCATATTTTTTGGCCAATTCACCAGCAATAACGTGATGCTTACCCTCAATCTTGTGAGTGACAGCCTTGCCAACATCATGTAGTAATGTTGCAGTTTTAGCGATACGAACATCGGCACCAATTTCTTCAGCAATTAATCCAGCCATATGAGCCATCTCCACACTGTGCATCAATACGTTTTGGCCATAACTGGTGCGGAATTTTAATTCACCCAGTAGGCGCAGCATTTCTTTTGGTATACCAACAATACCAACTTCTCTAGCTGCATCTTCACCGGCACGGTTAATCTCTTTATTAATTTCGGTTTCGGCTTTGGCAACAACTTCTTCGATGCGACCTGGATGGATTCGGCCATCTTTCATTAACATTTCCAATGACATTCTAGCGATTTGACGACGGACTGGATCAAATGAACTCAAAACAATCATACCTGGGGTATCATCAACCAAGATATCTACACCTGTTGCACGTTGCAATGACTGGATATTACGGCCTTCTTTACCAATAATTCGGCCTTTCATTTCTTCGTCAGCTAATTTAATGGCTGTAATTGTGCGTTCAGCAGTAACTTCGGATGACATACGTTCCATTGCAGTAACCAAAATAGTAGCAGCCAATTCTTCGGCATCTTCTTTGGCATCGTTTTGCAATTTATTAACCAAACCTATCAAATCTTGTTTAATATCGCGTTCGGTCATCTCCATTAATTTTGAAGCGGCTTCTTTTTTATCAAGCTTGGCAATCTTTTCCAGTTTGTCTTGCTGCTTGGTGCGAATATCGCGAATTTCATTTTTAAGCTCTTCGACATCGCGTTCTTGGGCGCGAAGTCTTTCGGACCGCTTGTCTAGGTCGTCTAGTTTTTTGTCCAAGTTCGTCTCACGCTCGGTCAAGCGAGACTCGATACGTTTTTGTTCTTTGCGACGTTCGTTCTCGATTTCCATCGCTTCATCTTTGGCTTTTAATATAATGTCACTGGCCTTTGTTTTGGCAGCCGCGATATCTTTGTCCATTTTGGCTTTGCCACTAGCCTGCCTTTGTCGTTCGTATACGATTGTTCCGCCAACGCCAGCAAAAGCCGCAATTACAGCGATAATAATCTCTATCATATGTATCCTTTCCGCGCCGAGAATCCTGTTGTTTATTTACGAGTATAGAAATGCTTGTTAACAAAATTCAGTAATTTTACGGCGTTGTTTTCAAAAAAATTAAAATTATTCAAATGTCCTAATATTGGACTGTTTCTATAGTAACCTTTTTTGCCCACTGCGCGCAACCTAATTTTTGAAGCCAATGCTGTCCAGCCTATTTAAGTTATCCCAACAGACTGTGCGAACTTGTTCGCAGCCGAACGCCACGTGCTGGCGCAAGCGCCACACGTAGAGTGTGCTGTTGGAATAACTTAAATAGATTGGACGATAGTTATTTTCGCGGGACCGTTATATTTGCCTCGCCACCATAAAATGGCAAGACTAACTTTTCATTTTCACCCGCATTTAATTTTGACAACACTATCGTTTGCCAATCATCACCGCGTCCACCAACAATTGGTATATTCTGAGCATCTGCAATCGTATTAGCAACGGTGATGCCGATTCTTAGACCTGTAAAGCTACCAGGGCCTTCAAAAACACCAATCGCCGAAATATCCACCCAGGTTTTACCAATAGATTTCATTGTTTTGTCCAAATAACCCAATAAGCCTTTTGCTAATTCCCTGTTTGACTCCCAATCAAATTCTCGTTTCTGGCCAGCATCGATTAAAGCTAATCGACAAACAGGTGTGCTGGTATCTAACAACAAGATCATCTTTGCAACTTTCCTAACAACTTACTACTAATTTCGCCACCAGCTTTGATTTCAACTTTGCGCGAGTTTTCGTCAATTGCGCTAATCATGATTGATAATCTATCGACAGGCAAAACCCCGCTAGCAACATCAGCCCACTCAATAAGCGTGACTATTTTTTTATCTGCCATAGTCTCGGATAATTCATCGGCCATAACTCCCGCGTCATTTAGCCTATAAAAATCATAGTGCGCTAGCTTTAGGTCATCCCGCCCATCATATACACGACTAATCGTGAAGCTAGGGCTTTGAACATATTCGCTAACTTCTAAACCAATTGCAATACCTTTGGCCAATGTAGTCTTGCCAGCTCCAACATCACCAATTAATTCGATAATTTCACCGCCAATTAAAAAGCTGCCTAAGTACTGGCCAAATTCTTTCATTTTATCTTCATTGATAACGTCTAAAAACATCATAAAATATTATAGCACCTAGCGCTTTTTTAATCTGTAGATTACAATAGAGCGTAAGCAGTATGCGTATTTCAAATATTACCATCGAAAAGCTGCTCACCCGTAGTGGTATTGCCACTGCTGAGCAAATTGACGCCTTGAAACAAGAGGCGACTCGTTCGAATAGGCCAATCCAAGACCTAGTAATAGAAAATAAGATGGTCGATGAAACATCACTAGCAAAAGCATTCGCCGAATATTCACAAATACCCTACATAGAGTTAAATCCTCAAGAAATACCATCTGATATATTAAGCAAAATACCTGAACAGGTCGCCAGACAATACAATGCGATATTATTCAAAATCGACCCGGATGGGCTGAATCACTTGGCTATGGACGATCCAGATGACGTCCAGGCGGTAAACTTTCTGGAAAAGGAAATCGGCACTAATACTAAAATCTACATTGCCACCACCCAAAATATCCTAGCCGCCCTGGAAGCCTATCATGGCGATGTAAACAATGAGCTTAGCGAAGTTATAGATATCCAATCTACTGACGACACCGAAAACACCAAAATAGCAGTCAAAGAAATAGACGAAGATTCACCCATCGCTCAAACAGTCAACATCTTACTGGAATACGCCATCAGATCAAACGCCAGTGATATACACATTGAACCTCGCGAAGGTTACGTGCAAGTCCGATACCGCATCGATGGAATGCTACGTGAAGTAAATCGCTTACCAAAATCTGTTATTGGGGCGTTAATCAGCCGTATTAAAATCCTTAGCAACCTAAAGATTGATGAACATCGTGTTCCACAAGATGGCCGCTTCAAGATTACTGTCGCTGGCAAACAATATGCTCTGCGCGTCAGCACTCTGCCAGTAGCAGATGGCGAAAAAATAGCCATGCGCATATTGGACGAGTCTAACAAGGCGATGACGCTAGAATCACTAGGCTACTGGGGCACGTCTCTTAATCTTGTCAAAGATGCGATTACTAATCCAAACGGTATGATATTAATAACTGGACCGACCGGTAGCGGCAAATCAACTAGCTTATTTAGTATTTTATCAACACTAAATTCACCAAACGTCAATATATCTACCATCGAAGACCCTGTTGAATACAAAATTCCTGGAGTCAATCAAACCCAGACCAACACCAAAGCTGGTATGACTTTTGCCAATGGCCTGCGCGCGCTACTACGCCAAGACCCTAATATTATAATGGTAGGAGAGATTCGCGACAGCGAGACGGCCGACCTTAGCGTCCAAGCCGCTTTAACCGGACACCTGGTCTTTACTACTTTACATACCAATGATGCCGCCACCTGTCTGCCCAGACTATTAGATATGAATATCGAGCCATTTTTAATTGCCAGCACCGTCAGAGTTGTCATCGGTCAGCGACTAGTTCGCAAACTCAATCCAAAAACCCGCAAAAACTACCAGCCAACCGACCAAGAAAAGCAAATGATAGTCAAGATGTTCAATCTACGGCCAGACCAAGACTTCCGATACATCCACGAGCTAGAAAAACAAGCCGCTGCCGAAGGAATCGGTGGTGACACACCACTAAGCACAGACGAAAACGGTATTAATATATTATGGTCAGCCGACGACAAAGACAACGCCAGTGGGGCAACTGGTGGTTATGTCAGCCGTATAGGCATCTACGAGACCCTGTATAATTCTACAAATATCCAAAAGTTGATTATGAAAGGTGCAACAAGTAGCGAGATACAAGCACAGGCTATAACTGAAGGTATGCTAACACTTCAGACCGACGGTCTAATTAAGGCCCTACGTGGTGAAACTACTATCGAAGAAGTAATCAGGATGACCAAAGAATAATATGCCAAAGTTTTCTTATGTATCTATCAATAATATAGGAGAACCCGTTAATGGGACTATTGAACAACCCGATCGAAACAGCGTAATTAAAGCTCTGCAAAAACAAGGATTACGACCGATTAGCATCAAAGAAGCCAAGAAAGGCATCACAACAATAGACCTCAATAATATATTCGGCAGCAACAAGGTCAGATCCGATCACCTAGTGATGTTTACCCGTCAGCTTAGCGCAATGGTCGGCGCGGGCATACCTCTACTGCGTGCCCTTTCGGCATTATCCGAGTACATATCCGAAAGCCCAGTGCTTAAAAAAATTCTCATCAATATAGTCGATGATATTGAAGCCGGAGCTTCTTTGGGTGATGCAGTTTCAAAATATCCAAACACATTCAATGATGTATATGTCAATATGGTCCGCGCTGGTGAATCGGCTGGTATATTAGATGAAATACTCAAGCGCCTAGCCGCCCAACAAGAAAAAACAATGACAATGCGCAAAAAAATTAAAAGCTCTATGGCCTACCCACTAGTCCTGTTATCTATCACCGTTTTGGCATTCTTTGGATTGATGATATTTATCGTGCCTCAAATTGGCAAAATCTTGACAGACCTAGGCGGTGCCGATGCAAAACTCCCAGATATTACCATTTTTATGTTAGCAACCAGCAACTTTATTATATCTTTTTGGTATTTAATACTGATTGGGCTGGTAGCGATAATCTATGGAGTTTCAGCATACATCAGAACCGCCAATGGCCGACGCAAATTTCACCGATTGCTACTAAAAATACCCGGCCTAAACAAAATCATTGTAAAACTGGCAATCGCACGCTTTGCCAGGACGTTCTCGGCACTAATCGAAGCTGGCGTAGCAGTGCTAGAGGCGATAGCAGTCACGTCCAGAGCAGTCGGCAATGTAATTTATGAAGACGCTCTTGTCAAAGCCGAAGCAGAAGTAAAAAATGGCAAATCATTATCATCAGTCATCGAATCAAATGCGCTATTCCCACCTATAGTATCCCAGATGCTGTCGGTCGGCGAAGAAACTGGTCAAACCGACAAGATATTGGTCAAAGTCGCCGAATTTTATGAAGAGGAAGTCGATGTCGCAATCGGAAGTATTAGCTCGATTATTGAACCCGTAATGATAGTTATAATGGGCGGCATGGTCGGACTTATTGCTGCCAGCGTAATGTTGCCTATCGCAGGCCTTGCCCAAAGCATAAAATAATCTGTAACCAACATGCCGCTCATGTTATAATAAACCGTAGTATCACTAGTGGGCACCATGACAAGATTATTTCATAAAGACAAACCAATTATCGGACTTGATATCAGCAGCACTGGTATCAAAATTATGGCCATAGACACAAAAAAATGGCTTGTTATTGGCTATGGTTCGCTAGATCTAGACCCAGCAAAAGTCAAAGAATCTATTGACGGAAACAGCAAATACCTAGGTGAAAGCATCAAACTATTGATAGAAAAATCTGTCATTGGTGGACTTCCAGGCAGCTGTGTTGCCATTAGCCTACCTACCGCCCGGACATATTCGCGCACATTTAACCTACCTATAAGCGTCGAAAAATCTCTCAAAGATGCCGTTGATTTGGAAGTAGACCAATATATACCAATCCCCGCCTCGACCCTTTATATTGACTATGAGGTTATCGACCGCAACCAAAAAGAACTTACCGTTCTAATGAGCGCCATACCCAAGACTATCGTAGACAAGTGCAAGGCAGCGGCCGAAAGCGCCGGGCTAGAAGTTGTATTCATCGAACCGAGTATTAGCTCGGTGGCTAGATTACTGGCAAAGACCGAAGAAGGTAACCTGCCGACGATTGTGGTAGACATAGGCCCAGCCAATACCGACATTGCAGTTATCGACAATTCGATCATCAGAGTCACTGGTGGGACAGCAGTCGGAGGTAATACTTTGACTTTAGATATTGCCAAAAAGTTTAACATCGCTGTCGAAAACGCCCACCAATTAAAAATATTCAACGGATTAAGTGCCGGACCTCGTCAAGAAAAAATAACCAAAGCGACAGAAACAACCCTTAAAATGATCATCGACGAGACCCGCAAAATCATCCGTTACTACAACGAGCGTATCAGCGATGATCAAAAACTAGAGCAACTACTAGTAGTTGGTAGTGGCAGCAATATGCCAGGGCTAGGCGAATATTTTACCAACCAACTAGTTATGCCCGCCCGCGTAGCTAGCCCGTGGCAAAAGCTTGATTTTGGAGATCTACCCGAACCAGACAGACAATTCCGATCCAGATACATTACAGTTGCAGGCCTAGCAATAGCACCGCCAGAAAGTGTCTGGAAATGATAAACCTATTACCCAACAATGAAAAAGACGAAATCCAAGCCGCCAGGACAAATATCGTACTGGTCAACTTCATTATATTCCTATCAATAACTGCTGTATTCTTGGCGATTGCTTGTTTTGCAATATACAATCTACTTGGTGATATGCAAAAGACCGCCGAAAGCTCCATCAAAAACAAAACAGCTCAAATGTCAGCCGACAATAGCTCTGAAGACATAGGCAGAACAATCGCAACCGCCGAAAGTATATTCAAACGCAAGATGCTTTACGGCAATATATTAATAGAGTTGGGATCAAAGTTACCCTACGGAGTGGTTGTCGACAAATTAAGTCTAGATAATGCAAGTGTCAATGAGACTATCAAAATAGAACTGAGAGCAAAATCATCTAGCGTGGCCCCAGAGCTGATAGCCAACCTGAAAGATTCAAAACTATTTTATGACATTCAAGTCCAATCTCCGATAGTCAGCGCCGGAAACTCACCGGACTATCCAATATTGATTAACTGCTCGTTGTCTGTTCACAAAGGCGGTGAATATGCAGGATAGCACCATGAAGGCAAAAAAACTCAATACTATACTATTAGTCATTATAGTATTAATGATCGTCGGGATTGGTCTGGGATTTTATTTTGTCCAAAATGCAATTCAAAGCCGAACAATCGAAACCAACGTTTTGATGGCAAAAGCTGACAAACAAAACGAAACCCCAGTAGTAAAAATTGGAGCAAAAGACGAAAGCACAAAAAGCCTGGCCCAAAAAACCTTAGCGATGCTGACCAATAGCAACGACATAGAATTGCAAACCAAAAACACCATCGACAAATACGCTTCCGAATCTGGACTGGTTATCAACAGCTTTAATCTTTTGCCAACAGACAACTCCACAACTGATCCGACAAATCTAGCGATTGGACTAAAGATTCATAAAATCGTTGTTGGTATCGGCAGCCCTGCATCATTCTCGGGCCTAATGAAATTTACAAAAGCACTAGAGACCACAACCCCAAAGATGCAAATCACATCTATAAACCTCAGTAATATACGTGCCAACAAAGATGCTGTTACTATAGAGCCAATAACTATCGAGGTATACACAAGGTAAATTATGGATAATAAAACGAGCAACTCTTCATTCAAGGACAAAATAATACGATTTAACGTAGTAATTTTCATAGTGGCATTGTCGATTATAGCGATGTTTTGTATCTGGACGCTCAACTGTATCATCACTCAAAGTACGCAGACAATAGATGATAATACAGCAATCAAAACAGACAAAACTTCATTCGATGAAGATACAAAAACACAAATACAAAAACTCATAAATAGCGGCGATAATTCAGCGACAAGTGAATTGCCAACCGGAAGAATTAATCCTTTTGTAGAATAGTTGGAGATAAAAGTAAAAACGCTTATACTATAAATATGTTATTGATTGGAAACAGATTAATAGGAATGCCCGTAATGGGCTTACAGACTGGCACCCAATTGGCCGTGACAAAAACACCAATTATAGACCCTAGCAATCTAAAGATTATCGCTTATGAGATTGAAGGTCCAATGCTTTCCGAAAACCCGTCTTTTATACGAATCGCCGATGTCCGCGAGATTAGTAACGTCGGTATGATAATCGACAGTAACGATGAATTTATAGGTATCGACGATGTCGTCAAGATCAAAGAAGTCTACGAGTTAGGCTTTAGGCTGATAGGCCTGGGTGTGACCGATGACCTAAAAGACAAGCTTGGTAAAGTCGAAAGTTACAATATCGATTCAGATAGCTTCACAATCCAACAACTTAATGTAAAACAAGGATTTATGAAAAGCCTATCCGAGGCCGGACTGTTGATCCATAGGTCACAAATCATCGAGATAAACAACCACGATATTGTCGTCAAATCAGCTGCCAAAAAACTAGCACCAATGGTAAAACCTGGACAAATGACCCACATGAACCCGTTCCGTTCAACACCAACCAACGTCAACAATAAAGAACTATAATTCTAGCGCGGATTTGATATCGTCATAATTAAAGCCTTGTCGGGCTAGATAGGCGATTAGCTTTTGATCATCGGGGTAGGCCCGGCGTTTTTTTGAAATTATCTTTTGAATTTCGGTTGCATCATCACGTTCGGTTTCGCCCAAGTGTTGGCTAATTATAGACATACTAACACCTTTGGTGCATAATTCCGATGTCAATTTACGCGCGCTGGCACCTTTGGTCAGCGAACGGTTCTCAACCCAGTATTTTGCAAATTTGTCGTCATCAATATAGCCTTTTTCGGTTAGTCTATCAAAAACTCGCGCAGTTATTTCTGGTGATACACCTGGTCGCAAATCCCCTGTTTTGTCACGTTTGGCCCTGGTCTTGCGATACAGGTAATCGCGTACCTCACGTGCACTGTGTGGCCGCATTAGGCAGTATTCTAGTGCCCGCCCGTAAACTTTGCCGAACTGGCTTTCTTGTTCTAGCGCGATTAATTGCGCCTCGTCATATTCAGCACCGACCTTGATACCTAAATCAACTAATTGAAATATATCCAAACTAAATCGGTAGCTTCCATCGACCGAAACATTAACTCGGTTCTGATCCCGAACTTGAGCAGATATGGATGTTACCTTCATTATTATTTGCCTAAACAAATATCCAATAGTTCTGGAAACTCGCGAGTCTTCATGTTGCGAAGCGTAAAATGACCATAATTTACAAATTCGTGATAATTGAATCCATCGACACCTTGTTTTAGATGAGCTAGCGTTGTCTGCATATGTACACCATCATTGGTCGAAACTAACACGTCCACACCATTTTTTGACTGCATCGCAATGTCTCTGCGCATATCAAAATCGAACATATCAGGATAATCACCTTCTATGTCCAACCAAGGTGCAACCAAAACAACCTTACCAACTACTTTATCAGGATTATCACTTAGCCAACGAACTATAAAACCACCGCCGCAACTATGGCCAACCAATAACGTGTTTTCGTCTGGCGACAATCGTTCAAATTCTGTTTTCCAGGACTCGTAATTTGGGATATAAGGAACCGGCATTTCTGGGGCCTGAGTCAATATATCATTCTGGCATAATTTTTGTTGCAACCATGGTGCCCAATGAGAGTTACTTAAACTATCTGGCATATCAGCATCATAATACTCTTCCCTATCTGTCATGCCATGAATAATAATGGCCTTGTTCATATTAGGCAGCTTCTTCGGCAACTTTGGCGCGAACCTTTTTATCAATTTCTTCTAGAACTTTTGGATTTTGTTTTAGATATTCTTTGGTGGCTTCACGGCCCTGGCCAATTTTAGCTTCATTGTAATCGAACCAGGCACCAGATTTACCTACAATGCCATGTTGGACTGCTAAGTCTAGAACGTCACCCGTTCGGCTAACGCCTTCGCCATACATGATGTCAAATTCAGCAACGCGGAAAGGCGGCGCAATCTTGTTTTTGACAACTTTAACTTTGGTACGGCTACCGATAATATCTTCGCCGTTTTTAATCTGACCAGTTCGGCGAATATCTAGACGCAGTGATGCGTAGAATTTCAAAGCATTACCCCCTGTAGTAGTTTCGGGATTACCAAACATCACACCAATCTTCATACGAATTTGGTTGATGAACAATACGGTCGTATGGCTTTTGTTAATGATACCAGTTAGCTTACGTAGTGCCTGGCTCATTAATCTAGCCTGTAGACCCATGTGACTGTCGCCCATATCACCATCAATTTCGGCTTGTGGTACCAATGCCGCAACCGAGTCAACAACTACGATATCAACTGCATTTGATCGAACCAATGTCTCACAAATTTCCAACGCCTGTTCACCGTTATCTGGTTGAGAGACCAACAGATTATCTACATCAACACCTAGTTTTTTAGCATATGATGGATCTAGTGCATGCTCGGCATCAATGAATGCTGCTGTGCCGCCGTTTTTCTGAATTTCAGCAATCGCGTGTAATGCAATTGTAGTTTTACCGGATGATTCTGGCCCGAAAATCTCTAATATACGGCCTTTGGGATAACCACCGCCCAATGCCAAGTCTAGTGACAGTGAACCACTACTAAATAACTCAACATCAACAGTTTTGGAATCGCCCAATCGGCGAATTGCACCATCACCGAATTGTTTATTAATTTGATCTTGTGCCAACCCTAATGCTTTTAGTTTACCTTCGGAAGCAACCGGCTTCTCGCCAATTTGTGCTTTTTCAGCTTTTTTTGCAGTCATAGTACCCCTCTCTATCTTTAATCTACTTTCAATTATACTTTGATATGCGCAAATTTACTACAATACTACGCAGTATTGCCTCGCGCGATGATATAATAGAACCAATATGAAAAAACATTCTCAAGGCTTCACTGTTATAGAAATTTTATTTGTAGTCGTGTTATTAGCAACTGCCAGTATTATATTTTTTGTTCAAAAAAACAACTTATCTGTCGTGGCTCGTGACGAAAAAAGCAAGACATCAATCAACGCAATGTATTACAACCTCGAAGAAGTCTTCTACCCAGCCAGTCAATATTACCCACAGTCAATCAGTGCCAACGACCTTAAAGCTATGGATCCAGCTTTGTTCAATGACAATAGTGGTGTAAAAATAGGCGATACCGGCAGTGTTTACTCCTACGAACCAACCAATTGCGTTGACAGTAAATGCAAGGGATACACGCTCAAGACAATCCTAGAAAACGAAGGCGACTTCGTCAAAACTAGTCGAAACAATTAACAAGGCGGTCGGCAATTTTTGAAATTTTCGATTGCGTTGTCTAGTGTTGCAATACATCCTTTTGGATCGACAACAAAGGTAAATCGATAAGTCGTTTCTTCACCTTCAGTGCTAAGTCTTATTGAGCCGTAATTAAACAATTGTTGCATAATGCCGTTTTGGCTATAGCTAGCGTCTTCGATATTGCCCAAGCTGACTATTTGTTCGCCATTACTGAATATACCGGTCTGAATTTGTTGTATTACACTTTCATTCGTCAGGAAAAATCTATTATTGATATAGACGTAATATACAATATACTCACTCATCAAAACCAAGACTGCAAATACGATTACAGGCCAAAAGATCACTGACGCATCGGCGACACTACCAGATAGTTGAAATACTTTGATGACGATATCATAATTAAACAGGACGATAAAAGCCAAGGCGATAACTAAAACTCCGACAATAAATGGCAGCAACAAACCAATCGGGTGCCTGCGCACCGCACTAATCACATAATCACCTTCATTTAGTGCCAATTCCGGGAATACATTTTGGGATTTGATGTGTTTTAATTTTATAGAATCGCTAATAATTGGTGATTCAATACTGCCGTCCCAAACTTTATTATTAGATCGTCGCTCGATCTGGGGCGAATCCACCGGCGGATGAGCATACAAAGGGCGCCCATTGATATCATAAGCAACTGGTCGACTATAATCTATTGGCTCCTCTGGCTTGTCCATAGTTATATTATACCAATTTTTGTTGATTTTCGTCTTTTTCTTGAGTTTTGCCAATGTGCTTGTAGGCTTTGGCAGTTACTCGACGACCGCGGGGCGTTCGCTCGATAAAGCCAATCTGCAACAAATATGGTTCATAAAAATCTTCGATCGTAGTCGCTTCATCACCCGTCAGCGCGGCAATCGTATTCAAGCCCACAGGGTTAGTGCCATAATTATCAATAATACTGTTCAATAAATTACGATCACCTGGGTCCAGGCCCAATTCATCAACTTCTAATAAATCTAGTGCTAGTTTAGTCGTTTTTTCATCAATAATTCCATCGCCATTAACATCGGCGTAATCGCGAACACGTTTTAGTAGACGATTAGCGATACGTGGGGTTAGCCGCGCTCTGGTTGATAACATATCTGCGGCATTTGGATCAATTTTGCTTTCTAATATCTTGGCAGCTCGTTTAATAATTTGTGATATTTCATCGTGTGAATAAAATTCTAGTCGATGAATCAAACCAAACCTATCGCGTAGCGGTGCGGCCAATGCACCAGTCCTGGTAGTTGCCCCAATAATCGTAAATTTAGGCAAATCCAATCGCACACTACGCGCAGCTGGGCCCTTACCTATCATAATATCTAATTTGAAATCTTCCATCGCGCTGTATAACACCTCTTCGACTGACCTACCCAGGCGATGAATCTCATCAATAAACAAAACGTCACCGTCTGTCAGATTTGTTAAAATACTAGCCAAATCCCCTGCTTTTTCAATAGCCGGACCGGCAGTAACGCGAATATTCGTGCCCATTTCATTGGCGATAACTGTTGCCATTGTTGTTTTACCTAAACCCGGAGGACCATACAACAAAACGTGATCAATCGGCTCGCCACGTTTTTTTGCCGCGTCGATTGCTAGTTTTAAATTGTTTTTTAACCTGTCTTGGCCAATATAATCATCAAAAGATTTCGGTCGCAATGTAACTTCAATTTGCTGCTCATCAGCATCCGAACTGTGGACATTAATATCAGTTATTCGTTCGATAGCCATTATTTAACACCTTTCAGTGCCATAGTAACCCGTTGAGCTGTTGGCAGGTCAACTGGGACACCTTCTAATGCTTTGGTTGCGTCACTCAGGTTATAGCCCAATGTCATTAATGCCTCTAGAGCCTCATCATTACTCAAAATCGCATTTGCCACGACGCTATTGCCGACACGGGTTGCCTGGCCGACTTTATCAGATAGGTCTACGATTACTCGTTCAGCTGTTTTTTTACCAACACCACTGGCTTTGGCAATGAATACCGCGTCACCAATTGCGATTGCATTGCGCACTGTTTCGCTATCGCCCAGTGACAATATTGCTAGTGCTGCTTTTGGCCCAACGCCCTGGACTGTAATTAGCAGTTCAAATAATTTCTTGGCGATTAAACTGGAAAATCCAAATAATTCCTGAGATTGTTCACGAATATGATGATAAGTATAAAATTTAATTTTAGAATCCAGCATTGTGTCATCGAAATCACCAGCCGCGACATTAACCTCATAGCCGACGCCACCGACATCAACGATGACTGATGAACCGAACTTTTCTACTACTACCCCAAAAACGTGTGAAATCATCTAATCCCCTTATTAATATACCTATTATGACACCTTACCACTTGCTAAGGGTTGAACCCTTAGCAGATTTGTGATAATATCCCTGTAATATGCCCAGCAAAAACGTAGTCAAGCAGTATAATTCTGATTCCTACTACCATATTTACTCTCGTGGGGTAAATAAAGAGATTGTATTTCGCGAACCCAGCGATTACATCTTCTTCTTGGGACTTTTTAAAAGATACCTGTCAAAAGAAAAAATTAAAAATGGCGGCAGAATAGACTATCCTAAATTTGATGGCCTAAAACTAGTCTCGTATTGTTTAATGCCCACCCATATACATATTCTGGTATATCAGGTTGAGAAAAATACTATCACAAGGTTTATGAGGTCATTGATGACTAGCTATAGTATGTATTTCAATAAAAAGTATGACCGTTTTGGACCGTTATTTCAAAGTACATACAAGGCGACTCTAATAGACCAAGAATCATACCTGCACCACATTTCACGTTATATACACCTCAACACAAAAAACTGGCGTACCTATCCATACTCAAGTTTCAGGTATTTTATGAGAGAGAAAACGGCAGATTGGATAGACCCTCAACCAATAATCGACCTGTTTGACAACAAAGTCTATAGATATCTAAGATTCGTTGAAGATTATGAGGACCAAAAAAGCATGCTTGATGAGCTCAAATGGGAGCTCGCCAATTCCGATGAATAATCTACCCAAAAAAGATTGCTAAGGGTTCAGCCCTTAGCAAATCTGCATCTGTTATTTTACGCGCGACATACAGTAGTGAGTGATTGCTGTAGCTAGTGCATCAGCACAGTCGTCAGGTTGCGGAATCGCGGCTAAACCCAATTGCACCCGAACCATTTCTTGAATCTGTTTTTTATCGGCTTTGCCGTAACCTGTCACTGTTTGTTTAATTTGTAGCGGCGTATATTCATGAATCGGTAAACCGCCTTTACGACCCGCCAACATAGCTACACCACGCGCATGCGATACACTCATCGCGGTAGTAACATTCTGTGCAAAGAATAATTTTTCAATCGACATTACATCGGGTTTTGTCTCGTTAATTATAGTCGTCAAACTATCGAAAATATCCTCTAGGCGTTCATCTAGCGCCGTATGAGCAGGCGTAGTAATCACACCAGCGTCAACCATCGTCATCTTGCCCTTAACAATATCAACAACACCAAAGCCTAATATGCCCGTGCCTGGATCGATCCCAATAATTCGCATATATCTAGTATAGGCTATTTTCTGCGTCGTAGGAACGCTAGCACATTTTTAAATAGTTTTACTAGTTCAGAACGCCATTCCCAAACTCCGTACCCGACTGCAACCAAGCCAATCCCACCTAATATAAACCAACTAGTATAATCTGTTTGAGAGGCCCCAGTTTGCTCAGGCGCGTAATCTGCCTTTGGGATATCACTGCTAACTATATTACGACAGCGGTTAGTTTCCGGGTTGCGCTCTTGGCCTGGGTCGCATGGCCTTAAATCACTATCACCCAAAACCGCAGTAATCGAACGACAGCGATTAGTCGCTGGGTTACGTTCTTGACCGACACCACATGGCTCCAATGTAGCGACAGCAACTTCAATATTACGACAACGATTAGTCTCTTCATTACGATATTGACCTTCTTTGCATGGCACAAATGTACTAGACGTCGAAACGACCGTCACCGGAGTCGAAGATATAACTACTACTGGCGCAGGTGGTGGTGGCGCAGGAAATATACTAGGCGTATCAGTTGGATTAGGTGTCGGCGTCCATTTCCATATACCATCACTGACATCATATGCCCAAGCCTGGCTTTTTTTCGTATCGCTAGAGGCATCGGGATATTGCAATACTGTGTTTGCATATGTCTTGGCGCCGTAAAAATCTTCCAACCACAGATAGCTTTCACTATTTGTGACGCCCATCGGCACAGCGACAAAATGGCCCGGCTGTAACCAACCGTCTAATGTTTTTGTGTTGCTAGAAGTTGAACTTTGACCGGCATATCCGTTACGAATACGAAACTGCGACAAATCAATCGCTTGGTCGATTGGATTATACAATTTTACATATTCTTTACAATCTAGCGATGTCTCGATCGGCGAACAACTGCGAGGGTTGGGTAAGATTTCGCTGATTTCCAACAATAAAGATTGTGGCGGCGAATACCACTCACCCGCATACAAACTTCGACTTAACGTTGTAAAGTCTTTACCAAAATCTCCAGACCGATAAGTTTTAGTCAAACCCCTCCTCATGGAAGCCGAAGCTGTCGACTTAATAGTCTCCTGCTTTATGAGCTGGTCATTGTCATCTAATTTATTTAGCGTAAGATTAAAACCACTAATCAAATGCCTAGCGCAATCTGTATATCTAAGTACATTCCCATCGTTAGACAAAACCATACCAATCCTAGCCGCGACAACATAACCTTCTGGCAAAATCCAATCCTGAAACGTAATATTACAAGACTTACCAGGCTCCAATGAATCATACTGCAAAGACCATTTTGACATATCTACTGGTGTCGACGACTCGTTGTAAAGTTCTACGACGTCTAATTTGTCCGTCATTTGAAAGCCAGTCACAAAAACTGATGGATAAACTATCGGTTCTGGCGGATCAATGACAGTAATCTCAGCACTGACCGACGACGAAAAAAATAAAAGACACAATATCAAACCCAGTGTATATTTGATAACACGCATATGTTTAAAATAATAATATATTGTTGACGAAAAATAAACTATTTAATTTATATCGGCTGTAATATCAGCATTGCTATGAACATTTACTACATCGTCTAGATCATCTAACGCGTCTAATAATTTGATAGCTTTGGCAGCGATTTCTGGGTCGCTAATCTCGACTGGGTGATTAGGGACATATTGTAATTCTGCGCCAGTTACGGTCAAACCAGCTTCAATTATAGCTTTGCGAACGCGCGCCAGGTCTTTTTGATCGGTATATACAATAATGTCACCGTCTTCTTCAACCGCGTCTTCGGCACCAGCATCTAATATCGTCAACAATGCGTCCTCGCCCGTCTCGGAAACCATAATTACACCCTTGCGAGTAAATTGGAACATCACGCTACCAGCATCAGCGATTCGTCCGCCATTTTTAGTCAATGCGTTTCGAACTTCTGGGAAAGTTCGGTTTTTGTTATCAGTTGCAGTTTCAATAATTAGTCCGATTCCGCCTGGGCCCATACCTTCATAAGCAGTTTCTTCCAATACGGCTGCGTTTTTATCAGCTACACGATCAATCGCCCGCTGGATATTAGCTGCTGGCATATTGGCTTGTTTGGCTTTTTCAATTGCCATGAATAATATTGAATTTATCGTTGGATCAATACCGCTGCGGGCTGCAATTGCTATTTGATTGCCAATCTTGGTAAAAACCGCACCGCGTTTAGCGTCTTTTAAGCCTTTTTCGCGTTTAATTGTTGACCATTTGCTGTGTCCAGACATGGCATAAAACTCCGTATAAATTTATATTTAGATTAACTATATTATACCTTATAGGGGTAAAGTAGTCGAGTCTTTCAAAATATAGACAGCGAGTCCGATATTGGTTACTTTGTGATAATAGCCTGTGCGGGCGAAGCGCCGCAGCCGAACGCCACGTGCTGGTGTAAGCTCCACACGTAGAGTGTGCGGTAACAAATAGCGGACGATTTAGAAAAAATCTATTCAACAATATTAGCCTCGCGCAGATTAAACTTCGTAACTCGCCACAGGTAAATGCACAGACCGGCAATCACGGCGTAACATATTGCAACACCCCACCACTGCAGGCTGACTTTACTCATCGCCCATGGCAGCGCTGCCAAATATTCTGTTACTCTAACCATATATTTTAATAAGTAAGTAGCAGGCAATGCGATCAGCCAGCCAATTGTCGGCAATAATAAACTGCCAATGCCCGCAATAAAAGTCAACAACATCGCCAGTGGCACCAACGGCAAAACTAACAGATTTGATATCAACGCTACATTGGAAATCTGCCCAAAAGCCGAGATAATTATCGGCGTCGTGACTATCAATGCCGATGCTGTCTCTAATAATATCTGTGGCAGCAATTTAGGTTTTTTATCACCGAACAGGTATCGTTGCAGTAATGGTGCCAATATCATCACGCCAGCAAAGGCCGCAAATGATAATTGCCATCCCAAATCGCCCCACACATAACTGGGATTAAATAACACTGTCGCCGCAATCGCAATTAATAACAAAACTATCGGATGAAATTTACGACCGTAATACCACGCCAATAAACTTAGGCCCGAAACCAAACCTGCCCTAACCATACTAGGACTAGCACCAGTAACGGCGATAAAACCAAATATCATAACACCAGCCGATAGCACAGACAAATATTTCGAAACTTTTACAAACAGCCGTCGCGCCAACCGCACTAATATCGTTAGATTGTAACCACTGGCCACCACAACATGGGTTAGGCCCGCGATTTGCAATGCCAATACTAGGTCAGCTGGCAATGACCGTCGTTGTCCAACTAGATACCCAATTCCTAAACTGGATTCGGGGTCGGGAATTACTCGGCGCACCGCATCGGCGAACCAATCGCGAACTTGCCTTGCGATATCGCCAGGTTGAGGATGAATTATTTTCTCAATATTTGCTCGATAGATTACCCCCGAAAAGTTGCCAAAGCCTTCACACAGTAACCCGCTAATTTGTAACTCATCACCACGTTTAATTTCCGATTCAGTAGTGGCGGTAACATATAACACACCAGGCAATTTATCATTTTCCGTAGATAGACTATCTAGTCTAATAACAATCTGGCCCGATGAACCAGTATCAACGTCATCTTTGACTGTGCCCGTGACCGAAATACTTTTACTATATAGTGGCTGAAATTTCGTTAATTCGATTTGAGATATCGACCCGCGCCATAACCCCAATAATATGCCCGCTATGATTAAAATCGGGACTAGATAAATATACCGCCGCCACAAAACTATGGTGACAATTAATAACGAGATAATTAGACTAACGACCGAGCTGGCATACGCGTCGCGGATATATTGTGCCAAGACAATACCAATAAAAATCCCGCCACAAGCAATCGCGACCAACCACGAAGTATGAATTTTCCGTTTTAGAACCCACCAGTTCATTGATAATGATTATAATTCGTTTTGCGGCAATTCAAAATGATGAAATTCGTTTTTTGGACCTGATTTAAAGCCAGCTTTTTGCATCACATCAATTAATAAATCTTGCAATTGTTGATAGCGCTGACTGGTTGCATCAGTTTTATCTTTGTAAAACCCGACGAATATACCATCAGGCCAATCGGCTTTATCCCAAGTCTCAATTTCAGCACCCGTTGCCAAATCTACCAAATTAACATCTACTGCCAAACCAGTGGCATGAGGCATCCTAGTTTTGCTGAGGGTTTGATCCGTGACTTCTTGCCCGTCATTCTCATAACGTTTTCGTCGGACTAGATCATACAATTCTTTTGACCTGTAGGCATCTTTGACTATTAGCTCATAACCCATTGGCTGCAATAATTCATTCGCCTGTTGCAGCTTTGGAATCAAACTAACATCAACCAATGCATCGTCACTAGTTACACCGACAGTGGCTAATTCAGATTCGGTTATATTAAAATTAGCCCGGCGCCGCCAATAATAGTTAATGCTTTTGATGTCGTAGTCAGATAGTTTTACTAAGTTCATAGGTATAGTATAGCAAAAAAGCCCGTGAGGTCGGTGAGAACTATCGCTCCGATTTATCTTGAGATAAATCTCCACTCCTCCATTTGCTCATAAAAACATGTAAACATATTTTTATTTCGCTGCATTACGCGACCTCACGACTATTTTTGCTCCGCAAAAAGTCGTGAGTCCAAACCCCAACAGGGTTTCACCAAAATAAAATACCTATCAGCCGATAGGTATTTTATTTTGGTGAGGTCGGTGAGACTTGAACTCACGACATCCTGCTTAAAAGGCAGGCGCTCTAACCAACTGAGCTACGACCTCATATCTTAAATAATATACATTACTAGGGGTGATTCGTCAATGTTTTTTCTTTTCCAGCTTGTGAACTGGTTTGGTCAAAAACAAATCAAATACAGCTAATATTAACCCTGCACCAATAATTAATGTACGGTTATCAACGAGCCAATTATAAACATCTGCGCCCGTTCCAGTTAGAACTAATATATGACCCAGAGGCTCAATTAAAAACGCCAATGCCAGTATGGTAAACATTATAGCTCCAGCAATCCGTGCTAGATGATTTTTATATGTATATCCGTGGAATAACAGCACGAATGGAGGTAACATTATAATCGCTGCCAGCACAATCGCAGATGTCATTGGCCCTTGCGGTATACCAAGACCACTAGCAACCATACCCAAATCATCACCCCAAACACTACTCAATATTGATCCAGCAGCTAGTGCCAACCCCAGTAAGCCGAACCTACGTTTCGTCAAAAATGCTGCCACAAAAAGGGCGGTGGCCATAGCAATACATATTAGAATTACTTCCATAAGCACTATTATAGCACCGCTCTAAATCATATATAAAATGTTGTCTAGTTTAGAATGGAGCTATTGCGTAAGGCGCATACAATATCGAATTGATATTAGTAACTGCGAACTTTGATGTAATCTCTGATTCAACAGTTGTTCCCCACCAGTTATTCATTACGTTGAAATATGAACTTCCATTACCCACACCTTGTTTCACAAGTGTAGTATTACCAGTAATATTATTGGCGTTAACTACGTTGCCTTCAGATGGAATTTTGCCCAATATAGCATCAACCTGGAAAGCCTGATTATTATTCACAATGTTGTTTGAAGTTAATGTGTTGTTTTGGGCACCATAGAATACAACTGCTTGTTTGGAATTTTGTATTGTATTACCAGTTAATGTATTATTATCCGATCCCCAAATATTTACAGCCATACCCCTGGGCGCAGAGATGGTGTTACCCGTCAGCACATTGCCGTCACAATTTTCACCCAAATATATACCATCTGATGGGCTGACAATGTTGTTATTGTAAATATTGTGCCGGTTTGAGCACATAGTCTTGTTACCAAAAGTCGTATATTCTAGATTTTGCAATATAATCGCGTATGAACCACCATAAGGGTTTGTGTTTGTAAATATATTGTTTGACAGGGTATTAGTGGTCCCGCCTATCATTTTGATACCGTAAAAATTATCTATAAACTTACTGTTTTTAACAGTAAAGTTTGTGGTCCTATCCAAAAAAATAGCAGCCTTAGCGAAAGATGAATTTTTAAAAGTAAAACCATCGATCGTCACACCATACGTGCCTACAGATTTTAGACCTTCGTTGTCGCCAGGTATGCCACTGTTTCCGCCCGCATTGACAATAGTCCTGCTGCCGCTAGCACCGGTCAAGGTAAGCTTTTTGTTAATACTTAATTTTTCATTATAAGTCCCAGGTCCAACCTTGATAACATCGTTTGCCTGCGCCGCATCAATTGCTGGTTGTATTTTTGAAAAACAATTTACATTTGGTGTTGGTTGAGGGATAGGACCCATGACAGCAGAACATGTTGCCACTGTAGCAGTTGGCTGCGCTACACCGTAAGTTCTATTATATATAACGGCGCCGGTCGATTGGCTCATTAAAAATGATAGACATAATGAACTGAATAATACAGAGAGAACAATTAAACCTTTAAATTTATTTAGCTTTAGCATAATAAGATAACTCCTTTTAATTAATGCAAATACATTGTATCATATATTACCGCTTGACGCAATGGGTTTATTATTATCTAGGCACCAACTTTGTCTTTTTTGTTATTGCGTTTGGCGTTTTGTTCGATATATTCAATTATCGGACCAGCGACATTTCGTCCAGTCACCTTTTCGATACCGAACCCAGGGCTGGCATTTACTTCCAGCACCAATGGGCCGCGTTCAGATCGCATCATGTCAACACCTGCAACGTTCAATCCCATAGCTTTGGCAGCCTTTACGGCTACTTTCTTTTCTTCGTCTGTTAATTTGATAGTTGTACCTTCACCGCCTTTGTGTAGGTTTGAACGAAAATCATCATCCAGGCTTTGGCGTTTCATACTGGCAACCACACGGCTACCGACAACAAATGCACGGATATCAGTACCTGCAGATTCTTTGATGAATTCTTGCAACAAAATGTTTGTGCCGTCATCATTAGTTAGATAGAACGCCTGCAATACAGATTTGGCAGCCTTTTTAGTCTCGGCCAACACTACGCCATTACCATGGGTACCACGGGCCAATTTGATAATAACTGGCATACCGCCTAATTGCTCTAATAAGTCATCAATATCAGTTGTGTTGCGTGATACAACTGTCTTTGGGATACCAACACCTGATTTTGCCAATAACTGCAGACTGCGCAATTTATCGCGCGAACGATTAATCGCTATCGAGCTGGACACAGTGTAAACACCTTGCATCTCCAATTGACGTACGATTGCTGTGCCATATTTTGTCATATTACAAGCAATCCTAGGGATAACCGCGTCAAAATCAATCAGGTCTTCACCACGATAACTAACCGTTGGATGATTCTGTTCGATAGAAGCATAGCATTCGCGGTATTTTACAACCTTGACGCTGTGACCACGAGCAATAGCTTCTTCTTTTAATCGTTTTGTTGAATAATTTCCAGGACCATTTGATAGAATTACAATTTTCATATTAATTACCTTTCGTCCTTTTAATAGATTTTTCAATAAACTGTCGGGCAGTGTTTACGGTATAGCGACCTTTCAGGAAATTGCGACCCAACAGTATCGGGTACAACATCTTGCGTCGGTCAGCCAACGCGAATAACACATCATAAGCTTGATTGCCTAACTCAAATTTTAACACAACCGCATACCTTTCTTGGTGCCCAGTTGTATTTTTCATTTTTGCATTCTTGAAATCTCCGGTCACGAACTCTTTACCGGTATATAGCGGGTTGTTTTCGTTGAACAATGTAAAGTGCAATTTGCCATCACGAATATATATATTTGATGCATCAATTGATGAACTAGTAGCCCCCGAATCAACCCTGGCGATTGCACGCCTAATGTCATAGTCCGGCAATTTAATTCGTGCCAAACGTCCGATAGATGGCAGTTCTGGTAGTGACCTGAAAGTCTTTTTGGTAGTATCGCGAACAAACTGATGCTGTGACATCAAATACAGGACGTTACGATGTTCTGATATCCGCAAACAGTTACCGGTTATTGATGTATGTGTATTTAATGTATCAACCAAGAAATTACCAGCCCAGGAAACTGATTGTTCAGCTTCTTGTTCGATAGCCTGTCGAATCGTAGATTCATAACCACATATCTGGCTACATACCAAAAACTCTAATTTGTTGTCTAACGAAATATCGTAATAATTATTTTTAATTAATCGTTCAATCTTTTTACAGAATGTAATGAAATGCGCCGCACGAACTCGCCTAGCGTAGAACCTGGACGCGCCGATAATAGCGTGGGTCAACAGATATATCTGTAATTTGATACTACGTTCACGGTCGATTATCCCAGATTTTTCTAGGTTCTTGTAACCTGGTAGCAATTTTAATATCTCGCCCGGCGTCACTAGAACCGAACTAGACAGACTAATTTTGTCTTTGAAATAATTCTTTAACAAGTAAAAATAATTGATTGCATGAGTCGACATCAATCGAATCGAATCACCATCATCAATTAATTTATTGAACTGATCGATAAAGTCTTTGTCCGAAACATATTTGCGAATGAACGGACGAATATCTAGATCATAAACACTGTCACAGAAAACAGTTTTGAATAACAGTGCGTTATACAGCGACAATTTATCATGTTTTTCAAAAGCTTCCTTACGAAATGCTTTTTTCTGATTTACACCCTGTGAGCGATTCGTGGCAGTCTCAACAATTTTCTGGATTCGGGCATCAATATCCGCATCTGTCAGACCGATGAAACTTTCCTGCATAATGTCTAATTGTTTGCGAGCCCAACTATCACCCGTCCACAACCACATCCTAGAAGCAAAGTGAAACGCCTCAGACGGAATCTGATGAATACGGTTTTTGTAATAAGATTCGACTGCGCTAGGAACACCTACTTTTTTGACATGGTCGCGTTCAATTATCCAATCAACGATCGCATCCGCAACCTGGACACCAGTAATCGATTGGAATCCGTTTTCACCGAACCATTGTGGTGCGGTGTTTACTTCTAGAACCGAATACTCGCCAGTCTCGGCGTTTCGGATAATATCAACTCCACAGAAAGTAGCGTGGAACAGGGAAGCAACTTTAGATGAAATCTTGCGAACCATATACAAAGTACCCGGGTCCAATTCGATACTGCCACTAGCACCTTTGGATATATTATTGATAAATTGATCGCCTTTGCGTTGTCGTAACAAAACGCCAATAGGCGCACCGCCGACAATAACCACACGCCAATCACCATCATTTGGGATAAAGCTTTGGAATACAAAATCGCTCAATTTACCAATAGTTTTAATATCTGACAATTCTTTGATCAATAATATGCCGTCACCGCGCGAACCAGCGTTTGGCTTTGCAATGATTGGCAATTTTAACAAACCTTCGTCGATAGCTTTTATCAATGAATCGGATTTTGCAAAACGAAATGTAGGAATACTCCATTTAGCGGTCGCAGGTTCATGTTGCAATATTTGCTGTTGGTAATATTTGAAATAAACAGCAGGTGACTCAAACACCGTGTCGCTAACGACAATCTTGTTTTTTAATGCTGATTTTAGTGCTGGACGTTCAGATCGTATATCCAATTTGGAACTGCGCCATACAACTGCATCACCTAATTTAGAACTAACCTTTTTTGTAGACACATCTAACGAATCGACACCTATAGTCTCGACTTCTAAACCTTTTCGTTTAGCGGAATCTATCAACTCTTGCTGATGAATGCCATTTGGCTCTGCAATTATCGTCAATTTCATGCCACACCACCTTTCGATATGTTACAAATTACTGGTTAATATATAGTTTTTTGCCGGGTTAAAACTTAACAATGGCAAATTACCCATTTACTGCGATATAATAACATAGTATACCCTGTTTTGTCAATACCAAAAGGCCTGATTAACAGATATCTTATTGACGGAAATCATGGTCGTTTTTGATCATAGCATCCACAACATTTGCCAACCGCCAATTTTGCGCGACAGCATCACGATAATTATCTTTTGCACTAACCAGAACTGGCTTGGCTATATTAATTTCTCGGACCAACATTCGTGGGCCTCGGCCGTCACCTGCATCGCCTTTTATCAAATCCACTGCAAAGAAACCGCCAGGGGCATTAGTTTTTTTAATAATCCTATCTGCAACTTCATCGGCAATATCCCAAGCTTCCTGAGGTACGCTGTCCTGATCTATATAGGCCCAATCGTCTTTTTGAATACCTTCAAATAATCGAGCCGTTGCGTAATGTCGCTCGCTTGCTGGTAGCTCAACGCCGTTAACAACATAGCAATACACACGGAGCTCTGTATTTTTAGAATTAGCCAGTTTTCGCTCGCTGTCCTCATCAATCGCTACTAGGTCACCAGCCAGTGACATACCTGGGACGTCTTCTTGGATAATTATATCTTTATCTTTTATGGCTTTGTTATTGGCAATTTCTGCGGCAGCGAATTTAGATCTCATATTAAAAATGGCATTTGCAACTTCACTGCGTGCAACCTTATCAACATTCTGTGACCCACCGCCAGATGAATTAGCTTTCACAAACAGGTTTTTGCCCTGCAACGTATTAGCACTCTCGGGGTCAAATGGCTCGCTAGCCGCAACCTTGACGGTTCTGGGCATGTATTCATGCGCTAGTTCGTATTGATGCCATTTTGTGTCCATTCCCCATAATTTTGGACCATTGATTAACGGGATTTTTTCTTCCAGGCCACTAGACAATATCACCTTGGTTCTTTCGGCCGCTACTCCACTTTTGCCTAACGCAAATTCTTGTAGCTTACCTAGTTTATTCCCCCGCCGGGCATCGATTATGGGGTGGCCCAGGATGATATCTTGGTCAACCTTGTCGTATGCACCAGCACTACCTGGTACAATGACAGTCTCAATTCCGAATTTGTCAGATAAGTTTTCGGCGAACAGGTCATTGCCACGTTGAAAAGGCCTATCTATTTCTTTACCAATAACATGAATGGCGACTTTTTCAGGTTCTTTCATACCTATCAGTATAACCTAAAACTGTTCCAATATATCGCGTTGTTTTCGTGAAAGTTTAGTTGGAGTGTCAACAATAATACTGATGATATGTGGCCCGCGACGATCGCTGTTCATATGCGGCACACCGTGACCTGATAGTTTGAAATCGGCACCTGATTGCGTGCCTGCCGGAACTTTCATGCGTATGTTGCCATCAACTGTAGCGACTTCAATCTCGGTACCTAGGGCGGCTGCAATCATATCAATATGCTGTTCGGACAAGATAATATCGCCTTCACGGGTAAAGTGTTTGTGGGCACGGACTTGGATATGAACATATAGGTCGCCTTTTTGACCGTTGCCGATAGCTTCGCCGTGACCGGACAATCTGATTGTCGCGCCGTCATCAATTCCTGCGGGAACTTTCAATTTAATAGTTCGTTTGGCTTTCTGAACGCCACGACCACGACAGGCTGTACAGGTTTTTTCAGGAATTTTGCCACGACCACCGCAATCTTCACAAGTAGTATTTTGTTGGATTGGACCAAAAATCGTGTTCATGACACGGTTGACCTGACCGGCACCTTTACAGGTTGGGCAGGTTTTTAATTCATAGCCAGGTTCAACAGTTGTGCCCTTACAATGTTCACAAACATCGTCCATATCAATGGCGATTTTCTGTTCGACACCGAATACCGCTTCTTCAAAAGTCAGTTGCAGCGTTACTTCAACGTCACGACCGCGCTGCGGACCGCGTTGACGGCCACTCGCACCGCCGCCAAAGAATTGACTGAAAATATCACCGAAACCACCTTCGCCAAAATCAAAATTAACATTCTGACCATTAAATCCACCAAAACCACCGAACGGGTTACCACCGCCACCGCTATTACCACCGACACCAGCATGGCCGAATTGATCGTAGCGTTGGCGTTTGGCACTGTCCTTCAAAACTTCGTAGGCTTCGCTGGCTTCTTTGAATTTAGCCTCATCGCCACCCTCTTTGTCGGGGTGATGCGCAACTGCCGCTTTGCGATAAGCCTTTTTAATCTCATCATCTGAAGCGGTTTTGGGAATACCAAGTATGTCGTAATAATCTCTTTTTGTCATAATAAATCTAGCTACTATTGTATGGAACTAGCACTCTTATTTCAAGAGTGCTAGCCATAACATTGTATTATCTAGTATATTGTCCCTTACATTGACCGCAATAGTGACCCGTCATTGGTACTGGGGTATTGTGTTTTTTTGTGCATAAAGGACATAGATGCCTATCAGGATTGTCTGGATCAATCAAATAGTTCTTACCATCCGCAAAAACTAGCTTTTTCATTTCTTTTAGAGTTTCGATTTCTCTCTCCAAAGAACTAATCTTCTGACTTTGTTTTTGCTGGACATCTTGCATTTTTAATGCCTCCGCTTGAGCATCCATAAGCATCCTAACAAGATCTATGTTGTTCAACTTTTGAGCCAACGTTACAGCATCCTTTATAGCTTCATACATAACCTATATCCCCTATTTATATTATTTTTCGTCGACGACTTCGCCTTCTACGGCTTCGTCATCTTTTTTATCAGCTTTTTTGTCTGATTTTTCATCTTCTGAACCTTCAGACTTTTTATCAGCTTCAGCTGCGGCCTGATACATTTTGGTACCGATTGGCATAATCGCATCAGATAATGCTTTGGCGGCCGTCTTTAGCTCATCTGTATCTTCGCTGGTTTGATGCTTTTTGGCTTCTTCGACTGCATCGGTGATGACTTTTTTGTCTTCGTCACTGATTTTATCTTTGAATTCATCTGGCATTTTTTCGGCTTGGTAGATTGCGCCTTCTAGACCGTTACGAGCGTCGATTAATTCGCGCTTTTTCTTGTCTTCGTCGGCGTGCATTTCAGCTTCTTTTTGAGCTTTTTCAATATCTTCTTTACTCATGTTACCACTATTACTAATGGTGATACTTTGCTCTTTGCCAGTGCCTTTGTCTTTAGCACTAACATGCAATATACCGTTAGCATCAATATTAAATGTGACTTCGATTTGTGGAATACCGCGAGGTGCAGGGGCGATACCGTCTAGTGTGAATCGGCCTAGTGATTTGTTGTCAGCAGCCAATTCGCGTTCACCTTGAGTTACATGAATTTCAACTTGCGGCTGATTGTCAGCAGCAGTTGAGAATGTTTCAGATTTAGATGTTGGAACAGTCGTATTCCGTTCGATTAATTTAGTTGCAACACCACCCATAGTCTCAATACCTAGAGACAACGGAGTAACGTCTAGTAGTAGAACGTCTTTGACATCACCAGCCAATACACCACCTTGAATCGCAGCACCTAGGGCCACAACTTCATCTGGGTTGACGCCTTTTAATGGGTCTTTGCCAAAGATTTCTTTGACTTTTTCAACTACGATTGGCATACGGGTCATACCACCGACCAATACAACTTCGTCAATTTCGCTAGCCTTTAATTTTGCATCTTTTAATGCTTTTTTGACTGGTTCGGCCAAACGGTCAATTAGGTCAGCAATCAATTCTTCCAATTTGGCACGAGTCAATTTGTACTCAAAATGCTTTGGACCATCAGCGTCAGCCGTTAGGAATGGCAGATTGATTTCAGTTTCATTCGTACTGGACAATTCTTTTTTGGCTTTTTCAGCTTCGTCTTTCAGGCGTTGCATCGCAGCTTTATCTGATTTCAGATCAACACCTTCGTTATTTTTGAATACTTCTAGGAAATGATTGACGATTCGGTTGTCAAAGTCTTCACCGCCCAGGTGAGTGTCACCGTTGGTTGATTTAACTTCGAACACGCCATCACCCAGTTCTAGGATTGATACATCGAATGTACCACCACCAAGGTCGAATACGGCAATTTTTTCTTCTTTTTTGCTGTCCAGACCGTATGCTAATGCAGCGGCAGTTGGTTCATTAATGATTCGTTTAACTTCCAAACCTGCGATTTTACCTGCATCTTTGGTTGCTTGGCGCTGCGCATCGTTGAAATATGCCGGAACGGTGATAACCGCTTCGGTAACTTTTTCACCCAAGAAAGCCTCCGCGTCAGCTTTAAGCTTAGACAATATCATTGCTGATATTTCTTCTGGTGAATAATCTTTATCGCTCATTTTAACCGCTACACCATCGCCTTTTTTGACGATTTCGTATGGCATGATGTCTAAGTCTTTTTGGACTTCGTCGTCTGTAAATTTACGACCAATCAGGCGTTTAACGCCATAGATTGTGTTTTTTGCATTTGTTACGCGTTGGCGCTGAGCGACTTGCCCGACCAATCGTTCGCCTTTTTTGTTGATAGCCACAACACTGGGAGTAGTGCGGTTACCTTCAGCATTAGCGATAACTTCTGATTTACCTGCTACCATATACGCAACAGCGCTGTTAGTGGTACCCAGGTCGATTCCTATAATTTTACCCATAAAATTTATATCTCCTATCGTTAATAATCTTATTATATTCTAGCACTCTACCATGTAGATTGCTAATGATTTAATTATAAATCCCCTAGCACTCGTATGTCAAGAGTGCTAAATAAGATAAATAAAAAAGGATAGGCGGCTAACCTATCCTCCCCGGCAGGGGTTCTATTCAATAGCTAAATTTTTATCTTCTTGATAAAGCTCTAATAAAAAATCTTTTGCTTCTGTAAAAGCGGCTATCAGCTCTACGGATAAACACCTGACGACCTTAGATCTAATATTACCGAGATGTAAAACATCACATGGATAATAGAAGTTACCTTGGAATGTACGAATTACCATAAATGATTCAACCCACCAAGTATCACGCTTAATAAGAACTCTATCATCTGTATCAACTCGCTTTTTTGATAATATCTCAACAACTTTTCTAATATACTTTTCCAAACTTTTATCACTAATACAAATTGGTGACTTATCAGGACATCGCAAATCAGAAAGAGCCATAGCAATAGCATCACTTTCGCTTACCCAAATATCAGCCATACCTATCACCACCTAAATTTTAATTTACCAGCCTGCCAGCTGACTAGTAATATACCACAAAGCCATAGTAGCTACCATGGTTGAATTCTGCAATTACCCACGCACCCATAAGCCTCAGTGTGACTAGCAATCTTGGCAGCTCTTATCCTATCCAAGCGTCTATTATCTCTTTTTTACGAAGCAAAACTGTTTGATTGCAATTATTGCTTAGCCCAACATTTGGTACATTTTCAAACCCAACATAAACAACTTTGCACCCTCGACGCTTTGCTTCACGAACAATCGGATGCATATCTGAATCGGAGCTAAGCAATAAAATAGTAGAAACCTTACCATCACATACATCAGACATTATGTCGACAGCCAATTGCACGTCAGTACCCTTTTCCTTAAAAATGAATTTAGCTGGTTTTTTACCAACAGACGGTATTATTTCCTGCAGCCTAACATTGCCAGACATAATAAATTCAACTTTATCATTCATCAAGCTTCTCTTTAGGCGCCTTTGCGATTCAATTATAAGTTCTGATTTAATCTTTAACGTTTCTATGTCCAATGGCTTAACTGATGACGGCATATCTATATTATTAGTATCTTGCAAATGAACTTTTGCCGCATAAAACTTACACGAAGATACAGAAAAATCGCTAAGTGCGCTTTTGCAAATCATGGAAAATTTGAATTTTATAATTTCAGACTTTTGCCTAATTTTACCATCATTCCTTAATAAATCTGCAACCTTGAATAGGAAGTTCTCGCCATCTATATATAATATCGTTTTACCCATATGCTTATTATTATAGCAAACAAAAAAACCTCACCGAGCATTACTGCGAGGGCGAGGTGTTTATGTAGATACTTTAACTCATATATTAAAAAATGTCAATACCATATATGTCAAGATGTGGATAACTATAAAAGCTAGCATTATTTATACTATAACCCATAATCTAAAATCTATAATCTACTTGTGCTCAGGAACTCACCGGCGCGCTGGGCGATTTCAGCAGATTCGTCGGTGGCGACGACTAGAATTGGCTTGCTGGTAGCGGTAGCTACATTGGTAATTTCTTTTGGCTCAAATGTGTTATCATTTACGGCCTTGTCATTTTGCAATCCCAGATAACCTAGATTTGCTAATACCCGTTCACGGATAATGAATGATCGTTCTCCGATAGTTGCGGTGAATACTAACGCATCAACTCCACCCATACTAGCAGCCATTTGGCCGATAGATTGTTGAATACGATATACGAATAATTGTAATGCCAGTTTGGCTCGCTCGTCACCTGCTGTCTCGCTAGATAATAACTGCCGAACATCGTCGGACGTACCGCTGACACCGATTAGGCCGCTTTTTTTGTTCAAATACTGTTCTAGGCCGTTTTCGTCCAATTGTAATTCACGTTTGATAGCTAGGGCTGCCGCAACATCAATACTGCCGCTACGAGTTGACATCATTAGACCTTCTAGTGGCGAATAACCCATGGTTGTTTCAACGCTTTTGCCATCCACTATGGCTGTAATACTGCTACCGCTGCCAATATGACAGATAATCATTTTAGAAGCCAACTGATTAGCCGCGACTAGTCGCCGTACAACCGAACCAACTGATACACCGTGATAACCATAGCGTTTGATGCCAAATTTGGTCGCTAGTTCCGTATCAATGGCATAATGTTGTGCCCAAACAGGTTTGGTATTATGAAATGCGCTATCAGATATAGCGACAATCGGGATGCCAACAAAAAATGCGCGTAGATGTTGGATTTCGGATAATGCGGTCGTAATATGTAGCGGCGCTTTGGTTTGTAATGATGCCAATTCAGCCACTAATTCATCTGTGACCAATCGATCAACCGTAAAACTGTCGCTAGGCGCAACTACACGGATACCGACAGCCGACAGGTTGTCAGATTCGCTCATAATTCCGTATTGATGCAATAGCGGCAGGACATATCGAGAAACATTAGACAGGTCTGTGTCTGGGCAATGCGCAGATTTTTTCTCGCCATTATAATCAACCGCACCAACAACTGCACCATTATCAAATTCAAAATGAACAGTCGCTTTCTTTACGCCATCAGCAAACAGCCCATATTTACGGCTGGCGCTGCCAGGATTAACAACCAAAATTAGATTAGGCATATATTCAATAATACCATAAGCATTTACTGTTATGTAGCTGGTCGCTATAAAAATTAATGTTTTGCCCCGAGATTTGAGATTTATACTATAATCTATAATCCAAAATCTATAATCTACTAATTGCGTGTAACTTTGACCATCGCGTGACGAATCGGCGTACCGTTCAATGTATATCCTGGCTGCAATTCTTCGGCAACGACTTCGTGATCGCCAACGGCTTCTTCATCCACCTGAATCGCATCATGCAAATCAGGGTTAAAGGCAGTACCAGGTTGAGATTCAATCCGTTGCACGCCCATATCACCTAATGATTTTTCTAGGTTTTTTACCAAGCCAGCAACACTTTGTGCCCATTTATTCTCGGCTAATTCTGCGGGCAGATAAGCAATCGCACGTTCGATATTGTCGATAACTGGCAATAATTTCAAAATCGTGACGATTTGACCGGATTCGCGAGCCGTAGTTTTTTCAATCTCGGCACGTTTCATATAATTCTCAAAATCCGCCCGAGTCCGCTGCAGATCAGTCGTCAGCTCTGCGATTTGTTGTTCTATTCCTGATTTCTTACTCTTTATCTTATCTGTCATCTTAATTATTCCCCTTGTATTACTTTATTTGAAATTATACCAAAATCTAAAATCCAAAATCCAAAATCTACTTATCTTTCAGCATTTCTTCTAGTGTTATGCCGGCATGTCGCACTAGACGCATAACTTTTTTGTATTTTTGCCTGGTCGAACCCAACACGCCAATGTAACTACGGTCACTGTATGGTGAACGATAACGGCTGACTATCAGGCTAACACCGCTGCTGCCACCAATTGGGTTTTCGGATCCGATATAAACATTCAATGGCTCGTTTGGAGCTGCTTCACGCAGCCACGGCTCTAGGTTGTCCAATAACCTCGCAACAGATTGGACATGGTCAGTATTACTAAATTCAGGTTGAGCAAATAGGTTGCCAATTCCACTCATATACAATTCATCGCCGATAGTCGCTAGACCTAAATTATGAGTTAGTTCGACCAACGAATCAACAACGCTACGAATAGTCCGATCAGCATTATTATCCTGGCTAGCGACACGCGATTCAATCATCCGAACACCACCACGGTCTAGTTGTGGGATATTATCAATGTCGGCATTGTTAATCATATTTACATAAAACCGGTAACCAGCATCTGTCGGAATCCGCCCGGCGCTGGTGTGCGGTTGAGTTATTAACCCCATTTCTTCTAATTGTGCCATCTCGCTACGAATCGTAGCGCTGGACACACCAAAAAGGTTGGCTAGCATAACACTGCCAACTGGTGCCGCAATCTCGGCATGTTGCTCGATAATCGCAGCCAATATACGAACTTGACGCTCTGTCATAGCCCACATTATACCGTCCACTAGCACTCCGTGTCAACGAGTGCTAGACGATTAACCAAGAATCGGAATTAATGTCGGATCATTAAATGAATCCGCGGAATTGCCCTCGAAACCAGCCGACAATATCCGAATGTAAGCGACCAAAACGACATTTGGCGTAGTGCATCTAGGACCATCAGTCGTTGGCGTGTCAACTGGACTAAGATCTGATAGCTTCCACGCACCAGCATCAGCACTAACATAATAATCGTCTTCGACATAGTTATAAAATAACCCACCAGCAGATGAAGCCCCACAAAGGCCTAACATGGTCGCAGCAGACAAACTCTGCTCTGGATTATTAACTATATTGCCACCAATTGTTATCGACCCTGGTGTAATATGTATCCCCGAATAATAATTTAGATTGCCTACCCGCTCGATAAAACCTTCGCCATGTACATCAATAAAAGGTCTCAACAGCAGAGGGGCAGCATAACTAACCGCCGTTAACCCGCTACCATTCTTGATGCCATATGTCCCAGATTCAGTGCTATCGAAAGTTTCAGTAACATTCAACATATTTACACCCTCCAATGACAACGAATAGACCGTACCATCATTTTTTATTATAGACGGTACAGTTTCTGCATTGATACCACAGATTTTGAGGTTTCTAACTGTCGCCAGAGGATTAACGTGGATTATATTATTGCCATTACCATTAACCGTCAGGTTATCTATTATTAGGTTGTCAATCGTGCAAGTTTCTTGTCCGGCACCTATTTCCCCAT
>JBAXUT010000002.1:0-139074 GCA_037129535.1 Candidatus Saccharimonadota bacterium | reverse complement strand
CCAATATGCGCAGTTCATCCAGTGACGGTACTGTCCAATTGACGCCATTTACTGACCTGAGCCTAGAACAATGTATTGACTTTATCGAAGACGATGAATTATTAGAAGTTACTCCAAAATCACTGCGCCTACGCAAACGACATCTAGATCCAAACCAACGCAAACGCGCTGCCAAGCAGTAAGTTTCGTGCTATAGTATGTATTATGAATAATATAGACGCAATCAGTAAAGAGCGTGCTATAAAACTATTTGATAGTGATGATTTGTCGTCTTTTGAAATCGGAACAACTAAAGGTCTACAACAAATACACGAGTATTTATTTGGCGATCTTTATGATTTTGCTGGCAAGATCAGGTCCAAAAATATCAGTAAGGGAGGATTTACATTTGCCTCGGCTGTTTATCTAGTTAGTGGCTTAGACGAAATAGAAAAATTACCAGAGAATACTTTTGAAGAAATAGTCAAAAAGTATGTAGAAATGAATATCGCACACCCTTTTATGGAAGGCAATGGACGTAGCGCTCGGATTTGGCTTGATTTGATATTAAAGAAAAATCTAAAACAATGTATTGACTGGGAAAAAGTTAATAAGCAAGATTATTTCAATGCTATGGAGCGTAGCCCTATAAATGATCTGGAAATTCGCGAACTGCTGCGTGGCGCACTGACAGGTAAGATTAATGATCGCGAGGTTTTTATGAAAGGCATAGAGCAGTCTTACTACTACGAAGAAGCTGATGATTACAAAGGCTAACCAATGAGAAGTTGGTATAAATCATCGATAGACAACTTTCTAAATCAAAAAACGATTCTATAATTGGCTGCCTTGCCCAGGGCAGTGCTCGCGATGGGTTTAGTGTCGAACAGGCTCAGCTTGACACATGGCTATGTGAAATTAATATATTAAAAGACCAGTTGTGCGATATTAAAAATGCCACTATTTTTTTGGAGTTTAATATTCCACGTATGGGCAAGAGAATTGATGCGATTTTGTTAATTCATTCCACTAAACCACATATAGTAATACTTGAATTTAAAATTGGGCAAAATAAGTTTACAGCTAAAGATATAGATCAAGTTATTGACTATGAATTAGAATTAAAGAACTTTCACCTAGGTTCGCATGGTGCTGATATTTTTTCAGTTCTAGTTGCGTCAGAATATCTAGGAGGGGCACAGAATAATAATAGTGTTGGGTGCTTGGTTAAATCGAATATCCAAGACTATATAAGGGCAATAGACTATTCGATTGGTGACGGGGCTAATGGCTGGGAGGAATCACCATATAAGCCTACACCTACAATAATAGAAGCGGCAAGAGCATTGTATTCTGGCCATAATGTAGAGGAAATCACCAGGAACGAGGCTGGTGATAATATAACAGCAACGTGCGTAAAGATAAATGAAATAATTGACGACTGTAAAAGGCAACATAAAAAAACAATCATCTTTGTAACCGGTGTGCCTGGAGCTGGCAAAACTCTAGTCGGACTGAATATAGCAACCCAAAAAAGAAATAAAAGCCCAGAAGATCATGCGGTACTTTTATCTGGGAATGGTCCGCTCGTTAATGTGCTAACTGAAGCTTTAGCTAGGGACGAAAGAGACAAGAATGGGACACGGATTGGAGTTGCTAGAACTCAAGTAAAATCTTTTATCCAAATAGTTCATCATTATCGCGATGAATATATAAATAATGCGAGTGCGCCTAGCGAGCATGTTGCAATTTTTGATGAGGCGCAACGAGCATGGGACGGTAATACTATCACTAATTGGATGAATCGTAAAAACAGGCAATGGGCTCATGGAGAATCCGAATCAGGATTTTTAATAAGCACTATGGATAGGCACGAAGATTGGGCATGTATAGTTTGTCTTGTCGGTGGTGGTCAAGAGCTTAAAAAAGGTGAGGCTGGTATTGGAGCTTGGGTTGATGCCGTACCAGACAATTGGCAGATCGCAATATCACCTAATATAGTAGACTCCGAATATAACCTTACTAATGTGCCACACGATGTTCAAAAATATAAAGAACTTCATTTGGCTACTTCTATGCGTTCTTTTCGAGCTGAGAAATTGTCCAATTTTGTAAAAGCATTATTAGACTTGGATGAGTCGGCAAAGAATATATATGATGGGCTAAAAGATAAATACCCAATTAGAATAACCCGAGATCTTAAACTTGCCAAAGACTGGATAAGAAATCATGCGAGAGGCACAGAGCGTCCTGGTATGTTAGCGACAAGTAGGGCACAGCGGCTTATCCCATTTGCTATTGACAGCAATAAAGGTATTAATGAAATACATTATTTTTTAGACGATAAAGAGAGTAATAAAAGTTCTTATTTTTTGGAAGATGCGGCCTCTGAGTTTGTGTGTCAGGGCCTAGAACTCGACTATTCATTGGTATGTTGGGATGCGGACATGCGTTTTAACGGTAGTGATTGGCAGTATTTTAATTCTAAAAACAATGGCGCAAAAGGCATAGTATGGCAGAATAATAAGTCAAATTCACAAGAGTCTAAGAATGCCTATCGTGTACTTTTAACTAGGGCTAGACAGGGTATGATTATTTTCATACCAAATGGTAATTTTCCACCTGATGCTACAAGAAAATCAGAGTTTTATGATAAAACATATCTTTATTTGAAGTCTTTAGGCATAGAAGAGCTAGTTGGGTTATCACTAGATACCGGCTATTAATAAAAATAAATGATCTGTCATATGTTTGCCTCGCGTAGTGTTCGCAATTCTAAGTTGTTAGATGTATATCGTTGAGCCGATTATTAGGGGATGAATCTACTTGTTTTTTACTTCTTCAGGTAAAAAACCGTTCTTGTGTTCGAACCCGGCTTTCCATTCATAATCTTTGCAATAGCCTAATTCTGACATTAGTGGGGTAGAGTTGTTGCGCAGATGTAGCGGCACTTGGGCGTCAGGATATTTTTTCGCCAGTTCGGTTGCGTGCATTAACGCGTCATAACTAACCCGGGATTTTTCGCTTTTGGTCAGGGCGCAGACGACATGTGATAATATGATTGCCGATTCGGGCATGCCGACGCGTTCGACGGCCATGAATGCATTTAATGCTAACCCCAGCGCACCATTGCCGGCCAGGCCAATATCTTCGCTGGCGAATATTACCATGCGGCGGGCGATAAATTTGGGATCTTCGCCGGCATCAATCATTCGTGCCATATAATACAGTGCAGCATCAACATCGCCACCACGCATACTTTTTATAAATGCGCTGATGATTGTGTAATGTTTGTCACCTTTTTTGTCGTAACCTGGCACGCGTTTTTGGGCGGCGGTTTTGACGATTTCGGGTGTGACTTTTTCGCCCATACTCAGTGCTAATTCTAGATTTCCCAATGCTACACGGGCATCACCAGATGATAATTCGGCCAGATAATCTAGTGCGGCTGGGGTGACATTCTTTGTTTTCTTTTCCAGCTTTAATGCATTTTTTAGGATTTTAATAATCTCGAGTTTGTTTAACGGCTCTAATACTAATACGCGGCTACGAGATAACAGCGGGTTGATAATCTCAAAGCTAGGGTTTTCAGTCGTGGCGCCGATTAATGTGATTAGACCAGATTCAACGTGGGGCAGGAAAGCGTCTTGTTGGGCTTTGTTAAAACGATGGATTTCGTCGACAAATAGGATTGTTCGTAGTTTCAGATTCCAGTTTTGGCGGGCGTGTTCGATTATTTTGGTGACATCTTTTTTGCCACTGGTTACGGCTGAGATTTCAATAAACTCGGCTTTCACCTCGTTAGCGATAATCCGAGCCAATGTGGTTTTACCGCTACCAGGCGGTCCCCACAGAATTAAACTGACAGGTTCTTGGTTGCGGACAATTCGACGCAATATTTCACCATCGCCCAACAAATGGGTCTGACCAATAACACCATCTAATGTGGTTGGTCGCATCCTCTCAGCCAATGGCACTCGTTGCATATATTCATTATACCTTGAAAAGTAACAAATAATACCTTACAATAGACAGGACCACCCGCAATATGCGGCTCTTTAGCTCAGTGGTAGAGCAGAGGCCTGAAGAGCCTTGTGTCCCCAGTTCAAATCTGGGAGGAGCCACCAAATAAAATATCTCAACCTTTATGGCTGAGATATTTTATTTGACTTGCCTTCTCCAGATTTGAACTGGGAAAACCCGCTCCGTATCTTGCAATTTGGTCATTATTAAACTATAATTTTACAAGTGCGCGGGTTTAGCTCAGTTGATAGAGCGCTTCCTTGCCAAGGAAGAGGTCGAGAGTTTGAGTCTCTTAACCCGCACCAAAATAATAATCCCATCTTGTATGGGATTATTCTTTTGGTGCGAGCCGAGCCTTAAGCTATCGACCTCAGAGGGAGAGAGTGAGAACTGCAAGTCTGCAGTTCGCAAGGCCGGAAGCTGGATGGCAACTTGTTGTCACCAACTGAGGCGGGGCCGAGAAAAATTTCGGAGAAATTTTATCGTGGCTGAGTCTCTTAACCTTTAAACTCTCGACCGACCCGAAGAAAATAGTCGAGAGATTGCTACCGCGCCTACAGGCGCTGGGAACTTTGAGTTTTCTGTGTCGCTATTATGTAAGAGTTTACAAATATTCCATCTACTGACTAGTTTTAAGCCCTAACTAGCTTATAATAGAAGCATGGAATCAAAAGACTTAGCCAAGTTACTTAACGGTGTCACAAATGTGTACGCTGATGAGTCAAGCCATACGAATGATGGCTCTACCACAATGGTTCTTGGTGCTACTTGGATGGACAGCGAAATCGCAGCATCTCTTTTAGATAGAATTAAGCTTATAAAAATCCGCCATAGTATTTCAATATATCGGGAGATTAAATGGACGAAAGTAAGCCAAAAGAAATTAGATTATTATAAAGAGCTTATTGACATATTTCTAAATACGGATGGGCTCAATTTTAGAGCTGTCATAGTCGATAAAACAAAGCTAGATCATGGGCGTTTTGGCCAGACCTCTGAGGATTTCTACTATAAAATGCAATACTATCTCATAAGAAATATTGCTGGAAAATGTCTTGGTAGGATAAAAATATATTTAGATTATAAAGATAGTTGGTCGGGCAAACGCTGTCACAAATTAGCTGATTATTTGTCAAACACAACTAACTTAAATAGTCAGGGTATATCTGCTCAGCCAGTGAGGTCTCATGAGTCAGTTGCAATTCAATTGGCTGATTTAATATCGGGCGCTGTGATGTACGCAAATAAAGACCGTACAGATTTAGACTCAACTGCTAAATTGGAGTTGGTCCAATATATCGAATGCCGGACTGGTCAAAGCCTCAAGAACGAAACGCCATATTCTGTTGAAAAGTTTAACTTATTTTTCTGGGAGCCTAGATAAAAAATGGTCCCCGAATGGCTTCCGCCTCCTTTGCGTCTTGCAGGCACATCTATTGAGGATGATTACAGGAGCCTATACGAAGTGTTTGAGAGTGATTTTATTAATTCTTCATGCCCAATTGTTGATGGTTGTAAAGTGGTCGCTTGTAACTTATTAGATCCTTCAGTCATGGGCGGGATATATACTTATGGCTTTACTCACCTTATTACTCATGGAGATAAAGAGCGACTCATAGACTATGATAGGGCTAAAAAACTACCTTGGGTTCGAGCTGTTTTGGATAACTACACGGCTCCTGAGGTGACTGCATTTTACGTGGAACAACCAAAGGGTTTGACCATGTATCTATGGCTTACGGATAATGATTTTGTGGTAACGTTGAGGGCGTTGAAAAGTAAAAAAGAACAAAGCTCCAGCCCCAGGAAGATTATAGTGACTGCGTATCATGTCTATACTTACGGGAGGAAAGACCTCCAGCGTCTTTATGGAAGATCCGTGAGGCAACTTTAAATGGTAACAAAAACCGCCTCATGGAGACGGTCTAAGAGCTAATCATACAACATGGTACGTTAGTACTTATTATATTAACACAGTGTTTGTATTATGTCAACATATTACGCATATTATGTCAATGCTTACGGTTAGTTATCCACTGATTTTTATAACAATTAAGATTGAGACAGATGTATATTATGGTGTATTAAGAACAACACATTTATATGCTTAAAAATGAAAATTATTGCTAAATCGGTATGCAAACTTGAGGCATAAAGCGGAAAGACCGAACAAAATTTAAAGATCATGCACAAGTGTCTATTTTTGGGTTGGGTGTAGTTGAGATACCTAAACAGGGTATCTTAAGGGATGTTCAAAAAGTTTAAGTGTCTCGATTTTATTGTTCTAATTAAAGGATCTGACCTTTTGGTCAGTTTTTTATTGGAAATAGTGTTTATTTAACCAAAAGCGGTATAATGATATTATCAAAGTATTAACTAAGTGAGGGTTATATGGAGTTAGGTGAAGAAAACACGGAAGTAAAACCAGAAGTAAAGCCGGATGATTTCTATCAGCCGGATCCAGTAGTAAAAAGTAACGATGAGCCAGAGGAAGCGGTAGAACCAAAACCAGTAATAGGGTCTGCGGTCAAACCAGAGCCTTTGCCAATCCAACCAGAGGAAGCTAAACCAAAAACCAAGAAAAGCAAAAAACCATTTATCATAGTTTTGGTCATTTTGTTATTGTTGTTGGCTGGAGCAGGTGCAGTTTGGTACTTTATTTTTAACAAACCGGCTGTGACAAACAATAACAGCGGTGGTTCTAGTAACCAGCAGGCTAGCGTAGCAGTAGAAACTAATCCAGATTTGCTAAAAATGATATCGCCAACAACAGGCGAGACTTGGCTAGATACGCCAATAGCGTTGACAAAACAAGGTTATTTCAAAGCTAATCAATATTCACCTAATGCTGGAGACGATGGGACTTATTTCCAGGTTGGCGCTAGGGGCGCTAATGAGATAATCGCAGTAGAATCACAGAGCGGAGGAATGCGGGGTGCTGTATATTTGTTTGAGAAATCTCCATCCGGTGAGATAACTTATATGTCTCGGCCCAACGCTTTGGCTGTATATAACACTGAGAACGAGAGCTATCTAAATGGTGATTTGGTGGCAACTGTTAAAATAGATACAACTACTAGGTATGACAGTTTGAATATCCCAACTAATTTAGCCTTGGATACTAAAGGCAGTATTGCTGTATACAATAGTACTGATTTGGGTTATTTCTACAAGGCGCCAACTGACAGTACTCGCACCGAAGAGGTTGTAAAACAAATAGGTAAAAGTTCTATTATTAAAAGCCAAAGTACTAATGCCGATACTGGATTAACGTCTATTTATTATTTTATGAAAACAGCGTTTAACAGTGTAATTGGTCTAAAATACGAGCCATTGCCTTTGGATTTGTTGGGTTATCAATGGAGTACGGGCAAAGCTTCAGCATGGAGTATTGATTCTAGTGGGTCAGCCAAATTAAAATCTATAACTCGTGGTTGCGGTGGCTCGGCATCAGTTAGCAAATCTAATAATATAACTGACGCAGACGTCCAAGAAGCTGGCAAATCGGCTAATGGTTTGACAGTGTACCAATTTAAAAGCTCAAGCAATACATTACTGACAAAAGCTTATGACGAATACTATCAATCTAAATCACAGTTCACAGACAAAACTCCTGTGACTTTAGCTGAGTTCGTTGACAAACATGGTTTGGTATTATTCAAAGATGTGAACGCTCAATGGTTGGTATACGTTAGGGAAGATTTGGCGCCATATATGAGTTGCGCAAAACCAGTAGTCTATCTATACCCAACAACAGCTCAGAATATTAGTGTCCGAGTAGGTGCAGATGTCAAGGTGTCAGACCCATTATATAGCCCACAGAGTGGCTGGACGGCCTATGCGCAGCCTAACGGCCAATTGACAGTAAATGGTATCCAATATGGTTCATTGTTCTGGGAGGGCCCAGGATACGGTCAATATCCAGGTATTAATAGCGGTACGGTTGTTAAATACGCCGATGTTATCGGTACGATTCGTCAACAATTGGCTCAGCAGGGGTTGAATGCTACTGAATCTAATGAATTCGTTGATTATTGGCAGGATCAGATACCTAATAAACCATACGTACGATTGACTTGGTTGAATACAGCGCAGATGGATGAATTGGCGCCTCTGTACATATCGCCAAAACCAGATACTATGATTCGTGTATTCTTGGATATGAGCGGGTTGGATAATCCAATTAATATTCCTGCACAGAATCTGACGTCAATTCCACGCAATGGCTTTACAGTTGTTGAATGGGGTGGTTTGTCTAGCAAAAAACTATACTAAAATAAAACCTACATAAAATATAAAACCCCAGCTGAATACTGGGGTTTTATAGACTATAATAGTTATATATGCGGGTGTAGTTCAGTGTTAGAACGCTTCCTTCCCAAGGAAGAAGTCCAGAGTTAGAGTCTCTGTACCCGCACCAAATAAAAACGACCCTAAATGGGCCGTTTTTTTATTTTGTAGATCTAATTAATTTGGGGTTTCAGTAGCTTTATCTGGTTTTAATTCTGCGTCTACCATTTCGTCACTCACATAAGCTTCTTCCATGTCAGCTGGTAATTGTATGCCATAAACTGCCGCGATTTCGTCTCGGGACAATATATACCAGTCTTTCAATCCTCCTGGTCCGTTTACTTGTTCTATGCGGGCACCTTCTGGGGTCTTGAACTCTACATTGCCGGGGAGGTCGGCGATTTTATTGGTTTCGCCTGTCTGAGAGCTATCGTATACATAGGGTGTCTGGCGTAGGCGGGCACCGTCTTTTATGGTAAAGCCAATGATATATTCATGTCGTTGAGAGCTATATGGGTCGTTTTCGGGGACCTTTTCTGTATATACCATTCCTGGGGTTTGGCCATCTTCAACTTTTGTTCCAGGATATAAATTAGGGCTTGCTATTTGTTTGCCTGGCTCCGCGCATCCTGACATGGCCAAGGTTGATGCAGTAACGGCTGCCGTGGCGCTGACAAGCCCGACTTTTATTAAAACTTTTTTCCAAAAGCCTGTTTTTCCCTCTGGTTTTTCCGGTGTTGGGCAGTTTGTATTTTCTGTATTTTCTATGTTTTCTGTGTTCATATTATTCCTTTTCTTTTATATTGCTATATCACTCATGTTTAGTTTGGTCAAAATGGTATATAATTTTATATATGGTATTCGAAGATTTTCAGCAAAAAGATAGTGTCGTCGTAGTTTATACGGGGGCTGGCAAGGGCAAGACGACCGCTGGCGTCGGTCTAATGGCTCGTGCGCTGGGTACGGGCTGGAAAGTTGCTTTTGTCCAGTTTATTAAACTATGGGATTCGGGCGAGCATAATTTCATCCGTGATATTACGCCGATTTATGAAGGCAAAGTTACGTTCTACAAGGGCGGGGCAGGTTTCTACAACGCTGGTGAACTGAGCTCGGATCTGCCGCGCGAACAACATATTGCCGAGGCTCGAAAAACTTACGACCTGGCATACCAGGCAGTAACTAGCGGTGAATATAATCTGGTGATTTGTGACGAGATTAACAATGCAGTCCATGAAGGACTGTTATCAATCGGTGATCTCAAGAAAATTATTCTAGACAAGAACAAAGATACTAACCTATGTATAACTGGTCGTGATTTTCCAATGGAATTAATCGACATTGTTGATATTGCCACTGATATGACAAAGTTAAAACATCATTTTGACAACAAGATGCTAGCTAATCGTGGTATTGACTACTAGGCTTTTAGCAGCGGCACGTGCACGGATTAATTGATACGTTGCAACTGCTGCTGGAACGATAATTAGGTTGCCGATAATCATTGTGCGGTAGAATGGAATCGCCATGATGTAACTTTGCGTTAGGCCAGCGAATGTTGCAGGATACCAGCCCTGCGCCCATACGCCAAAGTTAGTAATTGCAAAGAATGCGAATGAACTGACAATTGCAAATCCAGCCGAGGCGGCAATTTGTTTGCCTGGTTGATTGTTTAGTTTTTTCAACATAATCGCACCAGCGCCGATAACCGCGAAAGCGCCCCAAGTGAAAATGAATATTGCCGAATTACCAATAATTAGGTCTGAGATCACCATTGATAATAATGGAACAACAATAGCCCAACGAACTCCTAGTATGATTGCTGCCATGACGGCTGCAACGGTTACAAATTCCAGGTTTGGTGCAAAGTAAAATTCATGATTAATTATTCGCCAACCAACCGCTACGGTGATTAAACCAGTTGCGATTAGGATTTTAGTCAGTATAGTTTTGTTTTTTGTCATATTTTTCCTTTATAATGAACTTAGTTTCCATGTGATGGTTTCGTTGCTTTTAGTAATGTAAGAACCTGCGCCCTCACTTGATGATACGCCATTAATGTTAAACTGCCAATATTGGTTGCCAGTTGAGGCGATTCCGTTTATAGAAGCGACCATACCGTATTGGTCTTTGGTGATTGTGGCTGATTGTTTAGCTAAATCTTCGGCAGTTACACCATCTTTACCGTTATAAGTTAGGATATTATTTTCCCAAGTTGCAGAAGGGGTGGTCTCCACTGCGACTGGTGTTGGTTCTGATTTTTTGGTGTTTGATTGATACAGGTAGAACCCGCCGGCAATTAATCCGATTAACACTACGACGATTCCTATATAGATTGCTACTTGTTTTTTCATTTTCTTATTCCTTTATTAATTAACATTTACTAAAGCCGCACGATTCACATTTTTGGCAACCTTCGATAAAACGCAAGCTGGCCGTTCCACATTCAGGGCACATATCTGTTAATGTATTAGCTTTTGGCGCTTCCCATAGTGATGCGTTTTCGGTTGGGATTGGTTCTGCTGCAATTTGTATCACGGTTTTTGTAGCTTGATGTTGTTCTATAACTTTTGCAATAGCATCGGCCAGTGACCTGACGCGGTCAGCACCAAATCCAGTTGATCCAGAGCCGCCAATACCACGTAATTGGGTGATGACTTTTTGGGCGATTTGGTCTGAAGTGTAATAATCTGACGGGATTCTAAACGCTAGGGATATCAATCGTCCAATAGCTTCAGCATCTGCAGTTATGTCTGATCCAGCACGTCCAACATTGATAAACAATTCAAATATATTACCGCCCTCGTCTTCGTTGATTGATACAAACGCTTTGCCCAGGGGGGTCATTATTTTATGTGTTCGGCCGTTTAATACGCTTGGTCGTGATTTTAGTTTTAATCTAGCAGTTGGAATATATTCCGTGTCAACTTCGGCTTCTTTGGTCCTTGAACCATCTAGTTTGTCGTAATATGAAGCTTCTTTTTTAGTTTCCAAGACTTGTTTTTCACGGCTACCATCGCGATAAATAGTAATTCCACGGCATCCAGTTTCGTGGGCCATTAGATATGCGTCACGGACATCTTCTACGGTTGCAGAATTACTGAAATTGATCGTTTTTGAGATTGCGTTATCAATATATTTTTGGAAGCCAGCTTGGATTTTCAGGTGCCACTGTGGGCTGATATCACCGGCTGTAACGAATACTTTTTTCAAATCGGTAGGGATTTCCTCGATATTTTGGATTGAGCCACCGTTGTTTTGAATTTTTTCTAACAATTCTTCGGAATACAGGTCGCGAGCTTTCAACGCTTCGACAAAATATGGGCTGGTTTGGAATATTCGCTTGCCCTCGATTGTATTTTTGGCATAAGTAATTGCAAATAATGGTTCACAGCCACTGGACGCGTCGGCCAACATTGCGATTGTGCCGGTTGGGGCGATTGTCGTTCGGGCACCGTTGCGTGGTGTTATCTCGCCCGGTTTGTCATAGATTGATCCTTTATAGGCAGGGAACACACCACGTTTTGAAGCCAGGGCTTCAGATGCGTTGTCGGATTCCTGCTGGATAAATTTCATTACACGTTCGGCTATCTCAACACCTTCGTCGGTGTTATATCCAATACTTAGCGCCAGTAATGCGTCGGCAAACCCCATGATGCCTAATCCAATGCGTCGGATTTGGTGGACCATGTCACGGACTTTTTCGATAGGGTATTCGTTCATATCCAGAACGTTATCTAGGAAGTGGATTGATTGATGTACTGTTTGACGCAAAGCTTCCCAATCAAAGTCGTTGTCTTTGACAAATAGTGCCAGGTTAATACTGCCCAATGTGCAAGCATCATATGGCAACAACGGTTGTTCGCCGCAAGGGTTAGTAGCCTCAATCTGACCCAGTTGTGGGGTTGGGTTAGCGCGCGAATTATTAATACGATCGATGAATATCATGCCTGGGTCGCCATACTGCCACGCAAAACGGGTTATTAGATCAAAGACTTTTTTGGCATTCAATCGCTTCATTTCCATCCCATTACGGGGGTTAATTAGCGAATATCCGTAGCCAGGTGTTTTTTCTTCGCACCAATCTGATAATTTAGCCACAGCATTATCTAGGCGAACGATTTTTAGGTCGATATCACGAGTTTGGTGGGCTTCACGAACTTCGGCGACCAATTCGTCAAAATCAAAAGCTTTTTCATAATCTGCATCTAACAGTTCGGCATCAACTTTGATTTGGTCAAAAAATTCGGCAGCAGTAGTGACTGAAATATTAAAGTTGGTCAATGAAAATTCATCTAGTTTATAAATCATAAACAATAGAATATCTGGGTGGTTATAGTGCAGGATTCCCATATTGGCACCGCGTCGGACTCCGCCTTGACGGATGGCTGATGTCATATCATTATACATTTGCATAAAAGATATTGGACCAGTTGTTGAACCGCCGGAAGATGACAATATGTCGTTTTTTGGTCGCAGGCGAGAAAATGAGAATCCTGTTCCACCGCCAGATTTATGGATTCTAGCCATATCCATAGCTGATTCCAGAATTCCTTCTAGGCTGTCTGGGACCGGCAATACGAAACAGGCTGATAGTTGCTGTTTTGGTTTGCCTGTATTCAATAGCGTTGGAGTGTTTGGAAGAAATTTACGAGAAGTCATTAACTTATAAAACTTGATTGCTGTTGCGATGTGTTTTTTTTCACTGCCGCCATACAATCTTTCGGCAGTTGCTATATTATATGCAACGCGCCAGAACATTTCGCGGGCTGTTTCGATTGGTTTGCCATCGACATCACGACGAGCGTAACGTGTTTTGCCAATATACCAAGCATTGTCACTAAGTTTTGGTTCTGGTAAGCTTTCTGGTGGTTTTGGTATGTCACGACCTATTATTTGAATTTTTTCAAGTTCAGTAGGTTCACTTAAAATTGTTGTTTGTTCAACTGTTTTTGTCATTTCTTAACCCTCTCTTATCCCCATATGTTGTGTCTGTGTTGTAGTATAGACGCTACATATTGCGTATGTCAACGATAATTGTTATTATTACATACATAAGCAATAATTAAAGGGGAGACGATGAAAGCAATAATAAAAAACACATTTAAACAAGATATTTTGGATTCTAAAAAGATTGTTTTATTAGATGTTTGGGCGCCTTGGTGTGGCCCTTGTCGTGCAATGGAGCCGATAGTTGAGGCTGTAGCCGATGAAGTAAAAGATTGGGCCGAGGTAGCAAAATTAGATGCATCAGTTGAAATGGATTTGGCTCAGGAATTGGGTGTTAGCGGGTTGCCAACCTTTTTAGTATTTAAAGATGGCAAAGTTATTGATCAGACAGTAGGAATGACTTCCAAAGACGCATTGATAAATTTATTATCAAAACACGCCTAGTAAAAACTATCGTGTCATCCGACACGACCATATCGAATGATATGGCTACACACATATTTTTATCTGTTTTTTCGCGATTATACTAAAATCCATAATCTAAAATCTATAATCTACTTTACCTCTCTGTTATAATATAGGGTACGCAGTGGCGCGATGACGGAACGGTCACGTAGAGGTCTGCAAAACCTTTTAAGTGGGTTCGACTCCCACTCGTGCCTCCAATTAACAATTTGCGCGGATGGTGGAATGGTATACACGAGAGACTTAAAATCTCTTGGTCTTACGACCTTGCGGGTTCAAGTCCCGCTCCGCGCACCAATAAAAATAGCCTCCTTTGGGAGGTTATTTTTATTGGTATACGGTTGCGGGGTCTGACCCGCAGGGTATCTTGCGGGTGAGAACTGCCAGTGGCAGTTCGCAAGGCCGGAGACAGATTTGAAGCTGCGCTTCAAGTATGTCGAGGCGGGGTCGCCGGTAAGGTGACCAAGTCCCGTCCACTGGTTATTAAACCAGATTTGTGCTTCATGGTCTTATCTTATTTTCTAAAATTTGTTATAATATAAACATACAAATGTAATCTAAAAAGGGGAAACAAGTTATGGAAATCGTATGGATTGTCACAGGAATCGTAGTATTATTAGCGATAATTGTAGGTGTTACTTACAACGCTTTAGTAACGTTAAAAATCCGCGTTGATGAAGCGTGGAGTGATATCACTGTTCAGTTAAAACGTCGATTGGATTTGATTCCAAATCTATTAGAAACTGTCAAAGGCTATGCAAAACACGAAAAAGAAGTTTTCACAGCCGTAACCGAAGCTCGTGCTAACGCATTAAGCGCCAAAGGCGTCGCCGAAACAGCTGCAGCCGACAACCAATTTACTGGTGCATTGAAAAGTTTGTTTGCGGTTGCTGAAAGCTACCCAGATCTAAAAGCCAGCCAAAACTTTATAGAATTACAACAAGAACTAGTTGACACCGAAGACAAAATCCAAGCTTCTCGCCGATTCTACAATGGTGGTGTCCGTGATTTGAATACCAAAATCGCGACTTTCCCAACTAATATCATCGCTGGGATGTTCAAATTTGTTGCCCGAGAGTTCTTTGAACTAGACGACGCTGAGCAAAAAGCAGCCGAAAAACCAACCGAAGTAAAATTCTAAGAATTGGTTGATTAATAGATGTACAAATCAATTGCTGCCAACAAACGCAATACCATCTTTATTATGATGGTATTTGTGGCGTTAATCGGTGGCATTGGCTGGGCGGTTAGTTATTTTTACGGCGATACGTCGATTGCATATTGGGTAGTTGGTATCGCGGCCGTATATGCACTGATACAATATTTTGCAGCGGCCAAAATTGCAGTGGCAATAACTGGTGCGCGTCAGATTGAAAAACGTGACAACCCCAGGTTTTATCGAATAGTTGAAAACCTGGCGATTACTACGGGTATGCCTACGCCAAAGGTATATATTATCGATGATCCGGCACCTAACGCATTTGCAACTGGGCGCAATCCCCAGACTGCAATCGTGGCAGCAACTTCAGGGTTGATTGATATGATGGACGATAACGAACTTGAGGCTGTTATGGCACACGAGATGGGGCATATTCAAAATTATGATATTCGCCTTAGTATGATTACTTTTGGTCTGGTCAGCGCGATTGGGCTGATTGCTGATTTAGTGTTACGTATAGTTTTGTTTGGTGAAAGTGACAACGATAACAAATCGCCAATTATCATGATGATCGGCTTTGTTTTTATAGTTGTGGCCGCGCCGATCGTAGCGATATTAATCCAGATGGCTGCTAGCCGTCAGCGTGAATATTTGGCCGATGCAACCAGCGCTATGACGACACGTAACCCAGATTCGATGATATCGGCGCTGGAAAAACTAAAAGCTCAAGGTCGTCCGATGCAAAAACAAAATACAGCGGTTGCACAGCTTTTCTTTGCCAGCCCTTTGAAAGCTGGGTTTGTTAATAAATTATTTAGCACACACCCACCACTACAAGAACGAATTAACAAATTGCGCGAAAGTGCAGGTAAGTTTTAATATGTCAGCCGCAAAAAAGCCTGTAAATAAACCCAATACTAAAAAATCCCAAAAATTTGGCGCCATCATAAAAATAATAGCCATTTTATTAGTGCCTTTTTTGGCGATCAAGAATAGGATGACTAAATATTTATCTCGTCGCCCTCATCGCAGTTTTCGACCGACTAGGCGTCGTGATTATGTTCGAACATTGAAACTTCCTGGTTATTTTGCATTTACAAAACATGTTCGTCAGACGCTATGGAAAAACCGCAAGACCTTTCTGATCTTGGCGCTAGTCTATATTATATTGACTGCCTTGATGGTAGGTATTGCGTCTCAGGATGTGTATGGCAACCTAGTGGATACATTTAATGCGACTAGCGGAGATGGTTTCGGCGGCATTTTAGGCGAAGTAGGCAAGGCTGGGCTACTATTTGTCAGTACTGCTACAGGTGGCTTAAGTGGGTCTCTGTCCGAGGCGCAGCAAATCTTCGGAGGCCTTATTATATTAATGGCTTGGCTGACTAGCGTTTGGTTGCTGCGTAATATTTTGGCTGGTCACAAAGTGAAATTTCGTGATGGGTTATATAATGCTGGCGCTCCAATATTGCCTACCTTACTTGTGGCACTGATTTTGATTATTCAATTAATACCGGCAGCCTTGGCTTTGATTGGTTTTGGCGCCGCTTCTTCGACTGGATTCTTGAATGGTGGCATCGAGGCAATGTTGTTCTGGGTTGTGGCTGGGTTGTTATTGATGATTTCGCTATATTTTATCACCAGCACTATTTTTGCCTTGATTATCGTGACATTACCAGGCACATATCCATTTGCGGCGATTAAAATGGCCGGTGATTTGATGATCGGTCGTCGAATAAAGATTTTGTTGAGGTTGTTGTGGCTTATTGTAGGCGTTGTTTTTACTTGGGCAATAATTATGATTCCAATTATTATATTCGATGGTTGGCTAAAACTGACATTCTCGGCTATTGATTGGTTGCCGATTATACCTGTGTTTATTTTGGCGCTTGGTTCCCTTACCGTCATCTGGGCCTCCAGCTACGTATATTTGTTGTATCGCAAGGTGATCGAAGATGAATCAGACCCAGCCTAAGTATCGCGCCATAGAACTTCGCGCGTTGATTGATCAATATAGTTACGAATATCACGCGTTAGATAATTCGTCTGTTAGTGATGAGATTTATGACAGTTTGTTTGCCGAGCTGAAGCACATCGAGGCTGAATATCCAGATTTGATTACGCCAGACAGCCCAACTCAACGCGTAGGTAATAAATTACTAGACGGTTTTGAAAAGGTGCCTCACCAGAAAAGGATGATTAGCCTAAACGATGTGTTTGACAAGGCAGATGTGCAAGCATGGGTTAAACGTATTGATAAACTTTTGCCAAATGTAAAACACGAGTTTTTTACAGATATTAAAATGGATGGGTTGGCTTGTTCGTTGATTTATATTGACGGTTTTTTTGATCAGGCGGTTACACGTGGTGATGGTTTTGTGGGGGAGGATGTGACTGAAAATGTTAGAACTATTCGCAATATTCCACTGCGATTACGTAGTGAATCAGGTTTTGAACAATTCTTAGTTGGTCGTACCGAGGTCCGCGGTGAAATTGTGATGTTGAAAAAAGATTTTAACGCGCTAAACAAACAGCGAGTTGCAGCTGGTGAGCCAGAATTTGCTAATCCTCGTAATCTAGCGGCAGGTACCATCCGTCAATTGGACCCTAGTATTGTTACATCTAGGCCACTACAATTTCGAGCATATGATGTTATCCGAGATGATGTGTCTCAGATCCCCAGTTGGATATATGCATATCAGGCTGCCAGTGCATTAGGTATTAGTCGTAATAAACAAGCCAGTGTTTTTGGTGATCTGGAAGGTGTCATGAAATTCATTGATGAATGGGATAAAAAACGCGATGATCTGCCGTTTGGTACAGACGGTTTGGTAGTAAAAGTAAATAATCGCAGTCAATATGACCAATTGGGTATCGTTGGCAAACAGCCACGTGCAGCCGTAGCTTATAAATATGCCCCAGAACAAGTTACAACTGTCGTTCGCGATATTGTTATCAGTATTGGTCGCACAGGTGCTGCAACGCCGGTAGCAGTCTTTGACCCAGTTATATTGGCTGGTAGTACGGTTCGGCATGCCAGTTTGCATAATGCCGACGAAATAGCACGCAAGGATGTGCGGGTAGGTGACACAGTAGTTATATTCAAAGCTGGTGATATTATTCCGCAGGTTGAATCAGTTGTGCTAGCGATTCGTCCTAAAATTTCGGTCCCATTCAATTTTGAGTCAGTTCTAAAATCACAATATCCCGAACTAGAATTCGAACGCCCGGATGGCGAGGTTGTTTATCGTGTCCGCGGCGCAACCGGTCCGATATTGCTAAAACGGGCAGTGGAACACTTCGCTAGCAAGGGTGCACTAGATATTGATACATTGGGTGAAAAAAACGTCATTGCATTGGTTGATGCTGGATTGATACATGATTTAGCTGACATTTATAACCTCAAATTTGAGCAAGTTGTAAAATTAGACCGATTCGCAGATATTTCGGCACACAAATTAGTTGATGCTATTGCGGCTGCTAAAAAGCCAAAAATAGAGCGTTTTCTATTCGGCCTAGGTATCCGTCACGTCGGCATACAAACAGCCATAGATTTGATTGGTAAATTCGAATCAATAGCGACTCTGCAAACAGCAACTATCGATGAACTTAGGTCCGTCGAAGGTGTTGGGGAGGTTGTAGCTGAAAGTATATTAGCTTGGTTTGCCGACCCAGATAACGAAGAGCTATTAGAAAAATTTGAGAAACTAGGCGTAAAACCATACTTTACAAAAAAGACAGGCAAATTAGTTGGTAAAAACTTTGTCGTCACTGGAACATTAGAATCAATGTCGCGCGATATCGTTGCTGATAAGGTTCGCGAACTAGGTGGTGGCTTCCAAACTGCGATTGCGCGTGACAGTACATATCTAGTGGTTGGTAAAAATGTCGGTGCATCCAAATTGGCCAAAGCTAAAAAATACGGCATACAGTTCATAGATGAGGAAGAGCTAGTCTCGATATTAGAAAAGTAATTTTAATTGATTTTTGACATTTGTCGATATTTTATATATTATCTAGATAGTTATAAAGAAAAATAAAAAAGGATGTAAAAAATTAACCCAGAACAACAAGCGCCACAGGAGCTACAGGAACAGCCATCCGCACCGGTTGCACCAACTCAAACGCAGCAACCGATTCCGCAGATAGACCATAGGATTCAGAGAGCTATATTTTTATTTAGATTCCTCACAATCTTGTTTCCCTGGACTGATAATCACGATAACCCATTAATCTTACCTCGTGGCAGTGAGAATCTCGAAGAAATATCAAATAACCCAGATTATATAAATGAACTAAATACATGCACTATCCGGCAAATTTTAAAGGCGAGGGTTATAGGTGCCATAATGACGTTTGTAGTTTTGGGCTTATTCTTTGCGATGGGTGTCTTTAGGCTGGGTTTTGATGTGGTTGCCGTATTGTTCTCGGCGCTTGTATCAATTATTATCGGCTTGTTTACCTATTGCTCGATTGTTTTCTTCTCTTATTCGCATTATGTTAAAAAACTAAATATTAAATATGCAACTTCTCCCGAAAAGAAAAAAACAAGCAACAAAACCAAAGTTATAATTGCAGTTAGTTTGATAATGTTAGCACTGATAGCTTTGTTGTTGTATGTATTATCTAATTAAAATTTTAAGAAAATCATTTTATAACTAGTTATAAAAAATACCTCACCGTTTAACAGGTGAGGTATTTGATTGTTTTAGGTAACGAATTACCAGCTGCGTTGGCGGAATGAACCACCGCCGTTGCCGCCACGATCACCAGAATCACGACGAGGTCGGTCTTCTTTTGGTCGAGCTAAGCCAACGCTGATTGCGCGTCCGTCTAGTTCTTTGCCATCAAGCTGATCAACAGCTTTTTGGTTGTTTGCTTCGTCTTTGAATTCAACAAAGCCGAAGCCTTTTGAACGGCCGCTGTCGCGGTCTGTGATTACTCGTGCGCTTTCAACTTCGCCGATTTGGGCGAAATGTGCTGCTAGTGTTTCGTCAGTAGTAGCATATGCTAGGCTACCGATAAATAGATTTTGTGCCATAATTGTAGGTACTCTTTTCTTCTTATCTGATTATAATTATCGTCAGATCGACCGCTTCTGCGATTGTGCGAAGAAGAGAGTTTACCTATGAGAGGTAAGCGCCCGCCTTTTGCCTTGATACGCGTGTGCTTCTGAACATCATTATTTAATCATAGTTTGTTAAAAAATACTAGCATAAACGTTAATAATGAGATATTATGGTATTGAGCTGGTGCGCATAAGGGGTGACCTTTATGCGTATTAATATAAAAAACAAAAATATATTAAAAACGAAAAAAGTGCCCCGGGTGGGCGCGCAACAGTGCAAGAAATTGCTTCCGTCATTGGAAGCAATTTTTTGTATATTTTTTTGCTTGTGCTTGTGCTTGTGATAATATTTATTAGTAAATAGTGTGGGTTTTTAAAAATAAAAATATTTTCAAAGGGGGTTTTGGTGTCAATAACTAAAATTGTTATTACTGGTGGTCCGTGTTCGGGCAAAACTACAGGTATGAGCTATTTGGTTGAAAAACTACGCGATCTGGGATTTGCGGTATTTATAGTGCCAGAAATCGCAACCGAGTTGATATTAGGAGGCTTTAATCCTAAAACAGCTACTAGAAAAGAAATAATAAAGTTTGAAAAGTTGATTATCAAAAGCCAACTTTATCATGAAGATATAATTTCTGAGTTTGCAAAAGACGCATCCGAAAAGAGCGACAAAGTGGTTATATTGTTCGATCGCGGAGTTATGGACGTTCGCGCCTATGTTGATAGTGATGAGTTTCAGGCGATTTTGGACAATATGCAGAAAACAATAGTGGGGCTGCGCGACAGGCGATATGATGCAGTCTTGCATATGGTTACGGCAGCGGAAGGCGCAGCAGATTTTTATACATTAGACAATAATCCGGCCAGGTTGGAGACTAACCCAAAGGACGCAATTGAGGCTTGCAAAAAGACAAAAAATGCCTGGGTCGGTCATCCTCACTTGAGGATTATAGACAATTCTACAAATTTTGAAGAAAAAATACGCCGGGTCCTAAGTGAAGCTTGTCAGGTTCTAGGTGTGCCTTCTCCGATAGAAAAAGAGCGCAAATTCTTGGTATCCGGATTTAAATTGCCTGCAAATCTGGCGGTCCAAAAAATCGATATTGAACAGGTATATCTGAACCCTGCTCGGTCTGGCGTTGAAGAACGTGTTAGGCGCCGTGGCCAAAACGGCAATTTTGTTTATTATCGAACTTGTAAATTAACGACGGCTGAATCGGACACTAGACTGGAAACCGAGAACCAAATCAGTGGCTATGAATATCTGCACGCTTTGCGACACGACGCTGATGCCAGGTGTCAAAAAATCGTCAAAAAACGATATTGTTTTTTGTGGCAAAACACATATTATGAGCTGGATGTAATAGTTAGCCCTAAAAAGCACAAGGGGCTGACGCTGTTGGAAATCGAATCAACTGACAGAAACAATAATCTGTTGATACCAAAATTTGTGAAAGTTCAGCGCGAAGTTACTGGCGACCCAGATTACAGTAATTTTGGCTTGTCGTTAAAATAACTCCACGCAGATGTGCATATAAGGTATAATCGTAAGTATGTTAAAAATGTATGTCCGTCAAAAACTAGAATCCTATGTAAAAAAGTATTTCAAAAAGCATCCAGAGGTAAAATTAGTTGCCGTGGCAGGTAGCGTCGGCAAGACTACTACCAAACTTGCCATTGCAACTGTGTTGGCTGAAAAATATCGTGTTCGCATGCAAAACGGTAACCATAATACACATATAAGTTCGCCATTGGCGATATTGGGGATTGATTTTCCCGAGAACGTGAAGGGTATCCGGGCATGGTTCGAGGTTTTTCGAGCGGCAAAAATTCGGATAAGCCAGCCGACTGATGTAGATGTGATTATCCAGGAACTGGGGACCGATAAAATTGGTGAAATCCCACATTTTGGTAAATATTTAAAGCCCGATATAGGTATTGTTACGGCTGTCGCCCCAGAGCATATGGAGTTTTTTGGCAATCTTGATAATGTGGCGCGTGAAGAATTATCGGTGGCTAACTTTAGTAAGCTGGCGCTGATTAATCGTGATGATATTGACGGCAAATACGCTGAAGATTTGACGAATGCCGGGATTGATACTTATGGCACTAGTGCCCCAGCCGAATATTATTTTATTAATGATGATTTTTCGGTAAAAGACGGCTACAAGGGAAAGTTCTTTGCATTGGAATTGAAAAAGCCGCTAGATGTTCAAATAAAAGTCTTTGGCGAGCATAATATTAGACCTGCTGTTGTAGCCGGGGCTGTGGCTTTGAAGTTGGGCTTAAATGATGACGAAATCGCTAGAGGATTTTCAAAAATTGTTCCCGTGCCTGGACGTATGAATGTACTACGTGGGCTACGAGAGATAACGATTATTGATGATACTTATAACTCTAGTCCATTGGCAGTTCAGTGCGCCTTGAGGGCGCTGTATGGGCTGTCTGTGCCGCAAAGAATTGCAGTGTTAGGTAGTATGAACGAAATGGGCGATAGTTCGGTGATCGAACATCAGGCTGTTGGGGCATTATGCGACCCGGCTCAATTGGCTTGGGTGGTGACAGTTGGCGATGATGCCAATGAATATATTGCCGAATCGGCTAAATCAAAGGGTTGCCAGGTGAAAACCTGCAAGAACGCCATCGAGGCTGGGGCCTTTGTTAATCGTGTAGCCGAAGAGGGCGCAGCAGTGTTGTTCAAGGGCTCTCAAGGCGGAGTTTTTCTTGAAGAGGCTGTCAAGATAATCTTGCACGCCACCGAAGAAGAATCTCAATTGGTCCGTCAATCTGCCAAATGGATGCAGATTAAAAACGATTTTTTCCAAAAATAATATATTGATTATGTTAAAATTTAATAAAAGGGGAATAATATGCCACCAAATTAGCCAATAAATCCACAACAACCAACTGCTGAGCCAGTGCCGACTACACCTGCGCCATCAATGCAATAACCAGTAAATAGTACGCAGGTTTTTGCGCCAAATCCCGTTACCGACAACCCAGTGGCTGCAGCTGAGACAGTTGCTGACCCAGCGCTAAAATCTGAGCCTAAAAATGGCAAAAAAGGCTTAATTATCGGGATTATAATCGCAGGGATTGTCATTTTATTGGCTGTTGATGCCTTTTTCGTATATGTTAATTTTATAAACTGAGCCGATTGCCAATAGCCAATTTTTCACCCCTGTAGCGATATGGGGGTGAATTTGTTATACTGTAATACATTATGAAACGATATAATCCTGTCGAGATAGAGAAAAAATGGCAAGCAGTCTGGGAGAAAAATGAAACCTACAAGGTTGATTTTTCTGACAAGACAAAACCTAAGTATTACGGTTTTAGTATGCTGGCAGGGATTACTGGTGCAGGGATACATGTTGGACATGGGCGAACTTATCAATTCAGCGATATAAAATTGCGCGCAAAACGTCAGCAAGGCTATAATACTTATCACCCTGTTGGTTGGGATTCTTTCGGCCTACCAGTTGAAAATTATGCTATCAAAATCGGCAAAACCCCACGAGTCGCGCATGATGAAGCGCGAGTTATATTCAAAAATCAGTTGAAACGATTAGGCTATAGTTACGATTGGTCCAAAGAAATAAGCACCGCTGACCCGTCTTATTATCGATGGACTCAATGGATTTTTAACCAATTATTTACAAATGGTCTGGCCTATCAAAAACAAAGCCCGCAGTGGTGGTGCGAGACTGACCAAACGGTTCTGGCTAATGAACAGGTAGAAGGTGGTAAATGTTGGCGTTGTGGTAATCAGGTCAGTAAACGCAATCTAAAACAATGGTTTTTTAAGATTACAGATTATGCTGACGAGATATTAGAGGCGACAGATGATCTGGATTGGACGCCAATGGTCAAAACCATGCAGAAAAACTGGATTGGCAAATCTCAAGGTGCTGAAGTCGAATTCAAGGTTGAAGGCCGTGATGATGTTTTGACGGTATTTACAACTCGCCCAGATACATTATTTGGTGCAACTTTTGTCGTATTGGCGCCAGAACATGAATTGGTGAATAGTTTAATGACAGATGAGACTCGTGATGCTGTTAAAGAATATGTAGCCGAGGCAGCACGCAAATCCGAAATCGAACGCATGAACGAAACTCGTGAAAAAACTGGTGTGTTTACAGGTAGTTATGCCATCAACCCAGTCAATGGCGGCAAGGTGCCGATTTGGGTAGCAGATTACGTATTGTCTGGTTACGGGACTGGTGCGATTATGGCCGTGCCGGCACATGACGAACGCGACTATGAGTTTGCACAGAAATTTGGCATTGAGATTATAGAAGTTGTGCTGCCTTATAGAATAGACAAGAAAAACCCCCCGGTTGCTGGCAAAAAGACAGTCGAGCGCCAGACGGTGCACGGGATTGTTTTTGACCCAAAGACCAACAAATACCTATGTCTAAAATGGAAGCAATTTGGTTGGACTACATTTATAACCGGTGGCGTTGAGAGTGATGATGGTGATTTGATAGCTTCCGCAAAACGTGAGATTACTGAGGAAACTGGGTATAAAAACTTACAGCCAATTAGAGTTATAGGTGGTCAGGTTGCGTCAGAATACTTTGCGACTCATAAAGATGAAAATCGTAAAGCATTCGCAAGCGCCGTGTTATTCGAATTGATTGATGAAGAAAAAACTGATGTTTCTAACGAAGAAGCTTCAAAATATGACTCAATCTGGCTAGATCTGGCAGATATTACGGCTGATACTATGACCTGTGCGGAATTAGATGTTTGGCTATCTAGGTTAGAAACTGAAGGTAATTTATTTACCGATGAAGGCATATTAACTAACAGCGGTAAATTTGACGGGATGAAATCGTCTGATGCTCGCGAACAAATTGTTGCTTGGTTAGAATCTGAAGGTACTGGTCGTAACAAAATTACCTACAAAATGCGTGATTGGCTGATTTCTCGTCAACGATATTGGGGTGCGCCGATTCCTATAATTCATTGTGACGATTGTGGTGCCGTGCCTGTTCCTGATTATCAACTGCCGGTTATATTGCCAGATATTGAAGATTTTAAACCCAAAGACGGTAATACTTCGGCATTAGCTGCGGTCACTGATTGGGTTAATGTTCCATGTCCAAAATGCGGTAAACCTGCAAAACGTGAAACCGATACTATGGATGGCTATGCCTGTAGTAGTTGGTATCAGTTGCGTTACCTAGATCCATTTAATGACAAACAAGCTTGGGACCCTGCGGTAGAAGCCCATTGGGGACCAGTTGATTATTATAATGGCGCTGACCATGCGGTGGCCCATTTATTGTATGCACGATTCTGGCAACGATTTTTCTACAAATTAGGCCTAGTATCACACCCAGAACCATTCAAACGAATGATGTATAACGCATATATCGTAGCAGCAGATGGCACTAAAATGAGCAAATCACGCGGCAATACAGTTGATCCATTGGAATTAATGGACAGCGGTTACGGCGCCGATAGTTTGCGCGTTTACGAAATATTTATTGCGCCGTATGACATGGAAGCGCCTTGGGATACTCGTGGTGTTCCTGGGACATACCGATTCTTGAACCGTATTTGGACGTTAGCCCAAGAATATATTGAAGCCGGTTCGGTAGAATTAAGTGAGGCTGATAGCAAAGAAATCCTAGCGGTTGCACATTACACTGCCAAAAAGGTCACGGCTGATATCGAAGATGAAAAATTTAATACTTCAATCTCGGCAATGATGGAAGCAGTTAATAATTACTATAAATTTAAAGCAAAATTGCCAATCGGCAAATGCGCTGCGTGGGATTTTGCAATTGAAAGCCTATTGCAAATATTATCGCCATTTGCACCGCACATTACCGAAGAATTATGGGAACAAATCAGTCATAAAACGACAATCCATATCGATTGTTGGCCACAGTGGGATGACAAATATTTACAAACTGACACAATCACAATTGTAGCGTCGGTCAATGGTAAAGTTCGTGCCAAATTAGAAGTAGCTAGCGATATATCCGAGGAAGAAGCCAAAAAATTAGCACTAGAAAACAAAAATGTTCAGGCATTTATCGGTGATAAAAAACCGACCAAGGTGATTTATGTCCCTGGTCGATTAGTTAATATCGTTGTTTAGGTTAATTATTAGTTGATTGCTTCATCTTTGGCTATTGGTTCTGTGTCTGTAGGCTCAGTGTCTTCTATTGGATTATCACCCGGGAGTTCACGATAACCAGCCCAATTTCCAGGCTGTAAACCTTGTAAATATTTAGTATTGTCGGGTATCGTTTGAATTGCGTCGATTATATCGCTAGGGTTGTAATTATTGTAATTTTTTAATAATTTTGCCACGGTGGTCCAACTTTCACCAGGCTGAATCTGATAATATTTAACTTCACCTTCAAATTTATGTTCTAATTTATTAGATTCTTGCATTTGCTCAATAGACTTAGCTATATTTTCTCCACCAACAGCCGCGCCAGTTCCAATTGCCGTGCCTATTAATAACATAGCCAAAACTCTCTTGCCGACATGAATAAAACGATCTTTGACACTCTTTTGTCGCCTTTCGGGGGCTGTCAATGGGGCCGTAACTTGGTTTATTGTGTCGATTGCATCTTCTTTGTGTTTATTGTCATCATTCATACATCTATTACACCACGAACTTTAACCCAAAGCAATAGCTTTTTACCCCCTTGAGTAAATGTCGGGGATTTGGTATAATCAATTCAAGTTTTAATATAATAACCTACAAAGGAGCACTTTTTATGGGACAACCAAAAAAACAAACGAGTCCACGAAAAACTGGCTTGCGCCGCAGTCATTTGCGACTTGAACTAGCACGTCGTGTCAACAAAAAATCACCAGTCAAGGCGTTTACAACCGCTAAAGAATCTGGTAAAGCACTCGCTAAATAATTGCGAAACTGTTAAACATACCTTAAAACATAATAAAGAAAGAATTAAACGCTATGGCATCTAATCGCCACCTCGGTCGCATCGTTGCACTGCAAACATTGTACGAATTTGAATTTCGCACACAATCCGCAGATGCATCTGTTGATGTTGATGAAATCTTGGATCGTAACCTGTCTAGGTACGAATCTGCGATTGACGATAAAGGGTTCGTTGGGACAATAGTTCACGGTGTAATCGATCAGCAAGCTGATTTGGACGCCAAAATACAACCTATGGCACCAGAATGGCCAATCGATCAGATTGCCCGAATTGACCGTAATATATTGCGAATTGGTTTGTATGAATTGTTACACCAGTCGGCAGTTGTGCCGCCAAAGGTCGCAATTAACGAAGCCGTTGAACTGGCAAAAGCGTTTGGTTCTGATAATTCAAGCAAGTTTATAAACGGAGTATTAGGCACTGCCTACCGCACACTTATAGAGGACACCACCGATGAATCCAAATCAACCGATCGAAAAGATTAAAAAATATTTTAGTCGCAAAAAACATACAATCCAGGAAATAGTCCGTGAACCGACATCAGGTGGGATTATTTTTCGACGTGACGGGGATGGTGGGGTAGAGATTTTATTGATCCAAGATGGTAAAAACCGCTGGACTATCCCCAAAGGCCATATTGAACCGGGTGAAACCGCACAGGAAACCGCAAAACGCGAAATCGGCGAAGAAGCCGGCTTAAAAGACGTCGAAATATTGGGTTGGTTGGGTAAAATCCATTTTCGCTACCGCCGATTAGACCGATTAGTATTGATGACAACTCAAATATACCTGGTGCGCGCGCTGGGCGACACTGATGCTACGCAAAAAGAAGAATGGATGAACGATATCAAATGGTTCAAATTCCAAGACGCAATTGACGTTATCGAGTACGAAGATATTGGGAAATTAATGCTTCTTGCGATGAAGCGGATAAGACAGGAGCAGTTATGAGCGGAATGCAAACAGCACCATATCAAGATTTTGCCAAGGAAAAACTGGGCTTTGAATTTAGCGATATTCAATTGCTGATTACAGCACTAACTCACCGTAGCTATGTCAACGAACATAAAAAAAGTGTTAGCGAACACAACGAACGCCTAGAATTTCTGGGTGATGCCGTGTTGGAATTGGTTGTGACGGAATACTTGTACAAAAATCACTCTGAACCAGAAGGTATATTGACTAGCTGGCGTGCATCATTGGTCCGCACCGAAAGTATCGGTGCAGCTGGTGTTGCGTTGGACTATGAGCCATTGGTCCGAATGAGCCGAGGTGAAAAACAGGGTAGTGAACGCGCCAGACAACAGATATTGGCAAATGCTTTTGAAGCTGTGACAGGTGCAATTTACCTGGAACGTGGCTATGATGACGCCGCAAAATTTATTGCTGACAATATTATCGTAAAATTAGACGACATATTACAAACCGGCAGCTGGCGTGATGCCAAATCTCATTTGCAGGAAGTTTCCCAGCGTGTTGATGGCCAAACTCCACAATACCGTGTAATGGAAGAAGTCGGTCCCGATCATGACAAAATTTTTACCTTGGGCGTATACGTCAACGGTGAATTACTAGGCACCGGTAGCGGTCCTAGTAAACAAGTCGCCCAACAAGGTGCGGCACAGGCAGCATTAGAGACTTACGCTAAACGTAGCGCTAAATAATTTTTGGCAATTTAAAAACGCCGTAAGATAAATATCTACGACGTTTTGTTTTTTAATAGATTGGGGGTGTTATGTAATAATTTTTTAAGGCATTCTACGATAGACGTTGCTTAAAATATCGTAGATGTTATCTAGCCTACCCTTGATGGTTCCGTCTTTTAAAAAACCTAGTAACTCCCTATACCTATACTGCTGGGCTGTGTGTTCGCTGTCAACGATTGACAAGATTTTTTTGGTATTCGTTTCCATCTTGTAAAAGCTTTATAATCTTTTCTTGATTTGCAATCATGACTTGGTAACTATAATCTGACATTTTTTTCACCACCCTATAAAAAAATTATTTATAACTACAGGGTCATGTATGACCTCGAATTTTAACCCAATTTGTAAAATAACTTACAGAGAATTTAGATAAACTCAATCTGTAATCATTATATAAATTATAGCATAATATACTATATTATGCTATAATTTCCAAGGTTCAACCTTGGAAATTAGCGATTCGTTTTAAATTTTTAATCTTGAATAATGATTTTTTATTAAAATTATTCAAAAAAGGTTGTGTTTATTTGATGACTAGTTGTATAATTATAATAATAATTTACGAAAGGGTATATCGTGGGCGTAAAACAATCTAATCCAACAATATCAATAATTTTAGCAGTAGCTTTGGTGGCTGCAATAGGTGTAGTAATCTATCAAGGTATGTCTGGAGGCAAAACAGCAGCTTCCGATGCTAAGGCACTATCTATCTCTCAATGGGGAGTAAAGGGTGGCTATTTTGGCAAGAATGAACTGAAAACATCTATAGATGGTAAGGATTTGACTCTAAAGTCTGATGCTTCAACAAAAAATAGCTGTGACCCAGATAGCTTCAGCAAAATTACTAAATATGAGGCTAGTGATATGATTGATGACGGTTCTGGCAGCGCAACTAAAAAAGTGTCAGATGTGTTTAATGAAGGAAGTAGCGCGGGTGAAATTAAACAAATTGGCGACTTCTACTACATCTATACCGAAGCAGCAAGTCCTTGTGTTGAAGGTGAAGATACAGACCAAGCTAACGTAGACCAAACGGTTGTTGTAAATGACACCAAAGAGTTCTTTACGAGCCTAGAAGCTCTGTAGACTGTAAAACAATTTAAAAAGCCACAGATAATACCTGTGGCTTTTTATTTGATACCTGAGATTTATTCCAAAATCCAAAATTATTCGACAGGCTCATAACTTTTAGTTCATAATCTAAAATCTGCTGACTTTATATGATTGCAAATCCTGAGCTTGTCGAATGATTGACACCAGATATAAAACAGTGTAAAATTGTCAAAGTATTAAATAATAAATAACCAGCGAAAAGGAAATAATAAATAATGCTAGCAATTCGTTTGCAACGCGTCGGCCGCACAGGCTACGCAACCTACCGTGTGGTCGTTCAAGAGGCACAAAAACACCCAACTAGTGGTCGTGTTGTGGCTTTTGTCGGTTCATACAATCCTCATACCAAAGAAACTAAGATTCAGGCAGAGGACGCTCAAAAATATCTAAATAACGGCGCACAGCCATCACCACGAGTTGCCAAAATATTGGCTGACAACGGTGTTAAACTGCCAAAATGGGTAGTAAAATCTGCAGACAAGGCAAAAACTGTCAAACACTCTGACAAACTTCGCAAAAACCAACCAGCAAAACCAGTTGAAGAAACTGTAGCCGAAGAAGTTGCTGTTGAAGAGCCAGCCGAGGAAATCACTGTAGCCGAAGAAGTTACAGAAGAACCAGCTGCCGAAGAAGTAGCCGAAGTCGCTGAACCAGCTGCTGAAATTACTGAACAAGCGTAAACGTGTTACAATAAAATTACATAATAGTTTTGGCCGCACAGGCAAGGGGGCAGTATGCCAACAATAGAACAACAGTTCATAGAATACACCGTCAAATCACTTGTAGGACATCCAGATGACGTCGTTTGTGACCGAATTGTCGATGAAAAAGGTGTTTTATTGACACTAACAGTTAATCCAGAAGATCTAGGTCGAGTTATCGGCAAACGTGGCGTAACCGCACAAAGTTTGCGCACACTGCTACGCGCATTGGGTACCAAAAACGATGCTCGTTACAACCTAAAGATTGTTAATACCGACGAACCACAAGGTGAACGCGAAAACGTTGCAACACCATCAGATGAACAAACAAGCGAGCCTGTGAACAACCCAACAGATGAAGCTGTGGAAAACGAATCTGATTACGCAAAAAACACTCGCGAAGAGCTTGCGGAACTAGACGACCTCGATATATAATCATAAACAGTTACAGACGAATTGTCTGAACTGCGAGAAGAATAAAGCTCTATGCGAGCAACAATATAATTGTTGAGAGATTTATATGTCAATTAAACCACCTATATTGGGTGGTTTTTTTGTTTACCCTGTTTAGTTATTCTAATGAAAAACTATAACAGGGTGGTAATCAGATATGGGTTAGATGAAATTTAATTAATAAACAGGTATAATGTTATGAGAATGAGAAAAATACAAGTAATTACATTATTTCCCGAAATGTTCGATGGTGTGTTAGGCAATTCGATGATGTGGAAAGCGCAAGATAAACAGGCGGTTGAATTTCGCATGATAAATTTGCGAGATTTTGGTTTGGGCCTGCGTAAACGCGTAGATGATACACCTTATGGTGGTGGTGATGGTATGTTATTAATGGCCGAACCCCTGTCCGCGGCAATTGCAGATGGTAAAAAATACGACCCGGATGCACAGGTAGTATTAATGACGCCCCGTGGGCAACGCTGGGTGCAGGCTACGGCACAGCAATGGGCCGACAGTGACAATGGATATATTTTTGTCTGTGGTCGCTACGAGGGCGTAGACGAACGCATACTGACATTGGTTGATGAACAGGTCAGTGTAGGTGATTATGTATTGACGGGCGGCGAACTGCCGGCGATGACGATTATTGACAGCATTGTCCGTCTAATCCCAGGGGTCTTGGGTGGCGAGAACAGTGCCGCGATCGAAAGCTTCAGCGACGGTGAAACCCTAGAATTCCCACAATATACCCGCCCAGAGGTGTTTAATGGATTGTCTGTGCCAAAAGTATTGCTAAATGGCAACCATGCTGAAATTGCGAAGTGGCGAGCCAAGAACTCGCTAAAAGCGAGTAAGTAGATTATAGATTTTAGATTATAGATTATAGTATAATTTCAAATCTAAAAAAATAGTTATTATAAAATAAAAAGTCCATTTGCAAGGTTCAACCTCGCAAAGGAGATTTTGAGATTTGGCAAATGACAGCCGTAGGTAGCGGATTCATTCCGCGCGTGGCGCGATGAGAAAAACCCGTGGGTTTGTCTCATGAGATTAAGGAACCCCGCCATAGGCGGGGGTTGTGGTGGATGTCGTATAGCGATACATTACATTTTTGTGGTGTACGTGTTTGTTTTTGTAACTTCGCTTATAGATACTTTAGACCTAAATTTTTAAAAGCGCAAGCATAATGATAAAAATAACAACATTAATTTAATTCTTGACGTATGGGAGTATAATGAAGTTATTAAATAGGAGTGAACTGTATCATGAAAAATATTAACAAAATCGAAAATATGATTGAGGGGTGGCTAAAGCCATTGCCACATATCCCAGCAAAATGGACTAAAATGATCGCCGAAAACCTTTGGTGGATTGTAGGTATAGGAATTATCTTATCTGTAATCGGCATTTTTTCTATGATCGGAGTATTGTCGACAGCGGCAGTTTTCTTGGAGCGAGCTGCACGTATGTCTGGATATTATAACGGTTCTATTAATGATGGATGGTTTGTCGCCGCTACTGTCGTTTCTCTTGCAATGATGATTGCGAGCGCTGTTTTGTTGATTATGGCGTTTAATCCATTGAAAACTATGCATAAAAAAGGTTGGGATTTGCTTTTTATCATAGCCCTAGTATCGGCTGGAGCTCAAGTTTTAAGCTTGGCATTAAATTTTAACATTTATAATATGTTTGCTGGTTTATTGAGTGCATTGGTCGGCATTGCTATCGGTATGTATCTGCTGTTCGAAATCAAATCATACTTCAAATCCGGCAAAATCGCTGCAGTTGAAGAAAAGAAATAGATTTTTAGATAAACAAAATAGAGCTCCACGCGGGGCTCTATTTTATTGTCATAGTTTAAACTATTTTTTAGCAGCTTTTAGCTTTTTCTTTAGCGCGCGTTTGATATCGGCGCCGTGTCGGTTTCGGTTCTTCATTTTTTTATTCCTTAACTTTTTATAATTTATCTGATTATAGCATTTTTATTGGGGTAGGGGTAGGGCAAACTGCAGGTAAATTATTTTGTGAATCGACCATCAGGAGTAAAGATAAAGGCATCCCCGGTATATGCGGATAATTTTACCAAACTGATGATGAAGTCAACTAACCACCAAATACCAAATGTCAGCCAGCCGAACAAAATCATAATAACGCCCAGTCCAACTTGTCCGCGCATAAATCTATGAACACCAATACCACCCAAGAAAAAAGTTAGAAGTACGTAGGCAACCTTATTAATCTTGCGACGATCACCGTCGTTTGTGACAATTTCACCCACGGTAGAATCTTCCCGTTTTACAATATATATTTCGCCGTCTTTATAAACACGGACCTTATCGCCAACTTTCGGATTAGAAAAATGAAGTGTCGCTATTGGTATCTCAACCATACTACCATCATCTTTGCTGATTTTGACTGTGCCTCCATTAATTTCTAGTATTTCGCTCATAAAGCTTCTCCTTGTTGATTTAACTACATTCTATAATATACTTTTTATTTAATCTATCTGAATTTATTATACTACTATTTGGTTAGGTATGGATTGACCATAATCCCCGTTCCTTGTTTGTGCAAAATTGTCGATTATGATTGTGTGTGCCATAATATTGATAATGACCATCGGAATTATAGATTTTAACCCTGATCAAAACCCAGATCGCAGCCAATACGTAAAACGTATTAGCGCTTTGTTGCCCGAGGGTACTGCATACAAGGGTGTATTTTTTAGGGATATTAATAATCTAGATCAATATGATGCGATTATCTTATCTGGATCAAAGTTTTTTGCGACTCAATATCAACGGGATGTTAGATCTGGCGCCGAGCTGTCTGGTGAATCCGCGGATGTTGATGTGGCAGTCAAGAAAATAATGGGCTATAAAGGGCCAATTTTTGGCATATGTTTTGGGGCGCAAATTTTGGCGCATATTCACGGCGCCGAATTGGGTAGGTTACCAATTACTGAAGCCGGCTATTTAACTCATCAATTAACAGAGATTGGGGCAAACGACCCAGTTTTCAGCGGATTAGACCAAACATTTTGGGGCGCGCAGTTACATATGAATTTTGTCCAGACATTGCTCGAAGATACTGATGAAAAATCAGACATTATTGCTACTAGGAACGGCTACATACACGCTTTTAGAATAATTTAACCGTCAGGTGTGACGCATTATGGCATACAACCTCATCCGGAAATGTCGAACCCTGATGATGCAAATTATCCAGTTAGAGTTAATGTAGGTTGGTTAAAAAATGAGATTGGCGCCGAAGCCTACGAAAAAGCAGTCGAGATTCCAGACGATGCTACTTTCCAATTGGGGTCAGTGATTAGCAAGTTTATTAGAGGGCTTAAGGCAAAATAATGCTCCGCATTCGGGGCCACAAATCCCGACAATTGCAGTCAATAAAAAAGCCGACCAATCAGGTCGACGTTTTTATTGGCTGGGATGGAGGGACTCGGTCACGTTCCGCGGATTCTAATATAGGGGATCGGTCATACCAGTACCACCATGATGGGCGTGGTGGAATGGAGGGATATCCGCCAGCAAGCTGGCTCCTCCGTTTGCTTATAAAAACATGTAAACACGTTTTTATTTCGCTGCACTATGCCGACCCCCGACTTTTTCTTCGAAAAAGCTTCGGGGATTCGGACCCCGACCAGCTCGGTCATGAAAAATAGAGCCCAAAAGGACTCTATTATTCATGGCTGGGATGGAGGGGATCGAACCCCCGAATGCATGGACCAAAACCATGTGCCTTACCACTTGGCGACATCCCAATAATTTGTGAAATATTCTAGCTTTTTAAAGTCAGCCGACTGTTTTGGTCCATCATGGACTATTGATGATTTTTGTTGCCTTGAGAGTCAACGGCCATGTGCCAATATCTATCTGGCGACATCCCAATAACACTCCAACATTATACACTAGTTAACTGCGCTACTCAAGATAAAAACAGTCGCAAAACTTGACTATACAATGATAGTATGCTATTATATGAATATAGTCACATCTTGTTTTTTAAATCAATTTGCTGATGTACATTTAGATTGATGACGTTTTTTATATAATTTATCGTCTTTGCGGTACATTTCTTGGTTTATTTATTAATAGGTCAAGAAATGTATCGTTAATTCGATGCAAATATAAAAAAAGGAAGTGTTAGTATGAATTCACAAGACACGAATTTGTTGGATTATGTCGGCAAGGCAAAATTACGGCAGGTTGTGATTGTGCAATGCGATGCCAGTGGCATCGAGCATGATTGTCAGTTAGATTCAAAAGTTTTATCCAGGTATGGCAAGGAGATGAATCAACGGTTGTTGGAGTTTATCTCTCCGCTAATGGGATGGAACTTGGGAGATGAAGTTTATGTAATATCGGCTCACGGGTCGGTAAATTACAAGACTGCCATCATGGTCGAGGAATATTTCTACAAGAAACTGTTTGTCCGCCTGAGGACTAGCGACAAGCTAGTTCAAGATAAACAGTCTGCTTATCGCAAGGTAGTAAAACTGGTCAAGGACTATATGCCCAAGACTGAAATATTAGTCTTAGTTGCTGATCATGGCTTTTGGTTTGAGTTTTTAACTCAGACTAGTTTGGTCAGTTTTGGCCCAAATGATAACATCACAGACGGCAAGGCGACAGCGGTTTGTCTTGATATCAAGGTGTTCGATGGCAAAATAGTCGTCGATAATTCAAAGGTATTAAAGGCGCCGATAGAGCTAACACCTCCAAATCCGCCAATAACAGTGCGGTAATTGTCGGTAAAATCAGTCTAAAAGCAGGTTGTAATGACCTGCTTTTTAATTTGTCGGTTTTTTATTGGTGTTATAATTAAATCATGAAAAACATATCTCTGAAAAAATCATCACATTAGGGGCGATATTTATGATCGTCGCTGGTTCGTTATTACATTTTACCTATGAGTGGTCGGGTTTGAACCCGATTGTTGGCGTGTTTTCGGCAGCGAGCGAAAGTGTTTGGGAACACAGCAAATTGTTTCTGTTGCCACTGGCCATCGTTTCGGTTATCGAGTATATGAAAGTTAAAAATCTACCAAAAATATTATGGACAACATTAGTTCAGTTGCTGTTTATGATCGGGTTCATCACGTTATTTTTCTATACCTATACCGGCGCATTCGGGTTTGAGAACGTTATTATCGACATCGGTTCATTTATGGTTGCAGTTGTATTAGGCCAGATGATTGCTCTGCGTATGTTGCAATCCAAATCTCAGCCACCTGTAGGCAAATATATTTGCGCGGCAGCATTGGTGGCGATATTTACCATGTTCGCAGTATTCACATTTAACCCACCAGCATTACCTATATTTACACAGCACGACCCAGCAGCACAAACCAAGTAGTGTTATAATTAGCACAAGCATGAAGTATCAAAAATCTGAACAAAATTGGGTTAATTCCAACAGTCGGATTAATCTGAACAAACAAGAAAATCGCTTGCGGGCGGCAGTGTTGGGGGCTAATGACGGTATTGTGTCAATTGCTGGTTTGGTTATTGGCGTGGCCGAGGCGACTCAATCCAAAACGGCTATATTAACAGCGGGGCTGGCGGGTATAATCGCAGGGGCGATGTCGATGGCGGTGGGTGAATATGTATCAGTTAGCACACAGCGCGACACCGAAGAAGCGATGTTGAACAAGGAGCGTAAAGACCTGCGTAATCATCCACAGGAAGAATTAGAAGACTTGGCAAATATCTATCAATCCGAAGGCCTCAGTCGTAAAACTGCCGAAAACGTGGCGCGTGAATTATCAGTCAAACATGCATTAGAGGCTCACGCCGATGTTGATCTGCATATCGATATTAAAAATCTAACCAACCCATGGAGCTCGATGCTGGCCAGTGCGGGTTCATTCGTGTTGGGATCGGTCATACCGCTAGCTGCAATTATGTTACCGGTTGGTAATCTGACTACACCTGTGACTTTTGGCGCGGTTATCGTGGCGCTGATTGTCGCGGGCATTTTAAGCGCCAAAGCCAGCGGTGCGAATATCCGTCGATCAACTTTGCGAGTTGTCGCAGGCGGAATTATTGCTATGGTTGTAACCTATGTGATTGGTAATATATTCAAAGTCGCTGGTGTCTAGAACTATTCGGTAATTGTTATTTTATCCATACGGTCGATTAAGGTCCATTTACTGTCGGGGCTTCTGAGGTAAACGTCGATTCGATAATCGCCAGTTCCATGCAAATAATTGCCACCGTGCAGATAGTGCGTTGATGCAACTGTGTTCTCACTGGCAACGTTGTCATTGTTAGCAGTGGCATATGCGCTAGATGTCATATTATTATTGTCACAGACTTCCATCGTCGTGCCGTAGCCTGTAATATACGAACTGTCTGATTTTTCAATTCTGGAATACAGGCTGTTGGCGTCGGTCTTGGATTTGATACTAGCATATGAGAAAGTTCGGACATTGTTTGCGGCGCTGATATCTGGTGAAGTTGGACCCATAGCGCCAGAATAAATAGTGGATTTCCATCCGGTCGGCATTTGCGGTTTGCTATTGGCAGTGCTGGTGCACGGGACGATAGTGATACCATTAGATTTCTGAGTGCTGCTACTAGGATTCGATCCAAAAATCTTGATGATATTAAACGATACTAGTATCGAGAAAACGACTGCTAATATCAGGACGGCCCGTAACATAAAGACCATTTTAAATATCACACGCACAAAGAACAATACGAATATCAATATCCATATGCCTAAAATTAACCAAAAACTCAGACTAAATCCCAGTTTCCATAATGCCAATATAATACATATCGCGACCGCTATAATGAATATCGGTAGTTTTTTATGATGAACCTTGTTACTATCTGATTATTCCATCTTTAACCCTCCATTTATAATTTTATTATACTCTTTTTGGTAAAATAAATACCCCCTTCGATAACGAAAGAGGTAAGTACTGAAAAATGATAGATTAGACTTCGCAAATCCGTTTTGTGGTGGTTTTCAGCGTGCTGTTGTTTCTGGACTGGTGATATAAATCAATTTTGTCTAGGCCGTTCTGGAGCTTTACGTATTCAGCGATTTTAAGCCAATCCTCCATTGAGCCTTTGGGCAAGCTATCACCATATACTTGCATCACAGTGACTGAGTCGACGCCATTTTTGACATTAACCACATAACTTATTGACGCATGCTTTATGGGGTAGCTGTGGTTGCCGCTAAGCTTCTTTTTTGCCATGCAAATCACATCCTTTTTTATATGCTCTATCAATTCTCAAAGTACTGCATATATTATAGGCATAGGTTTGCAAATTAGGCAATGTTGTTGAGATGGGCGTTATTTTATGGTAATATACAGTCATAGGTGTCAAGTGGTAGTTTAATAATTTGTGGCTAGTGTATCGTATTCTATTTTGAGAGGTGGTGATACGTATGTTTAGGGCAGAAAATTTTGTCTTTGGAAGTGGTTCGGGTTTTAGTACAGAGTGCCAGATAACCTGTGAGTGGTGTGGCAGGGTGCATAACAAAGGAATGGGCCTTGATGACGAAGAAGAAACGAGAGGCGTTACTGTGCGCAGCATCAGATTTGGCGGTTTGGAAATCGCAGAATGTTGTTTTGAAAAGTTGGAAAATGCAGTGCTTGCTCGGGCTCCAGATATTGCCAAATGGTTTAAGGATAAAGCAGGCTTACATTTGGAAAGATCAAAAGAATTAGAAGATGCATCCAGTAAAATTGCGGAAGCATCTGAAGTATTGGGTTGACACCTAACCCGTAACGGAAAAAATCTGTGGCATAATGCCATACCCGGTTTTTCTGGTGCGGGTTTTTTCTATGGGTTTTATCATTTACGATTCAATGATCAGCTATCCGCGCCGTGGGTGCGATAAAAAATGAGGTATTGGACAAATATTTTGTAGTGTATATATTGATTAGGGGTTAATTTTAAATACCAATCGGCAGTATTTTGTATTCAAATTTGTAACCTGAATCTTGGGCGATTGATTCGATTTTTTGTCGAATAGCCTCATATTTAAAATCATAATTATATTGTTGACCAAATAAATTAGACTGTTCTGTAATGGACCCCGATATGCCAGATTTGCTGGTGCTATAGGTAGTAGTTTTGAATCCAAAACCAGTACTCATACCACCGTCAAAATCGCCACCAGATGACAAACCAGAACCTTTTTCGGCTAGATACTCACTGAATACTATAGTTTTATTTGTTTTATCAATGCGAAATTTGGCCGTGTAGGTTAACTTTTTCTTGCTGAGGAATGCTTTGCGCTCGGCAATTGTCAGTGATAATTCCCATAGCCCTTTTTTATCTTTGATATCTGCCCCTATTTCTACGGCATAGCCCCGGATTGCTTCTTCCATAAAACTCTCCTTATATTATAAATAGAGTGTATTACCGGGATAAGTTATTTGCAAGTTTTACAGATTAGACGAATTGGATGACCATCTCGGCGATGATGACCAGGGCGATTGTTAACCAGATGAATGTATCTGAATTATCTGTGATTAATTTGTCGATGAATTTGCGAGCTGATTTGTTGATGGGTAAATCTTTATGGTTGATTCGTAACCAAGCAAAGCTGATGCTTAAAACTGCAGCGTAGCAGAACAAACAGAATATACAAAGGCTGCCGATATTAAAGATGCCTTGCCATAGATACCAGAATCCGAATCCGACGAAGAATAGTGTCATTGCTTGTAGTACTAGGCGTAAGTTTTTGTGCATCGTGCCACCAGTCCATCCGATAACACCAGCGGTCATCATAATCGCAAAGAAAGTGATACACATCAAGGCATTTGGGAACCCAAAGACTGAGCTTTGCCAGACATTTAATACATTTGAACAGCTAAAAATAGGGTTAATGTCGCATATTAATGGCGAGCCGGGGCTTTTAAGCAGTGCGACCTTTTCGACCATCTGTAAAAAGCTGGCAACAAAGCCGACTATGCCGGCCAGGGTTACGGTTGCGTATAATAATTTTGTCTTGTCGTGTTTTTGAAATAATTTAATCATATCTAATATTATAGCAAACAAAATTAGCGGTTATGTTATTATAAAAATATGAGTAAACAAATAACTATGAACGGGTTAAAACGATTTAATCTTGTTATGGCAGGATTACATTTTGTGCAGGGTATCGCAATATTAATTTTAAGCAAGGTGTTTTCACTGGGAATCACCGGTACATATTTGAAATTTAATGAACAAACATCCAGTCTGGAACCAACGACAAAGGCACTGTTTGATTTGTCATTGCCAATACTGATTGCAATTTTCTTCTTTATTTGTAGCGCGGCACATCTGATAATAGCCACAGTTTATAACAAAAAATATAATGAGAACCTGGCAAAAGGTATTAACAAGGCTCGTTGGATTGAATACGCACTTTCGGCTAGTTTTATGATGGTTGCAATTGCACTGCTGGTTGGTGTTTATGATTTGATGAGTCTGATAATGATCTTCGCATTAACATCAGTCATGAATTTGATGGGACTGGTAATGGAAGTTCATAACCAGACAACTAAAAAAACAAATTGGCTCAGTTATATTATCGGTTGTATTGCCGGTGCAATTCCATGGGTTGTGATTGCGTTTAATTTTTGGCTGAGTGCTGATAACGGACGTGCGGCACCGACCTTTGTTTATTGGATATTCGTTTCAATATTCGTTTTCTTTAACTGTTTTGCGTTTAATATGATATTGCAATACAAAAAAATCGGTAATTGGAAGAATTACCTATATGGGGAATTGGCATATATCGTGCTAAGTCTAGTTGCCAAATCATTATTGGCATGGCAGGTATTTGCTGGCACATTGCGCCCGTAATTATTTGTAGATATGATAAAGGCCTCGGGTATTAACCACGAGGCCTTTTTCGGATATTTTTTTTAGTATTTTTTGGCTGCGCGGATATTCCAGCCATTTCTGCGGCTCATACGAGCCAACATCTTTTCTTGTCGGGCTGGTTTAGCCGTTGCGATGCGGTTTAGTGCATGTATCGCGGCTTCCACTGTTGGATAGGTTCTTTTTGGCATTGCTTTTCACCTCCTTTTTTTCTGGGCTTTTTTGGGCCTAGATTATTTCTTTTCAAGCTTTTCTTGGCTCTGTAACCAATGTTCGTGCGGACGCCTTTCTTTTAGGCGCTGTTTGAAAAACTTTCTAATGCCTGAACATATATTAAATATGTTAAACAAACCAATCACTTCCTATCTATACTAAAATTTTAATGTCCTAAATTATATTATAGCACAAAGAACGGTAAAAAGCAAGCATTTGCGATATTTTATAGACAACAAGTAGTATAATGATACTGAAAGGTGTTTAATATGGCAAAGATTATTAGTACCAGCACAGATACAGGTGTGGGGAATATATCATATTCTGCTTGGAAGATAGCTATTATTGGTGCGGCGTTGGGTGCGATTTTTTGGGGCTTGGTTGTTGTTGGGCGCGTTTTCTTACCACTGGCGACGGCTAGTAATATCGCTACAGTCGCAGTGGCTGTTATCGGTGTTGCATTAATGTTGTTGATGCGGATGCCGCAGCCTTTGATAACAGCCGTGGCAGCGGCAGCAGCTTTGTGGGGGTTGGCAGTTTGGTCTGATGGGTTAAGTTGGGCCGAGATAGTTGTCTGGAGTGTGGCTTTATATTGTTTATCTTATGTTATGTTCTCTTGGATCGCCAGATATGCAAAGGTTGTGCCAGTGTTGTTGTTTGTAACCATTGTTATTATATTGGCGCGTGTGGCTATCAGCCTGTAGTGTTATAATAGTGCTTATGGAAGTCATCGTGATATTTATTTTAGTCATCGGTTTCGGCATAATATTATTTATTTTGAACCAGCGTTTGCGCGACCTAAAGGGCGGTGGGTCGGTTGACTTACTGAAAAGCGATTTGGTTGAATTGTCGCGCAATATTGGCAATTTGCAACAAACCGTTGGTGAAAAATTGGATAATAATAACAATTCGATGCAAGCATCAATGCAAAAACAATTGTCCGAAAGTGCCAAATTGGTGACCGATGTGACTCAGCGGCTGGCAAAATTGGACGAAACAAACAAACGGGTGATTGATGTGGCAGATGAATTAAAAACCTTGCAAAACGTATTACAAAACCCTAAACAGCGCGGCGTGTTCGGTGAATATTATCTGGAATCGGTATTAGATAATATATTGCCGTCGAAAAACTACCAGATGCAATATCGTTTTAAAGACGGCGAGATTGTTGATGCGGCCGTGTTCCTAGATAAAGGTCAAATACTACCAATCGACAGCAAATTTAGCCTGGAAAATTATAATCGTATGGTTGGTGAACCCAGCAAACCTGAACGCGAGAAATTATTAGCCAAAGTCCGCACCGATTTGAAAAACCGCATAGATGAAACCAGCAAATATATCCGACCGTCTGAGAAAACAATGGATTTTGCATTTATGTTCATCCCCAGCGAATCGTTATATTACGATTTGTTGATTGGTAATGTCGGCACAGGGTCTAGCGCGCGTGATTTGATTGAATACGCATTCCGTGACAAACGGGTGATTATTGTCAGCCCAACTAGTTTTATGGCGTATTTACAAACGGTATTACAGGGCCTACGCAGTCTGCAAATTGAAGAACAAGCCAAGGATATCCAGATCCGTGTCGGTCAGCTGGGCAAACATATCGGTAAATTTGATGAGTTTATGGGTAAATTAGGCAAATCACTGGGGCAGACGGTTGGACATTATAACGATGCCCACAAAGAATTAGGCAAAGTTGACAAAGACGTTATCAAAATCGCCGGCACCGACGCTGGCGTCGACCCATTGTTATTAGACAAACCACGTAACGACTAATAAAAAAAGACCTGCTAAGGGTTCAACCCTTAGCAACTTGGCAGGGAGGTTGGTAATATAAAATACCCCGCCGGGGCGGAGTATTTTATATTAGGATAACTAATTATTTACAAGTACATTTACCGTCTGCACAGTCACATGTGTCAGCTGATAGTAGGTCGTTCAATGCGAATCCAGCGATACCACCAACGATTGGGGCAACGATGTAAATTGCGATTGGCCATACGTCCCATTTGATAGCATCGGCCGCGATAGCCATTGCAGGGTTTAGAAACGTCAATGACGTTGCAGATTCTGTCAGTAGTAATGATGTAATTGAACCGATGATAATCAGGGCTATTAGTGTCGCAAGTCCGTAGGTTATTGCATATACGGCTTTTGCTGATTTGATAGCCTTGGCGACGCCTAGGGCAATAATAAATGCGCCTAGAAGTTCGGCAAACAGTATTACCATTTCTTTGCCTGGTGTAATTGTTGCTGCGTGGAACATTGCAGGTGCTGAGCCTAGTCCTTCAATAGTAGCTGCTTTGGTATTTTCCAAAAATGCGCTAATTGTCAGAAAAGCTGCGGTTGCGCCAATTGCTTGGGCTGCTAAAAAGCCGATTGCACAAAGTGAACACATCTTGCGAGTAACCCATGCACCAATTGTGACGATTGGGTTGATGTGTGCGCTAGATACACCGGCGATTATTAATACTATGCCGATCAAAGCAAAAGCTACAAATAGTGGCTGGCCTTGAACCGAGAATATCGATGCTACTAGTAAGAATGTGCCGACAAATTCAGCCACCAATGAACCGATTGATGGTTTTTTGGCTGCTTTGAAGGTCTTACTTATATTTGTAATTATTGAGCTAGCGGTTATTGTCGCTGCTGCTTTTGTGGTTTTTTTAGCCGCTACGGGCTTTTTGACGGTCGTTTTTTTGACAGTCTTGGTGGCTTTTTTAGTTGCCATAATTGATTTCCCTCCTTACAGTGAAATATAATTTTAGTATAACATAGTATTTTAAAATAAACGCAAGTGCTATAAGTGATATAATGTGTATATGGCGTTATTTATCAAACAAGACCTAGATGAAAGAAGTGAATTGCAGAATAATATCGCGGCCGAATTAAACCGTCGCGCGCGCGAAACTTCACAATTACAGGATCAACCTGATGGAGTTAATGATTCTCAATATATTAAAGATACAAAAAACACGACTAGCCTGGCGTGGGTCTGGATTATCATATTGTTTTTAGTGGTTGGTATATCTATATGGCTAATCGTTAATAGTATGGCGCGCTAGTGTTTTAATAAGGTATAATAATTAACAGTCATGCAAAACATTGAACAGATAAAACAAAAACTTTTAGAACAGATAGAATCTGGCGATAACCCTCGTGAGATATTAAAATCTATTGAATTAAAGAAATTATACGGCGCAATTGCCGATTTGCCGCCCGAACAGCGTGGCGCATACGGCCGAGCGGTTAATGAATTAAAAGTTGCATTAGAAACAGCTATTGCCGAGCGTGAAGCGTCGGTCGAAGACTCAACCATCGAACAAATCGATGTAACGGCGCCATTTGATGTGAATTCTAGTTTGTTCGATTTATTACCAACTGAAAACGGGTCTCAACACCCGTTAACCCGCGAATTAGAAAACGTGATAGATATTTTTACGCGCATGGGTTTTGAGGCGATTGAATCGCGTCAGATTGATGATGATGAACATATGTTTAGCATGCTAAATTTTCCAGACAATCATCCAGCACGTGACGGTTATGATACTTTCCGAACTGAAGAAGGTTTTATCCCGCCAGCACATACATCGACGATGCAAAACCGTATTCTAAAAGCCGGCAAGGCAAAATTAGAAGCAGGTGGTAATATTGCGGCGGTTAGTTGCGGGCGAACATTTCGTAATGAAGATATTGACGCAACTCACGAACACACCTTTCATCAATATGAAGGCGTTTTTGTTAGTGACAGTGCAACTTTGGGGCAGATGTTAGGCACATTGCAAAGCTTTTTTGAAGTTTATTATGGACAGAAATTAAAAATTAAAACTCAACCAGCATATTTCCCATTTGTTGAACCGGGTTTGGAATTTGCAATCGAACGACCAGCGGCTCTGGGTGGCAAGGATGGCGAGTGGTTAGAAATGTTGGGTTGCGGAATGATCCATCCAAATGTTTTGCGCGCTGCAGATATTGACCCAGAAAAATATCGAGGTTTTGCATGGGGCGGCGGTATTGAACGTTTAGTGATGTTAAAATACGGCATTGAAGATATTCGTCATTTTCACGCTGGTAAATTAGCTTTTTTGAGGAAATTCGCATGATTATATCGCTAAATTGGTTGAAGAAATTTACTGACATTGATATGCCAGTCGATAAATTAGTTGAATTGATTGGTGCGCGATTAGTTGAAGTTGAATCAGTCACAGATCTAGGCAAAAAATACGAAAGCGTTCTTATTGTTAAAGTTATCGATGCAAAACCACTGGAAGGTTCGGATCATCTCAGCTTGGTCAAAATTAATGATGGCGGAAAAGTTGATGGGTTGGAGCGAGACGATGATGACTATGTTCAAGTTGTTTGTGGTGCGCCAAATATTGCGACTGGTCAAAATGTTGTTTGGTTGCCACCAAAATCTATTGTGCCGTCAACTTTTGACACCGCCGAACCGTTTAAATTAGATACCCGCAATCTGCGGGGAGTTACCAGTAATGGAATGATTGCTAGTGCCAAAGAATTAGATTTGTTTTATGAACATACAGGTATATTAGTTATCGACGAAGAAGTCGCGCCAGGGACTGAATTTGCAAAACAATATGAATTTGATGACAGCTTGTTAGATATTGAGAACAAATCATTAACTCATAGGCCTGATTGTTTTGGTATCATTGGCTTTGCTCGCGAAATTGCTGCAATTACTGGCAAACAATTTACCAGCCCTGATTGGGTGTTGAATCTGGCGCCACACTTAGGTGAAGCTGCCGGTTCCATTAGTGTTCAGATTGATGATCCAGAATTATCTGATCGATATCAGGCAATTGTCATGAGTGAAGGTGACAGTAAAAAACAATCGCCGATGATGATTCAAACCTATCTATCACGGGTTGGTGTTCGACCAATCAGTTCGGTTGTTGACGTTACAAATTACCTAATGATGTTAACCGGCCAGCCACTGCATGCCTTTGACTTTGATAAGGTCAAGAAAATTGCCGGCGATAATGTCGAGATTCATGTTCGTGCAGGTCGTGATGGTGAAAAACTAGCTTTACTGGATGGCCGTGAAATTAAACTAACAGTTGATGATATTGTAATTGCGGCTGGTGACACGGCGATTGCATTAGCTGGTGCTATGGGCGGTAGTGCTACTGAAATTGACGAGAATACCAAATCGATTATTATTGAAAGTGCCACATTTAATTTATACAAATTACGTTCAACTCAAATGCGACACGGTATTTTTAGTGAAGCTATTACTAGGTTTACCAAAGGCCAACCAGCGCAGTTGACAGCTCCAGTTTTGGGCGAAGCTGTTAGATTAGTTGGTGATTGGGCTGGAATGCAAGTATCAACATCTGTTGCAGATGCATATCCGGGCAAAAAGCAAGGTATGACTATATCGGCACCTTTGCAGCGGGTTAATAATATTTTGGGGACAGATATCAATATTGCTGATGCCACTGATTTGATTGGTCGCGCCGAGTTTGGCGTCAATGTTGCGGACCAATTAACTATGGATGTGACAGTGCCTTATTGGCGCAATGACATACACATAATTGAAGATATAGTGGAAGAAATTGGACGTCTGAATGGGTTTGATAATATCAAGCCAACATTACCAATGCGCGATTTCACAGCCGTGACGATTAGTGATTTTGATGTATTTAGAACTGATATTCGTAAAATATTAGTTCGTTCAGGTGCAAATGAAGTCTTGAATTATAGCTTCGTCCATGGAGATATGTTAGAAAAGGCCGCACTGGATCCCAAAGATTCTTACAAGATTGTTAATTCTATCAGCCCCGACCTGCAATATTACCGCCAAAGTTTAACTCCTAATTTACTGGGATTGATTCATCCAAATATCAAACAGGGCTTTGATAAGTTTGCATTATTTGAAATTAACAAATGTCATCGTAAATCTGAAGGTGTCACTGATGAAGGTGTTCCAGTAGAAATTGACAGGTTATCGGCTGTTGGCGTCAGCAAGTCTAATGTTTCGGGCGCGGCTTATTACCGAGCAAAGCGATTTTTGAACTATCTGTGTAAATCATTTAATCTAGAACTAGATTACAAAAAACTAGAAGTTGTTGATGATTCGATAACGCTACCATTTGAACCTCGGCGCAGCGCGCTAGTGGTTGATAATGATGGCAATATTATCGGTGTTGTTGGTGAATACAAAAAATTAGTCGCCAAAGGTTTCAAATTGCCAGAATATGTGGCCGGTTTTGAAATCGATACTCGTGCATTATTTGCAGCTGTAAAAAAAGTCGGCAAAACTTATGTTCCTGCCAGCCGTTTCCCTGCGACAGAACGTGATATTTGCTTTAAGGTTGCCGTGGAAGTAAGTGTTGGTAATATAATCAAAGCAGCAAAACTGGCTTTAGCAACGATAGACCTGCAAACTTCTGTAAATGTAATTGATATTTATCAGTCAGAAAACGACGAGACCAAGAATATAACGATTCGTATTAAATTGGTCGCATTTGACCATACATTGACTGGTGACGAGGTTAGTGGGGTTATAAAAACTGTTGTAGATTCCGTCGTTGTTCTCACCAAAGCAATAGTTATTTGATACAATAAAAGATATAGTAAATTAAGAGAGGTATGGTTTTTTATGGCGACACCACGTTCACAGCGTATAGGTATTTGGGTTATAGCAATAGTATTAACAGTAGGGACATTGGGTTCATTCCTAGTAATGGGTCTGAGTGTGAATAATCAAAAGATTGATCAAGCCGAGTTGCAAAAGCAACAAGATCAGTTGTTGGCAGACCAAAAATCAGGCGCTCAAACTAATGCTGATAATTCTGAAGGTTTCGGTGGCTATCAGCCAAGGACTTTTGATGCTGCAGCTGTAAGGGAATTGAAAGTTGAAACCCTGTCACAGGGTGATGGCCAGGCAATAGTTGCTACAGATTCCATTAACGCCAGTTATTTTGGCTGGGCATCTGACGGTAAAATTTTTGATAGTAGCAAGAAAAAAGGTTCAGATGATTCGCCTGTAACTTTCTCGCTTAGTGGCGTGATAGCTGGCTGGACTGAGGGTTTGACCGGTGTCAAAGTAGGTAGTATCGTTAGGCTGACGATTCCGGCAGTTAAAGCTTATGGCGAAGGTGGATCGGGTGCTATTACTGCGAACTCCCCACTTGAATTTATAGTGCAAGTTCATAGTATTGATAATAGTGCTGCGGCCTAGGGGGTAATATGTCACAAAAAATTTATGATGTAGTAATGATTGGTGCCGGCCCTAGTGCGTTAACGGCGGCTATTTATACTACTCGCGAAGACCTAGACACGGTTTTGTATGAAAAAGCAGTTGTTGGCGGTATGGCTGCGATTACTGATCGCGTTGATAATTATCCAGGCTTCTCAGACGGTGTTGAGGGCATGGTACTGACTGAGCAGATGCAAAAACAAGCCGAAAATTTCGGTGCCAAAATTGAAATGGGTGATGTCGGCGCGCTGCGTCATGAAAACGGGATTAATATCGTAACGGTTAACGGCGGCGAAGTATTGGCAAAGACCATATTGATTGCAACCGGCAGCGACTATAACAAAATCGGCGCACCTGGTGAGGCTGAGTTTTACGGCCGTGGTGTCCATTATTGTGCGACTTGTGATGGAGCTTTTTATCGTGGCAAAAAACTAGTTGTAGTCGGCGGTGGTAATTCGGCCGTCCAAGAAGCGATATTCCTGACCAGGTTTTCTAGCCATATTGACCTGTTGGTCCGCAGTACCGTCAAAGCTAGTGATGTATTGCAAAAAGAATTACAAAAAATGGTGGACGATGGTAAAATCACAGTTCACATCGGCACTACAACTGATGCAATCATCGGGGATAATGGTCGTGTTGTGTCGGTCCGCGTTACACATGACGGCAAGTCACGTTTAATTGAAACTGATGGCGTATTTGTATTCGCAGGACTACGACCAAATACTGGGTTTTTGGATGGTAGCGGCGTGAAATTGGATGATGATAAATTTATCAAAACTGACTGTAACCTGCATACCAATATTCCAGGTGTATTTGCCAGCGGCGATGTCCGCAGCGGCGCAACAATGCAAGTCGCCAGCGCAGTTGGTGAAGGTGCTACCGCAGCACTGAGTATTCGTGAATATCTGGGCAGCTTGTAAGTGTTAATTTATAAAAATCTGTGTTATTATTGTTACTCAACTAAAAAAACAAAAGGAGACATTAATGGCAGATTTTAACCAAATTATAACACCTGGCGATGTAGCAGGCGGTTTTGTTAATGTTGTCGTTGAGATACCAGCAGGCAGCAAAAATAAAATTGAATGGAATCGTGAAAAGGCAGTCATGCAATTAAATCGCGTAGAACCAGCGATATTTGCAAAACCAACTAACTACGGTTTTATACCGCAGACATTGGACGAAGACGGCGATGAATTGGATGCTTTGATTATTACAGATGAACCATTGCCAACTGGCGTTGTTGTTCGTGCCAAGATTATTGGTGTTATGAAATTTGAAGACGATGGCGAAGTTGATGATAAGATAGTCGCAGTCCCAGATGACAGTATAGGTATGGATGGCGAGATTAATACGTTGGAATGTATTTCCAATCAAAAAATTGATCAAATCGCGCACCATTTTAATAATTATAAAAACCTACAAAAACCCGGATCAACAATAGTCAAAGGCTGGGCTGGCAAAGAAGAAGCTCAGGACATTATTTACAAATCAATCGAACGCTGGAACGATAAAAAAGATTAATTTTTCTTGGATTGCTTCTTGCCGAATATGCCGTTGCTGGCTCGGGCGATTGTTCCCAGTAAATTAGTTTGACGCAAATAGCTGCGTAATTTGTTACGGGCATGGGTGGTTGTAACCAACTCTTTCCAGTCTGACTTAGGATGTGATAACGCGCGCGTTATGACTTCGACGATGTCGCCGTTTTGCAATGGCTTGTCCATCGGATGTATTTTGTTATTAACTCGAAATCCATAGGCATGATTAGCAATGTCACTGTGCACTAGATATGCAAAATCCAATGGCAAGGCGCCTTCGGGTAGGTTATAAATGTCACCCTTGGGCGAATAAACGAAAATACGATTTGCAAACAGGTCAATATTTAATTGATCCTTTGATATTTCTTCGCCGTCTTTGAGTTTTGCAGCAATTTCTTGTAGGCGGTTAATCCATTGCAGTCTAGTTGGTAATTTGGTTGTTTCTTGGCGTTTTGCATAGTGGCTAGAATCTTTTTGGTCATGATAATGGAAGCTGGCCGCCAACCCGCGCTCGGCATACTCGTGCATTTCGTGAGTGCGAATCTGGAATTCGACGATTTGCTTGGCTGGCGTCAGGACGGTCGTGTGTAAAGACTGGTATCCATTGGGTTTTGGTGTGGCAATGTAATCTTTGATGCGATTGATCATCGGCGTATAAAGCCCGTGTATTGCGCCTAATACCAGATAGCAATCTTCTTTTTTGTCGACTAATATCCGCAGCGCCATCAGGTCATATATGTCATCAATGTTTCCGCTAACTTTCCCAAGTTTTTTATATAAGCTGTAAACACTTTTGACACGGCCGTTGATATCAAATTTGATATTTTGTTTTTTCAGTGTAGTTTCGACTTCATCGCGAATTTTACCTAATTTGCGCGTGCTACGGCCTAGTCTTTTATTCATTAAGCCTTGGGTTTTTTTGAATTCGGTCGGGTTTAGAAAATTAAATGCTAATTCTTCGATTTGAGTCCGGACTCGCCCCATGCCTAGGCGGTCGGCAATTGGTCCAAAGACTTCTAACGATTCGCGAGCAATTTTAGTTTGTTTCTCGCGGGATAAATATTGTAATGTTGAAAGGTTATGCAATCGGTCAGCCAATTTGATAATAATAACGCGTATATCTTGACCGACGGCAATTAACAGTTTTGATAAATTGTCCTTTGTTTGGTCAGAATAATTAACCAGGTCACTCATACCGGCGCGAGCTTTAGATACCTTGGTCACACCATCAACTAAAAAAGCCGCATCGTTGCCAAAAAGATTTTTGATCTGATCCAGAGTAACTCCAGTGTCTTCGACGGTATCGTGTAATAACCCAGCAATCACGCTGTCAATACCCATACCCCAATCAATCAGGGTTTCGGCCACTGCAATCGGATGGGTGATGTATGGGTCGCCGCTTTTGCGCTTTTGGTCAGAATGGGATTCGGTGGCAAAATCAATAGCACTTGTCAGTTCAAGAATTTGGTCCTCATTGTAATGAGGGCGGGCGTGGTCGATTAGTTCTAGCTTTCCCATATAACAATTATACTTTATATAGGGACACTTTACTTGATAATTGATTTCAAAACGCTTATACTTTATGGTGTAAGGATTTTATAAAAATGAAAATATATATTGGTAGTGATCATCAAGGATTTCATCTAAAAGAAAAAGTTTTTGCATATTTAGCAAAGCGTGGTTATGACATTGATGATGTCGGCGATCAGATATTGGACCCAAATGATGATTTCCCAGAATTTGCCCAGATGGCAGCACTCCAGGTTATTGGCAGTACTGATAGCGACCCTCGTGCAATTTTATTGTGTGGTGGCGGTCAAGGTATGGCAATGGCTGCCAACCGTTTTCGCGGAATTCGCGCCAGCGTTATATGGGATGCATTTGAGGCTAAAATGACGCGTAATGACAACGACAGCAACGTGCTGTGTTTGCCGTCTAGAATACTAGATTCTGACGATGGTGCCTGGGAGGGTATTATCGAAACTTGGCTGTCAACTTCATTTGCCGACGCACCCAGGTTCAAGCGCCGTAACGCGCAGATTGACAGTATATAATGAGCATAATAGTCCCAAGTATTATGGCAACAACGCCAGATCAATTGAAGGCTTCCGTAGAAAAGTTTCAACCTCTTGTTACGCATATCCATCTGGATGTTAGTGACGGCCAATTCGCGTCAACGACTTTGTTGGCACCAGAACAATTGTGGTGGCCTAGAGGCTGGATGGCGGACATACACGCTATGGTCAAAAATCCGATTGATTATGTTGATAGACTTATTGCGTTAAAGCCAGATTTAATTATTTTCCACGCCGAGACAGGAGTTGATTTGTTACCAATATTTGACAGGATCAAGCATGCTGGCATTAGGGCTGGAATAGCCTTACTAAAACCTACTGTACCCTCAGATGTAGCAGGTTTTATTAATGCAGCCGATCATGTGTTGGTATTTTCGGGTGACTTGGGTCATTACGGTGGCACTGCCAGCCTAATGCAGCTAGAAAAAATTCGCTTGATTCGTGCGATCAACCCCAAGGTTGAGATTGGGTGGGATGGTGGCGTTGCCATAGATAATGTTTTTACTTTGACTCAAGGAGGAGTTAATATCTTAAACGCAGGCGGAGTTTTAGACAAGGCCATTAATGTGTCAGGAGTTTATGCTGAGTTGACAAAAGAAATAACTAAACAGGGAGTTATATAAAAGGTGGGCATAAAACTAACGTTGTCACAGTTACAACATAAGGCAAATACTATCCGTGAGGATATTATATCGATGCTAAATATAGCTGGCAGTGGTCATACTGCTGGGTCATTGGGCTTGGCTGATATTGTTGCGGCGTTGTATTTTGATGTGCTAAAGATTAATCCTGAAAAACCTGATTGGGCGGATCGTGATATATTTTTACTAAGTAATGGTCATACTGTGCCAGTGCAATATGCTACAATGGCCGAAGCTGGTTTTTTCCCAGTCGCAGAGCTAAAGACTTTGCGCAAACTAGGTAGCCGCCTACAAGGTCATCCTGAACGAACAAAATTACCAGGCCTGGAAAATACTAGCGGTCCCCTAGGCAGCGGATTGTCACAGGCTTCTGGTATGGCGTATTCTTTTCAATATCTAGATGACGCCAAACACAGATTTGTTTATGTAATTATGGGGGATGGAGAATTAGACGAAGGCAATAATTGGGAAGCGGCAATGTTTGCTGGCAAATATAAATTGTCTCAGTTAATCGCGGTCGTTGATCGTAATAATATCCAGATTGATGGTAATACAGAGGACGTCATGCCGCTAGAAGATTTACGAGGCAAATGGGAATCGTTTGGTTGGCACGTGATTGAAATTGATGGCCATAATATGGAATCGATACTAGACGCATTCAGTATGGCGCGGGCAATTACTAACCGACCCAGTGTAATTATTGCACACACAATCCCGGGTAAAGGCGTAGACTTTATGGAATATGATTACAAATGGCATGGTGTTGCGCCAAATAGTCAGCAGGCGGCTGATGCATTAAAAAAATTGCATACGCTAGATGGCAAGATTAATACTGGAGATAACGCGCGATGAGCGATTACCAATTAAACCCAAAATTATATGACGCAGATGTACAGCAGGAGCCGATTAGGGCTGGTTTTGGACGTGGGTTAAAGGCTGCAGGCGAGGCTGATAAAAATATAGTTGCATTATGTGCTGATTTGACCGAAAGTACACAAACGCACTTGTTCGCCGAGGCGTTCCCGGATAGATTTATCCAGGTTGGCATTGCCGAACAAAATCTAGTTGCAGTTGCCAGTGGCCTAGCTGCTGTTGGCAAAATTCCATTTGCCGCTGCCTATGCTGCATTCAGCCCAGGGCGTAACTGGGAGCAAATCAAAACTACGATTGCACTAAATGATCAACCGGTCAAAATAATATCTTCACACGCAGGTGTTGGTGTTGGCCCGGATGGTGCAACTCACCAGATGTTGGAAGATATTGCAATGATGCGCGTAATGCCTAATATGATCGTTATAGTCCCAGGTGACAGCATCGAGGCGGAAAAGGCAACGATGGCAATTGCAAAAAATGGCAAACCAAGTTATTTGCGATTGGCGCGTCCCAAGACTCCAATTTTTAGCACGGTAGATTCACCTTTCAAGATTGGTCACGCTTACAAGCTGCTAGATGGCGACGACGTAACGCTATGTGGCACGGGTGCGACGACGTATCAATTATTGGTTACGGCAAAAATTTTAGAGCAGAATGGTATTAGTGCAGAAGTGTTACATATTCCTACTATAAAACCTTTGGACACGGTAACGATTTTGGCTAGCGCTCGAAAGACTGGACGTCTTGTTACGGCAGAAGAAGCGCAAATCGCTGGCGGTCTAGGCGGTGCTATCGCGGAGCTGATGGGTGATCATATGCCAACGCCTATTTTGCGAATTGGGATTAATGATCGTTATGGTGAAAGTGGTGAGCCTGATGAGTTATTTGACCATTTTGGATTGACGGCCGAGCATATTGCCAAAAAAGTCGAGGCTTTTGTGCAAGATAAGCCACAATATCATAGGGTTAAATAAGGGGGAATATGGGACTAACTATAAATCAGATTCGAGATAACATTGTCAGGGCGCGTCACCTAATGCAACGTAGTAAAAACCAGCATTTTGCTGTTGGCTCGTTCAATATTGATAACCAAGAAACATTGATTGCTATTGCCCGGGCAGCACAGAAATTAAATGCACCAGTTATGGTTGAACTTAGCAAAAATGAAGTTAATTCAATGGGACTACAAAACGTTCGTGATATGGTTGATAATTACAAAGCCGAATATGGCATTGAAATGTATATTAACCTGGACCACAGCCCGACAGTTGAGGATTGCAAACGCGCTATTGATGCTGGTTACGAATTTATTCATATTGACATTAGCCAGGGTGACCACAATGCTACCGATGAGGAAATTATTGCAAAAACAATTGAGGTTGTTGAGTATGCCAAATTTACAGGTGCAGTCGTCGAGGCTGAACCGCATTATTTTGGTGGTAGTTCAGATGTATTTACCGAAGCAATTGATTATGAAGCAATCAAAAAGACATTTAGCACACCGGAAGGATCAAAAAAGTTCTGTGAGGCTACAGGTATAGACACATTTGCGGCAGCAATAGGTAATTTGCACGGTAAATACCCAGTCCCCAAGATTTTGGATTTAGAACTGTTGCAAAAGATTCGTGACGCGGTTGATTCGCGTGTGATGATTAGCTTGCATGGTGGCAGTGATACCCCATTGCACTATTTTAAAGAAGCGGCCAAGATCGGCGTCGCTAAAATTAATATCAACAGTGATCTACGTTATACTTTCCGCACTACGCTGGACAAAGTATTAAAAGATAACCCAGATGAATATGCAGTCGTAAAACTAATGCCACAAGTTTATGACGCCGTCCAGGCGGTGGTTGAAGAAAAAATTAATGCATTTGGCAGTGCGGGCAAGGCGGTAATATGACAGTTAAAATTTTATCAATTGGCGCAGCGGTTCAGGATGTTTTTCTGAGCCACAGTATTGAATTTAAAGCCGTAACTGATGTCCCATCACATGAAGTTTTTATGAAATTAGATTTGGGTGCTAAAGCGGATGTAAACAACATCGATTTTAGTACTGGTGGCGGCGCAACAAATGCATCAGTGACCTTTGCTCGTCAAGGTTTGCACGCAAAGTTTATGGGTACAATTGGGCACGACCCAGCAGGCGAAGCGGTATTGGCAGATATGGATCGCGAAGGTGTCGATACGACGCATATTAGTTATTCGGATAAATACAATACTGGTTATTCAACGCTGTTATTGGCACCAAATGGTGAGCGCACGATTTTGACTTATCGCGGAGCTTCTACTCATTATGAATTAAAAAATTTTGATTTAGACCCAGCCGAGGCTGACTGGATTTATTTGTCCAGTTTGGCTGGCAATGTTGAATTGTTGGACAAATTATTGCGCCAAGCAAAGCAAAAAGGCATTAAAGTTTTCTTTAATCCCGGCAAGGGCGAACTGAAGAATATAAAACAGCTAAAATCTTTGCTGGAAGATGTCGATGTGTTGTCAGTCAACAAAGAAGAAGCTCAGCAGATAGTGGACGGTCATACACTAGAAGAACTAACTCGCCGATTGTTGAATTATGTGCCACTAGCGATTGTTAGCGATGGACCAGACGGTGTGGTGGCGAGTGACAGGCAGACCGTAGTTCGAGCTGGTATGTATGAGGATGTGCCTGTGATCGACAGGACAGGGGCTGGGGATGCTTTTGGGTCGGGATTTTTGGCATATCATGTGCAAGGCAAATCTTTGAAAGATTCGATAGTCTTTGCCAGCGCTAACTCGACATCGGTGGTGACTAAAATTGGTGCCAAGGCAGGAATATTACATAAAGGTGTAAAATTACACGCAATGCCACTACACGAAAAACCATTTTAACTATATAATAAGCATAAGAATTAATTAGGGGGCAATCAGTGCGATATCAAATTTGCGTATCAGGAGCGGCAGCGGGTGAGACGGTAAGTGCCGCCCATCAGTTAGCTTATGACCTGGGCAAAGAGATTGCCAAGGCTGGTAAAACACTAACTACTGGTGCGACAGTTGGGTTGCCATGGTTTGCAGCACAAGGCTTTTTCAGTGTTGAGGATAGCAAAGGCTCATCGATTGGATTTTCGCCAGCAGCTAATTTTCGTGAACACGTTACGATTTATAAATTGCCAACAGTAGAATTTAATTACATTAATTTTACCAGTATGGACTATGTTGGTCGTGATATCTACCTGGTCCGCAGCAGTGATGCTGTGATTACAGTTGGTGGTCGTATGGGCAGTTTGCATGAGTTTTCAACCGCACTAGAGATGCAAAAGACAGTGGGAGTCCTGCTGGGCAGTGGCGGGTTGGCGGATTTTATACCAAAATTGCTGGAAAATATTGAATCACCTGGTTCTAAAAACATTATTTATGATACTGATCCGGCCAGGTTGGTTAAAAAAGTCATTGACGCATTGGATAAAAAATACGCCGATTTTCATCATGACGGCACGGACAAAAACGTCAAACGTCGTCTGTCAAAAAATGGCTAGATGAACATAAAGTAGTATAATAATCTAGATGAGTCAAAAATTTCGTTTAGAAACCAAATATCAGCCAACTGGTGATCAGCCGCGAGCAATCAAACAATTGATTGATGGTTTAAATGCGGGCGAAAAAGAACAGGTTTTGTTGGGCGTGACTGGTAGCGGCAAGACTTTTACAATGGCCAATATTATTGCCGATCGTAACGTGCCGACGCTAGTTTTAGCGCACAACAAGACATTGGCCGCGCAATTATATAGCGAGTTCAAATCATTTTTCCCAGATAACGAAGTTCATTATTTTGTTAGTTATTTTGATTATTATCAGCCTGAAGCTTATATGGCCAGTAGCGATACTTATATTGAAAAAGATAGCAAGATTAATGATGAGATTGACCGGTTGCGCCACGCCGCGACTATGGCGCTGCTAACCAGGCGCGACACAATTATCGTTGCCAGTGTTAGTTGTATTTACGGTATCGGTTCGCCAGAAGATTATTCGGCGATGTCAATTACGATTACAAAAGGCGAGCGCCGGTTGCAGGATAAATTTGTCAGGTTGTTAACCGACATTCAATATCATCGCAATGACATCGATTTCCATCGTGGCACGTTCCGTGTCCGTGGCGATATAGTTGATGTTTTCCCAGCCGGTAGTGACAGCGCTTTTCGAATTGAGTTCTATGGCGATATTGTTGAACGCCTAACGCGAATTGATCCATTGACTGGCGAGATATTATCCGAGCCCGAAACGGCATCGATTTTTCCAAGCAGTCACTATGTTACGCCAAAGGAAAAATTAGAACATGCTATCGAGGGGATCAAAAAAGAATTTGCCGAGCGCCTAGAATATTTTGAGAAAAACGACAAATTATTAGAAGCCCAACGATTATCTCAGCGGACTAAATTTGATATTGAGATGTTAGAAGAAACGGGTTTTGTCAAAGGTATCGAAAACTACAGCAGGTATCTAACTAATCGCGAACCGGGTGAGCAGCCGGCAACTTTGATGGATTATTTTGATGATGATTTTCTGCTATTAGTTGATGAATCGCATATGACATTGCCCCAAGTCCGTGGGATGTATAACGGTGACCGTGCGCGCAAAGAGGTGTTAGTAGATTACGGGTTCCGTATGCCTAGTGCGCTAGACAACCGTCCCTTAACTTTTGCTGAATTTGACCGACACATTAACCAGGCGATTTATGTTTCCGCTACGCCTAGTGAATATGAATTGTCGCACAGCCCACCGCCAGCTCAGCAGATTATCCGTCCAACCGGATTGGTCGACCCCGATATTATTATCCGTCCAACCACTGGCCAGATTGACGATCTGATATCTGAAATCAACAAACGCGTCGCAAAACATCAGAGGGTATTAGTAACAACATTGACCAAACGAATGGCCGAAGACCTATCGACATATCTGCAAGAAATGGGTGTCAAAACTGCCTATATCCACAGCGAAGTTGATACATTAGACCGTGGAGATATATTAAAGGACCTACGAACTGGCGTTTATGACGTGTTAGTCGGTATTAATCTACTTCGCGAAGGGCTAGACCTGCCAGAAGTCAGCATGGTGGCGATTATGGATGCCGACAAAGAAGGTTTCCTGCGCAGTGCTGGTGCGTTGATCCAGACTAGCGGTCGCGCTGCTCGGCATATTGATGGACAGGTGTATATGTATGCCGATAACATGACCGAATCAATGCGCAAAGCCATTAGCGAAATGGATCGTCGCCGAACAGTACAATTGGCATATAACACCGAACATGGTATTACGCCCGAAGGTATAATTAGGGCAGTTGATGAAGGTTTGCGAGCATTGATACCGAAAAAAGATGATGGCTCGTCGCGATTGAATTTGAAAAAGATTCCGAAGGATGAATATCCAATGCTAATCCGTGAACTAACAGGTCAAATGGAACTAGCCAGCGCCAACCTAGAATTTGAAAAAGCCGCCGAGTTGCGTGACCAAATCGCCGAGATAAAATCTAAGTTGTAAGTTTGATTTTAATTTCAAAATTGCTTATACTTATAGATAATCATGGGCAAAGTATCTAAGAATAACAGGCATAAGGCCCTGAGCTTGTCAAAGGGCTTTACGATAGTAGAACTATTGGTCGTAATTGTCGTTATCGGTATCTTGGCAGCGATAACAATAGTATCCTATACGGGTATATCACAGCGGGCGACAGACTCATCTGTTATTTCAGACTTGGATAACACGGCTAAAAAACTAAAACTTCATGCAATAGCAAATAATGATGATTATCCTGCCAATCTAACGTCAGTTGATGGCGGGGCAATCAAATTTAGCCCAGGTAATGATACAAATTATAAATATCTGCCGAATAATTATACCAATCCCAAGACATTCCGCATAGAAATCAAAAATGGTAACAGTAAATATCATATAACCGAGAGCACAGCCCCGACACCGGATATAACCTGCCCAAGTGGGTTTATAGTTGTTCCGGGCAGCACGACTTACGGAACTAGTGACTTTTGTGTTATGAAATATGAAGCCAAAAATGTGGGGGGCATCGCGACTAGTCAGGCATCTGGGACACCGTGGGTGAATATCACGCGAGCAACTGCTATCGCAAAATCTAACAGTTCATGTAACGGGTGTCACATGGTTACAGAACCTGAATGGCTGACTATTGCCCAGAATGTTGCTACGGTAAGTGATAACTGGAGCGGCGGGGCGGTTGGAAATGGGTCCATTTATATTGGGCATACCGATAGCAGCCCAGGCAGCGTCATTGAAGCTGCGAACCCTAACGATGGGTATTCGGGGACTGGGCAAAATAGTGGCAACCAAAAACGGACGCTTAAACTATCTAATGATGAAATTATTTGGGATCTTTCCGGTAACGCTGCAGAATGGTCGATGGCTACCATAAAGGGTACCGATGCCCCAGGATTGGCCACTCAGACGCATTTTATATACGATATGTTCCCTGTAGAATGGAATAACCCGTTGCTTTTGATGGGTGGCTTGGCCGATAACGTGTCGCCAAAGTATGCGATACCTATAGCTCAAAATTGGAACGGTGCGACTGGTATTGGAGCGGTATATACCAATAAGGCATTTAGCTATTATGGGAACCAAGATTTGCATTTTCGCAGGGGCGGGGCATTCAACGGCTCGGCGGACCCTAACTTTGTGACACAGGGAGTTTTCCATATTCGAATTGACCCTGATGTCAATGGTGCCTCGTCTGCCGACAATGGCGGCTTCCGCGTTGCAAAATAGGATATTAGGCTTGCAAATTCGCACAAAGTGTGCTATTATTGTGTTATTGCATTCGATGAAATGCTAGGGCCTCTTTCAAAGACGAGCGCACCCTTTACTGGAATCAGGTAAATAACCTAGGCGCTACCACCGAATTAATCTCTTGTATTCAATATTTTGCAAAAATATTACACACTAAATGAAAGGCTATTAAATATGGCATATCAACAAAGAAGTGGCTCACGCCCTAATGGTGGACGACCTAGTCGCCCAGGTACCGGCGGACGCCCAAGTTTTAATCGTGGACGATCAGGTGGTCGCCCAGGCGGATCACGCGGTCCAGCTAAAAAATATATCCACCCTAGCAAATTTATTAATGAGGCCGTCGCCAAAGCTGACGAGGTGCCTTATATTTCCGAACATAAATTCTCGGATTTTAAATTCTGCGAACAATTACGTAACAACATTATTAAAAAAGGTTATGAAACAACCACATCTATCCAGGACCAGGCGATTCAGCCGATATTGGATGGCCGTGATGTTATCGGCCTAGCTAACACTGGTACTGGTAAAACAGCAGCGTTCCTATTGCCGATTATCGATCACCAAATCCGTGTCCAAGACCGACCAAGTGTGCTAATTATTGCACCTACTCGTGAATTGGCTCAACAAATTGACGAACAATTTCGTGAATTTAGTAACGGTTTGAATCTGTATTCTGCGATAGTTGTTGGTGGTGTACCTGCCGAACGACAAATTCGTGACCTTAAACGCCGACCGCATTTTATTATCGGTACCCCTGGCCGTTTAAAGGATATGATTACTCGTCGTTATATTGACCTGCGTAATATCAATACATTGGTACTAGACGAAGCTGACCGAATGCTAGATATGGGCTTTTTGCCTGACATCCGTTCAATTGTTGGCCAAACTCCAGAAGACCGCCAAACATTGTTTTTCAGTGCGACTATTACGCCTGAGATTACAGCACTGACCAGCACGTTCTTACGTGATCCAGTGACGATTTCGGTTCGTACTAGTGAAACTAGCGAACATGTGCAGCAAGATGTTATTGAAGCTCGTGATAAAGCTCATAAAATAGAGCTATTGACTGAAATGTTACGTGGCAAAGATTATGATAAAGTTCTAGTCTTTGGCGAAACTAAATTCGGCGTTCAACGATTATCTGATCACTTGGACAACAGTGGCATCCCATCAATTGCGATTCATGGTAACAAGAATCAATCTCAACGCGCCCGCGCATTGAAACAATTCAAAGATGGCCGTGTTCGTGTCATGGTCGCAACCGACGTTGCGGCTCGTGGCCTAGATATTCCAAATGTATCTCACGTTATTAACTTTGATACGCCACAGAATTACGAAGATTATATTCACCGTATCGGCCGAACTGGTCGCGCAGGTGCATCTGGTCACGCACACACCTTTATCGACGCCCGTCGCTAAAGATAACCATTCACAAACAAGGGGCTATAATGGCCCCTTGTTTTGTTGTATAATGTTTTACATATGACACAGATAACTCGCGAGGATGTGCTACATTTAGCACAATTATCTAGTTTAAAATTAGACGATTCTGAAGTTGATGGCTTGCAGGCTAATATCAGCGATATTTTGGGTTATGTTGAAAATCTGAACAAACTAGATACTACTGGTGTCGAGCCGACTTACCAGGTGACGGGATTATCGAATGTCTGGCGAGAAGACACGGTCATTGATTACGGCCTATCGCGTGAGGCATTGCTAAATCTAGCGCCCGAATCGACTGACAACCAAGTGAAAGTTCCAAAGGTATTATAGATATGACAATCTCAGAGATTAAGCAACAGATTAGTGATGGCTCGGCACGGGCAGTTATTGAGGCTACACTAAAATTAGCTGAAGATAATTCAGATTATCACGCATTGCTGAGCCTGACTGCGCAGCGTGCGTTGCAACGGGCTGATGATGTTGACAGTGGTAAAATTACAGGTCCGCTAGCCGGTGTCACATTCGTAGTCAAAGACAACTTCCTAGCATTTGGCGCACCAACGACCGCCGCTAGTAAGATGTTGGAAAATTTCAACGCACCGCTGCAAGCAACCGCAGTTGAGAAACTAGAAGCAGCCGGCGCAATCTGTATCGGCAAAGCCAATCTAGATGCATTTGCCCATGGCGGTAGCACCGAGAATTCGTATTTTGGCCCAACCAAAAATGCAGTTGATAAATCCAAAGTCGCTGGTGGTAGTAGCGGTGGTTCAGCTGTTGTTATGGCACTGAATATTGTTCCATTCGCACTGGGCAGTGATACGGGCGGTTCTATTCGTCAGCCTGCTAGTTTCAACGGTGTAGTTGGTATCAAGCCGACTTATGGCATGATCAGTCGCTATGGCGTAGTTGCAATGGCTAGTAGTACTGATGTTATCGGTTGTTTTGCAGCCAATATGGCTGACGTTGAATTAGTAACATCTATCATGGCGGGTCGTGATGGTCGAGATATGACGACTTTACCGGATTACCTTGAGATTAAATCTAATGCAAAACCGGGTCAAAAAATTGGCCTAATTCGTGATTTTATGACAGATGGCGTAGATAGTGATGTTCGTGATGCGGTTAACCAATATGCTGATAAACTGCGAGCCGCAGGCCACACGGTTGAAGAAGTCAGCCTGCCAATGGCCGAATATGCACTAGCCATGTATTACATTATCGTTCCAGCCGAAGTCAGCAGCAACTTGGCCCGATATGATGGAATTCGCTACGGCCATAGAGCTGAAAATGTAGGCACACTAGCAGAATTATATGGCAGAACTCGTGACAAAGGATTCGTAACCGAAAACAAACGCCGAATTATGATTGGTAGTTTTGTGTTATCTAGTGGATTCTTTGACGCCTATTACCTGCAAGCTCAAAAAGCCCGAACATTATTAATTGATGAGTTCAACAAACTATTTGAAACCTACGATGCATTAATCGGTCCAACTGCACCAACAACTGCATTTGGTTTGGGCGAGAATACATCTGATCCAATCAAAATGTATCTAAACGATATTATGACTGTGCCGATGTCACTAGCTGGTATCCCAGCAATTAGCGTGCCGGCAGGTGTCGATAAAAATGGGCTGCCAATCGGCGTTCAATTAGTCGGTCCTATGTGCGGTGACGGTGAATTAATGGCGTTAGCTAAATCTATGGAGAAAATTTAATGGACCAAAATATGATATTTTTCTTTGCGGCGGTTATAATAATTGGTGCTTTGTTGCTGGGATTGATTTGCTTGACCAAAAAAGGCAAAAAACACCTAAATGTTGAATATTATCGTACCAAAGTATTAGAAGTCGAACATCAATTAAAGCGTGAAGAATTTTCTAGTTATCATCTGTCAGTTCTAAACGGCGACAAATTAGTTGACAAGGCATTAATGGAACGTGGATTTGCCGGCAAGACAATGGGTGACCGTATGAAGGATGCTGCCAAAGTTTTTAGCGATCGTAACGGCATTTGGAACGCACACAAATTACGTAACAAAATCGCACACGAACCAGACGTATACGTTACTTATGATCAGGCACGTTATGCATTGGCGAGTTTTCGTAAAGCATTGAAAGACCTGGGGGCGATTTAATATGGACAATGAAATTATGGATAAATATGAGATGACAGTTGGTATTGAATGTCACGTTCAATTAGCTACGACTACAAAATTATTTAGTGGTGCTGATAATGACGCCCGCGATAAATCACCAAACAGTGTCGTCAGCCCGATTGATTATGCATTACCTGGTATGTTACCGGTATTGAACAAACGTGCAATTGATTTTGCAGTGCGCGCAGGCAAGGCACTAAATAGTGCGATTGCACCGATTAGTCGTTTTGATCGCAAACATTATTTTTACCCTGACCTACCAAAAGGCTACCAAACGACCCAGATGTATCAACCAATTATTTTGGCAGGTTTAGTCAATGTTCCACTAGAAGATGGCAGTTCAATTAATGTTCGTATCAATCACGCGCACCTAGAAGAAGACGCCGGCAAATTAACTCACCATGGTGATCATAGCTTGGTTGATTTGAACCGTGCCGGCACTCCATTAATTGAAATTGTGTCCGAACCAGATATTCATTCGGCAGCCCAAGCTAAATCTTACGCTATAGAATTATATCGATTGATGACATATGCGGGCGTGACTAACGGTGACCTATATCACGGTAATATGCGTTTTGACGTTAACGTGTCGGCAGCGCTAAAAGGTTCTGATAAAATGGGCACGCGTAGCGAAACCAAGAACCTGAATTCATTCCGTAGCGTTGAACGAGCCGCTGAATATGAATTCCGTCGCCAAATTGAGTTATTAGAATCAGGCGAAACGGTTGTCCAAGAAACTCGTGGTTGGGATGAAGTTGGTATGAAAACAACTAGCCAGCGCAGCAAAGAAGATGCTCAGGACTATCGATATATGCCCGATGCAGATATTCCACCAATTGTTTTGTCTGAATCTGATATCAATGAAATTCAATCCAAAATGCCAGAACTGCCACCGTTCTATCGTGCGCAATGGGCAGAATTTGGCCTGGATAGCACAGTTATAAACGCATTGTTGTTATCACAAAATATGGCACAATTATTGCAACGCATTTACGAAAAATCTGGGGACAAATCTACAGCCAGGCGTGTTGCATTGTGGTTGTCGATGATAGTCGGCGAACAATCAGATGTTGACGGTAACACAACTAATAATCAGATTACAATTACTGACGACCAATTCATTGGTTTGTCGCAAATGATTGAGGCAAATGAATTAAACTCGACTGCCGCAAAAGATGTGCTAAACGAGATGAGCAGCAGCGACAAAGATGCCAAGACGATTGCAACCGAAAAAAATCTAATTCAAGTTAGTGACGAAGGCGCAATTAGCGAGATTGTTGATGAAGTGCTGTCTGACCCAGCTTGCGCGCAAGCAGTTGCCGACCTAAAAGCCGGTAGCGACAAAGTCATTGGGTTCCTAGTCGGTAACGTTATGAAAAAATCTGCCGGTAAGGCCAACCCATCACTGGCGCAAAAACTGATTCGTGAAAAAATAGCAAATCTGTAATATTTGCTTTATCTGATAAACAAGTTTATTATAGATACATAGAGAACCTGATTAATGGGTCCTCATGAAAGGGTAGCATGAGCGCAGCAGCAGAAGTTTTGGTTATAATCTTGTCGATAGTTTTATCAGTATTTTTGGTATTCGCAATTATATTAACAGTTTATTTGATTGGCTTGACTCGTCAAATTCGTCGCGTTACGGATTCAGCTGAACGAACAGTAGACAGCGTGGAACGTGCAGTTTCTAACGCCAGTAAACTGATTTCACCAATGGTTTTTGCGGATATGATAAATAAAGTTATCAATAAATTCAAGAAAAATGTTAATAAAAAAGGAGAAAAATAGTTATGAAAAAAGGTAAATTCGCATTAGGTGCCGTTATTGGTGCAGCAGTAGGACTAGTAGCAGGAATTCTAACTGCCCCAAAAAGCGGCAAAGAAACTCGTGCCGAAGTTAAAGCCAAGGCTGGTGAGGTTGCTGACAAAGCCGTCGCCGAAGCTACAGTTATAGCCGCTAAGGCTGACAAGGTTGCAGGGGAAGTAAAGGCAACCGCCAAAGAAGTTGTCAAAGAAGTTGAACTAAACGCAGCCGACCTAAAAGAACGCGCAGATTTAGCCGTAAAAGGTGCCAAAAAAGGTTTTCTAGAAAAGAAATAATAAACCATAGGTAGTTTCTACTACAGACAAAACTAGTATGCATTAGGTATACTAGTTTTGTATATGGGGGTAAAAAACAACACGTCGGTTGGCGGTGGGTCGCAATTGAAACCGTCAGATTATGTGCATTTGCACAATCATACACATCACAGTTTGTTGGATGGTTTAACAAAGATACCTAATCTGATTGATAAAGTAAAAGAATTAGGCATGGAGGCAGTGGCAATCACTGACCATGGGACTATGTCTGGTGCGGTTGAGTTTTATAAAACGGCGACCGAGGCCGGTATCAAACCTATTATTGGATTGGAAGTTTATGTTGCGGCGCGAACTAGACATGACCGTGACCCAGCCAAGGATAAAGAACGTTATCATTTGACATTACTAGCAATGAATAACAAAGGCTATCAGAACCTGATGCAGCTGAGTACATTGGCAAATCTAGAGGGTATGTATTATAAACCCCGTATCGACCGCGAGCTATTAGAAAAGTATAATGAGGGGATTATCGCATTATCTGGCTGCGCTGGTGGTGAAGTTAGCGAATGTATTACGGCTGGCAACATCGAAGTGGCCAAAAAAGTCGCTTTGTGGTACAAAAATCTGTTCGGTGACCGATATTATCTGGAAATGCAAGATCATGGTCACCCGGATAACCCTAACAGTTGGGCGGTTCAGCGCAAGATTAATGAGACGCTGTCTAAGATGTCAGCTGAACTGAATATCCCATTGATTGTCAGTAACGATGGTCATTATCTGTTACATAATGATAAAGAAGCTCATGAAATATTGTTATGCGTTGGTACGGCCGCCTATCTTAGTGATGAAAAGCGTATGAGTTTTGCCGATTTTGATCTGCATGTGACCGAACCGAATGATATTATTGCTCACTGGGGCGAATCTCATCCGCAGGCAATTACAAATACAAAATTAATTGCTGACCGTTGTAACGTCACATTAGAACTTGGTGGTATTTTGATTCCTAAATTCCCAGTTCCAGCAGGCGAGAGTGAAAAATCATATCTAGAAGAATTAGTTTATCGCGGATTGGCTTGGCGTTATGGCGGTCAAACTCGAGAATCAGTTCGAGATATTAGTATTGCAGCAGCTAAGAAATTTATCCCCGAAGAAGTTTTACAACGAGCCGAATATGAATTAGGCGTTATTGAGGGCATGGGATTCAACGGTTATTTTCTAATTGTCCAAGATTTTATTAATTGGGGAAAAGACCAAGGTATTATATTTGGGCCAGGGCGTGGTAGTGGTGCAGGTTCAATATTAGCTTACGCACTGCGTATTACGGAATTAGACCCATTGCCATATGGGTTGCTATTCGAGCGATTTTTGAACCCGGACCGTATTAGTATGCCCGATTTTGATATCGATATTCAAGATACACGTCGTGATGAGGTGATTGTATATTGTACTGAAAAATATGGTGCTGCGCGCGTTGCCAATATTGTTACTTTCGGTAAAATGGCAGCCCGGGCCGCAGTCCGTGACGTAGCTAGGGTTTTGCAAGTTCCGTATTCAGAAGCTGATAGATTCTCAAAAATGATTCCACCCCCAATTCAGGGAAAACACGTAAAATTAAGTGATAGTGTCCGTGATGATGCCGATCTAAAACGCGAATACGAAACTAATCCGACTGCCAAAAAAGTGTTTGATTTTGCCATCCAGCTAGAAGGCACGATTCGTTCGCATGGCGTTCATGCTGCTGGTGTTGTGATTGCGCCGGATGATATTGTCAAATATATTCCACTGGAAATGGCGCAAAAAGGGGTAATTGCAACTCAGTATCCAATGGGTCCGGTCGAGGACCTGGGGTTACTCAAAATGGACTTTTTGGGACTGTCAAACTTGACCACTATTAATAATGCGCTGCGTATTATTAAAAAAGTTTATAAAAACAAAATCGACCTAGACACTTTGCCATTGGACGATAAAGAAACTTATGAATTATTACAGCGCGGCGATACCACAGGTGTATTCCAGTTGGAATCCGCTGGCATGAAGCGATATTTGCGTGAATTAAAGCCAACTGCGTTTGAAGATATTATTGCCATGGTAGCGTTGTATCGCCCAGGCCCAATGCAGTTCATCGACAGTTTTATTAAACGCAAGCACGGTCAAGAGGCAATAACTTATCTGCATCCAAAATTTGAAAATGCACTAAAAGGCACATATGGAATTTTGGTTTATCAGGAACAGTTTATGCAGATATCCAAAGATTTTGCTGGGTTTACTGGTGGTCAAGCCGACACATTGCGTAAGGCCGTAGGTAAAAAGAAGATTGACTTGATGCGCAAAGTTAAAGTTGATTTCGTTGAAGGTGCAGTCAAATTTAGCGGTGCTGACCCCGCATTGGCCGAGAAATTTTGGACACAGTTGGAGGAATTCGCTAATTACTGCTTTAACAAGTCACATGCGGCGTGCTACGGTCTAATCTCGTATTGGACAGCATATCTTAAAGCACACTACCCAGACGCCTTTATGGCGGCCCTGATGACTAGTGACCATGACAATATTGATCGATTAGCAATTGAAATTAATGAATGCAAAAAAATGGGGCTGACCGTTATGCCGCCTGACGTAAATGAAGGTTTCGTCGAATTTGCGGTTGTGCCCGAGCGAAAACAAATTCGTTTTGGTATGGAGGCTGTCAAAGGCGTAGGGACAGGCGCTGTCGAAGAAATTTTGCGTGCACGTAAGGAAGGCGGTAAATTCGCCAGTATCGAAGATTTTGCAAAACGCGTTAGCACAACTAAATTTAATAAAAAAGCTTGGGATTCGTTAATAAAATCTGGTGGTTTTGATAGCCTGGGCGACCGTTCTGATTTATTATTTAACCTAGAAACCATTCAGGCATTTGCTAGTAAGGTTCAAAAGGAAGCTCTCAGCGGTCAGACGGATTTATTTGGCGGGCTGACTGGTGCCAGTAATATTCAACCAACAATTACACTGCAAGATGCGCCAATTAAACATTCCAACAAAGATAGATTGGCTTGGGAGCGCGAATTAATGGGATTGTATATTAGCGCCCATCCGCTAGATAATTACGATAAATATTTTGAAGAACAGACGATTCCATTGTCGCAAATCAAACCAGATGTAGATGGCCGCAAAGCAACAGTTGGTGGAATTATATCAACAGTACGCACGATTGTGACCAAGACTGGGTCCAAAATGGCCTTTGTGGCAATTGAAGATAAAACAGGTGAAGGCGAGATAATTGTATTCCCAAATCTATATGAGTTGGTCGGTGCAAAATTGGTCCAAGACGCGGTTATTCGCGCCACTGGTAAGGTTAGCGCTCGCGACCGAGACGGTAACATCGGCACGGATGCCAAAATTATTGCTGATGAAATCCAGTTCGTATCAGATAGCGAATTGGATAATTATGAAACGACTGGTCGCAAAATGGACAAGCCAAAACCAGGCGCCGCTAGTCGGTTCAAGAAAAAAGAGCCAACCGTAAAAGCTACGCGAGTATCAGCCGAACCAATAAAATTAGAAGTTCCAGATATCAAAAAACTATATATTCACATCAAAGACCCAGATGACTATGATTCATTGTTATCGTTAAAGCAAATTTGCAGTGGGTTTCCTGGTGAATCGGACGTCGTTTTGGTTCTAGGCGATGGTAAAAAATCAGCTATCAAATTACCGTTCCGGGTCGAAACTGGCGAGACGCTAATAAAACAACTGACCAAAATACTAGGTGAGAACAGCGTTATTTTGAAATAGTTAATCCGTATAATGCGATTCCGGTAGCAACACTGACGTTGAACGATTCTTTTTTGCCAACCATTGGGATTTCTATTAGGTCGTCACAATTGTCGCGCATCTCATCTGTTATCCCGTAGACTTCTTCGCCTAGTAATAATGCAACTTTGTCTGGGGTTTTATAATCGTTTAGCATCACGCTGCGTTTGTCTTGTTCTAGTCCGACGATTCGGTAGCCTTGTTGGCGCAGCATATCTAGGTCAGGTAATTCTGTGTATTCAAACGGCACCATTGCCTCGGCCCCCAGTGCAGTTTTGTGAATCTGGTCGGTTAGTTTTTCGGATAGATGCGGTAGGCGAGTATCGCCAATTGGCAGTTTAGGATATGGGCTGTAGCCACTGATAATGATCTTTGATACCCCAAAACCTTCCGAGCTACGAAAAATCGCCCCAATATTATGGGTTGAACGAATATTATGTGCAATTACAATTATCTCTGGCATTTGCACTATTGTAACATCTGCATATGTAAAAAACACAAGCAGTTTGGTATAGTAGTAACCAATGGACGAAGACAGAATTCAGCGCGATCGTCGCGAACAGGATGAACAATCTACCTCACAACGTGCGGTTATATTGGGTATGCGATATTTGGACACTCGTCCGATTGAGCAGACGATTAGCCTGGTCAATGACGTTATAGATATCCCAACTATGCATCAAAATCGTCTGGTCCCACTTGTGTTGGGTAATGAGTCTCAGTCTTGGCAATTTGGGGCGACGACCCAAACCCCGCAATCTTACATCCGCGATATGACCAAACAATACAATGAGGTCGGCAAAAATATTCAATTTTTCTTGATCAGTAACAGTGGTTATCGCCAGCTCATGGGTCGTTATGACCCAGTGGTCAAAATAATCCATGATGATATTACGATTGCCAAAGAAGGCGACAGTGATACGATAGCACAGGTAAGCAAGACCCTTAATTCAGTCGGTAGTGATGAAGTTTTTGACTATTTAATTGATCAAGCCGATCGCTTAAACGCCAGTGATATTCATATCGAAAATCAGCGGACCCATATGCGTGTCCGGATGCGTATTGATGGTGTATTACATCCAGTCGCAGACTTAGAAAATGACAGATATCGTATTATTTTAGGCACATTAGCGTCACGAGCAAACATTTCGACCGCGTCCAAAGAAGCCCAATCTGGTCATATCCAAAAAGAAATTACACGAGACAGCGCTACGCATTTACTAAATATTCGTGTCGAGACTGTGCCGACGATGTATGGCCAAGATTCAGTTTTGCGTTTGTTTAACTTTGACGAGTCTATGTTAAACCTAGACAGGCTGGGCATCGGAAAGACTGAGCGCGCCGAGTTGGACGAGGTTGTCCGGCATCCTCGTGGAATGGTATTAATGGTTGGTCCGACGGGTAGCGGTAAATCAACGACGCTTTATAGTTTGATCAATGCTCTTAATACTACCGAGCGCAAGATTATTACACTGGAAGACCCTATCGAATACGGCATTACTGGGATCACCCAAATTCCGATTGATACTACTGGCGGACAGAGTTTTGCCGATGGTCTGCGATCGGTTTTGCGTTTGGACCCCGACGTGGTAATGATTGGTGAGATTCGCGATGCTGACACTGCCAAGACTGCTATTCAGGCGTCAATTACTGGGCATCTTGTGCTTTCAAGCTTTCATGCTAATTCTACCTCGGCGGCGTTTAGTCGTATGATTGATATGATTGGCGTTAACCCAATATTCAGCTCGGCAATTCGTATGGTGATTGCTCAGCGCTTAGTGCGCAAGCTAGATGATGAGACCAAACAAGAATACGAGCCCGATACGGCGACTCGTCAATGGGTCAAAGACCAGCTGAAGGACCTGCCGGCGCATATCGAAAAGCCAAATCTGGATACTTTCAAGCTTTGGAAGCCGGTTATTAGTGAGAGTTCTCCATTTGGTTTCAAGAGCCGCATCATCATTATGGAACAAATGGTAGTAAACGAAAGTATCCAAGCGTTTTTGCGTGGCGATGAAGCCAGCGTTCATACTGAAGTTATAGAGAAAACTGCTCGACGTGAGGGTATGGTTACGTTGATGGAACAGGGTATTTTGGCTGCACTTAGGGGCGAGACGACACTAGACGAAGTTAATCAGGCGATTTAATAATTTTTGTTGGTCCTACCTCTTTTAATTTATGAAAAGCTGTGGTATAGTTAATAGCTGATTGTAATATAAATTATAAAAGTGAGTAAATATGAGTTTTGAATTAATCAAAAAAGTTAATGATGCACAGAAAAAAACCAGCATAGTTGATGCCCGCAGTGGTGACACTGTTCGCGTACACCAAAAAATCAAAGAAGGTACCAAGGAACGTATTCAGATTTTTGAAGGCGTTGTTATACGTACTGATCGCCGTAATTCACATACTTCCCGCATTACTGTTCGTAAAATTGCTAGCGGTGTAGGTGTTGAAAAGAGTTTCTTGATCCACAGCCCATTAGTTGAAAAAATTGAAATCGTACGTCGCAGCAAGGTTCGCCGTAATTTTCTAAGTTTCTTACGTAACCGTAGTGGTAAGGGCGCTCGTCTAAAAGGCGTTAACTTTGACCGTGAAGGTGTTAACGATGTTCGTGACGAAGCTGCCGAAGCCGAAGAGCACCGTTTGAAAGAACAAGCTCACCTAGATGCTGAAGCAAAGCTAGCAGAAAAAGCTGCCGAACAAGCTGAGCTAGAAGCTAAACAAGCTGAAGTTGAAGCCCGCCACGCCGAGCAACAATAAAATATATTATAAATAAAAAACGCCCACACGGGCGTTTTTTATTTATCCAATATATTAAATTTCAAGTAGTTTAACGCATTCAATAAAATCACTAGCATATTTTTTGGGATTGTTCGTTAGATCATTCTTGAATTCTGCAACGGGCATCCATAATGCTTCCTCAACTTCTTCTTCCTGAATCTCTAATTCAGAGACGTCTTTGTCTATACATGTCGTGTACCATTGAACAAAAACAGAATATGTTTCTGTTTGCAAAAACTGTTTTGGGCCAATTTGGATTTTAATATCATTAAGGCCGAGTTCCTCGGCTGCCTCGCGAATAATAGTGTCTTCGTAGCTATCATGGCCCTCAACTGTTCCTCCAACCGCTTCGCCCCATTTTCCAGCGTCAACTTTTTTCGTAAACTTTCGTTGGGTTAGCAAAACGTCGCCATTGCTTTTTGTTATCCATAAAGACGCAGCACGAAAAATGTCTTTATCATAATCAATATCTGCGCGTTCTTTATAGCAAATAACGTTATCATCTCTGTCTACAATAGGTGTTTTCATATGCTTGTCATTATATCAAATTAAACGCAAAAGTTATCTGTCTATTAGTATATTATAGATATATGATATTAGGGATTGACGAAGTTGGGCGGGGGCCATGGGCTGGGCCGTTGGTTGTTGGCGCGGTTGTGTTGGGTGGTGTCCAAATTGACGGATTGACCGATAGTAAAAAACTATCTAAAAAACGTCGCGAGGAATTAGACATTGCCATTCGTGAGCAAGCGGCTGGTTTCGGGCTGGGTTGGGTTGAGGCGAGCGAGATTGATGATATTGGTTTATCTGCTGCGCTGGTATTGGCAACTAAACGGGCAGTTGAGCAGGTAAAGGCGGCTTATCACGAAATTATTATTGACGGTACGGTTAATTTTTTAGCTGGCACCAATAAGGGTCAGTATGTTAAAACGATGAAAAAGGCCGACTTATTAGTCCCCAGTGTTTCAGCGGCTTCAATCATAGCTAAAGTCGCGCGTGATAGATTTATGGAACAACAAGATATCAAACACCCAGGTTATGGGTTTGGCAAACACGTTGGCTATGGAACAGCGATTCATAATAAAGCTATCAACAAATTAGGTGTAACACCACTGCATCGTCTGTCTTTTGCGCCACTGAAAAAATATGCCAAGACTAAAAAACTTGCGGATGGGGTGACCACCAAGCAAATAGGTGACAGTGCCGAAGACGTAGCTAGTTACTATCTGATGCGACAGAAACACAAAATTTTAGATCGTAACTGGAAGACCAAATATTGCGAAATTGATATTGTTTCACAACTAAAAGATATTATTTACTTTACGGAAGTTAAATATCGCAAAACTGGCGATCAAGGTGGAGGGTTGGCGGCGATAACAAAGAAGAAATTAAATCAAATGAAGTTTGCTGCCAGGTTCTATGCGATTAGTAATAATATGTCAGATACAAATTTACGTTTGGCCGTAATATCACTGACCGGAGTCGTGCCCGAAGTTTTAGACTTTTTAGAGGTGTAGTTACCAAATATGAGAACGTTTATCGGGCGGCAGATACATCTGGTCATTCGGGCTAATGTTATAAGTATCATAGAAATCATTGATATGACTCATTGTGCAATTGACCCTAAACTTTGCTGGTGGATGTGGGTCGGTTTTGATTCGCTCGATTGCTGCTTCGTCACGTATGGCACCGCACTCAACGATGGCTGCGTTTATAAACAGTTGCTTTAATGTCTTGGTGTTGTGTATATTTTTTGATTTTAGGACTTCAATCGCCAGCTCTATACCGCCAATATCCGCTATGACTTCACCGATTACCAATTTGCCTTTTAAAAACATTCCCGGCAACGCTTCGTAATTATCAGCTTGTTTAATAATAGGGTTAGATAGTAACTTAAACTGTTCAAGTTCGGCATCACTTATCCATTGTCGGACGTTGCCCAGCTCGTCAAATTGCGAACCTTGGTCATCAAATCCGTGTGTTAGCTCGTGTGCCACCACCGCTCCTATGCCTCCAAGGTTTGTGGCTATCGAAGCTTGGGGGTTAAAAAAGGGCGGCTGCAATATAGCTGCCGGAAAACATATCAAGGATTGGTTGGGGTCATAATAAGCATTGACCGTATGCGCATTCATCTGCCAATCTTCGGCTGGCGGTTTAGCCCCAATCTTTCGCATCTCGATATCCGAACTGAATCGTCTGGCCGATATTATATTTTGCAGATGGTTATCGTCGCAAAATTTTAGCTTGGATATATCTTGCCACAAAGATGGGTATCCTATTAGCGCCTTGATGTTATCTAGTTTGATATGAGCTTTTTGTTTAGTCGTTTCGGTCATCCACTTGTTTGTTTCGATTTTGCTGTGATAGGCCCCTCGAACATCTTCGACAATCTGCAGGACCGCTTGCTTTGATAATTCTGGAAAAAACCTAGCGGCATATTCTTTGCCTAAAGCTTCGCCAATAATCAAATGATCGGCTTGATCGACAACACGTTTCCATATGGGTTTGTCGCTTGTTTTGCCACCTATAACTTTGCCATAAAAGTCAAAGGCCACCTTGGCGGATTTCTTGTCTATCCAGCGTATCAAGTTGTCTATGATTGACCAGCGTAGATAATCCTTTAATGCTTCCAGCGATGAGTTATTAATTGTCATCAAACAATCTGCCAGGAAAGAGGGTTGAGAAACGACGATATTGTCGGTTGGGTTGTCCCAATGTTGGGCTTTGAAATAGTTATCCCAATCAAACTGAGTAAATTTTGAGCTAAGATCAGATAGGCTAAAATGATTATAGTTTTTTTCAACGTCACGCAGAGCTACATTGGTCCAGGATGATTTAGCTAGGGCCAGTTCTATCTGCCATACATTATCCCAGCTAATATTAATACTTTTTGTCAGCAGGTTAGTTGCTTGTTTAAAATATTGCTTATATTCGGTTCTGATGTTTGCGATTTTTTCGTCTTTATCTAGGTAATAATCTCGATTAGGTAAAGTAATTCCGCCTTGGTAAAAGCAAAATACTTGTATCTCGCTGTTTTTATCATCAAGCCCTACAAAATTATTCCAAAAAACACTAAAGCCATCGCGTTGGAGTTGTCCGATATATTGAGACAGATGATTTTTATCAGTTATTTTATCTATTTCTTGCAGTTTGTCATATAAGGTTTTTTTATGAATGTCTCTGAACTGATCGTATTTGAGTGCGGTATCAAAAAACTGTTTAATCAACTTTTGATCAGCGGTTATCAGGTCGACTGGCTTGGAATTAATATCTTGTAATATTGATTTTATGGCGCGTGATGAACGGTCTCGTAATGTATAAAAAGTTCCCCAGACGCTTTCATCGTCGGGTATAGGGTTGTTTGTGGTCCAATCATTATTCACGTATCCGAAAAAGTCATCTTGCGGTCGGATATTTAGGTCAAATTTATGAGCTTTCATTGTCCTTTATTGTAACACTTGTTTATTGGTGCATAATAGACATATGGAAGTTGCGCATCAAAAGCGTCGGACCGTTGTTGCATTTTTTGTGCTGGTTTTTTTCGCCGTGATTGTTTTTGTTAATATTCCTAAATCGGTTGACAATGCACCATCGCCACAAGTCAAGGGCGCTTCTGCGTTGACTAGCTCTGCAATCAGTGCTCTGGGCAAAATATTAATCAAAGGGCGAGCACCGAAAACAGATTATGCTCGCGAGAAGTTCGGTGCAGATTGGACCTCAACGGCCGGTTGTGATACCCGTAATATTATATTAAATCGTGATCTGATGGATGTCGTGGTGGGTGACGGGTGCAATGTTATTAGTGGTGCTCTAAACGACCCATATACTGGCAAATTAATTAATTTTGTTCGTGGTAAAACTACTAGTGGCGATGTTCAAATTGATCACGTTGTGGCAATGTCTGATGCCTGGCAAACTGGCGCTCAGCAATTCACGCAGGCTCAGCGGGTTAAATTAGCCAATGACCCATTAGAGTTGTTAGCAGTTGATGGCAAGGCGAATATGGAAAAAAGCGACAGTGATGCTGCCAGCTGGCTGCCCCCCAATAAACCTTTCCGATGTCAGTACGTTGCCAGGCAAATTGCAGTAAAACAAAAGTATGGTTTATGGGTGACGCAGTCCGAATATGATGCGATTAATAATATATTACAAAATTGCCCTAATCAAATGTTGCCAAGTCCGTGAGCGGGGTGTATAATTATAAATGTTAAATCGTACATTGCAATCGTCGGCCGGCAGGTCGGCTTTTTTAAATAAAGAACAAGGAGAAACAACAATGGAGGAAATTAATATCAAACAATTAACCCTAGCAGTTCGAACAATTGCCGAGGAAAAGAACCTACCAGAAGAAACAGTTTTGTCTGTCATAGAACAGGCGATTGCTGCTGCATGGCGCCGTGATAATGGCGAACGCGATCAAGAAGTTCGCAGTGAGTTAAATGTCAACGACGGCACCGCAAGCGTATATGTTGCCCGTGAAGTTGTTGAACTAGTCGGTTCTGATGCTGTCGAAATTAGCCTAGAGGATGCTAAAAAAATCAAAAAAGATGCTGCCATTGGTGACATCATTGAAGATAAACACGAAGTCACGTCATTTGGCCGTGTCGCAGCTCAAACTGCAAAGCAAGTTGTATTGCAACGATTACGTGAAGCTGAACGTGAAGTAGTATTAACTGAATATGAAGATAAAATTGGCACAGTTGTTAACGGGCTGGTTCAGCGAATCGAACCGCGCGTTATTCGTGTCGATCTAGGTAAAGCTACGGGTATCATCCCGCAAAGCGAACAAATCCAAGGCGAGTTCTATAATGTTGGCTCTAGGATTAAAGTTTTCATCAAAGAAATCGAACGCGATAATCGTGGTCCACAATTGATTCTAAGTCGTGGTAATGAGCAATTCGTTGAATATCTATTCCGCCAAGAAGTTCCAGAAATCGATACTGGTGCAGTTGAAATCAAAGGCATCGCTCGTGAAGCTGGTCGTCGAACTAAAATCGCAGTTGCCAGCACCGTTCCTGGAATTGACCCAGTCGGTACATTCGTTGGTGGCCACGGAACTCGTGTCCAGGCAGTTATGAACGAAATCGGTGATCAAGAAAAAATAGATATCATCTCTTATGATAAAAATATTGAACAATTTATTAAAAATGCTTTGAGCCCAGCTGAGATTACCAAGGTTACAATTGATGAAGCCACAAAGCGCGCAACCGTCTCTGTCGCCGAAGACCAACAATCTATTGCTATTGGTCGTGCTGGTCAAAATGTTCGCCTAGCTAGTCGATTGACCGGTTATGAACTGGACATCGAGCAAGCTTCACCTACAGAGTCCAAGACAGCAAAACCAGCTGCAAAGCATAAAAATATTGAAGACAGTTTACTGGACGCCGTTGCTGCAACTACAGAGGAATAATATAAAACCTAATTGATAGGGGGCTATCAGTGGCACAACATAAACAAGCTCGTAGGACTGGCATAAAGGTAAGCTCTGCTTTGGGATTTGTTGTCGTCTTGGCATTGGTTACGGGTTATTTTAACAGGCAATATATTTGGGACCAAATAACAGTTAGCCAGTATCAACCAGCAAAAGGCGCTGTAGAGCTTACAACACGTGCCGGGGTGGGAGAATACGGTAAGTTTCTTTATCTTGCCAGTCGTCCAGTTTTGGAATCAACTCAAAACTTTAATTCAGTTTGTAGTCGCACGGAGGTCATAACTTCGATTCTAGGTTGTTATGCTGATGGTCGCATCTATTTATACGATGTATCCGATCCACAACTTGATGGCGTGCGCGAAGTTACTGCCACTCATGAGATGTTGCACGCGGCTTATGTTAGGTTGTCGTCTGATGAGCAATCAAAGCTAGACGATATGTTAGAGGCCGAATACAGTAAATTGAAATCAGATAAAGGTCTCCAAGAAAAAATGGCTTTTTATGAACGCACCGAGCCAGGGCAGAGGGATAACGAGCTGCATTCGGTGATTGGCACGGAAGTTGCGAATATTAGCCCGGCACTGGAAAAATATTATGATAAATATTTTGATCATCGTGATTATGCAGTGAAACTTAACGCCCAATATATCACAGTTTTCAAAAATATAGAGTTCAAAGCAGATAATTTAAAGAAACAGTTAGATTCAATATCGGCTGATGTCGAGAGTAAGTCAAAAAAATATAATATTGATGTTGGTGTGATTGATGCCGACATACGGTCTTTTAATTTACGTGCTAGTAGCGGTGATTTTAGCTCTCAGGATCAATTTAATTACGAAAGATATTTATTGGTTAGACGTACTAACGAATTGGGATCGGACAAGATTTATATTAATAATCAGATTGATTTGTATAATAAATTGGTTTTGGATTATAACGCACTGGCAACTCAGTCACAAAAATTATATAACAGCTTGGATAGCACTTTGGCGCCCGCCCCATCGATATAGGCTATAATAGAACCAATGGCAAAATCACGAACTCAATTAATATGTCAAAATTGTGGCGCTAGCTATCCTAAATGGGTTGGCAAATGTGATAATTGCGGGGAATGGAATACACTTGTCGAACAGGAAGCTGCATCTAGCGGTAAGTCTGTAGTTTCTCGTAGTGGCAACTCTGGAAAAGTTTTGACAGTCCAGACTATGGGGTCTATATCAACCGAGGAAAACAATAAACGTCTGGCAACAGGGTTTAAGGACCTAGATGACGTTATGGGTGGTGGCGTATTGCCCGGCAGCGTTATTCTGGTGGCTGGTCAGCCTGGTATAGGTAAAAGCACGCTACTTCTTCAGGTTTCGGCCTACATTGCCCGTACAAACGCTGTGCTATACGCCAGTGGTGAAGAGTCAGCCAGTCAAGTCAAATTACGCGCCGAGAGGCTTGGTGCTGACAAACATGAGCAGTTGAGTTTTGCATCTAGCACCAGTGCAGATGATATTGCCGCAACAATTCGTTCGGGTGGGTATAAATTAGTTATTATTGATTCGATTCAGACACTATCACTGGATGAGATAACTTCCGCACCCGGCACCGTCAGCCAGATTACAAATAGTAGTAATGTGGTCATTCGGGCGGCCAAACAATCTGGTGCGGCAGTCGTGCTAGTAGGGCATGTTACCAAAGAAGGTAGTATTGCCGGTCCAAAGGTTTTAGAGCATTTGGTTGATGTTGTTTTGCAGTTTGAAGGTGATAGATATGGTGGATTCAAGATTGTTCGGGCAATCAAAAACCGTTTTGGTTCAACCAGCGAAGCGGCTATATTCGAGATGAATAAAGAGGGATTAAAACTAGTTGAAAATCCTTCAGCTGCACTTTTGGCCGAACGTCAAAATGCCGACGGATCAGTAGTGCTGGCGACAATTGAAGGGACGCGGCCACTATTAGTTGAAATTCAAGCACTTGTTAATCCGACCAGTTTCGGTTATCCTAAACGCACTGCTAGTGGATTTGATTTGAACCGCCTCAATCTATTAATCGCAGTGCTAGAACGACGTACAAAACTGAATTTATCTGATAAAGACATCTATATCAATGTAGTTGGCGGACTAAAATTAAATGACCAAGCAGCAGACCTGGCAATATGTATGGCAATAGCTAGCGCTGCGGCCAAACGCCGAATTGACGATGGCATTGTCGTGTTTGGCGAAGTTGGGCTAGGTGGAGAAATCAGATCAGTTGTTTCGGCCGACAGGCGTGTCGCCGAAGCAAAAAAATTAGGCTTTACGGAGGCTATTGCTCCGAAAGGTGCTTCGAAGAACTCATTTATCAAAGGGGTTAGTGACCTACGCACAGCACTGATTGATTACCTACAAAAATAAAGGAGAAAAAATGGAAAATATTATTAATTTTGGGCTGTTGGCTACTATATTGGCGCAAGTCACATATCTAGTTGCGGTAAACACAAAAAAACTATCACATAAGAAAGAAGTCAGGCCAATATTTGTTGACACATCAGTATTAATTGATGGTCGCATAATTGCAGTTGCTGGTTCAGGTTTTATTAGCGGCAAACTTAGCATTCCGCGCAGTGTAATCGGAGAATTACAATTTTTGGCTGATAACGCTGATGCCGAAAAACGCAGTCGTGCTCGTCACGGTCTAGATGTTGTTTCGGAACTTCAAAAAATGCCGAATGTATCAGTTGAGATATTTCAGGATGGTAGTCGCGCCGAAGAGGGTGTCGACGAGCGCTTACTTAAACTTGCCAAAAAATATCATGGCTCGATTTGCACGATTGACTATAATTTAAACAAAGTAGCAATCGTAGAAGATATTAAGGTATTGAATGTTAACGATTTGGCAATGAGTTTGCGCATGGCGTATTTGCCGGGCGAGAAGATAATGTTGGAATTAACTCAAAAAGGTCAGGATGGGCACCAGGCGGTTGGACACTTAACAGATGGCACAATGGTTGTTGTCGAGCATGCCAATAATCAAATCGGTAAAACTGTTGAGATTGAGTTTATTCGTAGCCTGCAGACTGCTGCCGGCAAGATGATGTTTGCGAAGCTTGTTACCAGCGTTAATAGCGCCAAAAAACCATACCAGCCACGTTCAAAAAGCAAACCTACAAAAATTAATCAGCCAGTGCCAAAGAATAATTATAGGCGACAATACGCCAAACCAAAGCCTAATCAAGCCGAGCAAAATATTATTAATCTAGTTAATAGTCAAGATAAATAAAACAAATCAAATACTGTTGCTGTATGCTGGGATTTTTTCTGATGAAATAATTGGTGCCGATGAATAAAACCCACTATCCGTTACTGTAATAGATACATCGCTGGGCAGTGTGCTGGTTTTTGGTATTGTATAGACATACAAGCCAGAGGCTGACATGGTCGTTTCCTCTTTGCCATTGATTTTAATCGAGGCACTGGTAATAGGGAATTTACCGGCAGCTAGAACTACATTAACTTTTGAGGTATTTTTGACAGACCCTTCAGTAATGTTTATTGTTGCAGAAGGTAGTATGTCTGATATCAAATGCACATCATCATCTGCCGAAGCATCATAACCGTCTGGTGCCATGAATATATCCTTTTTTGTTACAGGATCTATCATTTTTATGACATCCATTTCTATATGGGCAGCTTCTGGTGTTAGGTTGGTAGCTTTCTTTTTAGAAACTTTATCGAATGTCATTTTGATAGTTGTTTGGCCTTGAGCTTTATTCCACCAAGAAGGGAATAACTCATTGCCGATACGTTGGATCCCTGAGGGCTGAGTATACCAATCGCCTGATTTCCATAATCCATCGGAAGTGTATATATCTTTATGAACGTATTCCATTATTTTAGCGACTATTGGTCCAGGCATCGATGAAATGCCATAGTTGAGGATTGTTGTGTCTGGGTTTCCTAGCCATACGCCCATTGCGATTACAGGGCTATATGTCATCATCCATAAGTCTTTTGCTTTTCCGCCTTTGTCTGATGTGCCGGTCTTTGTTGCTGTTTTTACACCCGGTATATACATTCCTTTTGTGTGGCTACCATATAGCGGGGTCCTGGCTACATCGTCTGATAATATGTCGCCTATTATGTATGCGGTTTGTGGGTCGATTATTTGATCGCCAGCAACATCGGCCCATTTTTGTAAAACTTCACCATTAGTGTTTTTTACCTCTAATATAGATGATTGTGGTTTATAGACACCTTGTCTAGATAGGGATGCATAGGCATTAACGAGCTCCATTTGTTTAATGCCACAACCACCAATAGAAGCTGCTAGCGCTACAGTTTTGTCATTACCGTCATCACAATAGCTAGGTGCTCCCATCTTATGGATTAAGTCAATTGTAGGCTGAACGCCAGATATAAACATTGCTTTTACTGCTGGTATGTTGCGTGATGTTGCTAGGGATGCCCTTATGGTTATATCTCCGAGGAATCTCTTATCCCAGTTTTGTAACTGTGCTCCATATAAGCCGTCTATGTTTTCGTCTTTTATTATGCTACCACTTCCGTAGTTAATCTGCCCAGCCGGTTTTTTCTCTATAAGACTCGAGAATACCAACGGCTTAATACTTGACCCAGGCTGTATATAAGAATTAGCTGCGTTATCTTGCCCAAAGCCTGGGTAATTAAAGTCTCTACTGCCTAATAGTGCTATGATTTGGCCCGTTTTTGTGTCCTCTACCACAGAAGATCCGTTTGAGAATCCGGCTTGTTTTGGTAGTGAGGATGTAAACATATCGTTCATTGCTTCTTCTAGCTTTGACTGGACTCTAATATCCAAGGTTGTTTTAATTGTCAGCCCACCTTTGCCGACTGTCGCTTTGCCAAGCGTTTTTTCCAGTTCAGCTTGCACCATTTGGACAAAATGTGGCGCACGTATATTCTCATACTGGGTCGATTCTGGGTTAATGTGGTCAATAATTGGGTATTTTTTGGCCTCTTCTGCTTGGTCGCGCGTGATATAACCAAGTTCGGCCATATTATCCAGGACGGTGTGCTGCCTGTTCAACAGGGACTCGTGACCGGCTACGTTATAAGGGTTGAACACAGATGGATTTTGTGGGATAGAGGCTAGCAATGCGGCTTCTGGCAATGTTAAATCTTTGGATGCTTTGCCAAAATATGTTTGGGACCCAGACTCGACTCCATTGCGACGCCCACCATATGGAGACTCGTTTAGATATAGGTTTAATATCTGTTCTTTGTTGTACATTCTCTCTACTTCAATTGATAAGACTAGCTCTTTAATTTTGCGGGGGATACCAGCAAAACCACGTTCTTGCGCTTCGTCGGCAAAGAAAACTTGCTTGACTAGCTGTTGGGTTAACGTCGAGCCACCTTGGGTGCTGCCGCCACCAAGATTATTAAAGAATGCCCTGGTGATACCCTGCAGACTTACACCATTATGTTTATAAAAGTCACGGTCTTCGATAGATACAGTAGCATCTTTGATAAATTGGCTTATTTGGTCGCCTTCAACTACTAATTTGTAGTTGCCGCTGCCTTTGTCTTCCCATAATACTTGGCCGTTTCGGTCCAGATATGTATTGACGGTGCTTTGGACACTCTTGTTTAGTTCGCCTGGACGGATAGCATCAAGGTCTTTACGAAAATACACAAACAAACCACCAACAAATAGACATAATACTAGTATCGTTATCCCTAGTATTTTTGCCGCCATTATTAGCCCGCGTTTACTAAACCAATATTTGAAGAAGTTTTTTGGGTGTAGGTGATGCAATAGTCTTTTGATAGGGTTTTTTGGCAAAGACGCTAGATACGCAGCGTATTTGGCTATTTTCGCTGATTTTTTGGGATTTTTGGATTTGGACAAGTTTGAGTACAGGTTTAATTTACCTGGTTTCTTGAATTTCTTGAATTTTTTCATTATACCCTTTACCACGGTTACACCCCCATAAGCATTAATGTATTTATTATATCACTAACCAGGCGACAACTGGCAAATATTTTTGATTATATTAATTATGCATACAGTGCAAAACTTTGATATACTTGCAGATAGAAATACTTAAACATTGATAGGGACAAGATTATATGAAACTTTCAGAAGAATTAACTTGGCGCGGTTTTGTCGGTCAGACGACATTCGATAATATATCAAAACTCGACGGAGAGCCGATTTCATTTTATTTTGGTGTTGACCCTAGCTCTAATAGTATGACGATTGGTAATTTAGCTGCAACGATGATGGTGCGTCATTTTATTGATGCCGGTCACAAGGCCCATCTATTGGTTGGTGGTGCGACTGGTATGATTGGCGACCCAGATGGTAAAGCCAATGAGCGTAATCTAAAAACATTAGAAGAAATAGCCAAAAACAAAGCTGGTATCGCGTTTGAATACGATAAATTATTCGCCGGCAAAGATTACAAGATGGTAGATAATTACGACTGGTTCAAGGATATCACTTTCTTGGATTTTCTACGTGATGTTGGTAAACGTGTTCCGTTGAATCAGATGTTGGGTCGCGAATTTGTCCAATCCCGTTTGGGTGCAGAAGGCGACGGTATGAGTTATGCCGAATTTAGCTATGCGCTGATCCAAGGCTATGATTTTGTTCATTTGTTCCGTGAATACGGTGTGACGCTACAGATATGTGGTTCTGATCAATGGGGCAATGCTATTGCCGGAGTTGATTTGATTCGTCGCATGGAAGGCGCCGAGGCTGATATATATTCAATCCCGCTGGTTATGAATAAAGCCACTGGTGCAAAATTTGGTAAATCCGAAGAAGGTGCTGTTTGGTTGAATCCAGATAAAACTAGCGTCTACAAATTTTACCAATTTTGGTTGAATGTTGATGATGGCGGCGCGATTGATTATATGAAAATATACACATTATTAGATCAAGATACAGTCAAAGGTTTTGAAGCTAAAACGGCTGAAAACCCAGGTGAACGAGCAGCTCAGAAAGCCCTAGCTTATGAAGTTACAAAATTGGTCCACGGTCAGGAACGCACCGAATCAGTTATGCGCGTAACAGATGTATTATTCGGTGATGCAGATTTCAAAGCTTTGACCACCGATGATTTGGACGCACTGTCAGTCGAAATACCAGTTGCTGCTGTAGGCAAATCTGTCATTGGTGCATTAGTCGAATCTGGATTGGCTGGCAGTAATGGCGAAGCTCGTCGCCTAATTGATGGTAATGCCGTGTCGGTAAATGGTGAAAAGATTACAGTTGATTTTGAAATAGATACTGTGTCATTGATTAAAAAAGGCAAAAACAGTTTTATTTTAGTTCGATAGGCGTTTACTGTTAAACTATAGTTATGAATCTAGTGTCTCCATTGGAGAATGTAAAGGGAATCGGCGCCAAAACTGGCGAGCAGTTTGCATTGGCCGGGATTCATACAGTCGGCGATTTAATTAATTTTCTGCCCCGAAATTACGAGGATTTTTCGCAAATTGTTCAGATAATGTCAGTAAAACCTGGCAAAACTACGATTCGCGCCAGATGTGAAAAGATAGCTACGCGCCCAGTTCGCCGAGGGCTACGCATTACGACGGCGACATTATATGACGACAGTGGCAAAATTCAGGCAGTTTGGTTCAATCAGCCGTATCGTGAAACGCAGTTAAAATCGGGCGAAGAATTCTTTTTCTCAGGTGAATTCGAATTCAATTATAATCGCTACCAATTAACTAATCCTGGTGCTGAGCTAGTCAAAGATATGCCAGTCCAAACAGATAGAATATTGCCGATTTATCGTTTAATCAAAGGCCTCAAAACACCGTTGGTTCGCAAGATATTATCAGAATTGCGCCCATTAATTACGATGCTGCCCGAGACTTTGCCAGCCGATATTGTAAAAATTGAAAAATTAATGTCGCGCAGTGATGCGATATTGACCATGCATTTTCCGACAGATATTGGTGATGTTGATTTGGCGCGCGAACGATTGGCGTTCGAAGAATTATTCCAATTATTATTAGCCAGTCAATTGAACCGTCAAGAAAACGCAAAATTGCAGGGTTGGCATATCCCATTTCAACAACCAGTTGTGGCAGATTTTGTTAAACGTCTGCCGTTCAAATTAACGAATGCTCAGCGAATCGCAGCGTGGGAGATTATTCAGGATTTGGAAAAACAAACGCCAATGAATCGGTTGTTGCAGGGTGATGTTGGCTCGGGTAAAACAGTTGTGGCCGGTTTAGTAGCGGCCCAGGTATCGCATTTTGGGTTTCAGACGGCGATTATGGCGCCGACCGAAATATTGGCGTCGCAACATGCAGAGACTTTATCGAAATTATTAATGCCACTGGGTGTGAATGTTGGTTTACTAACGGGTAGCGTCAAGGGCAAAGCTCGTAAAACATTGTACGAACAGATAACCAACGGCGCAGTTGCGGTAGTTGTTGGTACGCATGCGCTGATTCAGAAATCAGTTAATTTTAATAAACTAGGCTTTGTTGTGATTGATGAACAACATCGGTTTGGCGTAGATCAGCGGCAGCAATTATTAAAGAAGTCACAGCACATGCCTCATTTATTAGCGATGACAGCAACGCCGATTCCTCGCAGTTTGGCGCTGACGGTTTACGGCGAATTAGATGTCAGTATATTGAACGAATTGCCAGCTGGTCGTTTGCCGATAAAAACCAAGACCTGGTCACCGAACAGTCGGGCGCAGCTGTATGAGAAAATCGATGTCGAATTGGCGGCTAGGCGTCAAGCCTATGTTATTTGCAGTTTAATCGATGATAATCCTGAAAATGAGATTAAAAGTGTCAACGAAGAATTCAAAAAACTACAAAATTCGATATTCAAACACCGCAAAATTGGGTTACTGCATGGCAAATTAAAATCGGACGACAAAGACGCTGTTATGCAGCGATTCGCCAGCGGCGAATTAGATATATTAGTTAGCACGACTGTGGTTGAAGTTGGTGTAGATGTTCCGAATGCGACCGTGATGTTGATTGAGAACGCCGATAGATTTGGGTTATCGCAATTGCACCAATTGCGTGGTCGGGTCGGGCGTAGTGTCCACCAAAGTTATTGTTATCTAGTAACTAGTACTAGTGCCAAACCTACCGAACGTCTGCGCGAGATTGAAAAATCTAACGACGGATTCTATCTGGCCGAAGTTGACCTGAAACTACGTGGTCCAGGTGAAATCTATGGTCGCGCACAACACGGCGCATTGAACCTGCAGATTGCGACGCTAGGGGATACAAAACTGATTCATCGGGCGCAGATTCGTGCCAAAGAATTCGTCGCCAGCGGCGCTAATCTGTTAGAATATAAAGAGTTAGCGCGCCAGGTTCAATATTACCAGCGATTAACTACACTAAACTAGGAATATATGAATTTACGAATTATATCAGGCAAATTTGGCGGGCGCACGATTGCGGCACCAGATGGACGGATTACTCATCCGATGGGTGATCGTATTCGCGGGTCGCTGTTTAATATCATTGGCGATGAGTTTATTGATGCTGAAGTATTAGATACTTTTGCAGGTACTGGTGCGCTAGGGCTAGAAGCTATTAGCCGCGGTGCTAAATCTGCGACGTTCATCGAACGCGACAGGGTAGCTGGACGAATATTAGCTGAGAATATTGCTGCGCTAGGCATTGATGATAAAACTACAACATTTAATATGGGTGTTAGCACCTGGATTGATAAAAATCAAGGTAGTTCTTACAACATTATTTTTGCTGACCCACCCTATAATAATCTACAGTTATCCACAGTTGCTCGCCTAGGGGGTCTATTGAAACCGAATGGGCTTATGGTATTATCATACCCAGGTACTGGTGAGGTGCCGCCCGTTGATGGAATTGTTGTGGTGGACAATCGTAGTTACGGAACCGCGTCCCTCGCTTTTTACCGAAGAAAATAGCGGTTTTAAAGCCGCTATTTTTGATATTTTATGATATCCTTTAATATATGCGCGCGTGGTGGAATGGTAGACACGCTAGATTCAGGTTCTAGTGCCCTCGCGGGTGTGGAAGTTCGACTCTTCTCGCGCGTACCAAATAAATAAGATTACCTTCCGGTAGTCTTATTTATTTGGTAATTGCTGTGAGCAGATTCGAACTTCCACCCGGGTTTGGAAGTGAGAACTGCAAGTCTGCAGTTCGCAAGGCCGGAAGCTGGATGACAACTTGTTGTCACCAACTGAGGCGGGGTCGAGAAATTCGCTGGAAGCGAATTATCGTGACCGACTCTTCTCGCGCGTACCAAATAAAAAAGACTGTCTTTTGGCAGCCTCTTTTATTTGAGATTAATACTATAATCTAAAATCTACTTAAATTCGTGGTGAATATTTAGCAAAATCAGCCAAGCTGTAATCTGGGTTCATTTGAGATACTAGGGTTTTTAGGTCGGCAATCTGTTTAACGCCTGGGTTCATGGTGCCGAATGGGTCGAATGCTTCACGGATTTGTTTGTATACACCTAGTAATTCGTCGTCTAATTGAGCATAGATTGCAGTTGCTTTGGTGCGGCCTTCGCCGGCGTTGCCAGTTAAGCTGCCGCCAAATCGGGCGACTAATTCGGCGTAATCACCAATCAGTTTGAAAACTTTTTGTTTGTCGCTAATGACATGTAACTTTAGCGTATCGCGTGTATTTATTATTCCTGTTAGCCAGTCAATTTGAGTAGGTAAGGTTGTATGATGCTTAGTCGCTAATTCGTCTAGTGCTGTTAGGAATTCTGTGCGGCGTTCGGCTGGTATGGATGCGCCGTCAATCAGTGGTGGCAGTGATTCGTCAGCTGTTTCGGGTTGTAATATTACTGAGCTGACTTCGCGTATGGTGTATAGCTCTTCGGCTGGGTATTCGTTACTGTTAAATATGTTGGCAGTTGGGTCGATTTTGGATAGTTTTTTGACGATTTGTTTCATTTTGTGGCGGCGAGCACCATCGTTAAAATCATTGAAACTGACATATATGACGGCACCGACAGTTTTCATGTCATCTGTAAATACATAGTGTTTGCCTACGCTTTCAGCTTTGCTAAATATTCGGCCATCAATTATATCTAATTGGTTAGGTTTTAATAGGGTAATCGTATCAGCTGCAGTGTGGGCTGCGCTGGCGTTTTCGAAAGTTATAACAGCGATTGATTCATCAGCACCGTAAAACTCGGTTTTTAATACGATTTCAGATATGAAACCTAGTGTGCCTTGGCTGCCGATTATCAGTGGTGACAGATCAAAAGATCCATCGCGGGCTTTGACGCGAGAGATGCTTGAATAACCAGTGTTGGAAGTTTTGTTATTGCTAGCTTGGTCGGCTATTAATTTCTCGTTATCTTCGATAATGCCGTCGATTTTGCGGTAGATTTCGCCTTCGAATGTCTGTAGGCCTTTTTTCTTGTCCAGTTCATGACGGGATATTCGACTAGTTTCGATTAAATCACCATTAGCCAGCACAACTTCCATGCGCGTTACGTAGTCGCCAACACCGCTTTGGTTATTCGCGACAACACCACCGACGGTGCTATAAGATGGCAGGTCGCCGGGGATATTCATACCATGAGATTTTAGAACTTCATTTAACATACCAATTACTATCCCTGGTTGGACGTGGATAAACTGGTTTTTGTTTTTTAGGCTGACAAAAATAATATTGTTTAGATGGGCTAGGGTATTGATGATGATACCTTTGCCGATTGCACCACCTGTGCGGTCAGAGCCGCTACCACGGGCAGTTATGGGCATTATGTGGCCTTTTTCGGCTAGTTGCCAGGTGAATCGGGCAACTTTGCGGATATCGTTGGTTGTGCGTGGGCTGACAACTAATTCAGGCTTGATATTTAATATGCTGCCGTCGCGCGAGAATTGTTCCAATACAGATTTGTTACTGGTGACTTCGCCCAGAATATGTTCGTTCAGATATTGTGTGATTTTGCTCATCGATATTCCCCCAAGAATTAACTATATTTATAGTAGCATAAACAAGATACGAAGGTATAGCCTAATGGGGTCATTTTTGATATAATACAGACATATCAATTATGCGCGAGTGGTGGAATTGGTAGACACGCTAGCCTTAGGAGCTAGTGCCGCAAGGTGTGGAGGTTCGAGTCCTCTCTCGCGTACCATAGAAAAAAGACGGTTTTATCCGTCTTTTTTCTATGGTTAATTATTATCATCCGCAAGCTGGGTATTGGGCGCTGGTTGCGTAGTGTTGGTTAGATACAGGTATTGTCGTTTTTTATTAGCCCTTGTGTTACTTGAAGCGTTGAGGTATAATATTTTTCAAACCTCGTTTTTTGATTGAGGTTTAGCATATTGTAGATGGCGGTTTGGTTTTTAAATTGAATTTTCCAGGCCGTCAACTAAAAGCAGTTTGAAATAACATTTATGAGTCATACCCGTGAGGTGCATGTCGGTGCGATTAGTCGCATAAACCCGTAACTTCCTTAGTGGTTCATATGGTATTGTATTTAACAATTGTCTTTTAAAACTAAAACTTTAAAACTGAATAGTAACACCAGCCACAGTTTTCTGCGGCGCGTTCAACAGTTAAAAGTTATGGGGATTATTGTCACCTCAATGCGAGGTATACCAAAATGTTATTTCTGCAAGTCTTGCAGTTCAGCATCTATGACTGGCCGTTTCGTTATCGATCGGCTAGTCGCTGGATTTGCATAAACCTGTTTACAGACCTCATCAAAAGTGAGGTTTGCAAAACGATAATATCGCACCTCGGTGTTATCGTTATATAGGCTATGCTGGCTGCTGAAGTTCTACGCCGGCCTCTAGCCATTTGGTAATTACTGGCGAAAGTCAGTTTTTATAAAGGCCATACTACCTTCCGGCGGTCAAGCTGTTGCGCTCCTAAAAAGTGTGATTAACTCAGCAGCTTGACCCAACCACTAATTTCGCTGGTGAAAATCAGCTTGAGATAGGAGAAAGCACGCATTGTGTGCCCAACCATAGTAGTTAGTAGTAAAAAAGGGGTGAGAAATCTAAACGGTTTCTCGGAAAAATTCATTACCTCGGTATTTTTATACCGAGGTTTTTTCTTTGTTGAGATATAATGATTTTATGGACAAAACAGATATAGGCGTTCCGCCACATTCAAAACCATGGCCAACTGGGGATCAATATGACCCAGAATTATTAGCCAATGGCGATAAATTTAATGTTATCGACAAATACAGATATTGGAAGGTGGACGCGATAAAAGCAGATTTGGACAAAACCCGCGTACCATTACATATCGCAATCGAGAATTGGCAGCACGATTTTAATATCGGGACGATTGTTCGCTGTGCCAATGCCTTTAATGTCGGGGCAGTACATATTATTGGGCGCCGTCATTGGAATCGCCGTGGGGCGATGGTGACAGACAGATATATGAATATTATCAACCACGCGACGGTTGATGAATTTGTTGATGCAATGAAATCCGAGTCTCGCGAGATTATCGCGGTTGATATAGTTCCAGGTGCAGTTAAATTATCCGAAACTAAATTACCAGCCAATTGTGTATTAGTGTTTGGTGGCGAAGGCCCGGGCTTGAGCGAACAGATGCAACGGGCCGCATCAAAAACAGTCATGATAGAGCAATTCGGCTCGACACGATCAGTCAACGTCGGCGTGGCAGCCGGTATCGCGATGTATGTTTGGATGCAACAAAATAAACTGTAAATAAAATTTTTTTGGCTCTTTGTCAAAAGAAAGAACAGAGACTAACACTTGCATTAAACAGATAAAAATGTAAATATTGATATAGTCTTCACAATGCAAATTGTTGGGATTTGAGACGTAAATCTATGAGTTATAAAACTTGTCTTCTTTGGACGAGGTATATCTATAGATACGTCGAGTGCAAAAAGCAAGTTTTTAACCAGAGAGAACGGTTCAAATCGTAATGATTTGTATCGTGGAGACTATAAACATGGCGAATTTATCATCACAACCATACAAAGGCACACGGGATTTTTATCCCGAGGATAAACAATTACAAAACTATATCTTTTCAACCTGGCGCAGCGCCACTGAATCTTTTGGTTACGAAGAATACGGTGCACCAGTTCTGGAACCGCTGGAAATTTACACCGCTAAAAGTGGTGCCGAATTGGCCAACGAACAAACTTATACATTCACCGACCGTGGCGGCCGTACAGTCGCTATCCGTCCCGAAATGACTCCAACCGTCTGTCGTATGGTAGCGGCCAGGCGCCAAGAATTGGCTTATCCTGCACGATTATACTCAATTGCCAATTTCATGCGCTATGAACGCCCACAACGCGGCCGTGAGCGAGAATTCTGGCAATTAAATGTTGATATATTCGGCGATGACGGCGTATCGGCCGAAGCTGAGGTCATTATGATGTCTGACGCTATAATGAAAAAATTCGGCGCTAAGCCCGAGGATTACATCATCCGCGTTAATAATCGCAAACTGATTAATTTTATGATGGCGCAATACTTAGCGCTAGACGCAGCTGATGCTATAGCAATGACCAAATTATTTGATCGCAAAGGCAAAGTTAGCGACTCTGACTTTATTGAACAGGCAGCCGAGATATTCGGTGAAAACTCAGCTGAAGGTATGAAGAAAATTGAGGCATTATTAGCCGCTAAATCTATGGCCGACCTGCCGGTTGAAATCCGCGAAAGCAGTGCTGTCCGTGAAGTCCAGCAACTGTTTACAATCCTAGAGCGTGCTGATATTAAAAACTTGACATTTGATACCACCCTGATGCGTGGCCTAGATTATTACACTGGTATGGTGTTTGAAGTTGGTGACACTCACCCTGAAAATAATCGTTCAATGTTTGGCGGTGGTCGTTATGATGGCCTGGTTGGTATGTTTGGTGTCGAGCCGATATCTGCAGTTGGATTTGCCCCTGGTGGCACAACTATGGAAAATTTCCTACAAACTCACGACCTGGTGCCAAAATTCAAATCTACAACCGATGTTTTTATGATTACCATGGGCGACGTTGCGCGCGAGGCTATTCAGCTGGCTACTGACCTGCGAGCCGAAGGTATCAACACAGAACTAAACTTGTCTGATCGCAAATTTGATAAACAATTGAAAACTGCGCTGAAAAAAAACGTTCCATATATCCTGTTTATCGGTGAAGATGAAGTCAAATCTGGTATTTATACCATTAAAAACATTGCCAAATCCGTCGAACACAAGGTAAACTTTACAGAGCTAATTAAATTAATAAAGGAAAAATAATGAAAATATCCGTCAAAAATATATCCGATACTCGGGTCGAATTAACTATCACCCTGGACGCCGAAGCGCTAGCCATTGCCGAACAGGTCGCTGTTAACAAATTAGCCCGCGATGTCAAAGTGCCAGGATTTCGTAAAGGTAAAACTCCTGCGTCCGTAGCTGCCAAAAATATCAATCCGATAACTTTGCAGGAAGAAACCATCAACAATGCCATCAGTAAATCTGTTGCCGAAGCGTTTATGGAAAAAGAGTTACGTGCGTTGGATCGCCCAGCGGTTGAAATCAAAAAACTGGTTCCAGGTGAGATGTTAGAATTTACCGCCGAAGTTGATATATTACCAAAAGTTAAACTGGGTAATTACAAAAAACTCAAAGTAAAAACTGAGAAGATTGTTGTGACCGATGCTGAAATTGACGAGATTGTTGAGCGAATGCGCAAAGGTTTCGCCGAGAAAAAAGATGTTAAGCGCGTCGCTGTAATGGGTGACGAAACTGTTATTAATTTCGTCGGCAAACGCGATGGCGTGGCATTTGATGGTGGCACAGGCAATGACTATCCACTGACTCTAGGTTCTAATCAGTTTATCCCAGGGTTCGAAGAGGGTATTGTCGGGCACAAGGCTGGCGAGACTTTTGACCTAGAGCTAACTTTCCCGGCCGATTACGGCTCGGCCGAGTTAAAAGGTACCAAGGTTACTTTCACAACCACAATTGTATCTATCAAGGAAGTTAAATTGCCAGAATTAGACGATAAACTAGCTGCCAAAGCCGGTCCGTTCAAAACTATCGTGGAACTGCGTGATGATATCAAACGTGAATTGATTGCTCAAAAAGAGCGTGAAATGACTGACAAATTAAAAGACGATTTAGTCGCCCAATTAATTGCCTCTAGCCACGTGCCGGTACCCGAAATCTTAGTCGCCGACCAATCTAAATCAATCGAGCAAGATTTCGTCAGCAGTCTGACGTACCAGGGTTTGTCATTAGAACAATATCTAGAAAACAAAGGCTTTGAATCGAAAGAAAAATGGCTAGAAACCGAAGTTGCTGCCGTTGCCAAAAAACGCGTCCAGGCAGGTTTGGTATTAGCTGAACTGAGCAAGGCCGAGAAAATCGAAGCCACAACTGATGAACTAGACGCTCACGTTAACATGTATCGCCAACAATATGGAAAAAACCCCGAGGCGTTGAAACAATTCGAACAACCCGAAGTCCGCCAGGACATCGCTAATCGGTTGTTGACTGAAAAAACTGTTGATAGGTTGGTTGAATTAAACAAATAGTAAAATTTTAACAACGAAAAAGAGCCTAGCGTAATGCTGGGCTCTTTTCGTTGATAGAATTTAGATTAGGTAAACGATTTGATTAAATCTTCAAATTTTTCTTCCGATTTAACATAATAATGGAGCATGTCGTCCATGCTACCTTCTAATTCGATCTCTTCCTCAATTCGTTCGAGGGTGGAACTTATAGCAGCTTTAACATCATTGATGTCAAACGGTGGCGTGTAATCTTCCTTCTCGGATAAAGACTCCATGTCCTCTTTGCCAATTTTTAACTCCTGTTTCTTCATAAAGAATTTTGTTGCTCTGTCGACAAATTTTTCCACGTTTTCTTCATTGATTTCGTATGAGCTGACTATCTCTTTTACGGCTTCTTTTACTACGAATTCATTTAATAGCATTTTTAATCCTCCTCGTGATTGCCTTTCGGCGCTGTTTTGGAAAAAATCGCGCTTGTTGCAAAACCAAGGGCGATAGTTGGATGGTTCAGCCGAACCAACCAACAACCGCCCCTGTTACGGGAGTATTCTAACCTAATCTTTCAACGAACATATACTGAATTTTTATCAAACTCAAAGTATCCATAAATCTATTATAGCACAAACTCTATAAAAAGTAAATAACCCCATCATTCGATAGGGCGATTCTTGGATTTTTTAAATCGGATTATTACAATAGCGCACATTGGCCCCAAGTCTACCGGTCGGATTGACGCGGTAGGCCTGGGTGGCGGGTAAAATAGAGCGATGGTTAGCGTGGGGGAATAAAGCCTGGCTTGTGGATACTGTATACCATTACATCTTGTGCTTTATAGCGATCAATCAGGCCCTTGGTCCTAGATTCGGGGCTTGTTGCGGCTTGTATCCAAGCTTCCTCAGCCTCTTTGTCCGAGGTGGTTATTATGCAAAGACGCGTCGTCTCCATCGCACATTTGAGTTTTTCGATGTCATTGATGTCGAGCCCTGCTAATTCGCCGATGGCTTCGAATCTTTCTTCTAGCGTCAAGCCTTCCAATTGATCCTCTTTTATTTTATTGCGAAGATCTTCAATTTTCATTTAAATCAACTCCCGTTTTCATATTTTTCAGTCGCAAATCATCAATATGCGCTGTAATAAACCGATTTGTTAATGCGCGGTATTTCAAATCAGACTATTACAATAGCGCATAACCAGCCGCTACTGTATTTGGTATTTAACCTTTCAGGGCGATTGCGCCGATAACCAGCAGTGAATACACTATTGTTGCCAATAGTATCTTTTTGCTGACAATCTCATGCTTTGGATTGAACCAATTAATGATTCCAATTATGCCAGCCAAACTTACAAGAGCCGCGGTCATTAGCCAGCCTAGCAGGGCTACACTAATGATTGAGCTTGTTGCAAAGAACAAGACGGATATGAAATCCACCACGACCCATTGCCATTTGCGTGGCTTTCTGCGAGGTTTAACATTTCGGCCATAACCGCCATCGGTTAGTATCTCAAAATTAATTGGTAACATCTTTTTCACCGACCTTCCGTTTCTTTTTCATTAAGATATGCATAGGAATAAGCCACAGCGTCTTCGTAAGCTTCGCGGATTGCGTCTAACTTGTTTTTGATAGTGCGATACTGAGCCGCGTTTAGGCGAACGACGCCTTTTTCATGGCTCTCTATAGATTCTGCTATCGCTCGAATTTCTAGTGCTAATTCTTGTTGATGGTCGCCTTTCAACATATATTCTTTGTCTTTGAAATCATCTTTCATATCAATTCCTCCTTTGTCCCATTAGGGTCGTTCTGTCTATATTTTTAATGCATTTAAAAAGGTATTAAATCTATATAAAACTGCCCGATGGACAGAGGTGAGCGTTGGTTATGCGCTGTAATAGTCTGATTTGTAAATAAACTTCACTCGCAATTTTTGAGTGATGCCATAAAGATATAACAACCACCACCAAACGTCAAGATTATTACACCATAAAATTTTATTTCCAAGGTCGAACCTTGGAAATAAAAAATGGGGCGAAAAGGTATTGACTATTGGGGCGGCGTCGGGCACAATAGGTGACAAGAAGTAGTGTAGCTGTGGTTACCTATGTCTTTTTGTGTGGATGGCACCATACAGATAGATCACCACAGTTAAGGGAATCTTCGGCGCCAAAGAAACCCCTTGCTATTCGCTGCCCAGCGAAGGCAAAAATAACTAATACTAAATCCAAACTCTTAAGGAGTAGCATCACCTTATGGTAAAAACCAAATCTGATAGCGCGAAACGAGTCTTTTTTACAAAAGACGACATCGCTGTAGCATTACCAAACTTAATAGCACATCAGCGCGATAGCTGGCGTGAATTCGTCGAAACGGGCCTGTCTGAAATCTTTTCAGAACTAAACCCAATCGATGATTACACCGGACAAAAACTATCACTGCGATTTAATAAATATGAGTTCCAGGAACCAAAGACTAGCGAAAAAGACGCCAAAGAAAACAATCTGACATTTGATGCGCCATTGCACGTTGATGTTGAATTGACCAACAAAGTTACAGGCGAAGTCAAAAACCAACAGATCTACCTGGGTGATTATCCATGGATGACCGACCGCGGAACTTTCATTGTTAATGGGACTGAACGTGTTGTTGTCTCTCAATTGACACGTAGTGCTGGTGTATTCTTTACAACAGAAAAAACTGCCACCAAAAATTATTATGGTGCAAAATTAATCCCTGGCCGTGGCGTATGGCTAGAGATTGAAACCGCTGCCAGCGGTGCATTGTATGTCAAAATCGACCGTCGTCGTAAAATGCCAATTACGACTTTATTCCGCGCACTCGGTTACAGCAAAACATCTGAAATCAAAAGTTTATTTGAAAAGGTTGATACCGGTGAAGTTAAATACATCGATGCAACATTAGAAAAAGACGCAGCTAGGGGTTCAAACGAAGCCCTAATCGAAGTTTACCGACGTATTCGTCCGGGTGACTTGGCGACTGTAGATAACGCTCGTTCAATGATCGAGAAAATGTTCTTTGATTTTAAACGATTTGACTACAGCCGAGTTGGTCGTTACAAATTGAACCAGCGCCTAGGTATGAAATTGCCTAATACAACCGAAAACCGCGTATTCCAGCTAAATGACCTTGTTGCTATCGTCAGCGAAGTTATCCGATTGAATAATACTCAAGAACGAGCCGATGATATTGACTCACTAGCAAACCGCCGCATTAAATTGGTCGGTGAATTAGTTTCTCGCCAGTTCCGCGTAGGTATGTTGCGTATGCAACGTAACGCTATGGACCGAATGAGTGTTAGCGATATCGAAAACATCACTCCGTCTCAGTTAATTAATGCCCGTCCAGTTGTTGCAGCTGTTCGCGAATTCTTTGCCAGCAGCCAATTGTCACAATTGATGGATGATTGTAATCCACTATCAGAATTGTCACACAAACGACGTCTAAGCTCGATGGGGCCAGGTGGCTTGTCGCGCGAACGTGCCGGATTTGATGTTCGTGACGCGCACCCAACTCATTATGGTCGTATCTGTGTAGTTGAGACTCCAGAAGGCGCCAATGTCGGTCTGGTGTTAAACTTAGCATCTTATGCCCGTGTCAACGAATACGGATTTATTGAGACTCCTTATCTGAAGGTTGAAAACGGCAAGGTTACTGACAAGATTGTCTACCTGGATTCAACACAAGAAAGCACTGAAGTTATTGCCGACGCTAGCGTCAAGCTTAATGATGACCGCACATTTGCCGAAGACCGCGTCAGCGCTCGAAACGGTATTTTGCCAGAACAAGTTGATTCATCTATCGTTACCTATATCGATGCAGCCAACAAGCAAATCTTGGGTGTATCTGCAGGTTTGATTCCATTTATCGAGAAAAACCGTGTTGACCGCTCATTAACTGGTTCGGCCATGCAAAAACAAGCCGTGCCTTTATTGACACCATCCGCTCCTGTTGTCGGGACTGGCATTGAGTCTGAATTGGCCAAAAATACTAGCCAATTAGTCACAGCGCTAGCAGACGGCGAGGTTATCAAGTCTGATGCTGATGAAATTCAAATTAAATACAAAGACGGCGTCAAGTCTTACAAGCCAACACATTTTGGTAAAAGCAATGATGACCGCTGTATCAACCAAAAAGTCCGCGTTGTTCGTGGTCAGATGGTCAAAAAAGGCGATATATTAATCGAAGGCGCATCAGTCGCTAATGGCGAGTTGTCACTGGGTTCTGATTTATTGGTCGCATTTATGCCATGGGGTGGATACAATATGGACGATGCTATCGTTCTGTCACAACGTGTTGTCAGTGATGACACATTGACCAGTATTAATATCAAAGATTTCACAGTCGAAGTCCGCGAAACCAAATTGGGTAATGAAATTGTAACTCGAGATATTCCAAATGTTAGTGAAGAATCTTTGCGCCACCTAGATATTGATGGTATTGTCCAAGTCGGATCAGAGGTTAAATCTGGCGACGTATTGGTTGGTAAAATTACTCCAAAAGGCGAACAAGAGCTTTCTAGCGAAGAACGATTGCTACGTGCAATCTTTGGTGAAAAAGCCAAAGATGTTCGTGATACATCGCTGCGTATGAATAGTGCCAGCGGCGGTAAAGTTGTCGGCGTCAAGGTATTTAGCCGCGAAAACGGCAATGAATTAAAAGCTGGCGTATTGATGCAGGTTCAAATCTTTGTTGCTCAATTCCGAAAAATCAGCGTAGGCGACAAATTGGCTGGACGTCATGGTAACAAGGGTGTTGTCGCCAAGATCTTACCTGTCGAAGATATGCCGTTTATGGCAGACGGAACACCTATAGATGTAGTCTTAAACCCACTCGGTGTGCCATCTCGTATGAACATCGGTCAGTTGTTTGAAACTCACCTTGGTATGGCTGCACGCGCATTAGGTTACAGAGTTGCCACACCTCCATTTAACGGTGTGCCAGACAGTATAATCAGCGATCAGCTAGAAAAAGCCGGTTTTGCCCGCAATGGTAAATTCCAACTATTTGACGGTCGCGACGGACAAGCATTTGAAGAGCATACAACGGTCGGCGTAATGCATATGATCAAGCTACATCACATGGTTAGCGACAAGATTCACGCTCGCTCAACTGGTCCATACACTATGGTTACTCAACAGCCATTGGGTGGTAAAGCCCAAAACGGTGGTCAGCGCTTCGGAGAAATGGAAGTCTGGGCACTAGAAGCCTACGGTGCAGCCGCAACATTGCAGGAAATGATCACAATCAAATCTGACGATGTTTACGGACGTGCAAAAGCTTACGAATCAATCATCAAAGATGAAGCAATCGTTGGTCCAAAATTACCTGAATCATTCAACGTGTTAGTCAAAGAACTTCAAGGCTTGGGTCTAAAAGTTGACTTGTTAGACGAAGAAGCAGAAGCAATAATTGATGCTGGCCAAGTAACCAGCGGCCGCAGCGAAGTAGTTGCAATGCCCGAAGAAGAAATCCCTGAAATTCAAGAAATTTCAATCGATGATGAAGATATGGATGGGTTTGATATCAAAACAATAGACGACGTAGAGGAGGAGGCGTAATATGCCAAGAATAACTGCAAACACCGGAATCGCTGACTTTAATGCAATTCGTTTAACGGTTGCTAGTCCCGAAGATATTCTGAAATGGAGTAATGGTGAAGTCACAAAGCCTGAAACGATTAACTATCGCACTCAAAAACCTGAACGTGACGGTCTGTTCTGTGAAAAAATCTTTGGACCAGTAAAAGATATCAACCCACACGATAACAAACTAAAAGGTGTTCGATCACGCGAAGCATCAGTCGACAAAAACGGCGATATGGTTACCAAATCTATCGTTCGTCGCGAACGAATGGGCCACATTACGTTGGCAGCGCCTGTTGCACACATTTGGTTCCTACGTGGCACTCCTAGCGCGATGAGCTTGTTGCTGGGCATTACTGTCCGAAACCTAGAGCGTATCGCATATTTTGCGACATACGTTATTTTGAAGGTAGATGAAGTCAAGCGCGACCAATACCTAGCAGATTTGGAAGCTGAAACCGAAGCCGGTCGAATGGCTATCAAAATGCGTTATGAAGCTGAAGCTGGGGCCGAAGGTGCTGACGTTAAAGCATTGGCTACGGCTCAGTCTGCCGAGATTGAAGAGTTAAACGAACGCTACTTGGCTAAAAAATCCCAACTAGAAAGCCTAGTAAAAAGTGCGATGATCAACGAAGTTGACTTCCGCAACTTGCCAGAAGAATACGAAGAATTGGCCGAAGTCAGTATGGGCGGCACAGCCCTAAAGGCGTTGCTAGATGAGATTAACTTGTCTGAGTTAATTGCCACGCTGTCTGAAGAAGTCGCTGGTGCCAAAGGTCAACGTGAAAAGAAATTGCTTAAACGCCTAAAGATGCTAGAAGGTATGCAAGCTGCTGGTATTAAACCAAACAGCCTAGCTATGACCATATTGCCTGTTATTCCTCCAGATCTACGCCCAATGGTCGTATTAGCTGGTGGACGATTTGCAACTTCGGATCTAAATGACCTATATCGCCGCGTTATTAACCGTAATAACCGATTGAAAAAATTGATTGCATTGAACGCGCCCGAAGTTATTCGCCGCAATGAAATGCGTATGTTACAAGAAGCCGTTGATGCATTGATCGACAATAACGCAGCCAAAGGTAACCGTGCAGTTAATGCAACTGGTGGCCGTCGCCGTCTAAAATCAATCAGCGATATGCTAAAAGGTAAACAAGGTCGTTTCCGCCAAAACCTATTGGGTAAGCGCGTTGACTACTCTGGCCGTTCAGTAATCGTTATTGGACCAAAATTGAAAATCAACGAATGTGGTCTGCCAAAACAAATGGCGCTAGAACTGTTCAAACCATTTATTATCAGCTGGTTAATCCGTGGTGATCACGCCTACAATATTCGTAGCGCGACGCGTCTGATTGAATCTGGCGATACATTGGTATGGGACGCACTGGACGCAGTTATCGAAGGTAAATATGTATTACTAAACCGTGCTCCATCACTACACAGATTGTCTATTCAATCTTTCCAACCAGTGTTGGTTGAAGGTAAAGCAATTCAACTACATCCACTTGTTGCAAACGGCTTTAACGCTGACTATGACGGTGACCAGATGGCAGTCCACTTGCCGTTGTCCAAGGATGCGCAACGTGAGGCTCGTGAACTGATGAGCGCTGCTAATAACTTGCTAAAACCTGCTGATGGTGCTCCTGTGCTAAGTATTGGCCAAGATATTGTCCTGGGTAACTATTACTTGACTTATGACAAGCCTAGTGCCAAGACAAAAGAAGTCAAGGCCTATAGCTCTATCTATGAAGCCGAAATGGCATACGATGATGGCCACTTGCAACTGCAAAGCCCAATTCGTGTTCATTACCGAGGCGAAATGCGCGAGACAACACTTGGGCGTGTATTCTTTAACGATATTTTGCCGGAAGAATTCCCATACGACAACTCTATCCAGACCAAAAAACAACTTAAAAAGGTGTTGGCAAAGATTTTCAATGATTATGGCGCGCAGGCAACTGCATCTACAGCCGACAAGATGAAAGGTCTGGCATTCCGATTTGCTACAATAGCCGCAGTATCTACCAGTAAGGATGATTACGTTCAATTCCCTGAAACTCACGAGTTTGTGAAAAGTGGAGATAAAAATACGGCTTTGATATCAGAGCAGTTTAACCAAGGTTTAATTACTGAAGACGAACGCTACAATCTGACAATTGCTGCATGGCGTGGTGTTGACCGTAAGATTGTTGATTTCTTGAACGAACGAATGAAAGATATGGACACTAGTGTTAGTGTGATGGTCAACTCTGGTGCTCGTGGCGATATCAGTAACGTTAAATGGGCGTCAGCAATGATCGGTATCATGGTGGATTCAAACAACCGTGAAATAGAGCTAGCTATTCGCTCAAACTATAAGGATGGTCTAAGTTCACTAGAACAATTCGTCGCTACTCGTGGTGCCCGCAAAGGTTCTATTGATACGGCGCTAAAGACTGCCGATGCAGGCTATCTAACTCGTCGTCTAGTTGATGTATCTCAAGATGTGTTTACTGTCGAAGATACTGAAGCCGAAGATGAAGGTTTTGCAATTTGCCGTAGCGAATCGGAAATCACTATGATTGCATTTGCAAACCGATTAATTGGTCGTTATACTGCCGAAGAAGTAAAGGGTTATATCAAAGCGGACGAATTAATCACTCGCGACATTGCACTAGCAATTGAAGCCGATGAAAAAATCGAATCTGTCAAAATCCAATCTGTATTATCAACCAAAAACCTACTGGGCATCCCTCGTAAGAGCTATGGTATTGATATGTCTACAGGTCACCTTGTTGATAAGGCGCAGCCAGTTGGCGTTATCGCTGCTCAATCTGTCGGTGAGCCTGGTACACAGTTGACATTGAAAACCTTCCATAAGGGTGGTGAAGCTGGTGGAGACATCACACAAGGTCTTCCACGCGTTGAAGAGTTATTCGAAGCTCGTACACCTAAAGGTCAGGCAACTATTACGACAGTTACAGGCACAGTGGATGTCTGGGAAGATGGCAAAAAATACATTGTTCAGGTTACTCCAGAAGCTGGTCATACCGAACGAATCGCTATGGAAGGCCGCACAGCCGTTGTCAAATCTGGCAGCAATGTCAAAGTTGGCGATGTGTTAGCAACTGGCGAAAGTGAATCTAAGCCACTAACTGCACCATTTGACGGCGTTGTTGAAGTAGTAAAAGGCCACCTGGTCATCGCTGCAAACGCTGGCAGTCCAGTCCGTTACGAAGTCCCTGGAACAATGCAATTAGTCGTCAAAGCCGGCGATAAAGTCACAGCAGGTGACAGGTTGACGTTTGGTTCACTAAGTCTACACGATTTGATGCGCCTAAAGGGTACCGAGGCGACTCAACGCTACATCATCAACGAAGTATTGCGTATCTACGCAGCACAGGGTCAAGATGTCGCCGACAAGCACCTTGAGATCATCGTCCGCCAGATGTTCAGCCGTGTTCAGATCGAAGACCCAGGTGACGGTATATTCGTTACTGGTGACATCGTATCCAAAGCATTAGTTGTCGAGGCTAACGCCAAATTGGCAGCCGAAGGCAAAGAATTGGTAGGCTACACTCAATTGTTGCTAGGTATTACCAAAGTTTCTATCTGGTCAGACAGCTTCCTGTCAGCCGCATCGTTCCAAGACACAACTCGTGTATTGATCAATGCAGCTATCAGTGGACGAATTGACCGATTGAACGGTTTGAAAGAAAACGTCATCATTGGCCGCAAGATTCCAGTCGGAACCGGCGCCAAAGATTACGCGCACATTGACGATATCAGCGAAATCGAACAAGAGATTGCTGAAAATATCGAACTAGCAGTCTAATTCAACTAGACAAACAAAAACCCTCCGTCTAAGGAGGGTTTTTGTTTTGTGTCAAATCAGATTATTACAAAACCCTACCGTCCACTTATAGTGAATGGTAGGGTGGTTAGTGCGCATCAATAAAATCTATTCAAACTAATGAATAGGTCAATAAGGCACATTGTGTATTGAGTCGCTTGGGGGCGGCTTAATGTTACCGAATTTTCATACCATTTAATTCCAAACCATGCCCCAATAAATAATTATTGAAAGCTCCGATATAGTCTTCCCACATGATTAGACGCAAGTAATACTCGCGTTCTGACCAGTCTGCTAGCAACTTTTCGATTGCCGTGAGTGCAGATTCTCGGTCATCCGAGCTAGAATCACATTTCTCATGCGTACGTAATAATTCTAACATTTCTGTCCTTAGATTCTCTTTATTTGATTCAATATCTTTCTCTTTAAAACACACAGACATAGCAAAACCCCCATTATTTAATTGCCCCCCAGCAAATTGTTTGGAAAGCTAATCCAAGACAACGGTCGACCAGCCTTATGGTTGACTGACCGTTGTCTTGGGAATATGGTAGTCGTATCTACTAAATATAGTTATTTTAAGATAAAGATTTAGATGCGCACTGTAATAATCTGATTTGTAAATGATCCACCTCTCACGCTAGGGGTTAACCTAAGGTGATTGATATTCCTATACTAGCATAAACACGATGAAAAGTCAATACTTTATAACATAAAACTCTAAAATGCAAGGACGGACCTTGCAAGGGTTGTTGGGGCGGTTGCTATTTATGAGGGTTTTTGTTATAATCATCGATGAGTTTACACTTGTCGGGTTAACAGATAAATTGAATGTGTACGTATCTGTTATCGTCGACCAGGATGACACGATGAGGAAATGCTGAATCCAAATCGTAAAATATGGCTATCGGAATATGGCTATTGGAATATGGCAAATTGCCATGTCTGATACCTATGCCAATAGCTAGTAGCCAAATTCTAATAGCTAAAAATCGGAGATTTTTAAAATATGCCAACAATTAATCAATTGGTGCGCAAACCCCGCAAGACGGCCCTAAAAAAGTCAAAATGTCCTGCGCTGGGCAAGATTCACAACGCACTAAAAACTCGTTATTACGAGCAAAATGCACCCCTAAAACGCGGTGTATGTATTCGTGTTACTACAAAAACACCTAAAAAGCCTAACTCGGCGCTACGTAAAGTTGCCCGTGTTCGTCTAACTAACCAACAAGAAGTTTGGGCTTATATCGGTGGCGAAGGTCACAACCTACAAGAACATGCCGTCGTGCTAGTTCGTGGTGGTCGTGTGCCCGATCTTCCAGGTGTTCGTTATCACATTGTCCGTGGCGCATTAGACCTGCAAGGTGTTGCAAAACGCCAACAAGGCCGTTCTAAATACGGTGCCAAGAAAGAGAGTAAATAATGCCACGTAAAACTACTGTATCCCTACAACGCAAAATCAATCCTGATCGCAAATACCAAAGTGTTATGGTTCAACGCCTAATCAACAAATCTATGCTAAATGGCAAGAAATTGCTAGCAGAACGAGCTGTTTATGACGCGCTAGAAATCGCTGCAAAGAAATTGAACAGTGAAAACCCACTAGAAGTATTCGAAAAAGCTTTGAAAAACGTATCTCCAGCGTTCGAGGTTAAATCTCGTCGTGTTGGTGGTGCTAACTATCAAATTCCATTCCCAATCCAGGGACACCGCCAATTACACTTTGCCTTCAGCTGGCTAGTTAAATGTGCGCGTCTACGCAAAGGTTTGTCATATTCTAATCGCCTAGCGATGGAAATCATTGACGCCTGCAACGAAACTGGTGGCGCATTCAAGAAAAAAGAAGATACACATCGTATGGCCGAAGCAAACCGTGCCTTTGCACACTTTGCTCGCGCTTAACACTAAAAATATATTAAAATTTAGGAGTATAAATCTATGGCAGAAAAACATTTTGCATTAGAAAAACTGCGTAATATCGGTATTATTGCCCATATTGACGCTGGTAAAACCACCACAACAGAGGCGATTTTGTATCGCACAGGTTTGTCGCACAAAATCGGTTTGGTTCACGAAGGTGCAACCACAACTGACTGGATGGAACAAGAACGTGAACGCGGTATTACGATTACATCGGCCGCTGTTACCGCTTTTTGGAAAGATTGCAAGATTAATATCATCGATACCCCTGGTCACATCGACTTTACAGCCGAAGTAGAACGCTCACTACGCGTCCTAGACGGCGCTGTAACAGTGTTTGACGGCAAAATGGGTGTAGAGGCTCAATCTGAGACTGTTTGGCGTCAAGCTAACAAATATCATGTGCCTCGTATCTGTTTTATTAACAAAATCAACCAAATCGGTGGCGATTTTTACAAATCGCTAGATTCAATTCATCGTCGTTTGACTAAAAACGCATTACCAATTCACTTGCCAATTGGCTTTGAAAAGGAGATTAACGGTGTTGTCGACCTAGTTGAAATGAAATCTTACACCTATACCGATTTTACAGATCATCAACTAGTCGTTGGTGAAATCCCAGCCGATATGCTAGAAAAGTCAAAGAATGCTCGCAGTCTATTGATTGAAGCAGCCGTTGAAGCCGATGACGAGTTATTTGAACGATTCTTGGAAAAAGGTGAAGAATCAATTACGATTCCAGAACTAAAATCAGCACTACGTAAACGCGTTTTGGCTGGTGATTTCTATCTAGTAACAGGTGGCGATGGCCGCGGTGTTATGGTTGAAAAGGTTTTGGACCTAGCAGTTGATTACCTACCATCTCCAATCGATGTTGGCGGTGTTTGGGGCAAAAACCCTAAAACTGGCGACGAAATTGAACGAAAACCAGATGTCAAAGAGCCTTTGGCAGGTCTAGCATTCAAAATCGCAACCGACCCATTTGTTGGCCGATTGATTTTCGTCCGTGTTTACAGTGGTAAAATGGAAGCCGGTTCATACGTTATCAACACCACAACTGGTGACAAAGAACGTATCGGCCGTATCGTCCGTATGCACGCTGACAAGCGCGAAGACATCGATTTCATTGAAGCTGGCGATATTGCCGCTGTTGTGGGCCTAAAAGACACATTTACAGGTCATACGTTATCGGATATTGCACATCCAATTACACTAGAGTCAATTACTTTCCCAGACCCACCTGTATCTATTGCAGTTGAGCCAAAGACTAAATCTGACCAAGAAAAAATGGGTATCGCCCTGCAACGATTGGCCGAAGAAGACCCAACTTTCCGCATCCACACAGATGACGACACTGGTCAAACGATCATGTCAGGAATGGGTGAGTTGCACCTAGATATTCTAATCGACCGTATGAAGCGCGAATTCAAGGTTGAAGCGAACATTGGTGAACCACAAGTTGCGTTCCGTGAATCTATCAAAGGCACATCTGATGTCCAAGGTAAACACGCCAAACAATCTGGTGGTCGTGGTCAATATGGTGATGTTTGGATCAAATTTGAACCGAACGAACCAGGTAAAGGCTTTGAATTCATTGATGCTATCAAAGGTGGCGTTGTTCCTCAAGAATACCGCAAACCTGTTGAAGCTGGTATTCGTGAAACATTGGAAGGCGGTGTTATTGCCGGTTACCCAGTTGTAGACGTCAAAGCGACACTATACGACGGTAGTTATCACGATGTTGACTCCAGTGAATTGGCCTTTAAACTGGCTGGTGCACTAGCAACCCGTGAAGGTATCAAACAGGCTAAACCAATCATTTTGGAACCTGTTATGCACGTTGAAGTTACAACCCCTGAAGAATTCATGGGTGACGTAATCGGAGACCTTAACGGTCGTCGTGGACGAATTGAAGCTATGGAAGACCTGAGCGCCGGTGCCAAATTGGTCATCGCTGCGGTGCCACTAGCTAATATGTTCGGCTATACCGGTGATATTCGTTCTATGAGCCAAGGTCGTGCAGCCAGCACGATGGAATTGGCGCAATACGAGGAAGTACCACCAAATGTTGCTCAAGAGATCATTACAAAACGATCTAGCAAATAATAGATAAAACCCTTGTCGTTATACAGTTCACCCTGTATAATGACAAGCATACGCTGTAAGGTGGTATCATCTTTATGCAAAAATTTAATCAATAAGGAGAACTAACAAAATGGCAGATTTCGATCGAACCAAACCACATGTTAACGTCGGTACTATGGGCCACGTTGACCACGGTAAAACAACATTAACCTCAGCAATTACATCTGTACTTGCAAAACGTCTACCAAGCGCAGTTAACAAAAAAGTTGACTATGCGATGATTGACAACGCTCCAGAAGAGCGCGCTCGTGGTATTACTATTGCTTCATCTCACCAAGAGTATGAATCAGAAAAACGCCACTACGCACACGTTGACATGCCAGGACACGCTGACTATGTTAAAAACATGATCACAGGTGCTGCACAAATCGACGGCGCAATCCTAGTGGTTGCTGCAAACGATGGTCCATTGCCACAAACTCGTGAACACGTATTGTTGGCAAAACAAGTTGGTGTCCCAAAGATTTTGGTCTACCTAAACAAAATGGACTTGGCTGACCCAGAACTAGTTGAATTAGTTGAAATGGATATTCGTGAACTATTGGCTAAAAACGGCTTTGACGAAGACGCTCCAATCATCAAAGGTTCTGCTACAAAGGCACTAGAAGGTGACAAGGAAGCCGAAGATTCAATCATGGAACTAGTTGACGCGCTAGACAGCTACGTCCCAGAACCAGTTCGTGACCTAGACAAACCTTTCCTAATGCCAATTGAGGATGTTTTCTCAATCAAAGGCCGTGGAACAGTTGCTACCGGTCGTATTGAACAAGGTATCGTCAAAATCAACGATCCAGTTGAAATTGTCGGTATCCGTGCCACTCAGACATCAGTTGTTACTGGCATCGAAGCTTTCAAAAAGAACCTAAACCAAGGTCAAGCAGGCGACAACGCTGGTATCTTGCTGCGTGGTATTGAACGCGAACAAATCGAACGCGGTCAAGTTGTAGTAAAACCAGGCAGCCTAACTCCACACACAGAGTTTGACGCTGAAGTTTATATCTTGAAAAAAGAAGAAGGTGGACGTCATACTCCATTTAGCAAGGGTTACAAACCACAATTCTACTTCCGGACAACGGATGTTACTGGTGAAGTTGAATTACCAGCTGACAAAGAATTGGTTATCCCTGGCGACACATTGACATTCAAAGTTAAATTACTTGCTCCAATCGCTATGGAACAAGGCCTAAACTTCGCAATCCGCGAAGGTGGCAAAACTGTTGGTGCCGGTGTTGTAACCAAAATCGTAAAATAATTAGATTCTAATTAACAAAAACCCCGTCGTTATGGCGGGGTTTTTGATTGACCAGTTATTTGTTAGATGTTACAGTATAGGTGTTATAGTGATAGTTCATTTGTAGATTTACAATAATTTTTAGGAGGTGATTTCTTTGAGTAAGAAATCAAAGAAGAATATGTCGCTAGCCGAGATGAACGAGTTGGCAATTATGATGGCAAAGAATATCGAAGCGGCAGACAGAGATCCAAAGCAGATTATTGCAAGGATGGAACGGAAATAAAAATTAGACGAAGAATTTCGTCGGTCACAGCACAGAGCATCCTTGCATTTTAGGGGGCGTCATATACCTTACAAAAGCTTTGCCTAAAATCACGTAACAAACAAGTTGTAATCTTACAACTTGCGGGCTGTCGTTTACGACAGCCCTTCTTTCATTGCAAAATAAAGTCATAAGTGATATAATGAAGATATAAAACAATTTTAATCATATCGACAACTTGTTAGTAGCAGAACAAAACTGGTCTATCATCAAGGTTACGATATACAACCAAAAGGAGCCTTAAATGGCAGACAAACAAGAAGCAGCCCTGCGAATTCGTATTCGCCTAAAAGCCTATGATCATAAGGTTATTGATCAATCAGCAAAACAAATTATCGACACAGCAATCCGAACTGGCGCTAGTATCGCCGGTCCAGTGCCACTGCCTACGCGCCGGAGCACATTTACTGTCGTCAAATCACCACATGTCTACAAACAGGGTGGTGAAGCGTTCGAGATGCGTGTACACAAACGCCTAATCGATATTACTGACGCTACTCCAAAGACAATTGATAGCTTGCAAAATCTATCATTGCCAGCTGGTGTCGACGCCGAAATTCGAATGTAATCATAGGGTTACTACTAACAAGACGCTTTCTTTTGAAGGCGTCTTCTAGTTAATACTATGTGATTATGCTAAAATAAATCATAAGAAAAATTAAACGAGGGTAAGTCTAGATGTTTAACGAAAAATTCAAATTAATTTTACAAGAACAAGAAAAAATACAATGGAGCGGTAATGTGAACGTCGGCGCTAATATCATGAAGGGATTAATTCCGTTTATGACCTCGATGATATTATTAGGCGCATTCTTTGGTGTTGGCGGTGGCGGTATTTGGTATGGAGCTAATTATGGGAAAGGTCAAATTAATGTAGTTAATGATGTTTTGTTAATTTTAATCCCAATCTGGATAATACTTCTGGCTGCATACTTTATAGTTAATTTCCTAAACTCTAAAAATACATTCTTTTGTATTACTGACAAGAGAATAATTAAAAGGTCTGGTGCATTTGGTGATAAATTTATACATTACTCACTAAAAAATGTTGGTACTGTTAGTGTTGCTGGGAGTATGTTTGATAATAAGGGCGAGGATGGTAGCGCAAATCTATTAGTTGTAATTAAAGATTTTTATAACAATACTGCCAGTATGAATAGTCTTAGAGTTAAGTCATTACAGGGCGCCTACGAAGCATACAAGATGCTAAGTAAAACGGTTGAAGGAAACAATGAGTTTCTGAGGATTAAAAGCGAAAAGTAAGAGTAATTTAATATCTAAAAAAGCCCCATCACGGGGGCTTTTTGATTAGTAACTGAATTAAATAGCGTTGATAACGTCTAGCGCGCGGATGGTGTCAATCTGGATGTTCAATACCCAGATGCCTAGACCTAGAATCAAACCTAGCAGGATTGTCCAATAGACAGTCTGTTTGGTTATTTTCATTGTCATGAAAGGAGATGGGTTCTTGCTGACCTTAAAAGATTCCATCTGTGGTGCTTTTTTAGTTGATCGTTTTTTTGCAGTTGCCATCTGGCCCCCCCTTGATAATACTTAATGTTCATATTATCGCACGCGCTGATTGTAAACACAAGTAATATGGCCGTTTTTTTGGTATAATGTTAGGTATGATAATAAAAAGATACGGAAAACAACCGACTCACAAAAAAAATATCATCAAACTATCAATAATATTGGTCATTTTAGCGGCATTAATAACCGTTGGGGTATATTTTTTTATATCATCAGTTAACCCTTTTGTTATTAAAAAGCCGCTAGACTCAGCTCAGGTTCCAGCGCAGGTTAATAAAAGTGGCAAACTCCATATGGCCGCCATGGGTGATATGTTAGCCCATGATACGATTATTGCGAACGCAAAAAACGGCAATGAATATAATTTTGCAAAATTTTTCCAAAACATCAGGCATAGTTATCAGAATGCGGACCTGGTTTTTTGTAACCAAGAAGGTTTGGTATCGGGCGAGAATTACGGAATTAGTGGATATCCGTCATTTAACGCACCGACTAAATTTGCGACTGATTTGCAGTCTGGCGCTGGTTGTAACATGGTCAATCTGGCCAATAATCATATGGGAGACAAAGGCGTAGATGCGACGAATGCGACAATTGATAATTGGGCCGCCTTGAAGCCATTGGCTGTCAGTGGCGCCAATAAGAGTGCTGCCGATCAAGAAAAGGTCAGTTTTGCTGAAGTAAACGGTATAAGGATTGGTTTTGTCGCATTTGCTGATTTTAATAATAACAAAAATACTCCGGGTTATAGTGTTAATGACTATCACAACGAGGCACTTGTTAGGCGATTGGTTGGTCAGGCTCGTGAAAATGCCGACGCAGTTATTGTTTCTATGCACTGGGGGGTGGAAGATTCGACGGCTGTTAGTGCAGAGCAGGCCAGTGAGGCAAAATTACTAAGTGATCTGGGCGTAGATTTGATAATAGGCACTGGCCCGCACGTTTTGCAGCGAGAATCCACAATTGCCAGACCTGATGGTGGTCAGACTGTAGTCTGGTATTCTCTGGGCAATATGTTGTCCTCTCAACTGCTGACAAAAGAGTTGATTGGCGGTATTGCCGAATTTGACATCACAAAAAAAGGCGACAAAAAGGTGGCAATAGATAATTTGTCATTTGACCCAACCTATATGCACTATGAATGGACTGCAGCACAGGCGGCAAGGGAAGATTTATTAGCCAGAAAGAATGCTATGATTTATTTATTGAATAACGCTGAGGAACCATTATCGCGATCATTGCTGAATACAAATGTGAGCGAACAGCGTCAATACGTAGTCGACATTATGGGTAGTGGCGTTACTATACGCTAATTGCGCCATTGTCTATAAGTGTATTTTTGGCCGTTTGGATATAGGGCCATGCTTCATCTAGTGTTAGCCCGCTATCGTGTAGCGCTGTTGCCAATTCTATGCCTACATATCTAAAATGCCACGGTTCATATTGATATTGAGTTATAGCAACCTTACCCTTGGGATACCGGACTATAAACCCGAATTTGTATGAGTTATTTGCTAGCCATTGGCCATTGCCAGTGTCGGCAAAACAATCATTCAAATAACACTCTAGGCTTACATTGCTGATATCAATGGTCAATCCCAACTGGTGCTCGCTTTGGCCTGGTTTTGCTATAGATTGATTGGCTGCTTCGGCACCAACGCTGTTTGCCAAATTATTGAAGTAGTATGCTTGCAACTCAGCGGATCTGTAGCCGCTGTCGATCATCAAATTATGTCCCGCGCTAGCCGCGGCATCAAACATCGTTTTGATCGGGCCTATAATATCCGAACGGACGGATTGTTCTTCTTTGCTTTTGTCTGTTTTTGTAGCCACATTAGGTACGGCTATAGGGGCTGGTATATAACCTAAGGGTAATGAATGCGTCTTGTTGACCAAGACCCATATACTGCTGTTTGTGTTGGAATCTTCCACTAGTGCGCGCACTGGTTGCGCTCCAGGTAATTGTATATATACGGGCTCTTTACGCTTTGCCTCTTTGGCGGCTACTATTGCTGCCTCTGCGGCTGCTTTTTCGGTAGCGGCCTGTTTCGTATAAAAGTCATTTACTAGCGTAAAACCGCCATAAGCAATAGATCCCAAAATAATTAGTATCATTAAAGATGTGATAATTCTTTTAGGTGCTTTGTTTTTTTTAATAAAGTTGCGCCTATTAGGCCTTCGTCTTGTATTGTAATTTTGTATAATCATAACTTTGATAATTATATCACAACAATACGGTTTTATGATTGACTCCTAACAGATAGTGTGCTAATATCAGACGGTAACTTATTACGAAATATAAAACGATTCTTGGTAAATTGGTAAGTCCAACAGATATGGATACTGCCTTCTACCAAGAATTTTAAGTGGGAGTAAAAGCGCTATGAAAGCACTTCTCGGTACCAAAATTGGTATGACCCAAATCATCGGCAAAGACGGTGTTGCAGTTCCTGTAACATTGATTCAAGCCGGCCCTGTGACTGTGACTCAGGTCAAGACCGTCGATTCAGACGGCTACACCGCAGTTCAAGTGGCATATGGTGAGGGTAAGAACCTGAGCAAGGCCGTGGCTGGACATACAAAACCAGCCGGAAGTACCCCGAAACATATTCGGGAATTTCGTGTTAAACAACTACCAGAAGGCCTCTCGGTAGGAAGCACGATCGATGTAACAACTTTTGAATTGGGAGACGTTGTTGACGCAACTGGCACCAGCAAAGGTAAGGGTTTTGCAGGTACTGTAAAACGACATAACTTTAATACCAGCCGTCACACGCACGGTGGTTTCGGCGATGTCCGTAAACCAGGTTCAATCGGATCAATGTATCCACAAAAAGTTTTCAAAGGTAAACGAATGGCAGGACGCATGGGGTCAGACCGAGTAACGGTCAAAAACCTAGTTGTTGCTTATATCGACCCAGTTGATAACTTGATTGGCCTACGTGGTGCTGTTCCAGGTCCTAAAAAAGGCCTGATTATCATCGGAGGAAAAGCGTAATGACTGAAACTACTAAAACAGCTACAAAGACTACGCTGCCAAAAGAAATTTTCGCCGTTGAAGTCAAAAACCACGAGCTATTAAAACTAGCTTATGATAGTTACTTGGCACAATCCCGAACTGCTAGCGCAACCACTAAACAACGTGGCGAAGTCAGTGGTGGTGGTAAAAAACCATGGAAGCAAAAAGGTACCGGTCGTGCACGTTTCGGATCATCTCGTAACCCAATTTGGCGCGGTGGTGGTGTTGTATTCGGACCACGTGGTAACGAAAACTATACTAAAAAACTGACAACGACCAGCAAACGTGTAGCATTACGCCAAGCATTATCGCTAGCTAACGCTGCTAAACAGATTGTTGTGTTGGATTTCAAACCAACTGGCAAAACTACTGATGCTGTCAAATTCCTATCTGATAACAAATTAGACCGCAAGGTATTGATTGTAGTAGACGAAAAAACTCCAGAAGTTTTGCGTTCAACTAACAACATCCAAAATATCTTGTTAGTACGTGCTAATTACCTAAGCGTTTACCACATATTAAACGCCGACAAAATCGTAATAACCCCTAAATCAGTCGCTGTCATTGCAGAGTGGCTAGGCAAGGAGGATAAATAATATGAATATTTACCCCCGCAAAACAGAAAAAGCTTACGGACAATCATTGAATAACATCTATGTATTTGATGTTCCGACTAGCGCTAACAAACAGCAAATTTTGGCTGCAGTTCAGTCACAATTTAACGTAAAACCAATTAACATCAAAACTTTAGTTCAATCTGGCAAGACAATTCGTGTTTCCAGAGGCAAACGAGCTCATCCTGGTGTAACTACACGTAAAGACTTGAAAAAGGCTTACGTGACACTAGCTGCCGGCGATAGCATTAAAGTATTTGACGAAGTTGCTGCTGCCGAGCCTGAAACAAAGGCTACCAAAAAGGAGAAGAAGTAATGGCTATTAAACAATACAACCCAACTACTCCAGCTCGTCGTGGTATGACTACTCAGGATACCAGTGAAATTACAGCTAAAAAACCGCTAAAAAGCTTGATCAAAAGCAAAAAGCAGAATGCTGGCCGTAATAACACCGGTCGAATCACAGTTCGTCACCGCGGTGGTGGTGTCAAACGACATTACCGTCTGTTGAACCACAAACTAGCACCTGGTACTACCGCTGTTATCGAAGAAATCGAATATGACCCGAACCGTAGTGCTCGAATTGCTCGTATCAAAGACCAAAACGGTGTATATCACTATGTTTTGGCTGACACATCAATGACCAAAGGTAAACAAATTGCCAGCGGCGTTGATGCTCCAATTGAATCATCTAACCGTATGCCGCTATCGCAAATCCCAGTTGGTTCACAAATCTACGCTATTGAAATCACAGCCGGTCGCGGAGCCCAAATGGTTCGTGCAGCTGGTGCGAAAGCCCAGTTAATGGCCAAAGAAGGTGATTATGCCCAGGTGCGCTTACCATCTGGTGAAGTTCGTCGTTTCCGTATGGAAGCAACAGCTGCAATCGGTATGGTTGGCAATATCCAGCACCAGAACATCAAAATCGGTTCTGCTGGTCGCAATCGTCGTAAATCTATCCGACCAGGTGTACGTGGTGTCGTAATGAACGCAGTAGATCACCCACACGGTGGTGGTGACGGTGGTCGTCACGGTACTGGTAAACCGCCAGTAACACCATGGGGTCAATTGACCCTTGGATATCGTACTCGCCGTCGCAAAGACGTCAGTAAGTTGATCGTAAAGTCTCGCCATGATGCGAAGAGGAAGAAATAAACTATGAGTCGCTCACTTAAAAAAGGTCCATTTGTAGATTTCAAGCTAGCAAAAAAAGTTGCAGCTTTGGGATCAGACGACCGCACAGTTATCAAAACCTGGGCACGTGCCAGTACAATCAGCCCAGAAATGGTCGGACGTACTATCGCTGTTCACAATGGCAAGGTTCACGTTCCAGTATTAGTTTCAGAAAATATGGTTGGTCACAAACTTGGTGAATTTAGCCCAACTCGTAAATTCCGCAAACACGGTGGAAAGGACAAAAAATAATGAGTAAATCTGTTGTTGTCCGTTCATACATCGAAGGTGTCGATCAATCTAACCGCAAGGTAGCATTGGTTGCCAGCCTGGTGCGACGCCGAACAGTCGCTGACGCGTTGGTCATATTGAGCCACGTGCCAAAACGCGCTGCATTGCCTGTTATCAAAGCGATCAACAGTGCCAAAGCAAACGCTATCAATAATCATGAACTAGACGGTAAAACTTTAATCATTTCAACAATATCAGTAACATCTGGGACTCGTTTGAAGCGATTTGTGCCTGCCAGCAAAGGCCGCGCATTACCATTTGAGAAAAAGACATCTAATATCCTAGTTGAAGTAACTGGTGATCTAAAAGCCAAAAAAGTTGCCTCAGCCGATAAAACTACTAAGACTACAGTGAAAACTGCTGGCAAGAAAGAGGTAAAATAATATGGGCCAAAAAGTAAACCCAATTAGCTTCCGCCTTCAAGTTCACAAAAACTGGACCTCTAGATGGTTTGCCAGCAAAAAAGATTTTGCAAAATGGCTAATCGAAGATGTCAGGATTCGTGATTTGATCGAAAAACGATATGAAGCTCGACCAACTATCAATTTGATTGAAATCGAACGATCAGCTAACCTGATCACAGTTACAATCCATACTGCCAAAGCTGGTGTTGTCATCGGCCGTGGTGGCGTAGGTGTAACCGAACTAAAAGGTCTAATCGAGAAAATCGCTTGCCTACCAGTTCGATTGAACATTGAAGAAGTTAAACGACCAGAACTAGCAGCTAAATTAGTTGCTGAGAATATTGCTAGACAATTGGAGCGCCGTGTTAATTTCCGCCGAGCTATCAAAATGACTGCTCAAAACGTTATGTCAGCAGGTGCCAAAGGTGTTCGCATCCAAGTTGCCGGCCGATTAAACAATGCTGAAATGGCTCGTAGCGAAAAAGTTATCGAAGGTTCAGTGCCGCTACACACATTGCGTGCCGACATCGATTTCCACGTTGCGCGTGCTAAAACTCCTGCAGGTATCATTGGCGTAAAAGTCTGGATCTACAAGGGCGAAAGGATTTAATATATGTTATTACCTAAGAAAACAGCACACCGAAAAGTCCGCAAAGGCAAAAACAATGGCATCGCTACGCGTGGTCAATATGTTGCATTCGGTGACTATGGTCTGCAATCACAAGAAAATGAATGTATTACTGGACGCCAAATCGAAGCCGCTCGTCAAGCTATGACTCGTCATATCTCTCGTGGTGGTAAAATCTGGATCCGAATTTTCCCTCATACTCCTGTTACTCGTAAACCCCAAGACGTAAAAATGGGTAGCGGTAAAGGAAATCCTGAATTTTTCGTAGCCAAGGTTAAAGCCGGAACAGTATTATTCGAAATGAAAGGCGTTGAGGAATCAGTTGCACGCGAAGCAATGCGACTAGCATCCCACAAATTGCCTGTTAAAACTAAGTTTATATTAAAGGAGCAAGCATAATGGCTAAAAAAACTACCAAGCAAGCGACTGAGATTAAAACTATCGATCAAATGCGTGCTGATATTATCACCGCACAAAATGATATGAATGAAGCAAAACGCGGACACAAGATGGGTGAATTAACCAATCCTCGTGTTATAACAAGTACCCGTAAGAAAATCGCCCGACTACACACTGCTATCCGAGCAGCGCAGATAGCCGAGCAAAAGGAGAGTAAATAATATGGCCAAGACATTGACAGGTATCGTTACATCGGATGTAGCGGACAAAACAATCACCGTCACTGTTACTAGTCGTGAAACGCATCCTATTTATGGCAAACAATATACTGTTAGCCGCAAATACGCCACACATGACGAAGACAATAGTGCAAAAAAAGGCGACAAAGTTACGATTATCGAAACTCGCCCAATCTCTAAACGAAAAGCTTTCAAATTAGATGTAATCATTGAGAAATCTCGTGGTTCAATCGAATTAAAAGATGACGTGCTAGAGGTGGAGGAAAAATAATATGATACAACAAGAAACTCGTTTAAAAGTCTGTGACAATTCAGGAGCAAAGGAAATCCTTTGTATCCGTGTTTTGGGCGGCACAAAACGACGTTATGCTCGTGTTGGTGACGTTATTGTTGCCAGCGTCAAACAAGCTACTAGCGTTGGTGTTGTAAAACGCAAATCAGTTATCAAGGCTGTAATCGTCCGAACTCGTGATCAAATTCAACGTAAAGATGGCTCGACTATCGTTTTTGACGATAACGCAGCTGTTATTATCGGCGATGATAAAAATCCGAAGGGAACTCGCGTATTTGGTCCAGTCCCACGCGAACTTCGTGATATGGGCTATTCAAAAATTATCAGCTTAGCTCCGGAGGTACTATAATATGACAACTATCAAACGCATCATCAAGGGCGACCTAGTTAAATTAATCAGCGGTGCCAACAAAGGCACAACTGGTAAAGTCATGGCTGTATTACCAAAGAAAAATGCAGTTTTGGTCGAAGGCATCGGCAATATCAGCCGTAAAGTTAAACCTAGTCGCCAAAACCCACAAGGTGGTCAGCGCGATATTCACGTTCCGACTCCAATTCACAAAGTTGCACTAGTAGTTGATGAAAAAACTACTAAAACTAGTCGAGTTGGATTGGTCAAAGACGAAGCTGGTAAAAAAGCTCGTGTTGCCCGACAAATTAAAAATAAGGAGATCAAGTAATGGTTAAAGTAGCAACAGCAACCACAACTCCTCGCCTGAAAGCCTTGTATAAGTCTACTTATACCAAGGAACTACAAGCCGAATTAAAATTAGCTAATATCCATCAAGTTCCAAAACTTGAAAAGATTGTAGTCAGCGTAGGAATTGGTAAAAACAAAGATGACAAACGTCATTACGAAGCAGTTCGTAACACGATTGTTAAAATCACTGGCCAAGCCCCAGTTGACCGTATGGCTAAAAAATCAATTGCAACATTCAAAATCCGTGCCAAACTGAACCGTGTCGGTATCAGCGTAACACTACGCGGAGCTCGTATGTATGAATTCTTGGACCGATTAGTCAACGTATCTTTGCCACGTGTTCGTGACTTTCACGGTGTTAGCGCCAAAGCTTTTGACAAATCAGGTAATTTCAATCTAGGTATAGTTGAACAATCAATTTTCCCTGAACTAACCTTTGAAGAAACACAAATTCTTCATGGTTTACAGGTAACTATGGTTATTTCTGGTGGCAGTGCTGTTTACAGCCGCGCCCTATTAGAAAAATTTGGTATACCGTTTGAAAAAGGAGATAGAAAATAATGGCTAAAACATCTGCTGTCGTCCGCGACGAAAAACGTAAGAAAATGATTATTAAATACGCTGCAAAACGTGCAGAATTGAAAGAATTAGGCGACCAAGAAGGTTTGGCAGCATTGCCACGTAACAGTTCCCCAACTCGTTGGAAGAACCGTGACGCATTACATGGCCGACCACGAGGCTTTATGCGTCGTTTTGGCCTAAGCCGCATCAATTTTCGCGATAAAGCATCCAAAGGGGAAATCCCTGGCGTAACAAAGAGTAGTTGGTAGGAAAGGAATAAATATATGTCATTACAAACAACTGATCCAATCGCCGACCTACTAACTCGTATTCGTAACGCTGTTATGGTTGGCAAAAACGAAATCCGTGTTCCTTCAAGCAAATTGAAGGTAACCGTAGCCAAAGAGCTTAGAAAAGCTAACTATTTGACCAATGTAAAGGTTGAAAGTACAAAACCACGCGACACATTAGTAATCACAATCAATAATCTAGGTGAAAACCCAACGATTAACGAGATTACTCGTCTGTCAAAACCAGGTCGACGTGTATACGTTGGCGCCGGTGAAATTCCAAAGGTCAAAAACGGCCGCGGAATGGTTCTAGTTAGCACCAGCAAGGGCGTTATGCCCGGCCACAGCGCCATCAAGCAGCGCCTAGGTGGTGAATTAATATTAAAGGTATACTAAATGGCGTATGGAATATAGAATATGGAATATGGCAAATCTCAACGAATTGCCAATAGCCAAATTCCAATAGCCAATAGCCAACAAAAGGAGAATAATATGAGTCGAATCGGAAAACTACCCATCGCTATCCCTGCCGGTGTGACAATCACGGTCGAATCAGATGTTATCTCAGTTACTGGTCCAAAAGGCCAATTAACTGTTCCACATCTGAGCGACGTGACTGTAGCATTGGTAGACAATCAAGCGGTCGTCACACGCAAAGATGACGAATTTATAGCAAAAGCCCAACACGGTTTACAGCGTGCATTATTAAATAATGCCGTCGTAGGCGTAACTGCTGGCTTTGAGAAAAAACTAGAACTAAACGGTGTCGGTTATCGCCTGAGCGGCGGTGGTCGTGAAATTGATATGTCACTAGGTTTTTCTCACCCTGTTAAATACAATGCCCCAGAAGGTATTAATCTAGCAGTTGATAAAATGACAATTACCGTCAGTGGTATCGACAAACAATCTGTTGGTCAGGTTGCCGCTGAAATTCGTTCAATTAAAAAACCTGAACCCTACAAGGGCAAAGGTATCAAGTATGTCGATGAAGTTGTTCGTCGCAAAGCTGGAAAGGCTGGTAAATAATATGGCTAACCTAGTTAAAAAAGCATTAAATGTGGGACTACGCAAAATGCGTGTCCGCGCAAAAGTTTCTGGGACTGCCGTTCGCCCACGTCTAAGTGTTACAATCAGTAACAAACATGTCAGCGCACAGTTGATTGATGATGCCACGGCCAAGACACTAGCAGCCGCTACGACGGTTGGAACCAAACAAACTGGCACAATTACGCAGCAATGTGCATTTGTAGGCTTAGAAATCGCTAAAAAGGCTAAAAAAGCTAAAATTAACGCAGTTGTATTTGATCGCAACGGTCGCCAGTATGCTGGCCGACTAGCTGCGCTAGCAGATGCTGCTCGCAAGGAAGGTTTGGAGTTCTAATATGGCTGAAAATAACCAACGTAACAATTCTGGCCGACGCGACCAAGCGCCAGCCGAACCAAAGCAATTTGAAGAATTAGTATTGAATGTTGACCGCGTTTCTCGCGTCGTCAAAGGTGGCCGACGCTTCCGTTTCAAAGCCCTAGTCGCTGTTGGCGATGGTAAAACCAAGATTGGTGTAGGTGTTGCAAAAGGCGCCGACGTCCAAGCCGCAGTTGCCAAAGCAACCAACGTTGCCAAAAAACAAATGGTTACAATTGCTGTATCCGGCGGCACAATCGCCCATGAAGCCGAAGTTCGCTACACTGGTGCTCAGGTTCTATTGAAACCGGCTGCCCCAGGTACTGGTATTATCGCTGGTGGTGTTATCCGATCAATCATCGGTTTGACTGGAATCCGTGATTTGTTGACCAAATCACTAGGTTCAACCAACAAAGTTAACATTGCGTATGCAACCATCAAAGCATTAGTCAGTATTGTTCCAAAAGATCAATGGCTAAATACCAAGAAAAAATCTGTCAAAACTGAAGTAGTAGCTGAAACTGTAGTTATTGAAGCTCCAGTAGTAACCGAACCAAAAGCTAAGACAGTTAAAAAAGCCGTAGCTAAAAAACCAGCTGCAAAAAAAGTTAAGGAGACAAAGTAATGAAGTATAACGAATTATCAGTCATCGCTAACAAAAAAATCAAACGAGTTGGTCGTGGTATCGCTGCTGGTCAGGGTAAAACCGCTGGTCGTGGCACAAAAGGTCAAAAAGCTCGTACAGGTAAAAAATTGAATGCAACTTTCCAAGGTGGTTCACGTTCACTTGTCACAGCTACTCCAAAAGGTAGCGGTTTCAAGTCACTACGTACACCTGCTCAAATCGTATATTTGGATCATCTAAATGTCTTTGCTGGCAAAACTGCTGACCATTTTACATTGTTTGAAGCTGGTTACATCAATACGCCTTATCACGCTGTTAAAGTCATCGCACGCGGTGAGTTGACAGTACCTGTAACTTTGCACGTATCTGGTGCTAGCGCCAGCGTCAAGGCTGCAGTCGTGGCTGCGGGTGGTACTTTTACCAAAACTGCGGTACCATTGAAAAAGAGCGAAAAAGCAATTAAAAAATCTGATAAATAATTTATTGCATCAATCATGGCGTTGAATTTCAGCGCCATGGACGGTAGTAATAACCGCCAACATCAAATAAAAGAGGGTAGACGATGAACTGGAAAACAATCTTTAAATCATTAAAAAACCGCGATATGCTCAGGCGTATCTTGGCGCTACTAGGCATTATTGTCGCTTGCCGATTTCTAGCGCATATTCCAGTACCTCTGGCTGAACCTACTCAATTAAAGGAAGTTATTAATAGTGTTATTAGCGGTTCGGATTTTGGTGGGTTCCTCAATCTGTTATCTGGTGGTGCGTTGACTAGTTTTTCAATAATTCTGGTGGGTATGAGTCCGTTCATTACGTCTTCGATCATTACGCAATTGTTAACCAAAGCTATTCCAAAACTAGAAGAACTACACAAAGACGGCGAATCTGGCCGACGCAAAATCAACCAATGGACGCGTATGATTGCAGTACCGCTATCTATTGTTCAATCTATTGCATTCATCTATATCTTGCGCCAGACGGTGTTAGCGGGAAATACAACGTTACTAGCTGATTCATCGATAATTGTCTGGGTTGTTGCAGTTGCAGCCATGAGCGCTGGTTCAATATTACTGATGTGGCTGGGTGAGTTAATCACCGAACAGGGTATCGGCAACGGTATCAGTTTGATTATTTTTGCTGGTATTGTTAGCCAATTACCACAGATGATTGGTAACCTAGGTACGTCGCTATTTAACACCACTAATGGTAGTTTGAATGTGTTTGGTTGGTTCACCATCCCAGTTGATCCAATGTCGGCAGCGATAGCTGTAGCGCTATTGGTAGCGTTTATTATCGTGTTATATATCCTGGTCAAGATTAACGAGGCACAGCGCATTATTACGATTAACTATGCCAAACGCGTCCATGGCAACAGCAGTTATGGTGGTATCAAAAGTATTTTACCAGTCAAATTAATCGCTGCCAATGTCATCCCAATTATCTTTGCGGTTGCATTCCTGTCACTACCAGCATTCGTCGGACAATTACTCAAAGCTACCGGTAACGCCGATTATCTAGGCCTAGCAAACAATTTGATTGCTTGGTTTCAATCGCCAACCCCAGGATCATTCACGGGTGAGACTATGCAGGCTTTCATCTATCCAGCAGCTTATTTTGTACTGGTAATCATGTTTACGTATTTTTACACTGGAATCGTTTTTAATTCCAATGAGATATCTGAGAATTTGCAAAAACAAGGTGGTTTCATCGAAGGCGTACGACCGGGCATACAGACCGAGAAATATCTAACCCGAACAATGAATCGATTGACTCTATTCGGCTCGCTAGCTCTGGGTACAATCGCTATCATGCCGTTTATTGGTGAATATCTGATGTACAACATCGCTGGTGTTACTGGTAGTAAATTAGCAATAGGTGGTACGGGGTTGTTAATCGTTGTATCTGTTGCTCTAGAAGCACTACGTCAAATCAACTCCCGTGCGTTGATGGTCACTTACGACGACTATAAATAGCCAGTAGATTATAGATTATAGTATAAATCTCGGGGCAGTCAGTCCGGTTATTGTATTTACCACGTTTTTGTGCTATAATTATAGTATAGCTAGTTTGTTGATGGGCCGATGCCCCGACGAATTCGCACATTTATAGGTTGGTTTATTCGAAAACTTCCCCTCATCGGGTCAATGTATTAGTTAATCTAACAGGTTAATTGGTATGTTGACCTAAATCTATCTAGGTTCGCAGTATTATGCCCTAGATGGGCTATTTTAGGAGGGGTTAGTATGTTCGATTCGCATCATTACACCGTTACGGAAGAAACGTTAGAAGAAAGGCAAATTGCCAAACAACAAGATATTGACAGTAAGTTTGATGAGTATAGTGCCAAGCTATACGAAATAAAGCAGCGCAACAATAAGCTGGATCGAGTAGTTGTCCTGGTGGCGGGGTTGTTAGTCTTAGTTGTAGTTGCAATAATATTAGGCTTCCCCAGGGGCCTCTACGATCTCAGCTGGGATATGACATTTGGAATTTACACTACAGTCACGTTCGTGAGTTGCATTTTACTATTTCTCAGTGTTTATTTACTTGTTTCCATTAGGAAACAGAGATGGCTCGAAGAAATATTGGTCTTCATCGGTCAATGGCGGTCAGACTCAGGCAATTAATAACCAACCTAAAGACCCCTGAATTATAGGGGTCTTTTAATTTGACTAAAAACTAACTAAATAGTATACTCATATCAATCATCTGGGGTGTTATTGCATCTAGGATTGGTTGTATCTTTAACAAATTTATCCGCCAAAGTTTCTATTAGAAAATTAGGTGGATTAGGTCAAAAAAACTCGACCCCCAATACTTTGTTGGGTGGTTTTTATATAGAATTATTATTTTTCAATAGTAAGACAAATATATTAAAATACCGCCAGCGAGCGAAATATAGAGGGGAGAGATTAGTATGAGCAGGAAAATGCAGTACCCGATTGGAATTGCAAAAGTTTTACTCTTAGGTATAGGTGCAATCTTTTTTGTGCTATGTGTGTCCAATATGATTCAGTCCGACGTCCGTTTTAACCCAGGACTATCGATTGAGATAATAGCTTGGCACGTATTGATGGCAATTGGCTGTTTTGTAGCCGCTGTTGCAACGTTAGCCGTTTTTCTTAAGTTATCTTGGGATATACGGCATGAACCAATAAATGATGTGTATCAAGGCGATTACAATTATCGTTCTTGCTGCAAACATTGTGGTCAGAAAATATGGAAATCGCGTGGTGGCTATAGAATCGAATCGCTTCATAATGCCAGACCTTGGATTGGTGAAGTATTCTGCAAAAAAGGCGGTGAAAAAAATGCTAGCTAAAATCAAAGTCGAGATACTCAGTATCAACGAAAAAGAAGCGTCTCATTATGGCCCAGAAGGCGAGTTAATAGATTTTGTCGTGAATAACGGCGTGATTATAGCGATGGTCGTCCTACCAAAAGGCACGCTTGTTGCATTGCCGTATACTTACATCCGAATTAAAGGCGGTGATTGATATGAACGCATGGGAACAACTGGCATTTTTTATAGGCGTGCCTGGGACACTGTTTCTGATTTCATTCTTTTCAATGAAGATTTCAAAATGGGTATCTGTCCCGGCCAATTCAATCGCAATTGAACGGATGAAAAAAGCAAGAAAGTTAATTCCAGCATTGGCCGTCATAGTAACAATTTTAGACTTACTTGTCTTTGTATTATTATTTTTGGCATTTTTCCAATCGTCTTCAGCCCCAACGCATGTATTGCTTTTTGGTTGGTTCGTTTCAATAGCTATTATATTGATGCTTACCTTGAGCTCTAATTTCTTTTTGACCGATAGGATAGGTAATAGTGAAAAACTATTGAAATGACCTAGATTTGTTAAACAACGCTCCGCAAGGGGCGTTTTTTATTTGACACAAAATCCCCACCCGCGATATAATATAGGTATAAAACAACTCGAATGAAAAGCGTTTGTTTCTATCGCATTTTACCCTTTACTCTGCCACCTCTGTGGTGTATAATCATATATTGTAACTTATGGTCAGTCAAAAAGAAGTAATTAAATTGCAAGGTAAGGTGGTGGAATCACTGCCTAATACTCAATTTAAGGTCGAATTAGAGAATGGCCACAGTATTATCGCCCACATTTCGGGTAAAATGCGCAAGCATTACATCCGTCTTGTCCCAGGCGATAAGGTAGAAGTCGAGTTGACCCCTTACGATCTTAGTAAGGGCAGAATCGCCTTCCGCCTAAAAGATTAATTAATAATAACTAAAGGTAAGAGGAGTTTTTTAACGCTTATGAAAGTTCGTGCAAGTGTCAAAAAAATTAGTCCCGATGATCAGTTGGTTCGCCGCAAAGGCATCCTACGGATTATTAACAAGAAAAAACCTAAAAACAAGCAAAGGCAGGGTTAAGAATGGCTCGAATTTCTGGGGTAACAATCCCATCAGAAAAGCAAGTCGAGGTCGCTTTGACGTATATTTACGGCATTGGACCAACACATGCAAAGAGTATCCTTGCGGCGGCTAAAATCGAGCCGACCACTCGGGTGAAAGATCTCACCGAGGCTGAAGAACAGCGTTTACGCGAGATAATTGACAGCAATTACACCGTCGAAGGCGACTTACAGCGTCAGGTAACAAATAATATCAAACGCCTAAAAGAAGTTAACTCATACCGAGGACTACGCCACAAAGCTGGTCTACCGGTTCGCGGTCAACGAACTCGAACGAATGCACGGACTCGCAAGGGTAAAGGTGTCGCAGTAGGCGGAACTCAAAAGAAAGCGGCGTCCAAGACGTAGAAAGGAATTAATATGGCAGAAGCAAAAACTACAACTACAGCAAAGAAAAAGCAACGCCGATCAGTTCCTTCTGGTCAGCTTCACATTCAAGCAACTTTCAACAACACTATCGTCACTTTTACCGATAAAAAAGGTAATGTATTGACAACTGGTAGTGCTGGTGCATGTGGCTTCCGTGGTAGCAAAAAGGGCACGGCATACGCATCTCAGATTGCAGCCGAAAAAGTTGCCGAATTAGCAAAAACTCAATTTGGTGCAAAATCAGTTGATGTATTCGTCAAAGGCGTAGGCCTAGGACGAGACGCAGCGATTCGCGCAATGAGCAGCTATGAAATTTCAGTCGACAGTATCAAAGATGTAACAGGGGTGCCACATGGTGGCGTCCGTCCGCGTAAAGCGAGAAGGGCATAATATGGCACGAGATACTTCTCCTATTGTCAAACAAAGCCGACGCGAAGGGTATGCATTGCATCCCAAAGCTCACAAAATCATGGCTAAAAAGACCGGTATTCCTGGTCAACACGCTCACGGACGACAAGGCAAAGGTAGTTTATACCTGACCCAGTTGCGTGAAAAACAAAAAGTTCGCCGAACTTATGGATTGCTAGAAAAACAATTTGCAAAACTGATGGATGAAGCCAGTCGCTCAAGCGGTCATGGTCAACTGCCAGGTGAATTATTACTACAATTGCTAGAACGACGAATCGATAACGCAGTTTATCGTGCTGGTTTTGCAACTAGCCGACGTGCTGCCCGACAATTAGTTAGTCACGGACATTTAATGCTAAATGGTCGCCGAGTCAATATCCCATCAATCCGCCTAAAAGCCGGTGATGAGATTGTGGTTCGTCCAAAAAGCACCAAATCCGGTTATTTCAGCCAAATGGACGAAATCGCAAAGAATTCTTTCCAACAACCACTAAGCTGGTTAAAAGCTGACGACAAAAAACTAACTATCACTATTACTGGACTACCACAGCGAACAGAAGCTGAAGTAGATATTAAAGAACAATTAATCGTTGAGTATTACTCACGCTAAGGGTAAGGAGCCTAAACTATGACAAAAGTTATTCACAACCCCGCATTATCAAACATTGAAGAGCACAGTGCTACTAGTGCAACATTTAATATCGAACCGCTACACGCTGGATATGGTAACACCCTAGGGAACAGTCTACGACGCGTATTGCTATCTAGTATCGAAGGTGCAGCAGTTGTTGCATTCAAGATTGAAGGCGCAACACACGAGTTCACAACTGTTCCTGGTGTCCGTGAAGATGTAGTCGATATCATGTTGAACATCAAAAACATTCGTTTGAACGTCCACAGCGACGAACAAATCGAAGTTCGCCTAGAGAAAAAAGGTGCCGGCCCTGTAACTGCTGGTGATATCAAAACAACTGCCGACGTAGAAGTCGTCAACCCAGACCAAGTTATCTGTAACATTGATGATCCTAAAAAATCTATCATTATCGATTTCGTAGTCGAATCTGGCCGTGGCTACCAAACTATTGAAACCAGCAGCACAAAACGCCTACACAGCGATATGATTGCCGTTGACGCTATCTTTAGCCCAGTACTACGTGTCCGTTACAAAGTTGAAGGCACTCGTGTCGGTCAAGAAACAAACCTAGACAAATTGATTCTAAATGTTGAAACTGATGGTTCATTGTCACCTCGTGACGCTTTCGAACAATCATCTGCAATATTAGTCAATCAATATACTGCACTAGCCGGTTCAACTATCGTTGAAGCTGCTCCTGCATTAGGCCAAGAAGACGCTGACGAAGCTAGCGAATTGAATACTCCAATCGAGGAATTGAATTTAACAGCCCGCACAGCAAACGCATTGATCAACAACGATATCCGCACAGTCCACGATCTAGTCACGTTAAGTGAACAAGACCTACGTGAATTGAAAGGTTTCGGATCAAAGGCATTAGACGAAGTCAAAGAAAAATTGGCGGAATTGGAAATTTAATATGCATAGACACGGATATATAGGACGCAAGTTTGGTCGCGAGCGCGATCAGCGACGCGCGCTAATCAAAGGCTTGGCAACAAGTCTGGTTATGCATACCAAAATCGAAACGACTTTTCCAAAAGCCAAGGAATTAGTTCGTTATATTGAAAAACTGATTACAAAAGCAAAAAAAGGTGGTCTAGCCAACCGTCGTATGGTTATTGCAGGGTTATCAACTCAAGAAGCAGCTTTCAGGTTGTTTGATGTTATTGCCCCACAATTAACTGGACGCACCAGTGGTCATGTTCGTGTTGAACGAACAGAACTACGTATCGGTGACGGTACTCAGATGGCAACTATTGCTTTTGTTGATGAGATTAAAGAAGTTGAAGCCAAAGCGGCCGAAACTGTTGCAGTCGAAGCTGTTAAAGCTCCAAAAACTGTCAAGAAAGCGAGCAAGTAATGATTGTTAATTCAAAAACCTATTCACAAAAACCAACCGAAGTTAATCGTCGTTGGATTCTGATTGACGCTTCATCTGCCACTTTGGGTCGCGTAGCAACTGCTATCGCCAAATACCTAATCGGCAAATACAAACCTACATACACCCCGCACATTGATGCAGGTGACTATGTAGTTGTTATTAACGCTGAAAAGGTCAAAGTAACTGGCGCCAAAGAAACTGACAAGATGTATTACAAACACTCAGGTTTCCCAGGTGGTCTAACCGAGGCAACATTGGCTGAAATGCGAATCAAATTTCCAACCCGTGTTATCGAAGAAGCTGTCAAAGGTATGATTCCACGCAACAAACTAGCTGCCGAGCGTCTAAAACGCCTACGCATCTTTGTTGGCGAGAACCATGACCACACTGCACAGACTCCAGAGAAAGTAGAGATCAAATAATATGGCTGAATCAAAAGAAAAGTATTTTTACGGTCTAGGACGACGCAAAAGCGCAACTGCTACTGCACGTCTATACGCTGGTAAAGGTAAAATTACAATCAATGACAAACCTGCTGCTGAATATCTAAATGGCAACAAAACTCAGTTAGCTGAAATCACCGACCCATTGGCGTTGGTCAGCAAACAATCTGATTTTGACGTCACTATATTGGTAAAAGGTGGTGGATTGTCAGGTCAAGTCGATGCTATTAAATTAGCAATCGCCAAAGCATTGACTGTCGGTTTCGCCGATCTACGCACAGTGTTGAAAAAAGCCGAGTTCCTAAAACGCGATTCTCGCGAAAAAGAACGCAAAAAATACGGCTTGCGAAGTGCTCGCAAACGCGAACAGTTTAGCAAACGCTAAAATCAAACCAAAAATTAAGCCCTGGATTTATCCAGGGCTTTTTGGTGTGCAAACCAGATTATTAAATTATTCAATCGCCAAATAAGCCGATTGCGCCCGAACCACCCATAACCAGATCAGCCATAGATTTTTTAGCGTCGTTCATAACTTCCGAATAGTCGTAACCCCATTCTAACAACTCGATAGCTGAATCCACAAAATATTTCTTTGGGACATTGTAATTTGACCCGTCAACAAATTCGTTGATGTCTGTTTTTACTTTTTCTTTAATATCCAAAGAAAGTTCTACCTTGCCCATAACAACCCCTCCTAATTTTCGCCTCTAGGGCATCCTATAATTTCACTATTGGGTTATTTATACGGGGCTGTAATGTTTTAGAAACATATCAACCGTGTATTGGATCGTTTTTGCCAGACATTCAGGGTATATCTCATTAAAATGACTCCTGTTTGGTATGGCCCCATCTACCAAATGAATGGTTTGTGCGACTTTATAGGTCTTATGTATTTGCCCTTTTTCTATTCGATAAAGCGTAGAATAAAGCTCCGCGACTTGACGCATCTCTTTGTTATCTAGTTCACAATATATATAACCAGGTAAGACGCTTCTGAGCTCCTTAATGACCAACATTAGATTTGACGTATTAGCCATAAATTTTACCTTGTCATAATATGGGCTACCTAATACATTAGCAATTAATTCAGTACCTTCGATTCTAGTACAGCTCAATTTCTTCACCTCCTCAAATTCGCCTCTAGGGCGTTTTATAATATCTATATAAAACCGCCCGAAACAATTTCGGAGGTGTGATTGTTTGTAATAATCTGATTTGTAAATGTCCTAACACCTCAGCTCAAAACCAAATTTGAACTTAATTTATGTTTAAATTATGGCACAAGATACACAAAAAGTAAATGAATAACCCTGCCAATTACGGCAGGGTTATTTGTTTATAAACATTTAGGCGATATAGTCTCTCTGGCGAGGTAGTTCAATATCTCAACCTGAGATAATACCATAGCGCTTTATCTTTAGTCCGCACCACCCAAAAGGGCAGTAAACGGTATGCACCCAAATGGGTGGTTCTCTTTAGCCCGTTACGCCCCAAGGCATCAAAACGGTTATCAGCATCCCACTGGATGCGCTATTTTATACGGTAATTTATAAATGGTTCGACATATTAGTTCAATTTGGTTAGAACTAATCTGTATCTTGATTATAGCATAAGCATCATAAAAAGTCAATAGACCCTAGGGCTAGGGGATATATTTAATAGAGTTAACTCGAATCATTGTGATGTGCACGTCAAGGCATATAGCCTTACAAGGAGATAATTAAATCTCAACTTGGAATACATTTGGTTTGGCTCCCACGCACAGCCTCACAAGAGAGGCTGTGCGGGACACCGAACTTTTAAATGGGTTTGCCCTAATCTGTTAGGATTGGGGTTATCTTTGGCCCGCCCTATATTTGGCGGAATTATGTGAACGCTCCAGTGAGCGCTTAGTTCAAAATACTAGAAAAGGGACAGACAGCGCCAATGTTGCAACAGCAGATACAAAAACTCTACCCCATGCAACCCAATGCCTACGAATGCCCAATCCCAAAAAGAATGCTATATACATAAACCCAAACGCCGGATAAAACCAAAAGGGGATACGAAATACAATTCCCATTGTTAGTGCTAATACACTGACACAGGCCAGTATTAGCACACATTCAACACAAACATTGACAGGACTTTTATGGATGACAAATGCCATCGCTACAGCTACGATAACTAATAAAACTATACCCAACAACATACTAACACCTCCCACAGGGAACTTCGATTTGCTAATTTATAATAAATTAAAATAAAATTCCCAGAGATATCAGGAAAAAGTTGATACCAAAAAGCTTTTGAAAGGAGCAGATTTTTTGTATCACCACGAATTCCCGAACTGGAGAGTTAGCCTGATCAGGCAACCCAAAATATATATTCAGACATGCACCATAATAATTCGATTTATCGATTTGTTAAATAACTATTGTTTTGTTTGTTTTAACTGAACAACTCATAACCTAAACATATACCCCTAATGCTTGTTTTACAATACACAAATCATCCAATAAATTACATTTATATCAACCGTTATAATCCCAGTGACCACTTAAAAACACACGAGTTATCCTCTGTTAAGATAAACTCCAGCTAGTTGTATTTCCTACATCACCAACGAAAAATAGAATAAAGATTATAGATTATGGATTATAGAGGAGCCGCAAAATACAACGAGATTAAAGATTGAGATTTATACTATAATCTATAATCCAAAATCTATAATCTACTTTGGTAACTCTGCTATAATAGATAATAACTATGACAAAGCCAATTATTCTAACTGGGATACGATCGAACGAAGAGCCGACTATCGCTCATTACCTAGGGCCGATGTTGCCGATTGTTCAGATGCAGCGCGAATTTGCTGGTGAGTATCAGATTAATATGTTCGTGCCTGATCTGCATAGTTTCACAACACCGATTGACCACGATGCTCTATATCGTAATACCCTAAACAATTTAAAGTATTTCATTGCAGCCGGACTAGATATGGACGACCCTGATACATACATCTACCGCCAAAGTTATATTCCTGCACACAGCGAATTAACCTGGATATTAGACTGTTTTACCGGTTTTGGTGAAATGAGCCGTATGACACAGTTCAAAGAGAAATCAGCCGAAATTAATGGTCCGGTGACAGTCGGATTGTTTAATTATCCTGTTCTGATGGCGGCCGATATCTTGTTATACAACGCCAAATACGTTCCAGTTGGCGAAGATCAATTCCAACACCTAGAGATTACTCGAGATATCGCTATGCGAATGAATAGCAAATTTAACGATATATTCACCGTGCCACTGGCAACATCTGAACAATCCAAATTTATCAAACGCGACAGTGGTCTGCGTATTCGTAGCCTAACCGACCCAACGAAAAAAATGAGCAAAAGTGACACCAATGAAAAATCCAAGATTCTATTAATAGATAATCCTGACGTTGCGGCCAAGAAAATCATGAGCGCTACAACTGACAGTATCGGTGTTATTAATTTTGACTGGGATAACCAACCTGGAATTACTAGTATGTTAAAAATGCTGGCATTATTAACCAATCGTGATCAAGAGGATGTGAATAAGGAATGGCATGGCAAAACCAGCTATGGTGAGTTCAAAACTGCCGTTGCTGACGCTGTAAGAGCGTTTCTGATCGATTTCCAGGCAAAACTGGCTGCTATTTCCGATGAACAGTTACTAGCCAAACTAGAGCAATCTGAACGCGATTTGACCCCAATAGCCAATGCGACATTATTACGAGCTCAACAGGCCGTCGGTTTGCGACCAAAGGCATAAATCGTGGTTAAAGTATCCAGTCGTGACATATTAGACATCCTACGCCGATTTGAATTGGCGGGTGATGATAATGTGCCGCGTAATGTTGAGAATGTAAAGATTACGCATCCCAACCCGATTAGCACATTGGCTTCATTTAGATTTAATAAATACCAATTATATGCATTATTTGATGATACGGCCGAAGATGACGTTAATTACGTAATGTCACAGATTAAAACCGCCAAAAGCACCGTTCAAGGCGAATTATTGAAAAACCCGCGTGATACCACGACCACCTATGCAATGCCGTTCAAGGGCAAAGAATGCTATCTATTCAGCGTTATTTCCGAAAAACACCGCCTGGACAGCGAATTAGCTAACAGATATCCGGCCAATTCTCGCAGCACTTGGCAGAAATACATCAAATCAGGATTCGTCAGTGTCAATGGCACAGTTATTACTTCGTCTAAATACGATGTGGCCGATATAGACCAAATCGCCATTAATATACCCGAAACAGCTGACCATAGCGCCGATGAATTACCAATAATCTATATTGATGATAATGTCGTCGTGGTCAACAAACCCGTAGGAGTATTATCACACGCCAAAGGTGTTATTAATGAAGAATTCACCGTGGCCGATTTCTTCCGCCGATACAGTTCGTACAACGCCGATACTAATCGCCCAGGCATAATTCACCGCCTAGACCGCGACACCAGCGGCGTAATGATAGGTGCTCGTAATGCCGAAACTGCTGAGTTGTTGCAAAAACAGTTTGCTGATCGTCGCACCAAAAAGACGTATTATGCGGTGTTAGATGGCGTGCCAAAACTGGGCAAGGCCAATATTGACCTGCCAATTGGCCGTAATCCATCCGCACCCAGCACTTTCCGCGTTGACAGCAAGGGCAAATCTGCTGTTACTAAATACGAAGTTATTGCCAGCAACGACAAACATTCACTGGTTAAACTACAACCACAAACCGGCCGAACACACCAATTACGCGTCCATATGAAATATATTGGTACACCAATTCGCGGTGACAAGGTGTATGGCAAGGCAGCTGATAGGTTGTATTTACACGCATTTAGCCTAGAAATCACTATTCCTAGTGGCAATCGCACGACATTCACAGCCCCAGTGCCAGCTGAATTTGCAGATCAATTCCCAGGAACGAAACTGTAATGAAACCGATTCTAAACTTAGCAAGCGAAAAGACAATCCTTGCTACTGTTGCTAATATGCCGCAATCACTGTTAATTACAGGCGACAGCGGAGTTGGGCTATCTACAGCGGCTAAATATATCGCTCAGCTGCTGAATATTAAACCAATAGTTATATTGCCCGAAAAGGATGAGAAAATCGACCTAGACCGCGGTATGATTACCGTTGATATAATGCGACGGGTTTTTGACGACACCAGGACAAAAAACGCCACTGACCGCATAGTTATCATTGACTACGCCCAGCGGATGACAACCCAGGCCCAAAATGCCTTTCTAAAGCTGTTAGAAGAGCCAGGACAGGGGTTACACTTCATTTTGGTATCAAATACCGCTGGCAAATTACTGCCCACTATACTGTCGCGTGTAAAGAAAATTGAGCTAAAACCCATAACTATCGCCCAAACCGAGCAATTATTGGATGATTTAGGGGTAAAGGATGCGACGAAACGGTCACAGCTGATGTTTATGGCGTCAGGTTTACCGGCAGAATTGACGAGACTAGCAACAGATAGCGAATATTTTGATCAACGTAGCGCCACAGTCCGCGATGCGAGAGAGTTATTACAGGGGAAACTGTATCAAAAACTACTAATTGCGCAAAAATATAAAGACGACCGGGGTAGGGCACTGAAATTATTGCTAGATTCTACTAAAATCTTACAACACAGTATCACTGCTAATCCTCAAATTGATACTATTCGACATATTGATATTATCCTAAAGACTTACGAACGCATCGACGCCGGCGGTAATATACGGCTGTGCCTAGCGGCGATGGCGATTTGAAGGCTAGAATAAAGATTATGGATTACGGATTATAGAATAGTCTCAAATATGCAACCTGGGATTTGCGCCTTATTCTATAATCTATAATCTTGTTTCTGTATTCTGTTATAATAACTGTATGTTAGGACTATTATTAATTATTGCGCTGGGGGCCTGGGTTATATACCAGAAACAGACCGTCGATGAGGCCGAAGCCGACCTACCAGTAAAACTATCTGAAAAACTGGATCAATTATGGGGTATCGCACACGAATCAATCCAGACAAAAAAATACCTACGAGCTGAAAAGGCATTACTAACCATATTGCGTGTAGATGAGAAAAACGCCAGTGCATATAACCGTCTGGGTATTTTGTACGCTAAACAAAAATCATTAAAAGACGCGATCGAATGTTTTGAAATCGCCCAATCGTTGGAGCCAAGTGCCAGCAGCTTGCACAATGTCGGGTTAATCTATTACGAAACAGGTAATTATGACAAAGCCGCACTAGCGTTCGAACAAGCTATCGCCATTGACGGTGAATTACCAGCCCGCCACATTGCATATGCCAAAGTCCAGGAAAAACTGGGTCACGAAGAAAAAATGATTGAATCATTAGAAAAAGCGATGGAATTAGAACCAATTCCACAGACATTGAACCTGTTAGCCGATGCTTATGAACGCACAGGTAGGGCAGAACTGGCCACTAGTTTACGCGACAAGGCGACTAAAATGATAGCACCACAGGTTCAACAACAACGGGTCAAGCAACCTCGACGAGTAATGTAGATATAAAAAAAGATAATAATGCACCCATTTCTTCGAGTTCGCGCATGGTTTCTTCATTTGCATCATATTCTTCCTCAATGGGGACAGAATCTTCATCAATGTTATATTCGTCAACTATTAGAATACAGTCGACGGCATATTTGAGTTTTTCGCCACCTCGAAGTTCTTTGGATAGATTATCTAGTATTGGACGGTCACCAGATTTAATTGGTGATTCATGAGCTGCAACGCCAATTGTGATGTTGGACTTTAATTCCCTGGATAAAAGAATAGCTAAACCAGATAAATATTCCACATTCTCATAACTACTAGGTATTAACAATAACCTGTCATCAGATGTAAAATCTAGTGCAAAACTATAGATATAATCCAATCTTTCAGATTGTTTTACATCCGTGCCACTTTCTGGAAAAACTTCAATAATTAAACCACTGGAAATGCCGATTACATGCCTGCCATATTTGTTCGCTTTTTCTAACAAAAATTTTAAGACAGCTACAGAATCTGTGCCCAAGTGATTTAAATCGAATAAATCAGTTTTTTTCAAAGCTTCATCTTTCATACAAATTCCTCCTAATAATTCAAAGTTTTTAGATTTTTCACCGGTTAGGGTGAACACTTTGAATGTTTGCTCTTTACTAGCAGCATCCCAGGTATATAGATGCCCAGAATGCTGCCAGTAAGATAGGAGGTTGATACTCTCGTAATGTAAAACTACATCAGATAGTTAGCGGATAAAAAATCTACGCTAAATTATCTTGATTAACTATATTCTACCATAAATACTATAATTATACAATTTTAAAAAGGCCCTTCAGTATGAAGAGCCTTTTTTGACAATTAAATATGAGAGGTTAAATCCAACCGCTACGGTCAGAGGCGTCCTGTCCCTTGATTTCATCTTCTACCCGAGCTTTTTCAGCCAGGTATCTAGATTTGGCGTCAGGCACCCCGTCATTGGGTTCGATTACTATTGAATACCCCTCAAATTCAAAGTCAATGTTTTGCCGGCTGTCGTCCGCCTCAAGGATTGCGGTTTTTAAGGCTTCTTCTAAATCATCGAATATGAAAGTCATACCCAACACCTCCTTTTTGCAAATTTTTCAGGCCTCTTCTTTGATAGACTCACAGATTTCGGGAAAATTTTTACCTAAAACACCAGCTACCGAGTCGCTAGGGCCAACATTAAATACTTTTTCGCCAATCTCTATACGATATACCAAGCTTTTGGATTTTGCCTGAGTGACCGCATCTTTTACTTTTAAAAAAATACTATCGCCTGTGTACCTAGGAACGAATTTCGTCGCCATTTTAACCACTCCCAAATGTCAAATTTCTAAAAACCAGCGCTAGGCTCGCTTAGATTATCAAATATTACCACATAATTTGGTTTTGGGCAATGTAGGGGTTGATATCGATACGCACAAATGCCATAATATACCCAATCGGAGTTCGTGTAAGCCGATAGCATATCGTAGCAATACGATAATTTTTATTAAAGGTGGTGGCAAGTATGATCAAGCAAGACGTAAAATCATACAAAATAGTCCTAGAATCAGAGGATATTATGTATGAAAAACTACTAAGAATAGTCAGTCAGGACCCGTGGTTAAGACTAATATACGACAAGTTGTTGCATAGGGCTGGCGAAGAAATAACTGTCGAGGATACTATAAAACTAGTATCCAGGGCTATAGCTGAACTGGTTGCAGGAGTCCAACCGGGCGTCCAGATGGTGACTTGGTTGCGTGCGCCAGATATCTTTCGAGCGATTACGCCTTGTAACGGCGATCTGCTAAGAATCGCAGAAAAGATGCTGGAGTATAAAAACACTAATTTCTAACCACAAAACGAACTACGATAAGGACTGCCCACAGGTGGTCCTTATTTATTTTACGACATCAATATATTTGAAGGTTTTGGGGTATCTGGTTGGGTTGAGATAATAAAACTAGATTGTTATGGCTTTATGTAACAATTGCCGACAGCTACGGTCTTGAATCCGGCCTTTTGCCAAATGACTTCGTTGACAGAGTCTTTTTCGGTAGACAAAAGCACAAATCTGTCACCAACATTCGATAGTAATTTATTAGTTAAATCTTTAGCAACACCCATTTTCCTAAATCTAGGCGAAACAGCAGCATTCATCAAAAATGCATATTCATCATCAAATAAAGCTGTTGCTACTCCAACTGGCTGATTATCTATATACGCCACTAGGTCAAGTCGGTTACCTGCAGGGTATGACCTGAAATAATCTTCAACGTTTTTTACATAGCCATCAGATAATCCGCTATATATATCATCACCCGCGCTGGCGTAGACTAATCTATAAACCTCTAGGAAATCTTTTTCAATTTTATCATCTGATACCTTTTTAATCTCAAATTTTTGAGTTGTAGCTAATGGCTTCTGGTCTAATACCATGATTGCATCACTAAATCCTAGGTTAAACCCAGCATCTTTGATCTTTTGCTCCAGTACGTCATTTTCTAACAGGTATATGGCAGGGGGCAGGCCTAGATTTTTGAAATAATCTTCTATACTAGCTGCATCAAAGTTTTCATTCTGTACATAGGCATAATTCCAATAATTATCATCTACTAGTTTATTAGTAACGAATATGACATCACCTTTGTATTGGCAATCAGTTATATATAAGCCCTGATTAAGTTCTATGACTTTTAGTGGCAATTCAGATATATTCATAGGTAGATTATAGCATGCAAGCCTAAACAATATAGACGTGCCATTATAATCCACGCCAAGTATTGAAAAAACTATGCTTATCAGATAGAATAGTCTAGTTATATTAACAATTTACGCCGCCTTAGCTCAGCTGGTTAGAGCAGCTGTTTTGTAAACAGCAGGTCCTCGGTTCGAATCCGAGAGGTGGCTCCACATTTATTTTTTTTGATATTTTGATAACAGCAATATACTCTGCTATAATTATTACATGAAACCAAAAGACAAAGGTGACCTGGCGGTCGCTAATGCTATATCATATTTTATGTCTAATAATTATGAGGTTTGTCTGCCGATAGGCGACAAAAAGCCCTATGATCTAGTTGTGGAGCAAGATGGGACACTTCAGCGCGTACAGATTAAATATGCTGGCTATTACACGGGGGTTGGTAGGCACAAAGCTGCACTTCGCACTATGGGAGGTAATCAAAGTTTCTATACAGCCAAAAAATACAAGAAAACTGACTTTGACCTACTATTTGTTTTTGTGGCTAATGGGCGAAAGTTTTTGCTGCCATGGGATCAAATTGATAACACAAATTCGCTATCAATCGAGGCTAGCAAATTTTCCAAATATGAGGTAAAATAATGAACATAAAAGTAATTTGCTGGAGTTGAGCAATTGGTTGGCTCGCTTGACTGTAAATCAAGTCCCTTACGGGCGTATAGGTTCGAGTC
>JBAXUT010000011.1:0-2118 GCA_037129535.1 Candidatus Saccharimonadota bacterium | reverse complement strand
ATTGAGACTTTTTAGTTAATGACAAACAATAAGTAGCCTCGATGAAACGCAGTGGAATCGAGGATGTCGGAGTGCTGTAAATCCTCGATTCCGCTTTGCTACATCGAGGCTACGGACTACAGACTTCAGGCCAGATACAGTTTTAAAGTGTTGGCAACCGTAGCAATACGCTCAAAATCTTTGTCGCTATGCAATAAAATCAGATCGTTATCAATAGCGGTTTGTGCGATTAAGCAATCTATGGTGCTGCGAATCGTAATACCTTTACGGCGGCAAGAAAAATAAAGATAAGCGGCTTGGGCGTAACTTTCGGTTATATCTTTTGGCTGATAAAAAGTCAGCTCTTTAAAGTAATCTCGAAATTGATTAAAGCGTTGTTCAGATTCAGAACCCTGCAAAATTTCTTGGTAAATAAGCGAATTAATCCCGACGGTTTGTTCCGATTGCAGGATACAACGTAATTGCTCAACAGCAGAAGTTTGTTTTCCGCGAAAAAAATCAATCCAGACTGAGGTATCAACAAGATACATTATTTATCCTCTTCATTACGCAATGTTTTGTAATCGTAGTCTTCACTAATGCCGCCTGCACCATAAAGTTCTAGCAGTCTTGATTTTTTATGTGATTCTTTATGATGGTTAATAAACTCGTGCAATGCCAGTTCGATTACTTGGCTTTGATTGTCGATATTAGCTAACTTGGCGGCTTGTTCAAGCAGGCTGTCATCAATGGTAATGGTGGTTTGCATGGTGTCTGTGCTCCTAAATTAAAAGCGGGTAATATCGCGGGGTATTTTCTTAAAGATAATACCGTATTGAGTCATGAATTCTTTAGTCAACAGGCATTTGTCGGCATAGATGATAGCTGTGCCGGGCTTGGCTGCACCGAATTTTAAGGTGTTTAAAAAGTCCAGATCAAGACAGGTTACTTCATTGGGTTCGTAGTAGAATAACCAGGCTGTATCGCTATTGAGGCCCATCAAATAAGGCGTGTAGGTATTATCTTGCTGTGTTTGGTCTTCATTTGGAATGCCTTCACTATAAGCCACATAATGACGGATGACTTCAATATCGACTGCTTCGTTTAGGGTATCGTCAGGGTTAAAAATCGCTTCGCCGATGGTGTAATAATCAAAGCTACCACCGAGCCCAGCGACTTTTTTAGTGCCTTCACCGTAGCCGGATATGACGCGGCGTACACGTTCGGCGGTGATAGTGTCTGCGTAGTCTTCCATTTCAATCAGGATAAAGCGGCGATTGCCACCGTCTTGGGCGTTGAGCTTTAAGATAGCATGAGCTGTTGTACCGGACCCCGCAAATGAGTCAAGTATTAAATCGTTAGGCTTAGTTGTAAAGCCTAATAGATCTTCAATTAATACTGATGGTTTTGGATAATTAAAAGGTCTTTTGTTTTCAGGAAAAATAGATTTTATTTCGTTAGTTCCTGTTCTTCCGTCCAACTCTATAACAGATGGTAATTTATTCTTATAGTCTTTTGCGTACAATTTCAACTCAATGAGCTTCGTCTCATTTTCACCAAAAATGATTCTTTCTTCTAAAAGAAGTCGTTTCATAGTTTCTTCTGGAAACCGATAGCCCATTAATGGCTGCTTACATGGCTTATTAGTTTCAGGATGGATTACATCGTAACGGTAACCTTCTTTTCCAGGGTTGTGCACACTTTGACTACCCGTGTATATACCGCCAGCGTCAATAAATTTATAACGATCAAGCGGCCAAAGCTCTGATTTGTGTTCTCTAAACCAAGAGGTGTAGGTCTCTTGCAACTTGCTCTGTTCATTACATTGTTTATTTAACTTATTTCCAATCTCAATCAATTTTTGCTTAACATCTAAATGAGCGGATTTCCAGACTGGAGTAAGTGCACCTTTATTCTTTGCATAGCAAAGGATATACTCATGTTCTAAACAGATATTTGTTGGGTTATTATCAGTTACATTACGCCAGATAATTTCACCAACCCAATTCGAGGCTCCGAATATTTCTTCTAACAAATGTTTAATATTTGCAAATTCGTTCTGATCGATACTAATTAAGATAACCCCATCTTTAGCCAACAAACGATGCAACAACTTCAGCCGTGGATACATCATGCACA
>JBAXUT010000010.1:0-5404 GCA_037129535.1 Candidatus Saccharimonadota bacterium | reverse complement strand
CATATCGATCACGGCAAATCAACGCTAGCTGATCGTATGTTGGAATTGACTGGCACTGTGTCTCAACGTGATATGAAATCACAGTTATTAGATAGTATGGACCTAGAGCGTGAAAAGGGTATCACAATTAAATTGGCCCCAGTTCGTATGGTTTACAAAGGCTATGATTTGAATTTGATTGATACGCCCGGGCACGTAGATTTTAGCTATGAAGTTAGTCGTTCGTTGCAAGCTTGTGAAGGCGCAGTATTGGTCGTTGATGCCAGTCAGGGCATTCAAGCACAGACTTTGGCCAATGTTTACCTGGCAATGAACGCAAATTTAACAATCATTCCAGTGTTGAACAAAATTGATCTACCAGCAGCTGATGTTGCACGAGTCAGCGCCGAGATTATCAATTTGCTAGGCTGCGACGAATCTGATATTTTGAAGATTAGTGCCAAAACCGGTGCGGGTGTGATTGAAGTTTTAGACGCGGTGGTTGAACGAATACAGTCACCTCAGGGTGATGAAAATGCCGCGTCACGTGCGCTGATATTTGACAGTTATTACGATGATTATCGCGGTGTAATTTTGTATACGCGAATTGTGGATGGTTCAATCAAAAAAGGCGACGTAATCGAGATGATGGCAACCAATGCCGATGGTATTGCACTGGAAGTTGGTGTATTACAGCCAACGATGCGGCCAGATATTGAATTGGCGACAGGTGAGATTGGCTATATCGTAACTAACTTGCGAACAACCCGTGATGCACGGGTAGGCGACACGGTTACAACACGACGTTCACATACTGATTCACAATTACCGGGTTATAAATTAGTTAAACCTTTTGTTTATGCAGGGTTTTTCCCAGTCAGTAATGATGATTATCAAAATTTAAAAGACGCGATTGAAAAACTAAGTTTATCCGATTCGGCATTACAATTTGAACCCGAAAATTCACCGGTCCTAGGATTCGGCGTGCGAATTGGCTTCTTGGGGTTGCTACATATGGACATTATTCGTGAACGCCTGGAGCGCGAATATAATTTGGATTTGATTGTTACTAACCCATCGACAGATTATCAAGTTTCACTCGCGAATGGCGAAGAATTGGATATCAAAAGCGCCAGTGATTTGCCAGATGTTAGCCGTGTTCGTGAAATCCGTGAGCCTTGGATTCGCGGCGAGATAGTCGTGCCCAAAGATTATATTGGTGGCGTATTGCAATTAATTATTAGCAAACGTGGCATGCAAAATAACCTTAGCTATATTGATGAGCGGGCATTGATTAGTTTCCAAGCCCCATTGGCTAATTTACTAACTGATTTTTACGACCAGTTGAAATCAATTACCAGCGGTTATGGATCATTTAATTATGAATTGGATGATTATCGAGCCGAGGATTTGGTGCGATTAGATTTTTATGTGTCTGGGAATATCGTTGATTCGCTCAGTATTATGGCGCACCGATCCGAAGCGCAAGCGCTGGGGCGTAAAGTTGTCGATAAATTAAAAGAAGTAATCCCCCGCCAAAATTTCCAAGTTGCGCTGCAGGCTGCAATTGGTGGTAAGTTTATTGCCAGGGCTGACCTATCAGCATATCGCAAAGACGTTACGACTGGTCTGTATGGTGGTGATGTGTCACGCAAGAAAAAGGTGTTAGCAAAACAAGCCAAAGGTAAAAAGCGCATGAAACGTTTTGGCAAAGTTGACATCCCATCAGAAGCATTTACTGTGATGTTAAAGCGGGACTAGGTCCCCCATGAGACAAGCCTAAAGGTTTTTCTCATCGCGCCACGCACGGAATGAATCCGCTGCCTACGGCTGTCATTTGCCAAATCTCACAATAATTTATTAGCGTTTTTTCGCTGGGCGGATGTCTGATATTAGTTTTGACTTGACCCGATTGTTGTTTTGGGGCATAGGTCGGCGAATTGGTGTGACTATCGGCTGTCTAGTATCGTTTAGTAAATCGCCTAATACTTCGTCTGGGACTGAATCTGGGTCGGGTTTAGGATTAGGTTTGGATATTCTAACTTTTGGTCTTTTGCGGTGTCGTAAAATGACGATTAGAATTGATAGGTTATACAGAGCAATTATCGGCACGGCGATTAATATACTGGTGACAAAATCATAGGTGAATGGCGCCAGTAGCGCTATTATCAAACTACCCAGAATCACCCATTTCTCGGCTTTAAATAATTTCTTTGGTGGCAATGGAGTGATACTATCGATAAAAGTGATCAATAGCGGTAATTGGAACATGATAACAAATGTAATGATGATATTGGTGACGAAGTTCAAGTAACTGTCGGCAGATATCAATGCACTCAGCCCACTGACTTCAAACCCAGCGAAAAAATGTAGCGTTCCGGGTAATATGCAGAAAAAAGCGAATAATGCACCAGCGGCAGCCAGCAGGGCAGATACAAATGACACAGTATAGACTTTTTTACGAGTTATTATTTTTATAAAAGCTGGGCGAATGAACATTATCAGGTTATAAACCAGCGTTGGGATAGTGATAATCAGCGCGCCCATAAAACAGATTTTCATTACGAACGCAAAGCTACCAGATGGGCTGCTGTAGTATAGCTCTTTGTTTAGCGGTGAACGTAGCAATTCCAAAATCGGTCCATAGAACGTATAGACAACAACACTAGCTATGACTAATACGATTGCGGGCACAATCAAGCGAACCGCTAATTCTCGCAAGTGATCCTGTAATTTAGTCGCTGGTTGCGAATGTCTGGTTGACGATTTCGCCATCCTAGAGCCTATGATTTTTTAGGAGTTTCTTTTTTGTCGTCTTTCTCGTCGTCGTCTTTGCTAAAGCCTTTGCGTAGTTCTTTGCCGGCTTGGCCGATGCCACGTGCTAGTTCTGGTAGTTTTTTGCCACCGACGAAGATTAGTGTGATTGCTAATGCGATAATGATGATTACTTCGATTTTCCAGTTACCCATAATTCCCTCTTTTCTATATAATAACAATATATCTGATATTGGGGGATTATACAAGAGTTGGCGAAGTGCCAATAGCCATTTTTGTTCTTTCTTTTAGTAAAGAACAAAAGACTAGTTCCTCTTTGTATCGCAAAAAGGAACCGAAAAACTCTTGGGACGGCTTCGAATCCGCGGATTGACCATTTCATCAATCAATCTTGGTTGGCTGCGAAACTCACGCCCTAATGTTAATTAGGGGTTCAAACAGTCCTCGCCAATCCAGGATGATTGCCTTATGGTCATCCGGGATTCTGCAGATGTCCCACTAAATCTCATAATCTCAAAATTACCTTGAGATTTATACTATAATCTATAATCCATAATCTAAATTCTAGCCCAAAGGTTTGATTTATTATTGGTTATGGCTTATGATTATTCTAAGTATTGAGGGGTTACGATGATTAATAAGAAATTGATTAAAGCTATCGGTGATAAACAGATGGATCGTAAGGACTTTTTGAAGTTCAGTGGTTTGGTTGTAGCTAGTGCTGTTGGCTTGAAGACGGTTGCTTCATTATTAGTCAAAACTAACAATTCTCAAATTGCGAAATCCGGCAATGGCAAACAAGTCGCCAGCGGTTTTGGTAGTGGCAAATACGGCGGCTAGTTCTGGTCTTTTTTTGATTTTTTACGGGTTACGAATAAAATAATTGCGAATAATGCTATTAAGCCGGCTCCGATAATAGCGCCAATCAGCATCGTTTGGTCATTTGTCTGTCTGTTAGACTCGGTAGTTTCTTGACTAGTTTGTGCGGTAGTGTCTGTTGCATTTGTAGTTTGAGTTGAATTGTTATTAGTTACCGTCGTGTTGCTGGTAGGCCGGTTGGGTGATGTGTTATCTGCGGGTGTCGTCGTGCCGGATTGGCTGTAATTATCGTCACCATAGACTCCCGAGCCGTAGGTCAGGGCAGATGTGTTGATTGGCATCACTAGTGCAAAAAAGCCTAGCGCAAATGCGTAAAACTTTGTGTTTTTAATCATTTTTTTAGATGTCATCAGGTTGCATATACCGCTTATAGTTGGTATATTTATTATAGCAGCAAATTGGGGAAAATATGTCGAGATGCGAGGCGGCAGAATAAAATGACCAGACTACCAAAACCTGGGGGAGACGATGGGACTTGGGGACAAATCCTCAATGAGTTTCTATTGGCCGGTCATAATGCTGATGGCACGACAAAACTTGGTTACACAGCTGAAAATGTAGCTAATAAAGAAAACACAACCCTGGACAATTCGACAACTAAATACCCTACTAATAGGTTGGTAAAAAGTTATGTTGACAATCTTCAGGTGCCATCGAGCGACCCGCATACATTATATGCATCCAAATTGGGTGCAAAGCTAACAGGTGAATTAACTGACGCAACTGGTGATGATGATACGACCATTTTGCAGGCGGCATTAGATCTAGCGCCATCATTGGGTCATTTAACATTAATTATAGACGGCATAGCTGCAGTTACGGGATTAAAGGTACATAGTAACACGACAATTATTTTCCCAAGTGGTTGCGGGTTGTCGCTAAAGGCTGGTTCCAAGCGACCGATATTACAGAATGTCCACCGACGTAGTGAAACGTTTAACCCACCCCGATTAGACAAAAATATCGCAATATATGGGGGTGAGTTTAACTTTAACGGGTCAGTTAATGGTGTCGGTGAAGATATTTATGAACATATTGATGACAAAACTGCATACACGATTTTTAACTGTACAATTTGGTTTTCGGGCGTCACAAACCTTACCCTAGAAAATATGCACGTCCATCATTCAAAGCGTTTTAATTTTATGATTACAAACGTTGGATATTTTAGAGCCTATAATTTGTATGCATCCGACCATGACGTGACAAGTAGATGGGCAACTGACTGTCTGCACATCTATGGGCCAGCAGAAAATATTATAGTTGATGGTGTAACACAAGAACGTGGCATGACAGATGATATTTTGGCATTAGATAATGGCTATGATTGGAGTGCTAGCCCATTATCGCTTGGCTACAATATGACTATCGGTGACATTACAAATGTTCTAATTAAAAATATTAATTTTAAAGGCATATCAAGTCAAAGGGGTATTAGGTTACTAGGCAGCGGTAAGTATAAAATTTCAAATGTTGTCATTGATGGTGCGAACGGCGAGATTAATAATGCCGCATACCCATGGTTAATAAATTGTTGTGCAGGTGATAGGGATTTGGGCGGTACATATGTAGCAAACTTATCCAATATTACGCTTCAAAATTTTAGGTTAAGGGGTATGGGAATATCTATGTGGTGGCTGTGCAATTGTGATGTTTTGCGATTGAAAGACATACATCTAGAGGATGTATCAGACAACGCGTTGATTGAGATAGGCTATGGGGAAATAGGTGCCGGACAAGAAACTTGCACGATTGACAACCTAATAATAGA
>JBAXUT010000001.1:0-238930 GCA_037129535.1 Candidatus Saccharimonadota bacterium | reverse complement strand
TGAATTGTTTTCCGCCGATCTTAACGACTGCTTTTGTCATAATGATTCCTTATTACTTTTACTAATCGAGTGTTGATTATAACAGATGACGGCGTTCAGAGCAAGAGCTCTGAACAGAATATAGATTACAGTATATAGATTACAGTATAAATCGCAAATTAGCCTTTGATATTTATACTGTAATCGGTAATCTGTAGCCTATATACTAATTCTTATCTATATTTGTCCGCCGGCGCTGACAAACAGCAATATCACCGCGACTGCCGCCAACCCAATACCTTTATACAACTCATGATGGCGGCGCCAGGTACTGCGAATAAATTTTGGTAATTTGTGTCGATGGCCATGAGATATCAAAGCTATTAACATCGCCAGAACTACCATTACCAGCCCGACGAGCATCGCTGGCGACATAGATTTTATAGATATATTAATTTGCGCCAAGATACTGAGAGGCTTGGACAATTCAGCACCATTAACTGGCGTTTTTGCTCCTGCTACTACGCCGCTTGCTGGGCTACCATACATTGCCACGACCAAAGTAGTCGACTTGCCGTTCAGTCGGCCGTCCTCTACCGCAAAGCCAACTTCTCGATAATCTGCGTTTAATATATTGGCACGGTGACTTGGAGAATTCATCCAAGCCGTCATTGTTGCGCTGGTTGTAACAAAGTTTTTTGCCAAGTTCTCGCCCGCCGAATTGTAGTTATAGCCGACATCACCGAACCATTTCCATGGCTGCGCGCCGCTGGGCGAATTGTGTGCCCAATATTGGTTGGCAAACATATCTTTGGCTTTTAGCTCGGCCGCCCGACTTAGCTCATCGTTCAATTTCAATGCCGGCTCGGCAGCCTTCTGCCGTTCGGCATTAGTCTGGTCCAACAAAGATTTAGCATCAATATTTACATGCGTCCCCAGGACACTGCCTGTTTTGACAACGCTATAACCCAATTGCGAACCGACAACCAGCGCCATCAAGATTGCTATGCCGTAAGTTCGAATAATATGTGGCTTGTAATTATTGGCGTGATGCGGGACAAATAATAATTTTAGCACTCTGAAAAACACCACAAAAAAAGACTTTGGCAATATATTCTTTTTGATTTTTGATTTTGCCATTACGCAATAATTATAAACCAGTTACGCTTTAAAAACGAGCTTTTTGTATAAGCTCGTTTTTATTTGCTGTCAAATGTAAACCATTCGGGGTCGTCTTCGATATCCTTGACGACTTTGTCCCAAAAGTTTTCCAGTGAAGCTTCATCGATCTGGTCGTTTAGGTCAATTTTGTCATCAACCATACAGCCGTCGTAGAATTCGTCGGCGCTGTCATCGATTTTTTGGGGTTGTAGATAGTTTAGTAGTGACATTTTTTTGTTTATTTTTATTACCTTATACTAAAGATATTAGCATAAGTGTGATTAAATGTCAACTACCTGCTGGGGTATAGTAATCTAAGCTTTTTGAAGTGACACCGTCAGATCGGCACCATCGATTTTAACATCGGTTTTATATGATAGTTCACCGCTGTTTTCTAGGCTAGTAGCCAATGTTTCATCTGTTATGACTGTTTCGTTGTCGGCAATCGCCTGTTTTAGCTCTTCATTGTCTGTTGATAACACTAATTCAATACGGTCATCAATATTCAAACCGGCGTCTTTGCGGGCTGATTGAATATGGCGGATAGCCTCACGAGCAATTCCTTCGCTTTTCAATGCCGGGGTTATATTGAAATCTAATTCGAATTCGCCGCCGATTTTTACCGATTTGACGTTCAATTCTTCGCACAATATATCGGCAAAATCAATTGTCGTCCCAGATTTTGGAATCGTGACAATAGCTAACGGCTGGCGGACTTTTTGCTGAGCACGAGCACGCATACCAAGTCCCATGTTAACGTATTCGCGAACTGTTTCCATATCATCCATGACTAGTTCATTAATCTGACCAACTGCTGGCCAATCCAACAAATGTACACTGTCCCCGCCTGTCATCTTCTGATATAACTCTTCGGCTAGGAACGGTACGAATGGCGCTAGGATTTGTGATAATTGGACTAATACATAATGTAATGTCGTATAAGCGTTGTTTTTATCGGTATCATCACCAGATTTCCAGAATCGGCGACGCGATCGACGAACGTACCAGTTACTGGCGTCTTCGATGAACGGTAGTACTGGTTTTAGCGCATTTGGAATATCGTAACCATCCATATGTTTTTCAATTTCGGCCGTCAATTGGTGAACGCGACTAACAACCCAGATATCTAATGGGTTGGTCAAATTTGGCATTGGATCGACTGGCACTGAAAATTCTTTATCCTGAGCGGAGTCGAAGGACCATTTGTCGACTTCGGCATACATTGTAAAGAAATCATACATATTCCAAATCATCGTGAGTTTCCTGGCGACATCAGCGACATCTTTGTCTTGTAATGAGAAATCTTCGCCGTTTAGTAGTGGCGATGATAACATCAAGAAACGCCAGCTGTCAGCTGAATATTTATCCATTAACTCTTCGGGATCGGTGAAATTGCCCTTACTTTTACTCATCTTGGAACCATCATTACCAGCCACGTTGCCCGTTACAATCACATTTTTGAAAGCGTTTTTACCAAACAGGCCGACGCTAACTGCGTGAACGTAATAGAACCAAGCACGAACCTGACCGACGTATTCGACGATGAAATCGCCAGGGAAATTGGCTTCAAACTTTTCAACATTTTCGAAAGGATAATGGAATTGAGCGAATGGCATCGAACCTGATTCGAACCAACAATCCAAAACTTTATCGATACGGCTATAGCTGACACCATCGATTTCGAATGTAATATCGTCAACCCATGGACGGTGGTAATCTTCTAATTCAACTCCGCTTAGCTCTTTTAATTCTGCGTAGCTACCGATGACTTTGACGTGTTCGTTGCCGTCGTCATCTGTACCTTTCCATACCGGCATGGCTGTCGCCCAGAAACGATCACGAGATATATTCCAATCTGGTGCTTGCAACATCGTGTTTTCAAATCGGCCGTTTTTAATGTGTGCCGGGAACCAATTAATGTCGGCGTTTTGTTCCAACATTTCGGTGCGCTGTGAATCAACATCAAAGAACCAGCTGGGATGTGCTCGATAAATCAGGCGTTTGCCAGTGCGCGGGTTGTGTGGATATTCGTGGCGGATGTATTCGATTTTCCAAACGATACCATTTTCCTGCAAAGTTTTGGCGATTAATTTGTTAACATCCCAGATTTCTTGACCGGCCCAATCACCTTCTAGGTAAACACCATAATCATCCAACACATGGACGACTGGGATTTTGTTTTCGCGCGCTAATATGAAATCTTCTTCGCCATAAGCAGGCGCGGTATGGACGATGCCAGTACCGGCATCAGTTGTAACGTAATCTGCCGCCCAGATTTGATGAGAGTTCGGCTCTTCACATTTTGCAAATAATGGCTCGTAAGTTTTACCGACTAATTCGGTGCCTTTAAACTCACGGATGGTTTCGTATTCTAGTTTGGCATGTTTTTCATCTGTTAATACATTATCTATTGTATCGCGAGCCAGGATAAATTGATCGTCACCTACTCGTACTTCGACATAATCAATCTCGGGGTTAACTGCCAATGCAATATTAGCTGGCAATGTCCAAGGAGTTGTTGTCCAAGCCAAAAGATAAATATCTTTTGGCTTGTCCTCCATAGCCTTGGCGACGGAGGGCCCTACTTCGCCGAGGCTATGGAGGGCGAGTGTATCCGTCAAACGAAATTTGACGTATACGCTCGGGTCAGTAACTTCAACATATGCACCTGCGTCCATCGTAACTTCGGCCTTGGACAGCGGCGTTGCCCACTGGGTGTCATACATTAATACGCGTTCGCCTTCGTAAATTTTGCCTTTTTCATACAATTGTTTAAAAGCCCACCAAACAGATTCCATATAATCGCGGTCCATAGTTTTGTAGCCGCCAGTAAAATCAACCCAACGACCCATTCGATCGATTGTAGATTCCCAAGCGTTACCAGTTGAAACCATACTGTCACGCGCAGTTGTAATATAATCAGCCAAACTTATTTTTGTGCCAATATCATGGCGATCTGTAATCCCCAACTTTTTTTCAACATAGTTTTCAGCTGGTAGACCGTGACAATCCCAACCCCAAACGCGTTCAACACGTTTGCCCTTCATCGTTTGATATCTAGGCACGGCATCTTTGACTAGGCTAGATAACAGCGTGCCGTGATGAGGAACACCGGAAATAAACGGTGGACCATCATAGAAAACATACGAATCTGTGATTGGTCGCATCTGCACAGACCTCTCAAAAGTCTTATTTGTCTTCCATTGCTGAACCAGGTCTTTTTCGTATTCTAATGCCCGGCGACGAGTGTTTGATTTGAATTTCATTTTTTATCTCCTTTGCGAATCATATTTATGGTTGGTATTATATCGGCGAATATATGTTCAGAGCCTGGCTCAATATCAAACCCGTATTTGCGATAGAAAGCGATTGCCCTGTCGTTATAATCTGCGACCTCTAGTTGAATTGGCTTTTTAGTGTCCAGCCAGCCCATAGATTGATCCATTAACTTTTGAGCTACACCCTTACCATGTTGATTCTTGTCTACGTACAGAGCCTGTAGCACTTGCTGACCATCTACATTTGAGACGTGGGAGCAGCCGATAACCTCGTTACCATCGACAGCCACGCAATGAAAATTATTAGGGTTACCTATAATACCACCCATAAACGTTAATGAATTGTCCAAACCTTCTGGCGTCAACCAACGATCTGTCACTTCCTTTACCCATTCCCGAGACACACCAGATCCTGCATCAGGGTATGTATCTAACCATGACTGAGCTTGCATTTTGCGCACCGTAATAACATCATCCATTGAAGTTTCACGGATAATAGGTTCTGATTTGCGCTCAAGCTCTGGTGACATAGTATTTGTTCCTTTCATAAAACAAAAAATCTCTATTTAGTCACTGGATCCCAAAATTTTTAAGGGAGGTACCATCCAGTTTCTAAAAAGAGATTCTTTTTAGCGCTTAGTTGTTCGATCTAACGTGTCGATAAACGTTTGAACATTCGTGGTTGATAGGCACTCACCCGATTATCGGGACGTTCATTCTATTATTATAATCAGATACGGCTTTATACGCAAGTTTAAACAATTTTACCCAAATCACCTTTTACAACTATTGGACAAAAACCAATTATTTCATCCTTTAAAATCCCATCCGGGATATCGTTATACATAAAGATCTTTTTGCTTAATCGAAAGGCATCATACATTTCCAAGAAAGTGGCCCCACCAATATAATTATCCACGCCATTCTTTGTAAAATTCAAAACCAACACAGCATCATTGGCATTTATAACATCTTCACTATGTCGAATCATCTCAGATTTAAACTTGGCATGCTCTAAGTGCCCCATTTGCCGATATTTATCCTCGGTACCTGGATCATCGTAACAATTGGGTAGTGTAATTATATGGTCCAGTGCTTCCAAGCTACCTTTGATACTAGGTATTTGATCGTAAAACTTTTTGCTACAAATTATAAATATTTTCATAGACTAGGCGAATAAACTGCTGCCGTATTTGATAACTATTATTGCGATAATTGCTAATATAACTAACGCTAACAATAATTTGTCGTAATCGCGTTTGATAAAGCCAACTAATTTTTTAGATATTTTTTTCGGCAAATACAGGTTATTTGACCGAATATTATATTTGGTCAACGCAAAGAACACTACGATTGTCGATAGTAGAACCAACATACACCACGGACATAAAGCGCCGATCAAGGCAGTGCTGATATAGAACAGGCCGACCGCAAACATCAATGCGCCCACAGCCAATACCTGGATAAAGAACATAAACTTTTTAGGCAATTTAACACCTATCAACAATAATATCGGCAGCAATATGAATGTTGGCTCGAATATTAGGCCAATAAAACTGTTTGGGAATCCCAGTAATGTTGAATACACGCTTTTTGCGACCGTGCCACAATTGACTACCGCATTAATACTGCATTCAAATACCGCATTAGGGTTACCGGCTAATTGCCAAGCCTCCACAGATAATACAAAAGCCGCCAACAAACTAAGGGATGAAAAAACTAAAATCGTGATAAAAATCCAACGATTATCACGAGTTTCCATATCTCGGTGCATAAAAAATTCCTTAATTTTATTGAGCATAATAACTAACCTCGCTGATCGTTGGCAACGGCAAACCTCGCCACATATTTTGCATGGTACTGTCGTCACTGACAGATACAATCGTAGGGTATTCAACTATGTCATACACTCGACAAAAATCCGTGCCTTCTGCCGTATCTGGATCGATAGTATCCAATATATGACCTGTCTGGCGTTCAAAATCGCGCAAAAAATCAGTCACCGTGCGTGCATAATCTGTATTTTCCTTGAAAACTACCACTACCCTCATATACCCACCTGCCTTTCTTTAAAATTTTGCCTTTTTGTGACGACGTTCTTCTAATATCTCGACAAAATCATCTAATGTTTTGAATTTGTAATAAACACTGGCAAAGCGCACATAAGCCACTTCGTTGCGAAGCGCCAATTCGTCTAATACTTTGCCGCCGATTTGTTTGGAAGTGATTTCATTTTCACCGATAGCATAAAGCATATCTTCAATCTCAGCGATCATTTCTTCTACTTCAACTTCTGACGAAAAAAACTTTCCGACCGAGCGTTTGATGGCAATTGCCAATTTGTCGCGGTCAAATAATTCGCGGTCACCATTTTTCTTGATGACTGCGAGGTTGGGGCGTTCGATGCGCTCATAAGTAGTAAACCGCTTGCCGTCTGGCGATTCACGGCGGCGGCGAATTGTGACGCCATCACTAACTTCACGCGATTCGATTACTCGGCTGTCGCCAATATTATACTTGGCCATAGGTTAATTATCCTTTTTATTTTTTTTGCGTCGACGCAGGAAAGCAGGAATGTCAGATTCATCATCTTCTTCGGCGGGTTGATCCCAAATGTTATTATCGTCATCAGCGTCGAATATTGCAGCCGCCTCGGAATGGTCCAAGCTCATATCAATATTGCCAACTGTTTCATCAGCAACTTGTTCAATATTGTTTTGCTGAGGCTTTTCTTCAGTTTTGACATCAGATTGATGGAAATAAGCCGAATCAAACCCAGTTGCAATAACTGTTATGATTAATTCGTCTTCCAATTCGGCCTTCAAAGTAGCACCAAAGATAATATTTGCATCTGGAGAAACTGAAGCCGTAATAAGCTCAACAGCCTCTTGGACTTCGCTCATACTCATATCGTAACCGCCGGCTACATTTAGCAATACACCCTTGGCGCCATCAATAGAGACCTCAATCAATGGTGATTCGATAGCCTGCTGAGCAGCCAATACTGCACGGTTATCACCGCTAGCACGGCCGATACCCATCAATGCAGACCCGGCATTACTCATAATGGCGCGGACGTCAGCAAAGTCTAGGTTAATCAAGCTGTGGTCAGTAATGATCTCGGATATACCCTGGACACCTTGGCGTAATACGTCATCGGCAATCTTGAATGTTTCGAGTAATGGAGTGCGTCGGTCAATAGTCTGTAATAATCTGTCGTTTGGAATCGTGATTAATGTATCAACATTTTGCCCAAGCTTTGATATAGCCCATTCGGCATTTTGTCGACGTTTTTCACCCTCAAAGCTAAATGGTTTTGTAGCTACACCGACAACCAAGGCGCCTACTTCGCGTGCGATTTCAGCGACAACATATCCAGCGCCGCTACCGGTCCCGCCGCCAGCACCAATAGTTACAAATACCATATCTGCACCTTGTAAAGCTTCGCGTATCTCATCACGAGATTCATTGGCGGCCGCTTCACCTACAGTCGGATCGGCACCAGCGCCAAGTCCACGAGTAATGGCAGCTCCTAGGTGAATTTTTTTGTCTGATTTGTTATGCTGCAAAGCCTGAGCATCCGTGTTCATAGCAATGAACTGAACACCATTTAGACCCGCGTCCTTCATACGATTAACAGCTGACCCACCAGCCCCACCTACACCAACTACTTTAATATTAGTGCTTGTTTCTATATCGCTTGGTTTTACTTCAGGCATTGTATCTGTTATCTCCCCAAAAATCTAATCTTATTACCAGTATAACACTTTTATGCAAAAAGGCTATATTTTGAAGCGACTAAAAAATTTTGCAAATTTTCCGCCGCCATTTTTGGGTCCACGACCAGATTTTTGATTGCCAGATTTTTGGTTTGAATAACTATTGTTCTCAGCATCAATCAACATCAGACCAATTGCAGTCGCAAATTGAGGCTTGCGAATGTCATCAGCTACTCCACCATAATCGGCGATCTCGCCAATTCGGACAGCCAAGCCTAATGAATCTTTGGCATATCCAACAATACCGCGCATATTAGCGGTGCCACCAGTCAATACTGCACCATTTGGTAAATTGCCAGCTCGGCCAGCCCTTTTGAACTCTTTATTGATTAGCTCGAATAATTCTTCCAGACGAGCTTCGACAATCTCGTCCATGTCAGAAGTATTAAAATTATAAATTTCTTCGCCAGATTTCAAACTAATGCCCGATGCGTCACTGCGCACCACGGCGCTAGCGTGTTCAATTTTTAGCTTTTCGGCAATCTCTGGATCAGTTTTCAGCCCTATTGCCAAATCGTTGGTGATATTGTTACCGCCGATTGGGACAACTGCCACGAACTGCAGGTCACCTTCTTCATAAATGGCAATATTAGTTGTAGCACCACCGATATCAATCAATGCCACACCATTTTCTAGTTGATTTTCAGACAAAACGGCCTTAGCGGCAGCAACACCAGACACAATAATAGACTTCGGTATGACCTTGGCGTCTTCGGTAGCCTTTTGCAGATTTACCAAATGTGGCGACAGGACAGAAACAACATTAGCATCAACCTCTAGGCGAGTACCTGTCATACCGATCGGATTCTTGATGCCGTCTTGGCCATCTAGCTTGTAAGTGTGCGGAATAACTTCTAAAATCTCGCGATTGGCTGGTATTTTACCAACCGTTGCGACCTCTTCAACACGCATCAAATCATCGTCGGTAATGCCATGACCAGCGCCACTAACAGCAATCATACCGTCAGCCCGAGTGGATAAAATGTGTGAACCATTGATGCTAATTGTAGCCATATCAACCTGATAACCGCTCATACGCTCGGCTTCACCCAAGGCATCATCAATTGCTTGGGCTGGACCTGCTAGATTAACCACATTGCCCTTGCGCATACCATTATTCGCCGATACACCTACGCCAACAATAGTCGGCTGACCAGTAGTGCCATCAATGTGAGCCACTACACAACGAACAGTATTTGTACCTATATCTATCCCTACCGCGTGCTTAGATGTTTCTTGCATATGTTATAAATTATATATCTTGTGCCACGTTTTGCCTAGCTTTTAAAACTAGAGTCTGGTTAAAATCTCAGCTCCATCATCTGTAACCAATACTGTATGTTCAAAATGTGCCGACAAACTGCCGTCATTTGTGCGAATAGTCCATCCGTCGCTATCCGTCTTGATAGAATCACCTCCAAGTGTCGCCATTGGCTCAATTGCGATTGTATCACCTATAGACAGTAAATAACCTGTGCCCTTTTTGCCATAATTAGGCACCTCTGGTGGTTGTTGCATTTTTTGGCCAACGCCATGTCCAACTAATTCGCGAATAACGCCCAATTTGCCATCACGCAAAACTTTCTCAATCGCATAACCAACATCGCCTAATCGAACTGGGCCTGTGATTGCGTCTATGCCAGCGTACAAGCTGCGCTCCGTTACGTTCAATAAGTGTTTTTTAGCGCCGCTAGGTTCTTCGCCGACAACCATCGTAAATGCACTGTCAACTTTCATGTCGTTATACGTAATAACGAGGTCAAAACTAACGACATCACCCTGTTCAAACTCATAATCATTAGGTATGCCGTGAACAATCTCATCATTGACTGATATGCATATCACACCTGGAAAATTAACTTCATCTGTCAAATATGTAGCAGTGGCGCCACGTTTTTTGATTTCACTGGCGACCCAATCATTCATTTGTAGTCCAGTCACACCAACCACAACTTGTTTTTTCAAACCAGCTAAAATCTCGGCTAATATTTTGCCGCCATCACGCATTGCCTGGATTTGTTCTGGGGTTTTTGGTTGTTGCACTACGCTAATTTCTCCACAACCCTATCATGAATTTCATCTGGTGAGCCTGTGCCATCAACATGTTGCACGTCTATACTATTAGCTGCCAATAATTCTAATATTGGATCAATCTCTCGGTGATAAATGGCCAAGCGCTCTTTAATAGCTTCCGGGTTGTCATCACTGCGACCACGCAGCTCCATACGTTTTAATAATTCCTCTAGTGGGACTTCAAAATTAATAGCTTTTTTGATGGTTATGCCGTATTTTTTGCAATCATCCAATAACCACTGAGCCTGCTTTAAATCACGAGGATAACCATCCAATATCAACCTACCCTCAATCAAACGAGATTCGGCGAGAGCTGCGTCCAGCACCTGGTTTGTCTTTTCGGTTGGTACCAATATGCCCTTTATTTGAAGATTATGAACCTCGGGATCGGGGGTATCGCGCAGTAATTGGCCCATAGAAAGCCACTGCCACCCGTTTTTATCCACTAATAATTGGGCTTGGACACTTTTACCAGAACCAGCTGGACCAAAAAATAAAATCATTTTCCCTCCTAAATTGTTTGTTCTAGTTTAGCGCTTCTTTGACCAATTTTGCAACCAATGCACCATCAGCACTATTGCCCAATTCTTTTTTGACAGCGCCGATAACTTGGCCAAAACCACTAGGGTTATTAACACCTAATTCTGTGATAGCTTTTTCAATTACAGCTTTGATCTCATCTTCGGATGCCTGTGTTGGCAGATAACCACTGATGATTTTTGCCTCGGCACGTTCGTTTTCAGCAAGTTCTGGTCTAGATGCACCGTCATAAATAGTCGCGCTCTCATTTCGTTTTTTAACTTCGCGTGCAATTAGTTGTTCAATTGTCGTGTCGTCCAAGCCTGATTCGCGTTTGCCCTGGGCTACTTCTTCGTTCAATATAACAGCCTTTAGGCCACGCAATACTTCGCCCGCAAAACGATCGCCGCCTATTAGGGCGGCTTTTAAATCATCGTTAATTTTATCTTTGAGGGCCACTTTTAGCGCAATCCCATGCGCGTTTTATCTAATTTGTCAGCTTTGCGTTCTTTGCGAATAATCGCTTTGACGCGGCGTTCAGATTTAGAAATTGGTTTCTCAAATCGCATGCAAGATTTAGCAGTTGCTAGAACCCCACTTTGCAAAACCTTACGGTTAAAACGACGAATTAAATTTTCGTTTGCTTCTCTGTCATCTTTTCGGGTTACTTGTACCATATGTCAGTTATTGTAACAGAGTAGCCTGCTTTGCGCAACTAGTTTTTAACCTCTAAATGCAATATTTTTCCCTCAACCGAGCGATTGCCATTCCACTCGTTGATATCCAAGTGGTACCAAACTGATATTTTATCGCCAATACCGACAAAATAATGTTCCGGGGCACCAAAAGCTATAAATTTTATCTTGGTACCATCCGCGTCTTGTAGCTCTAGTTTTATATGCTGGCCATTATCTCCCATTTTTTTGACATCAACTACTACTAAACCTTCACTCTTTAATATTGGTTGCAGATTACCATGTCCAAATGGTTCTAATTGCCCTATCAAATCAACTAATTCTTCGGTCAGTTCAGCTAATTCGGCTGTTGCGTCAGCAATTGGCAGTAATAATTCCTTTTGATTATCCAGTTTTTGCAGACCGTAATATTCGTTCATTTTTTTGCGAAATTCATCTATGTTTTTGATCGGCAAAGTTACGCCAGCCGCCAACTTATGACCGCCACCTTTTTTAATCACGCCCTTACAAAACTTTAATGCCGCTGACGCATCAAAATCACCAAAACTACGTGCCGAGCCTTTAGATTCATCACCCATTTCCTGAATCACAAATACTGGTTTTTGATATTTTTCCAACAATTTTGAAGCAATTATACCGACAATGCCATGATTCCAATCTGGGTTACTGACAACTAACACTGGGTCATTGGCATATTCTTCGGCCTGGATAATCGCCGTTTTTAATATCTTTGCCTGATCAATTCGCCTGGAGATATTCAGGTCATCTAGATATTGGGCTTTTTCTAACGCGTCAATTGGGTCATGACAAATCAACATATCTAATGCGTGCTGGGCTGTTTCTAACCTGCCAGCTGCATTCATTCGTGGCCCTAGGGCAAAACCTAATGACCTAGCGTTCACTTTCTTGTTATCAACACCAGCCACCAACATTAATGATTTTAGACCTGGTCGTTTAGCCTGGGCTAATACCTTCAACCCCCAATATGAGAATATACGGTTCTCGTCAACCAACGATACAATATCGCAGATCGTTCCTAGAGCCACTAAATCCAGTAACCATTTTTCGCGACCTTCAGGCAATCCATGCAATTTAGTCTGTAATGCCTGGACTAATTTGAAAGCCACACCAACCCCGGCCAATTCGACAAAGGGATATTTACTATCAGATCGTTTAGGATTAACCACGGCAATTGCCGGAGGCTGTTTATCGGCCGCCTCATGATGGTCTGTGACAATCACATCAACCCCTAATTCGTTAGCCCTGACAATCTCTTTCTCGCTCAGGCTTCCACAGTCAACGGTAACAATTAACTTTGCCCCATCACCTGCAATCTTTTCAACTGCATCAATCGTCATCCCATAACCTTCGACAAACCGATTAGGCATAAAAATGTCTACGTTTTTGAACCCAAAACTATTAAACGCATCTAACAATAAGGCTGAAGCTGTTAAACCATCAATATCATAGTCGCCATAAATTAAAACCTGTTCCTGATTCTTGTGTGCCAAAACTAATCGTTTAACCGCCTTGTCCATATCTGGTAACAGATACGGATCATGAGACAAGCTGTAATCAGGCAACAAAAAAGCCGCCAAGGTTTTATCTGTTAAACCTCGAGCGGCAATGATTTTTTCAAATAATGACATTTTTAAAATTCAGAAGATGTGCGTTTAGGCCGACCAGCTGATTGCTGTGATTTTATTACTATACCCTGCAACTCTTTAAAAATCGGGAATTGCTTATTAGTAGCATAGATCTTAGTGTTACCCTGTTTCTCACTATTTAGAAAGCCTACTTTTTCTAGACGCTTTAATTCACGCTGTATATTACCTGGATCCTCTTTGATTAGCTTTGCCAAGCCACGGACATGAGTACGGAAATCAGGGTATTTAGCATAGACTACTACGATTTTTCGGCGCACTCTCGATGTAATAAAAACGTCTAACATGATCTCCCTTTACGTTAACCTCACTTGTTATTTTCTATCGTAGCACAATCTTACAACATTAAGCAACGATAATTTTAGATAATTTTAAACATTCACTCATCATCAATCTGTTGATATTGTAACGATAATAGCCCTAACAAGTTATAATACAGGCATGAACTACTACGAGGTGGCTCCAAACCAAATTATTCGTCCAGGCAGCGATACTTTTACATATTGCTCTACGGACAAATTACAAATTGGCCAAATAGTCCTAATCGAAGTTGGCAAAAAACAAGTTATTGGAGTAATTACCAGCCAAACAAAAAAACCAATCTACGCGACCAAACCAATAGCCAAAACTATTGAAGATACGCCCATACCAAAACAACTAATTGACCTGTCTATATGGCTAGCCAGATATTACACTACCCCGCTGGCTACCGTGCTACAAACTATATTGCCCAGAGGCATCCAAAAAAAGCGTAATTCCAAAGAAAACATATTAAAAGTAACAAAAAGAGACCGAATAAATATTGTGTTCAATAGTGACCAAACCCGCGCTATCAACACCTTGAAGACATCCAAACCAGGCACATTTTTACTGCAAGGCATCACCGGTTCTGGTAAAACCGAAGTGTATATAGCGGCCGCTAAACTTGCCTTTTCAGATGGTAAATCAGCAATCATTCTAGTCCCAGAAATAGCACTTACTCCCCAATTGGTCTCGGAGTTTTCTAACCATTTTGAAGATTTATTAGTAACTCATTCCAAAATGACCGAATCTAATCGCCATAAAATATGGGATGAGGCATTAAAAAGCCAGAAACCTAGAATAGTAATTGGTCCTAGATCAGCCCTATTCATGCCCCTGTCAGATATTGGCCTGATTATAGTAGATGAAGCCCATGAACCCAGCTATAAACAAGAACAATCTCCAAGATATTCGGCCCTAAGAGCAGCTACAATGCTAGGCAGATTCCATGGTGCCAAGGTTGTATTTGGAAGTGCGACCCCTAATGTGATCGACCGTTATCTAGCAGAACAATCAAACAACCCAATCTTAGTGCTAAATAAGGTGGCTCGCGAAGGTAGCCAGGTACCATCAATCCAATTAGTTGATATGACAAAGCGCAGTAATTTTAATGGCCATAGATTCTTTTCAAAACAATTAATTGAACAAATAGAAAAGACTCTGGCAGACAAAAAACAGACATTGATATTTCATAACCGACGAGGCAGTGCTAGTTCTACTCTATGCCGAGATTGCAGCTGGTTTGCCGCATGCCCAAGGTGTTTCCTACCACTAACACTACACGCAGACAAACATATATTGTTGTGTCATATTTGTGGTTACCAGACCAGCGTCCCCACATCATGCCCTGATTGTCACGGAGCCGATATTATATTCAAGGGTATTGGTACAAAATTAATCGAATCTGAATTAAAAAAATTATTCCCCAAAGCCAATATAGCCCGATTTGACGCCGATAACAAAACCGACGACACAATAAATAACCGATACGAAGAGCTATATAACGGAATGATAGATATTGCGATTGGCACTCAGATCGTTGCCAAAGGGTTAGATTTGCCGCATCTGCGGACCGTTGGAATAATACAGGCCGATTCAGGTCTATCTCTACCAGATTTTAATGCCAATGAACGTACTTTCCAACTACTATCACAAGTTATAGGCCGTGTTGGTCGAAACGAACACCAAACTAATGTCATAGTCCAATCATTCCAACCAACTCATCCTAGTGTAGTAAATGGTATAAAACAAAACTACGAAGCCTTTTATAAACAAACTTTGATAGAGAGACAGCACAGTAAATTTCCACCATTTACTCACCTACTAAAACTAGATTGTAGTTACAAAACCGAATCAGCGGCCATAAAAAATGCTCAATCACTAGCAGCTGAACTAAAAACCAAATTACATAAATCAGTCCAGGTATTAGGGCCAACTCCCGCGTTTTATGAACGACAACACGGTACATATCACTGGCAACTAGTGCTTAAAAGCCCAAAACGTGAATACCTAATAGATGCGATGAAATTCGTTCCCCAAACTCATTGGCAATCAGAATTAGACCCAACTAGTCTGTTATAATGGTAGAGATATTATGAAAAAAGAAAACATCATTGCATTACCCAACCCAATCCTAAGGCAAAAGTCCAAAAAGGTTAGTTTCGTGACACCCGAAACCAAAAAAATAGTCGAAGACATGGTGGCCGTAGCTCTAGATTGGGAAGACTCACGCCCCCACGAAATCAGCGCCGCTCTGGCAGCAGTCCAAATAAATAGACCTGAAAAAATCATAATTGTGCGTGATGAATTTGAAGACAAAAACATTCGCGATTTTACTGCCCTAATTGATCCCAAAATTGTTAAATTCGAAGGTGATATCGAAATAGATTATGAAGGGTGCCTTAGTGTACCCGGTGTATATGGTCTAGTGCCTAGACACAACAAAGTACGAGTCCAAGCTATGGACATCGATGGTAATCAGATCCGATTCAAAGCTGATGGCTTTTTAGCAAGAATCATCCAACATGAAGTCGATCATACTAACGGGATTGTTTTTATTGACCATATCCGCGACAAGAAAAAGGCGTTTTTTGAACTGGACGAGAAAGGCGAACTGCAACCATTAGATTATGAAAAAGTCGACAAAAATAATATTCTTTGGGACTGATGATTTCAGCCTATCATCTCTGCAAGCACTAATAGCAGCTGGTTATAATATTGTTGGAGTCGTCACAAAACCAGATAGCAAAAGTGGTCGTGGACAACAAATTATCGCCCCTAGCGTTAAAGTTGAAGCAATAAAACATGGTATCCCAGTCTGGCAACCTGCAAAAATTATAGATATAACTGGTAGCATAAAAGAAACTGGCGCTAGTACAGTCGGAGTGCTAGCGAGTTTTGGAAAAATTATACCAGAATCTATAATTAACCTATTCACCCCAGGTATAATCAACGTACACCCTTCTTTATTACCGATTTATCGAGGCCCAACACCTATTGAATCTGCAATCGCCAATGGTGACAAACAAACCGGTGTATCAATTATGCAGCTATCAGCATCAATGGATGCTGGCCCAATTTATAGCCAAATTACTATGGAATTAAAAGGCGATGAAACTCAGCCAAAATTATATAAAACAATGGCCGATTTGGGGGCAAAAGAATTAATCAAAGCCTTGCCAAAAATCATAGACGGCACGCTACAACCAATCGCTCAAGACAATTCTAAATCTACCTACTGCAATTTACTAAATAAACAAGATTCTATGATAGATTTGAACAAAATAACATCTGATGCTGCCGAGCGTTTAGTTCGAGCCCATTTAGTATTCCCAAAAACAAAAATAAAAATTATGGACCATATAATCACGATAAAAAAAGCTCACAAATCTAGCCAGCCGCAATCGGCAATCGATATTTTATGTGCAGATAACAAATATCTATCGATAGATGAATTAATAGCCCCTAGTGGTAAGACCATTGGCGCTGCAGATTTTATTAATGGGTACCTAGGCCAAAATTGAGCTTTTGTTAGCAATGACTTCGGATTTAATCTCTGACAAAACCTGAGCCACAACTGATTTGTAATCAGGGCGATTAACTTCTAGCCATTTTGTTGCGGCATATTCCGAACGTAACCCAGGATCATTAACATCTAATTGGGTGGCCTTTTGCAACTGCAAGAAACCAGCATCGTTATGGTAATCTGGAGCGTTTTTTGCCAACCAACCAACAATCACTGTATCAACCTTATCAATAATAGACTCAAATTCTTCTAGTTGTAAATCGGTCATGCCATCAGACAATTTCGTACCGACGCGTAATTCTAGCTCGTCATAAATATGCTGCAAAAAGGGTTTTTTCTGGTCTTCTGGCATCTCATTCAAGCCAATATCTGCCAAAAATTTATCATCTAGTTGAAACATCGTTCTCGCCCCCTCTTATCTTTTAAAAACATATCCAATATGAGTAAATTATATAAAAATTAGATACAAATAGCAAATCGCGATTATTTTAGTTTGCGTTTGACTAATTCGCGAGTAAATAATTCTAATTTGTCACCCTCTTCAACCAACAGCTTTTTGTTAGTTTTCAGGCTCAGTCCACACATTTCACCTTCAAATACTTCTTTGGCTTCCTGTTTCTGGCGTTGGACACTAGTAACCTCGACTTCTGCTAGCTGTTCTTTTTTGCGCTTAACGCGTGCTAATACGCCGGATATAATTTTACCCTGAGTGACTTCACCACCAGCAATAATCTCATCTTTGGAGGTTCTAAACACACCTTTGATCATCAACTGACCGATTTCCGTTTCGACGATTTCTGGTGCTAATAGTTCTTCCATTGATTCACGAGCATCATCTAATAATTTATAAATAACATCAAATATTCGTACTTGAACTTTATCTCGAGCCGCTAATTGTTTGACAGCTGTCGACATAGTAACATTGAATCCATAGACGATAGTTTTTTCATTTGAAGCCAGGCGGATATCATTCTCAGATATATTACCTACACCACTACCTATAATACGTAACGATATTTCGCCCTGGGTATCAATAATCTTTAGGCTATTAACAACAGAGGTTAGCGAACCCTGAACATCGGCTTTGACAATAATATTTAAGTCCTGAGATTCGTGCTGTTGAGTCATCATTTTTAACAAGTCGGCACCAGTAATATTTGTGCTGGCTGCGTTTTTTTCTTGTTCAATTTTAGCGACTGCAACCTTTGCCCTAGCTTCTTTTTCAGTTTTTACAATCATAAAGTCATCACCAAATTGAGGTAATTCCTTGAACCCAGTTACGGTGACTGGTGTAGATGGACCGGCTTCACGCAAGGTTTTACCGGCAAAATCTAATAATGTTCGAACTTTGCCATATGTTGTACCTGCAACCAGGAAATGACCAGGTTTTAGGACGCCCTGTTCAACTAATAAACCAACAACTGATCCACGCCCAGTCTCCATATGAGATTCAATCACTAGACCCTCAGCTGGAGTATCAATATCGGCCTTTAGATCTTCTAGATCAGCAACTAACAGCACCATATCTAATAATTTATCGACATTTTGGCCAGTTTTGGCACTAACTTCTACCATGACCACGTCGCCGCCCCATTCTTCTGGGTTCAAGTTGTGTTCAGTTGCCAGTTGAGCCTTAACACGTGCAGGATCAGCCGATTCTTTGTCAATCTTATTGATTGCAACTACGATTTTAGCATTTGCCATTCTAGCAAATCGAATAGCCTCAATAGTTTGAGGTTTTACACCATCATCAGCTGCAACAACAATAATAACTACGTCTGTTAGGACTGCACCGTGCTGGCGTAGGGCTGCGAAAGCCTCATGGCCTGGAGTATCCAATAATGTTATCGAACGCCCATTACGGACCGTTTGGTAGGCGCTGATGTACTGTGTTATACCACCGGCCTCACCATCGGCAACCTTGGTCTGTAAAATCGCATCTAGTAGACTGGTTTTGCCATGATCAACATGACCCATAACGGCCACGATTGGGGGTCTAGTTGTTGCATGGTCTGACAATTGATGAACTTTACGCTCACTTAGTGCCACGGTCTCTTTTTTCTCTAATGCAACATCTGTTAGTCCTAACTCTTCAACAATGATAGTAGCTGTCTCAAAATCAATCCTCTGATTAATAGTGGAAACAATACCGTTTTTGAAAAGCTCTCCAATTACCTTGGTTACGGGCAGATTGAGCTTTTCGGCTAACTCGCCTACTGTTATAGAATCGGCGATTATAATGACTTTATCGGCCATATTTTAAGCTCCTTTCTGCCCGTTTTAAGGCAATTATTTTTTTGCTTTTTTAGTTTTGTTCAAACTTAGTGAAATCTTGCGATTTTCTTTTTCAACTTCTAGAACTACGAATTCTTTACGTTCGTTCAGTGTAAACACTTTTTCTGGATCAGCTTCATCGCCTTCACCTAGTTCACTAACGTGAACTAATGCTTCAACTGCTGGGCTGATTTGAACGAATGCACCAAAAGGAGTAATTCGAGTTACAGTACCTTCGACTTTGTCACCAGGTTTAAATTGATCAACTTCACTCATCCAAGGATCTTGAGATAGTTGTTTGATGCTCAAACTTAGGCGGTCTTTGTCGATTGCAATAATTTTAGCGTCGATAGTCTCACCAATTTTTACGTAGTCGCTAGGGTTACTGACTCGTTCCCAACTGATTTCGCTGATATGAACCAACCCTTCAATACCTTCAACATTTACGAATACACCGAAATCTACAACTCCAGTAACAACGCCCTTGATTGCATCACCAACAGTCAATTTCTCAAATCGAGCATTTAGACCATCTTTGATGGCTTCTTTTTCGCTGAAAATTAACTTGTTCGCTTTGCGGTCACAGTCCAAAATTCGAACAATCAGTTTCTGACCGATCAAAATATTTAAACGTTGCAAAATTTCATCTTTGTCACTACCACCAACACGTGGGTAATGTTCAGCTGATAATTGAGATACTGGCAAGAAACCACGAACTCCATCATATTCAACCAACAAACCACCACGGTTTGCGTCATATGGGACAACTTCAATAATATCGCCGGCTTCCATTTTGACGATAACTTCATCCCAGCCGCGATCTTTAGCGGCTTTGCGTAGTGATAATAACGAATAACCGTTATCCATTTCGGTATCAACAATACTTGCTGTTACTTCATCACCGATATTTAAACTCTTATAAAAACCAACTTCGCGTCGAGGGACCAAACCGATGCCATGAGCACCCATATCTACGAGAACCTCGTGTTTACGAATTGATAAAACTGTACCGACGACTGCGTCGCCTTGTGCTAATTGCTTGACGCTATCATCTTCGTTAGCGAGCAATTCATCCATTGTTATGGCTTTTGTCATATATGCCTTCCTTAAATTTAATATTTTTTCGAGACATATTTAAAATAAACACACCTCAAAACTTCATCTATTGTACCCCATATGGACTAACAAGTCAAAGAGAGCGATATTGTCTGCGTACAGACAATAAATATCCGGATATTGAGAAAGATAGAGCACCGGCGCCGATTAATTCACTGAGAATCATTTCCGGTCCAGTTACTGGCAAATCTTCGCCTACCGCTACAGTCGCAACTTCAAAACCTGGATAATTCACAGATTTATCATTAGATTTTTCTGGGGCACTTGTGTCGGCTGATTTAGTTTTACTCTCAGCCTCTGTTTTTGATTTTTCATCTGCTGTTTGTTTATCAACAATTGCAATTGCCTGGTCTCGCCTAGCCTGTTCGCCACGCTGTACTAATATATAAACCATGGTCGCTAGCGCCAATGCCAATATAATACCTACGACCATAAATAATACAATCGAACCACCCTGATTTGTTCGTCGTATCTTTCCCATTTCTTACCTCTGTCTATGTTTCAATACTATTATCCGTCTATTTAACATAAAAAGCAACTGAGTGTGAGATGTGATAAACTAATAATATGTTAGTAGTAGTCGACACAGGCGGAACAAAAACACTGGTTGCCAGCTTTGATCAGCACGGCGTTTTGGGCAAACAGGTAAAATTTCCAACCCCCAAAGACCCCAAAGAATACGTCAAACTACTAAAATCTACTCTATCTGAAAGTTTCGGCGACAAATCAGTCCGCGCAATCATTATCGGCTGCCCAGGCGTCACAAAAAACGGCGTTGTTTTATGGGGTGGCGGCAATTTACAATGGAAAAACTTGGATATTGCCGGTCAAATCGGCGGGACACTAGGCAAAGCGCCTGTATTAGTTGAGAACGACGCCAATCTAGCAGGCTTGGCCGAAACCAGATCACTCAAAACAACCCCTGCCCAATCTCTATATGTCACAATCAGCACCGGTATAGGTAGCGGCATTATAACTGATGGAAAATTGAATGCTAGCCTACGCAATAGCGAAGCCGGACACGCATTAATAGAATATGATGGTGTTGTCCGCGAATGGGAAAAATTTGCCTCTGGCAAAGCCATCTACCATACTTATGGCCAATATGCTCACGACATAACTAGTAAACGGACCTGGAACCAGATAGCCGACCGCATCAGCCGAGGCTTTTTAGCAGTAATCCCAATATTACAGCCTGACGTAATCATAATCGGTGGCAGTATGGGCACATATTTTGAAAAGTTTGGCGATCAACTGACAAATATATTGCGCGAAAAACTGCCCGAACATATACCTTGCCCCAAATTTGTTCATGCCAAACACCCCGAATTAGCCGTTATTTATGGATGTTATTATTATGCCGTCGACAACCTCAATATTGCAGAACCTAAAAAATAGATATCCTCAGTTTAAATTTGAGGCCAGTGATGATTTTCGCTGGTCACCGTCCGATAATGTAATTTTTTATAATGAAAAATCGCCAGATCTGGCAGTTTTTCTGCTGCACGAACTGTCACACGCGCTATTGGGCCACAATCAGTATGAACGTGATATCCAATTGATCACTATGGAGCGCCAGGCTTGGGACCATACATCTAAACTAGCCGAATCTTTTGACGTAAAAGTTAATGATAATATAGTCCAATCTGCCCTGGATAGTTATCGCGATTGGATGCATTCGCGCAGCACTTGCCCTAGTTGCCAGGCAGCTGGGCTGCAAACCGCCCCGGACAGTTACAAATGTCTATCTTGTAATAATATATGGCGTGTCAACGAAGCGCGTACCTGTGCGCTGCGTAGATACACAAAAAAACGCCCATAACGGGCGTTTTTTCGTAACTGATAATAAATTACGCAGTTATTTTTTTACGGCGGCTAATTCGACCACCTTTTTGACCGGCGATTTTTGCTAACTCACGGTTAGCGGCAAATCCACCAGTAGTGCCATTACGGCCACCTTTGGCACCGATCTTTGCGTAAAACAAAGGATCGCGAGCTAAGTTCTTTGCAGCAGCCTTTTGGCCGCCTTTTTTTGTTCCTGCCATTATAATTCTCCTTCTTTTTATCCACCATTAGATGGATAAATTAAAAAGATTTCCACGCTGCTAACAGCCTGAAAACCCTCATTTATATCCCACACATGATATGTGTATGACTCCATATTACCATAGCTTATGCTTTTTGTCAATATATACACAAGCACTTTTTTATTATGATGCTACTGTTGCAATTATAACCCTGGTGCGATACCATTATTAAGCACCTGTTTGAATCCAAATTATAGATTCTAAACAACACTAAAAAGACGACCACATCTGCGAGATTGGTCGTCTTTTATGTATATTTAGTAATGTCGTAAAAGCATCTTAAAATAGGTCTTTAGTTAATTCCACCCTGTTCTCGATAAATCCTGTGTCGGTGTCTACTATATCCAGTTCAATATCAAAACTCTTAAATATCTTTGGTTGGGACAGCGCTTCGGTTCGAGACATCCATTTATTGCGACCGCCTTCGAATTCTTCAATCAACTTGCCCTTGGTATTCGTACATTGGACCACAAAGAATATTTTATCTTCTAATTGATCACCAGTATCCTGACTATAAACTAGTTCATGGTAGATACCTGAGAATTTGTGATCTGCAGTTAAGCCTGTTTCTTCCATTAATTCACGCTCGGCAGCCTGAATAATTGTTTCACCCCAACGAATTTTACCAGTTGCCAAGCCATAATATCCAAAATATGGCTGTTTTAAGCGTTCTTGGAACAGGTATTCTTTGTTTTTATCAGTTCCACGCTCGACTGCCAGGATTACAGATGTTTTTGGTTGTCGCTCAACTGTATTATTATCCGTATCCAATTTGTTGGCGTATTCTTTACCTTTGTGGGTCAAGGAATATGATCCACGAGATATCTTTTCGACCATTTTTAGTTCAACTAACCGCTGTAGATGAAAGTTAAAATGATCACTGCTCATCCCAGTTATTTTTTGTAACTTAGCAAAGCCCACACTTGTGTGGAACAATAATTCGCGCAGTATAACTGTCTGCGCATCATGTACTTTGACTTCTAAACTCATATTACTCCTTGGATTATACCCTATTAGTTGCTTCTACCCCAAGGATATATGAAAAACCACGGATAAAAAAGTAAAGTCGACTTTAGTAAAACAAGAATCCAAGACAAAAACCCTCCTATTCGGAGGGTTTTTTGTATAATTCGGCACCGTGCTAGTTTCCCACTTGTGGCAGTATAATCGCCGCTGCTGAGCTTGACTTCTGTGTTCGGAATGAGAACAGGTATTTCCCCAGCGCCATGGGCACCGAATTAAGGTTTAAAGCGCTTTCGGTTGATACATATAGTCATCACTGGTTGGGCTTAAACCTTAATTCGATGTCCAAAACTTTGTTTGGGCACGGTCTTTTGAATGTAAAAATTCTTCTAAAATTGACGTTTTTACTGGTGATTAACACCAAATACTAGTTAAGTCTACCCTATCACCTCTGTTAATGCAAGCATTAACATTAATGATAAGGACATAAAAAGGCGATGGGACTATTAGTACACTTCAGCTACACATATTGCTATGCTTCTACCTTGCGCCTATCAAACTGATATTCTTTCAGTGTCCTCATAGGGAAATCTTATCTTGAAGTTAGTTTCGTGCTTAATATGCTTTCAGCGCTTATCTATTCCAAACATAGCTACTCGACAATGCAGCAGGTAGCCACAATCGATACACCAGAGGTTTGTCCGCCCCGGTCCTCTCGTACTAAGGGTAGATCTTCTCAAATTTCCTAACGTCCGTACCGGATATAAACCGAACTGTCTCACGACGTTCTGAACCCAGCTCGCGTACCATTTTAATCGGCGAACAGCCGAACCCTTGGAAGGTACTCCCCCTCCAGGATATGATGAGCCGACATCGAGGTGCCAAACTGCGCCGTCTATGTGAACTATTGGGCGCAATAAGCCTGTTATCCCCAGGGTAACTTTTATCCGTGTGCGCTGTCGATCCCACGTTCATATGCATAAATGCAAATACAGCGGGTCACTTGCTCCTACTTTCGTATCTGTTTGGGATGTACCCCTCACAGTCAAGCTGGCTTATGCGCATACACTATCATCACGATTTCCATACGTGATTAGCCAACCTTTGAACGCCTCCGCTACTCTTTAGGAGGCAACCGCCCCAGTTAAACTACCCACCATACACGGTCCTACTACCAGATAATGGTAATGGTAAGATTAAAGTCACAACGAGGGTGGTATTTCACTTGGCGCCTCCACAAATACTTGCGTATCTGCTTCAAAGGCTCCCACCTATTCTACACATGTTGTAACCCAAATCAATGTAAAGCTGTAGTAAAGCTCCATGGGGTCTTTTCGTCCTGGTACGGACAGACGGCATCTTTACCGCCAATGCACTTTCACCGAGTCCTTCGCTGAGACAGTGCCCACATGATTACTCCATTCGTGCGGGTCAGAACTTACCTGACAAGGAATTTCGCTACCTTAGGACGGTTATAGTTACCGCCGCCGTTCACTGGGGCTTCAGTTCGCACCGTAAAGCGCTCCCCTTAACCTTCCAGCACTGGGCAGGAGTCAGCCCCTATACATCTTCTTTCGAATTAGCAGAGACCTGTGTTTTTGGTAAACAGTTCCGTGGGCTCTTTTGCTGCGGCCCCCACATCATTAGATATGAGAGATCGTGCTCAAAGAACATTAAATTAATTATGTTTTGTCTATCTCAGTAAAAAATTGTGATTTTAAAAAAGGTTTTTGACACAATATATTTATTGCTAAATATACTATGTACTCAATTATCTATTATTTTTTCAACCACCTTTCACCAAGTTAGTTGAACACGGCTCACATCGATTGATGTGGGGGCAGACCTTATCCCGAAGTTACGGTCGCTGTATTGCCGAGTTCCTTAGCGAAGGTTCTCTCGTAAGCCTGAGTCTACTCGACTCGAGCACCTGTGTTGGTTTGCGGTACGGGCGGATATAATCACGCGTACATCTGCTTTTCTAGCCAGTGCTTTGATCAAAATCGTCAACCCGAAGGTTAACTTTCACTCCCTTTGCGTTCCCGCTAGGTTGGACGGATACATACCATGAATCCGCTTCGACTACTTCACCGTGAACAGTGTACAAATTATAACCGGTTCAGGAATATTAACCTGATGTCCATCGCCTACGCTATGCGCCTCGGCTTAGGCCCGACTAACCCTGAGATGATTACCATGGCTCAGGAAACCTTGCTCTTACGGCCGACAGGATTCTCACCTGTCTTATGGTTACTCATTCCAGCATTCTCACTTCCTAACGCTCCACCCAACTTTCCAGTTGAGCTTCACTGCTGATAGGAACGCTCCTCTACCACGTGTGTAATAAATTACATCACATCCATGTCTTCGGTAATATACTTGAGCCCCGTTACATTTTCCACGCAAAATCTCTTGACTAGTGAGCTGTTACGCACTCTTTAAATGAATGGCTGCTTCTAAGCCAACATCCTAGCTGTTTAAGAAATCTCACTTTGTTTCCCACTTAGTATATATTTAGGGACCTTAGACGATGGTCTGGGCTGTTTCCCTTTTGAGCGCCGAGCTTAGCCCCGACGTTCTAACTGCCATGGTACCACCAACGGTATTCGTAGTTTGTTAAGGGTGGGTATCCTTGCGGACCCCATTCCTTTACAGAGCTCTACCCCCGTTGGCTAATTACATGACGCTAGCCCTAAAGCTATTTCGAGGAGAACCAGCTATCTCCGGGTTCGATTGGCATTTCACCTCTAACCACAAGTCATCCGAGCAATTTGCTGCTTGCGACGGTTCGGTCCTTCACTACCTGTTACAGTAGCTTCAACCTGCTCATGGTTAGGTCACCCGGTTTCGGGTCTAATACCTAGTACTTATTCGCCCTATTCAGGCTCGCTTTCACTGTGGCTCCGTCAATTGACTTAACCTTGCACTAGAAATTAACTCGCTGGATCGTTCTACAAAAAGCACGCCGTCACCCATATAAATACAGGCTCCGACTCCTTGTAAGCACACAATTTCAGGATCTATTTCACTCCCCTCCCGGGGTTCTTTTCACCTTTCCCTCACGGTACTGGTTCACTATCGATCGTATATCATATTTAGCCTTGGCAGGTGGTCCTGCCGGATTCAAACAGGGTTTCTCGTGCCCCGCCCTACTCGAGGAAAAACATATAAGGTCAGCGTCGTTTTCGCATACACGACTTTCACGTCCTCTGGTTAGTCATTCAAACTATTCCGCTAACAACGCTAATTTTTTACCTTACTCACTATTTTTAGTTCGTGATCGCAAGTCAGACCGCTAAAGTAAACTTTAACACTCTGACCTGGTCTTGTTTAATCTCACAACACCCTATACATATTCGTCTAAAAACTTATCTACCTTGCGGTAGAAATGTAAAAGGTTTGGGCTCTTCCAGTTTCGCTCGCCACTACTCCCGGAATCATTATTTATTCTATATTCCTCAACCTACTAAGATGTTTCAGTTCAGTTGGTTCCCGTCAAATCTCCTATATATTCAGAGACAGATAATACGAAATAACTCGTATTGGGTTTCCCCATTCGGACATTCCCGGATCAAAGCTTGTTGACAGCTCCCCGAGACTTTTCGCAGTCTTCCACGTCCTTCATCGGTAATATACGTCTAGGCATCCATTGTGTGCTCTTGAGTACCTTTTTATGCATCGACTTAACTAGTAATTGGCAATAACCATTTATTGCAACTACTTGCCGTCAATCTTAAAATTTTTTTCTTTCTTACATCCAAATTGTTAAAAAACTGTGATCTCCACCTTGAGCTCACATTTATATACACCCAGCGATGTATAAAAATCTAAAATCAAGTTTCTCTATCGTACCACCTAGCCTCGCACGCTGTAAAGTGGTAAATGTTGTTACTTTTGCAATAAAGAAAACCTCCTACGATGCACTCTTTACTGCGTATCGCCAGAGGTTCAGATGAACATTCGCATAACTGGTAATAACTATACGCGACTAGGGATGTTTTTGCAAGGGTTTTTTAGGATAAAATTTATAAGAAAGATCATTGTATGATTTTGTATCGAATATCTTAGGTTCGCCTGCCCACAGACCAAAGAAAGCTACTCCGCTTTGAAGTGCCAATCTACTACAAACAGTGCAAAAAGGCTCTCCTGCGCCAGTGAATGAACCATCATCTGCTATTCTCATAAAATATAGCGTTGAGCCAACAATCTCTTTGGGGTGTTTTTGTAATGCTTCGATGATAGCGTTCCATTCTGCATGGATGCAACATGTAGTATCATAGTCTGGTTTTTCAATATTATTATATCTAACATCACACCTACGTTGAGATTCGTCGTTTAACGGTGGCGCGTTAAAACCTTTACCTATAATATTTCCCCCAGCAGAAACTATGACCGAGCCACATCTGGCTCTATGACAAGTCGCCTTTTGCGCAATTTTTGCAGCTTCTTTGAAATATTTAGTATGCATACACTATGCATTACCTAAAATAAACTCATCGTATGAATCAGCATGTATATCACCATTTTTTATCTTTTCTATGTCGACCCATTCCATATGACAAAATTCGCTGCCATCATTCACAATTTTTGCATCTTCATCCATCTGACCGACAAACCCTAAGATAAGTTTTCCATTATCATGAAGCCAGAAATCGACTCTCTTTAAATCGCCGCTATATTTAATACCGATTTCTTCCTGTAGCTCACGCAAAATAGCAGATTCAGGCTTCTCATCAGACTCCAAATGGCCGCCCGGCAACCCCCATGTACCATTACTATATCTAACTAATAATATTTTTGTCTTTGATGAATTAAAAAGTGCTATCTTGCAGCTAACTAGGTGTTTTGTTCTTTCCATAAATTCTATTATAAACCATCTTGCCAATCATAAGGCTTATATAAATTAATGAGGGACTTGGTCACGTTCCGCGACCCCGCAAGTCAGTCAAATGGACATAGTTCATTTGTGACGTTGCCTTGCGAACTGCAGACTTGCAGTTCTCACCTCCGACCTCGCGAGGTCGGAGATTCAGGTTCTGAATTGTCCACCAAAGTAAATACCCCCTTTCGGGGGTATTTACTTTGGTGGGCGATGAGGGACTTGAACCTCCGACCTCGTCATTATCAGTGACGCGCTCTAACCAGCTGAGCTAATCGCCCACGATTACGTGGTGCTACTAATCAAAAGAACAAGGCAACAGGGATATCGCCTTCGTCTCCTCCATTCTCTTACAAAAAAATGTAAACACTTTTTTGTTCCGTTCATTCCGCCGAACCCTTTTTGCTGCGCAAAAAACGGGTTCTCAGATTTCTGGCTGTTCCACCAGATCGAAATGATAAATGAATTATCATTTCAATCTGGTGGAGCAACAGGGATTCGAACCCTGGACCTCCTGCTTGCAAAGCAGGCGCTCTAACCAACTGAGCTATTGCCCCATATGCCATGAACTTTATACATTTTACCGTAGATATGCCTCTACCGCAAGTGTTATAATAGAATTTATGGAATATGAATTTAGTATTGGGTCATTTTTTATTGGGATGCTAATCATGGGCGCCGGTGCGGCCTTGGTGATATTTTATCGTCAAATCGCTGATAATTTTGGTTCTGGAGCATCTAGCTATGAAAGATTCAAACTAGTAGGTCTGATCACCTGCGGAGTTGGCTTTTTGGTATGCCTGAATCTGCATTGGTTTATATTAGGCAATCTACTAGGTATGTTCTTCAACAGGCAATAATTTTTTTCGACAAAAATAACCCCCGAAATAATCGAGGGTTATTTTTTTGTTAACAACTTGGTTGTGCAATCATCGTCAAGTCTAAGTCGAGATTTTTTTCGAACTTCGTCTTGTTCTTGATAAATCAAGGACTGCGTTATTATGTAAGCTCAACATAACAACAAGACCGACCTAGCTTCAGCAGTTGATTTCTCGAACTACTGGCATAACTCTCCCTAGAAAGGAGGTAATCCATCCGCACCTTCCGGTACGGATACCTTGTTACGACTTAACCCCAATCATCCCCCCCACCTTAGGCCGACGAATCGGACTTCGGGTGTTGGTGACTTTCATGGTTTGACGGGCGGTGTGTACAAGACCCGGGAACGTATTCACCGCAGCATGCTGATCTGCGATTACTAGCGATTCCAACTTCATGCAGGCGAGTTTCAGCCTACAATCCGAACTGGGACCAGTTTTGATGCGATTTGCTCCATCTCGCGACTTCGCTCCGCATTGTACTGGCCATTGTAGCGCGTTTCTAGCCCAGGGTGTAAGGGAAATACTGACCTGACATCATCCCCTCCTTCCTCCCCGTTACCGGGGCAGTCTGATTAGAAAAATACAACTAATCACAAGGGTTGCGCTCGTTGAAGGACTTAACCTAACATCTCACGACACGAGCTGACGACGGCCATGCATCACCTGTCTTTTGGTTTCCGAAGACACTTTTTGCTTTCACAAAAATTCCAAAGATGTCAAACCCTGGTAAGGTTTATCGTTTAGCTTCGAATTAAAGAACACGCTCCACCGCTTGTGCGGGTCCCCGTCAATTCCTTTATGTTTTAGTCTTGCGACCGTACTCCACAGGCGGGATACTTAACGCGTTAGCTTCGCTACTGAAGGGGTCGATACCTCCAACAGCTAGTATCCATAGTTTACGGCGTGGACTACCCGGGTATCTAATCCGGTTCGCTCCCCACGCTTTCGTGCCTTAGTGTCAGAAATAGCCCAGTAACCTGCCTACGCCATTGGTGTTCCTTCTAATATCTACGGATTTCACTCCTACACTAGAAATTCCAGTTACCTCTGCTATTCTCGAGTTTGCCAGTTTGAATAATAGTCTGTGTGGTTGAGCCACCAGATTTCACTATTCACTTAAAAAACCACCTACGCAACTCTTTACGCCCAGTCACTCCGGATAATGCTTGCACCCTACGTATGACCGCGGCTGCTGGCACGTAGTTAGCCGGTGCTTATTCATAAGTTACCGTCATATTCTTCACTTATAAAAGCAGTTTACGACCCGAAGGCCTTCATCCTGCACGCGGCGTTGCTCCATCAGGCTTTCGCCCATTGTGGAAGATTCCTCACTGCTGCCTCCCGTAGGAGTCTGGACCGTATCTCAGTTCCAGTCTGACTGATCATCCTCTCAGACCAGTTAACGATCGTTGACTTGGTGAGCCTTTACCTCACCAACTATCTAATCGTACGCAGGCCGTTCCCAAAGCGGATAAATCCTTTAATCCGAAGATCATATGCGGTATTAGCCACCCTTTCGGGCGGTTATTCCTCACTTTGGGGTACGTTCCCACGCGTTACTCAGCCGTCCGCCGCTCGTCAGCAGGTAATAAATTACCCCTGTTACCGCTCGACTTGCATGTGTTAGGCACGCCGCCAGCATTCATCCTGAGCCAGGATCAAACTCTCCATTAAAAATTGTATCGATAAATCGATACAATAACATACTCAATATAAACTGACGATGATTTGCACAACCAAATTGTTAAAGGCCATTTAATCTGTATCAACTCCACGTTGTTTTGAGCCAATTTAAACTAGCTCAATCAGACTGTTATTAACTATACGCATATCTAATCTTATAGTCAAGGGTTATTTTGATTAATGTAGTTGATAAAAATACAACTACACCAATCTCTATAACTAATCTACAAAATCAACTGCAATTATTCCCCCGTTGGCTCTGCTTCGTCATCGCCTTTTTCGGGCATTAACCCTAGTGACGCAACCTTATCACCTTCGCGCATATGCATTATACGAACGCCCTGGGTAGTTCTGCCTAGTACTGATATATCTTTTAATCCAACACGAATTGTTTGGCCTTCTGTGGATATAATCAACACTTCACTAGCCTCTGGGTCTAGGCTATGGACTGTTTTAATCGGACCAGTCTTTGTCGTGATGATTGCCGCTTTGATACCTACGCCGCCACGTTTATGAACTGGGAAATTAGAAGCCTTGGTAATCTTGCCGTATCCGTTCTCGCTAATAACCAATAACCGCTGGTCATCAGATTCAACTATGTCCATACCAACCACGCTGTCATTTGGTCGTAATTTTACGCCTCGAACACCCCTAGCTGATCGTCCCATTGGACGTGCGTCCTTCTCGTTGAACCGAACTGCTTGTCCAGCTGATGTTGATACAATTACATCATTCTCCCCTGTTGTCTTTTGAATCCAATGCAATTCATCGCCATCATCTAGCTTGATTGCTATCAAACCATTAGTGCGAATATTAGCGTATTCTTTGAACGGAGTTTTCTTGATAGTGCCCTTCGTAGTTGCCATAAACAAGTATCCCTCGTCATTTGCATCCTTTTCGTGACGAATGATTGATGTGATCTTTTCCTCTGGTTGCAATTGCAACAAGTTGACAGCTGCGACACCCTTGGTTGCCAGGCTAGCAGCTGGAACTTCATAAGCCTTCAATCGGAAAATTCGGCCACGATTGGTAAAGAATAACAAATAATCATGCGTGCTGGCTGGGACTAATTGACTGATTACATCTTCGGCCTTGGTTGACATACCACGCTTGCCCTTGCCGCCTCGGTGTTGACGTCGATATTCGCTGACTAATGTGCGTTTAATGTAATTTTCAACAGTTAATAATATAACGCTATCTTCTTCAGGAATTAACTCTTCATCGCTGAATTTACCTAATTCGTGATTAATCATCTGACTGCGGCGTTTATCACCGTATTTTTCTTTCATCTCTAGCAATTCTTCTTTGATAATCCTTAGGATTTCTTTTTCATCAGCCAAAATTGCTTCTAATTTAGATATTAACGCCATCAACTCTTTCAACTCGTTCTCAATTGCCTCTCGTTCTAGGCCAGTCAATCGACGTAGTTGCATTGCTAGAATTGCTTTGGCCTGAATAACAGATAGCTTAAATTTATCTACTAATGCAGCCTCGGCTTCTTCGCTGGTCTGGCTAGCACGAATCGTTTTGATTACCTCGTCAATATGATCCAACGCTATCTTGTAACCTTCCAAAATGTGAGCTCGCTCTTGCGCCTTGCGCAGTTCAAACTCGGTTCGGCGACGAACAACGACTTGTCGGTGTTTCAAAAACTCATGCAATATCTCTTGCAGACCCAAAATACGAGGCTGAATACCATCAATCAATGCCAGCATATTAAAGTGGAAGCTGGTTTGTAACGCTGTCATCTTGAACAGCTGGTTTAGAACTTTCTTTGGATAAGTATCTTTCTTTAGTTCAATAACAACGCGCACAGTTCCGCGCGCGCTTTCGTCACGCAAGTCGCTGATTGATAAAATCTTCTTTTCTTTGACTAAATCGGCAATTCTTTCAATCAATGTTGCTTTATTTACACCAAAAGGCATCTCAGTAATGATGATTTGGCTGCGGCCTTTTTTGTTCTCTTCAATATTAGCAACTGCGCGAATAACCACACTGCCACGACCCGTTTGGTAGGCCTGTTTCATTGGCGCACCACCGTAAACTATAGCGCCCGTTGGAAAATCTGGGCCTTTAACATGTTTCAATAAATCGTCAGTTGTGGCTTCAGGATTATCAATCATTACAACGATTGCATCAACTAATTCGCCCAAATTGTGTGGCGGGATACTAGTTGCCATACCAACTGCAATACCAATCTGACCATTTAGCAGTAAGTTCGGTAATTTAGCCGGTAATACGACTGGCTCCCGCTCAGAACCGTCATAGTTATCACGGAAATCAACGGTTTCTTTCTCTAGATCTACCAATAGCTCATTCCCAGCTCTATCTAATCTAGCCTCTGTATACCGGGAAGCAGCTGCGGGGTCACCGTCCATAGAACCAAAGTTACCTTGGCCATTAACCAATGTATATCGCATTGTCCAATCTTGAGCTAAACGGACCATCGAATCATAAATCGAGCTATCACCGTGTGGGTGATATTTACCCATTACATCACCTACGATACGAGCAGATTTCGTAAATTTACCGCCTGGACGCATTCCCTGTTCGCCCATTGAGTACAAAATACGGCGGTGAACTGGCTTTAAACCGTCACGAACATCTGGCAAGGCACGATCAATAATAACGCTCATTGAATAACGCAAGAAATTGTCTTCCATCACATCTTCAACTGTCTGGTCTTCGACTATACGTGAATGAGTTTGTGGTGTTAACACTTTAACTTCTTCTAATGGCATATCTTTTTCATCTTCCATGGTTAAACATCCAATTCCTCAAGGCTCAGCGATTTTGCACGTCCTTGTATAAAACTTTTTCTTAAATCAACTTGATCGCCCATTAATTTTGTGAATATAGCATCTGCACGTTCGGCATCCTCTACTCGGACTTGAATCAAAACACGGTTTTCTGGCTTCATAGTCGTGTCCCACAACTGTTCTGCATCCATTTCACCCAAACCTTTGTAGCGTTGCAACATTGTGATGCCGGCCTGTTTGGTTCTGTCTGATTCATCGTCTTGTTTAATCCCTTTTTCTTTGCGTTCGGCAATTAACTGATCAGTTATAGCATCGCGCTCTTCATCACTATAGGCATACTGTTTTTTGGTACCGGTTTTAATTAAAAATAGTGGTGGCTTTGCTAGATATATATGTCCACCATCAACGACTTCGCGCATATAACGGAAAAAGAAGGTCATCAACAGCGTTGCGATGTGGCTACCATCAACATCGGCATCGGTCATAATAATAATTCGGTGATATCGTAATCCCGAGATATCAAATTGGTCACCGATTCCAACACCCATAGCCTTGATCAGGCTAACAATTTCGTTATTGCCCAGCATACGATCTAATCGTGCGCGCTCGACGTTCAAAACTTTACCACGAAGTGGTAAAATTGCCTGTGTTTTGCTATCTCGGCCAGACTTGGCCGAACCACCAGCTGAATCACCCTCTACAATATATAATTCTGATTCTGCAGGGCTTTTGCTAGAACAATCTGCCAATTTACCAGGCAGACTCATGCCATCTAGTGCGCCTTTACGAATAACATTATCACGAGCTGCACGAGCTGCTTTACGGGCCCGGGCTGCTAGCAATGCCTTGCCGACAATGCGTTTTGCAACATTTGGGTTTTCTTCCAGATAATAAGCAAAATACTCATTCATAACCTGTTCTACGTAACGACGAACTTCTGGGTTGCCCAGTTTATTCTTGGTCTGACCTTCAAATTGTGGATCTGGCAACTTTACCAAGATAACAGCCGTTAGACCTTCGCGGATATCATCACCTGTTAGATTTTCTTCTTTTTCTTTTAACAAACCGCTTTTGCGTGCATAGTCATTGATAACGCGGGTCAACGCTGATCGAAAGCCAACTAGATGTGTCCCGCCGTCAATTGTTAGAACGTTATTGGCAAAAGGTTTTACCATTTCAACAAAAGTATCATTGTATTGAACAGCAACTTCGATCATTGAATCTTCAATTTGTTTTTCAACGTAGAAAACATTTTCGCTAACGACATCCTTGCCTACATTTAGATGTTTAACGTAGCTTTGGATACCACCTTCAAAATAGAAAGATTCTCGTTTGCCAGTCCGTTCATCTCGGACCGATACATAGACGCCCTTTGTTAGATAAGCCTGGTGTCGCAGGTAATTTACTACCCATTTGTAATCAAAATCAGTTCCTTCTTTGAATATTGTTGGATCTGGATAGAAAGTAATTGATGTCCCATTTCTACGATCAGTTTTGCCTAATTTTTGCAATGAACCTTGGGTTACGCCCTGGGCAAACTCTATATGATATAACTGGCTATCCCGCACTACCTCTGCGATTAATTTCGTAGAAAGTGCGTTAACAACGCTAGACCCGACACCATGCAAACCAGATGACACTTTATAGCCACCGCCACCAAATTTACCACCAGCGTGCAATACCGTCAGAGCAGTCTCAAGCGCGCTTTTACCTGTTGTGGGGTGTTTATCTACGGGGATACCACGTCCGTCATCAACGATAGTCACGCCGCCATCAACTAACAATGTAACATTTATGCGTGTCGCATAGCCCGCAATAGCCTCATCTATACAGTTGTCAGCGATTTCCTTAATTAAGTGATGAACACCTTCGTAGCCAGTACTACCAATATACATACCAGGACGTTTGCGGACAGGATCAAGCCCCTCTAATACCTGAATCTGCGATCCATCATAAGAACTATCAGTTTTTTGTTTAGTCACCTTTAACTCCCTCATCTATTTCAGACTAATATAGCCGTTTACAATATATCTATTATAGACGATAAAATCCTTTTGCGCTAGGTTATACGTTGACTATAATTATTGATAATTATTTTATTCAGATTATCTATTGCGCTGAACATATTTCTTATGCTAAAGTGTTAGACAAGAGGTTAATAAAAAACAAAAAAAATGTTTAAAAAAATCGTGTCTAACCTATCATTTAGCCCTGCCCTAATAGGGCAACTAGGTTTTTATGCAAAAAGACTACGCAAAGAGGAAATAACTAGAAAATTAGGGCTGTTTTTTGTAATTTTAACCCTAATAATCCAGTCCTTGGTTATATTTCAACCAGCAGAATCAGCCAATGCATCAAACCAAAGCGATATGGTCAACGGCGGTATCGGCAATTATCTAGATAATTTTCTAAACCCCTACGACGCCAACACAAAACACATCAAAGACGTTATGGACTATGCTGGTATAACTCGTGCCGAAATAGTCACCGCAAAACTAACAACATTCAAAGTTAACAAAAAAATATCTTGGGGATTCGTATCAAAATTTAGCTACGCCCAAGGTGAAAGACAACACAATATAACAGATACCGGTGGCAAAAGACTAACAACTGTATATTCCCGACCTCTGGCACTGTGGAATGGAGCAGACGTATCAGTTAAAGCTTGGGTCGGCCACTCTGAAAAAATAGGCTGGTTCGCAATTATGCAAGCATGCGGCAACCTGGTAACAGATACTTTACCTGTAATCAAAAAAGAGCAAAAATGCACGTTCAATAATAGTCTGCTGGCAACCGATCCCAGATGCATATCATGCGACGGAAACGAAACTATCTGGGCATATGACACAACCTGCGCCCCTAATATAATAAAGACTAAAACGGCCTCAAACATAACAAAGGGCTTTGTGGACGCATCATCAGTAACCGCCGAAGCTAGCGATAAAGTCAGTTACACTATAAATATAGAAAATAAGGGTTTAAAATCAACTACCGTTAGCCTAGAAGATAATCTATCTGACGTGTTAGAATATGCCAAGCTAACAGATAATGGCGGTGGCGCTCTAAGCAGCGTTAATATATTAAAATGGCCCGGCATAACCTTGGCTCCAAATTCAAAGCAAAGCAGAACATTTATAGTGAAGCTACTAGACGAAATCCCAGCAACAGCCAAAGGAGCCAGCGAAGGAACGTCGTATGATTGTATAATGACCAACACATTCGGCAATTCTACTAATATAAACGTCCAATGCCCTACCGTAAAAGTAATTGAACAAGTTGTTAAAAAGCTACCAGTTACCGGACCGGGTGAAAATATAGTATTTATAGGCATAGTCTTGGCTGTTGCGACATACTTTTATGCTCGAAGCCGCCAGATGAAAGCAGAGATACACTTAATTAAACAAGATGCCATAGCGGGAACAATATAGGATAAGATATGAATAACTTTGAAACAATAAACGACAAATATAACAAAAATCCCGAGCTAACAGCGCACGATAGTGAAGGGGCAGAATTAAAAAACCAAAACCTGCAAGAGCAAGACATCAAAAGTCCCGACGCTGACCAAGCTAGGTTGGATATAGAAAAGACATTACTAGCCTCCGAAAAAAACAGCAAAGAAGCTGAAAAACAAGGCAACCATGCCACAACCTCACGTCGCGGTCCGATTAGTAAACAACAGCTTAACAATAGTTACAAGAAGACACTTGGCAATGCCCAAAACAGCCTATCACCAATCAGCCGGCTTTTTAGCAAGGCTATACATTCTCAGGTGATAGAAAAAACCAGCGAAATAGCCGGTAAAACAATTGCTCGACCCAACAGTATATTATTTGGGTCATTTACGGCGTTCATATTAACCCTGGTATTATATTTAATCGCAAAAAATATGGGATACCCCCTGTCTGGCTTTGAAACCATAGCTGCGTTCATTATTGGATGGATACTAGGCATAATATTCGACTATTTGCGGGTTACCATCACCGGCAAAGATTAGTTCAATCTGAAATCAATCTCGCAGGTTAATAGCAACCCCATCGCTATTACCATCTAGTCTAATGTGTAGTTCTTCTGATTTTGAAGCAACAGAATTGGTATTAAGTGTAACCTGAGCAATTGGCTGCATATTATCCATATTGGCAGATACTGGCTGTTGTAATGGCGCAGAAATTGTCGGAGCAGTATTATGAGCTATCGTCGCAACTGGCGGTATGGATTGTTGATTGGGCGCGGCGCTAGACTGTAATTGCTGGCGCTTGGCCAACCAATTGTCCAAGAATGATGATTTGTCGCTAGGTGTGGCTGCCGATGCGGGGTTACCGCCGGGCGCTTGCGGCTGGCTATTTTCAGTTATAGGATTTAGTGACGGGAAAGCCGCCTGCCCGCTAAGCCTGTTTTGTTGCGCCTGCGCCATCGCCTCAGCTTTGGATTTTTTGGCGACATCACCAGACCCCAATCTTTCAAAAATTTCCTTTTCGACTAATGCCCGTGGGCAACCATATTTAGCAGAAGAAAGTTTCTTAACAGCATCTATCAATTGAGTATTAGTTTTTGCCATTAATGGTGGCAAGGCCATACTGAAAGCAGCTGACGGAACACCATTTATCATGACTGAAGTAATAGACTTATAATTTGGCAGTTTAGTCAAATCCCCAGCATCGAAAATCGGCTCGAACCTTTTCTGCAATATCTCCGCGTCAGTGATACCCAGCCTACCACTTATAATCGTACCTATATTACCCAATACTGACTCTCGTATAATATCCGTCAACTGGGTCATAAACTGGTTTGCCAAAATCAAGTTTAACCTATATTTTCGAGCTTCAGACAATATAGATGCGAAAGAATCCGTAGCCAAGTTTTGGAACTCATCTACATACAAAGAAAAATCTTCCCTGTCATCTTCGGGGATGTTTGCCCGACTCATAGCGGCCGTCTGAAACTTCATAACGAATATCATACCCATTAAACTAGAGTTTAAATCCCCCATTGGGCCCTTGCCTAGATTTATCAAAAGGATTTTTTTGGTGTCCATAATTTGTCGAATATTAAATGAGCTCTTTGTCTGTCCAATAATATTGCGCATCATTGCATTAGACAAAAAGGCGCCAAATTTGCTGGCTACCCAACTTGTTACCTCACCGGCTTCATTTGAACGTTGAGAATCAGCCCATTCTTTGGTCCAAAAATCTATAACATTTTGATCTTTAATATATTGTAATTTATCTTCACGAAATTCCTTATCTATTAACAATTTTGGTATATCGACGAATGTACCGCCTTTGGGATCTGCCATTAATAGTTGAGCACAGTTAGTAAAGATATGTTCAAATCTAGCCCCAATCATACCCTGGCGATTTGGATCATACAATTTATATAACATAGCCATAGCTTCTTGGATTATTAGGTCTTTTTGTTCTTCATTTTCATACTCAAACAAATTTAAGCCGACAGGGTTGTCTATATCACCTGGGTTAAAGTAAATAACATCCTCGATACGCTCTCGAGGTACCATACCCAATAGTTTTTCTGCCGAATCACCGTGTGGATCGATAAAAGCGAAACCTCGACCGTCCATCATGTCCTGATAAGCCAAATTTTCCAACAAGGTCGATTTACCAGTACCTGTCTGACCTATAAAATATGTATGGCGTCGTCTATCATTTGTGCTGAGTCTAATTGGTTTCTTGACACCACGAAATTCGTTATAACCCAACAGAACCCCTTCTTCCATGACTTCAATCGGCCCATCAACTTGTTTTGCCATCTGGCGTTGGACCTGTGACGTTGGGATACTATTCTGATCGGGCAAATGGAATACTGTGGCTAACTCTACGCTATTTAATATGTTTTGGTTAACAGATTGCGGGAAGAATCTAAATATATACGAAGTTATCAGTTCTTCTATGTCTTTTGTCATGCTGAACTTGAACCCATTATTGACTGGTGAATCAAACAAAGAAAAGGCCGCCACGATATTCTTTAGTAAAGTCTGCGACCTAGCAGCAGTATTAGACGATGCCACCACGCGAATTAAAGTCTCATAACCCGGATGACGAGTCTTTTCCTCTATCGCGTCAACCAAACCTTGTTCTAATGATGACAACTGTTTATCTTCAGGTTTAACTTCCTTGGTTTCAGGCGCTTTCCACAAAGCCTCTAATATATTGCCCATACCAGATTTTTTAGAGCCCTTGTCTTTTTTAATCTTATTGGCACTAAAAACAGAATTTTTAGTCCAACTGTCAACCGCAGGCCTAATCATTAGCTGTATTGCGATACCATCATCACGTTCGACAACAGATAATGCATTTAATAAGGCTACCGCTGCATCTCTTTTTGACTCCTGGTAAGTTGCTATAGGATAGACATAACTTTTCTTTAATGTGAATTCACCCCCTATAGTGCCGCTAACCTTACCGGATTGATTAAATATATTACGTTCTTCTACCTCTTCTAACCGAGCAGTTGGATAAGCGGCTGATATGGCTTGCTTGACAACATCAACTAATATAATAGGGACAACCGCATAATAATGTATAAGCCCCTCATGAACTATAATTTCAAATGACAAATGCCTTTGGCCATAAATGCGGCTTTTGAAGCCTTTTGTGACCGTGCTAGACATAATGTTATACATCACTTGAGCTTGTGACAGCACTTCCTCTGTAACATCACGCTCGTCGCGTCCGTTTGCTACTAGATCCTCGCCTGATGGCGGGATATGTATATACATTGGGACCATCTTAAGACCTCTCTCATAATTTTTTGCCTCCCGGAGTGCTTTCTTGTATTGGTGAAAGACAATAAAAAAGGTTGCAACTACTAATACAGATATAATCAGAAGAGTGACAATCAAGCTTATATTCAACATACTTTATTTACCCAATGTTTTTATCTCTTTACCGTAGCGCTTTTTCAAATAATCAACCTGCAATTTTGTTATTTGCTCCTCGCGATTATATGGATCGTTTTGAGTTTCTGTTACTATTTTTTTTGCCTTATCGACCCACTCTTTTTCGATCAGATCATCATCTGCGGCAATTAGTGGCGCACCTATCAATGTTGTATCTTTTACTACGTTATCATCTGCCTTAACAGGTTGAGGAATGGTTGTTGTCAATCCAACATCGGATGAAACAGCTCCCATTTCGGACCTTTGCTCTACCTTTTCAACTTGACCCAATTTTGTCTCTGGGCTATTGCCTGATACCAAATTAGACTCTATGCCACCTGCTATCTTGGTGACTATTTCAGGCTGAATTATAGCTGTTGGTATTTCCGGTTTCATACCTGTAATTATAGCACATTCTGATATTTGCTTATGCTTTAAAATTAATTAATTTTTTTCGACACAAAGAAGCAACCCACGCAGACAAATCCCATCACTAATAGTAACTCATAAACACCAGTAGCGCCTACAGACTGCAACCCTATCAACATAATCGGCGCAGCAGCAATAAAAGCAGCAAAATAATAAGTTTTTCTAAAGCCCAGGTTAACAAAAGGCTTACGAGATTTTACAATACGGAACAATACAATCAATAGTCTGTTGAATATAAGAATAAAAAAAGTCACCAAACCAAATGATGACAAATAAGCCAGAATAAACATAGCCAAAATACCGAAAGGCCCGGCTACAGAGGGGTTAATAGTATTTAGCAAAACAATCAACAAACAGAGGCTTGTTATTGTCGTAATGGGTATGATCTTTTTTAACATTGCTAGATAAACTATACCATTTAATTTAAAGAGTTTAAATAACCCTGAGCGACAGATCTAAACGTTAAGATTGCAGCATACACCGATAAATTAAAAATGGGCGTGTGAATCATTAACAACCTGCCGCTGCAGGATTTTACTGACCGCTCCGAGATAAACTCGGGGCATATGTCATCTTGTATAATTTTCATAAGCTGGAAGCCTACTACTCTGTTATACGCGCATCACGCCATATTTGGCGGAGCATCGGCGACGCCAGCACATAACTTATTTTTATTTTTATTTTCTTTGAACAAAGGTGCGTATCAATGTAAGTTACAATTGATAATTTATTAAGTGTTAGGTGTCGTCACCGAATTTCCGCCAAAGCAAGATCTTTGGTCAGTATTTTTGAATTGTTAAAGTGTTTTTTGCTTTTGTTTGTTTTTATAAAAGCTTGTATTTACCTTAGCATAGGGCTTAATCATAATCAATATGACCGAACACAATATTTAATGTATTTATTACTACATAACCGATTCGCAACTACAACAACAGATTACTTTAATCTAAAAATCTATTTCAACAACGTTGTTGATAAAACATCTAAAGGGCTAATCCCCCTCTCAAATAGCATCCCATAGTCCATCCGCACATACATATTCAATACAATCGCCACTATAACTAGCATAAGAAGGGCCTTATGCCCATTACGATCAACATCCGTCCGCGCAGTAAGTAATGCCTATAAAATTTACGCGAGGCTTATATCAAACACCATGTTCCGATCTAACCAAGACTCTGCATAATTAAATGGCTATTTACCCGGGCCATCAACCTAAGGATTCTAGCGATCAAATAGACATTAAAAAAATAATCAAAAATGCAAATTAAAAATAGTAAAAAAATCAAATAACAGCCAGCATAAAACAAAAACTAACATTTTAAATAATCCTACCAGCACAAATAAGCATAGCTAGCAGCCTAAAGCTATCTGTTCCAAAAACACTTCGGTTTTTTAACTATAATTCTTTTCCACAGCCCCAATATTTTACAAAAAGATTTTTTAAAAATGTTATTGACACAAGCGCTTTGTAGTCTTATTATAGGGGTAGCTCCTGAATAAATAAATTATACAGAAGCCAAAAATAAACAGAAAATAAAAACTCCACACAAAACAACCGTTCCTCGCAGGCGGTTGTTTTTATTTGCACAAAAAAACACCCTACTGGCGGGTGTTTTTATTCATAATCTTGGTGGAGCTGCGGGGAATCGCACCCCGGTCCGAACGGTAATCTATTATTTTTCTACAAGCTTAGTCTGATTTAAGTTTTTACGACCCATTAGACTAAATATCAAACATAAAATATCTAAATTGTCGCGCAATAAAGTGTCCTGGTCTGATGTTGCTGCCCATCATAACAGTAAGTGACATACTTATAACACCACTCTACCTCTATGTCGCCTGGATAAAGTGACGGCTTAGGTGATTAAACCAAAGCTGGTGCTAAAACTTGAGGCTGGAAAGCAGATGCTATCGCAGCTACAAAGCTTTTTGCTTTTGCAGTAAAATTTGCAATTAGTTTTATACTTAACGCGTATAATCGACTTGCCAAATAATATATTAAAATCCATTCGTCGAAAGCTGAGTCAGCCCCAATAGAACACCTTAATTATAGCACTATTTGCACTAACAAACAAGCTATGCTTAACTGGTAATACTTATGGTTGCCAGAGTTATGACAGTTGCGCCGATTGGGTTTGATGGTTCTATCATCGAAGTTGAGAGTGACGCCACAAAATCACTCCCCTCACTGCAGATAGTTGGGCTTGGCAACAAGGCTATCGACGAGGCCCGAGAGCGCGTTCGAAGCGCAATAACGAACTCCTTATTGGAATTCCCCAAGAAGCGCATCACAATCAACCTAGCGCCCGCAGAACTGCCAAAAGACGGTGCCCATTATGATCTACCCATAGCCTTATCTATCCTCTGTATTAGCGGCCAGTTACGACAGAGAGAGTTAGATGGAGCAATATTTGCCGGTGAACTAGCTTTAAACGGTGACATCCGCCCCATAAAAGGCGCCATCAATATAGCCCAGCTAGCAAAGCAAGCCGGATTCAAGCAAATATATTTACCTGCCGAAAATGTCAGCCAGGCCAATCTAATAACAGGTGTAGAAATATTTGGAATCAAAAATCTTAAACAGCTATTTTTACACCTCAAAAGAGAAGCTTTGATCAAAATCGAGCCTCAGACTGGGCAAAATGACACAAAATTACTGAAACAATCCCCTGTTTTGGATGACATTAAGGGGCAAGAACAAGCAAAGAGGGCCTTGGTTATAGCCGCCGCCGGCCACCATAACATCTTACTGTCTGGCACCCCCGGGGCGGGAAAAACAATGTTGGCAAAAACACTGGCCAATCTGTTGCCAGACCTCGAAACAGATGAAATGATAGCGGCCACCAAAATACACAGCCTGGCTGGCAAAATAGACGGCGAAATCATTCGACAAAGACCATTTCGTTCACCCCACCACACCGCTAGTCCAGTATCAATAATCGGCGGTGGCAACCATCCAAAACCCGGCGAGATAAGCCTCGCGCACACTGGGGTTCTATTCCTAGATGAGATACCAGAATACCCTCGATCGACACTAGAAGCACTGAGGCAACCCCTGGAAGATAAGAAAATAGACGTCAGTCGCGCCAATGCGCACGTATCATACCCGGCCGATTTTATGTTAATAGCTACTATGAACCCCTGCCCTTGCGGATATTATGGGGACAAAACCAAAGAATGTTCTTGCACCAACAACCAAATACTAGCCTACCAAAAAAGACTTTCAGGGCCATTACTCGACCGTATTGACCTGGCGGTTTCTGTATCCCGCGTCCCTAATGAGGCACTATCAGCCAGTGAATCGTTGACAAATAGTCAACACCTAACAGCTTCAGAGCAAATAAAAAAGGCTCAAAGCGCACAAAAACAAAGGTATAATAGTAGCACAAAATACAACGCTTCTCTGACAAATAATGAACTAAAAAAACATGCACACCTGCCAGAAGATGCTCGATCGCTATTACTAAAAGCCTCAGAAAAGTTACAATTAAGCGCCCGTAGTTATTTCAAAATTATAAAAATAGCTCGCACCATAGCTGATTTGGCTGAAGAAAAAGACATATCTATCGACCATATAAGTGAAGCTCTGCAATATCGTAAGTAATATGCTTGAAATAATACCCCGCATCTGATAGAATAGCTCTCGAGTATCACTCGATTGTTTAGTGATTCAAATAAGGAGATCCAAGATAAGTAATTCAATTCGCATAAACCAAGAAATTCGAGCCGAACAGCTACGTGTTATTGGTGCAAGTGGTGAGCAACTAGGAATTATGAGTCTATCCGAGGCATTGAAAATTGCCGAAGAAGCTGGAGTTGACCTTATTGAAATATCACCAAGCGCCAACCCCCCTGTTGTGAAAGTCGTCGACTGGGGTAAATACCAGTACCAAAAGATGAAAGAACAACAAAAGAACCGCAAAAACACTAAAACAGTTGAGTTGAAGCAAATGCGTATGGGACTAAAGATTGGAACAAACGACTTGGAAATCAAGCTTCGTAAGATCCGTGAATTTTTGGCCGATGGGCATAAAGTAAAAATAACTGTCATATTTAGAGGACGAGAAATGGCTCACCAGGAACTCGGCTATGAAATGATAGACAAAATAATAAACAAGCTCGAAGAAGTATCAATCCTAGAGCAAAGGCCAATAATGGCTGGACGAAATTTGAGCATAACTGTAAGGAGTAAATAATGCCTAAAATGAAAACCCACAAAGGTACAGCAAAGCGAATCAAAATCACCAGTACTGGTAAATTGACTCGCAAACGAGCTTTTGGTAACCACATGTTGACCAAGAAAGGCAAAAGCCGCAAGCGCGCCATCAATACCACTGCTATCGTCAGCGGCAAAATGGCAAAAAACGTAAAAAGAGCACTAGGAATCTAAAGGAGAACCAACCATGCGAGTAAAACGAGGCGTTACCGCCACAGCAAAACACAAGAAAATCATCAAACTAGCCAAAGGTATGCAACATAACCGAACTAGGTCTTTTAGACTGGCTAAACAAGCCGTTATCAAGGCTTTGCAATATGCATACCGCGATCGCCGCAACAAAAAACGTGACTTACGTGGCCTATGGATAACCCGTATTAACGCCGCTGTCCGCGAACTTGGCAGCACATACGGCAAATTTATATCTGGTTTGAAAAAAGCTAATATCCAATTGGACCGTAAAGTTTTGGCAGAACTAGCAGTTAGCGAACCAAAAGCTTTCGCCGAAATAGCTAAAAAAGCTGAATAATATTCACCTACGAAAAAGACCACCCCTTTAGGGAGTGGTCTTTTTTATTTGGCAGTTCATCGATAAGCCGGGTTCTGTCGTGGATGATCATCTATCTAGCCAAGCAGTTGCCTGCCTGATCAAGCGGATATCGGCCTGCGGACGAGCCGCCCTTTATGCAAGCCTCCTTGCAACTGACAGGGTTTACCTTCGCACCATGTCACCATGGCATGCTGTGAGCTCTTACCTCACTCGTTTCATCTTTTCCCGATTGCTCGGGTAGTTTCGTTTCTGTGGCACTTTCCCTAGGGTTGCCCCCGGTCGCCGTTAGCGACTGTCATGCCCTATATTGCCCGGACTTTCCTCTCCACAAACTTTTTCAAGCTGTGCAGTGATCATCTAATGAACTACCGTCACTTATTATAACAAAAAACAACAAAAATATCCCGAGAAGCACTGTCGGCGCAAGATATTCCCTACCGTAAAGGCAAGGTGGGTGCTCGCAAAGCAGCTCCACGGAGATGCATCATTAAAGCTCCCTATCTATATGATATTCAGGAAAATCATATACGCCCAGGCACTTCCCAGGACAATATTATTATATCACTCCGCCACCAAAAATATGGCTAAATATATTCAAGAAAAACCCGATAGCACCGGACATATACATACTCACCGCCGATCCAGAAACTAATAAAATCAGAAAGACTACCATAATACCAAATCTCTCTATCTTTTCCATAACTCGCCTGACAAACTCTGGGGCCAATACATATAAAACGCGAGACCCGTCAAGTGGCGGCAACGGCAACATATTAAACACAAAGAATCCAAGATTTACCGAAACCATAGTAGCGAATATCTGCATTACCAACTGTGACTGATGGGACGACCCGACTAATACCCATAAGCCAAATGACAAGAAAGCGATCAGCAGATTCGTTAACGGACCAGCCAGTGCCACGATAGCCATGCCCCATTCACCAAAACGCAAGTTTTGCGGGTTAAATGGAACTGGCTTGGCGCCACCAAAGATAGGCAAGCCCGAAAGAGCTAATAATATAGGCATCAGGATCGTCAAAACCGGATCAATATGCTTGATTGGATTCAAAGATAATCTACCCAAAAGCCGAGCCGTATCGTCCCCTAACCAATAGCTAGCATAAGCGTGCATAGCCTCGTGTAATGTCATAGAAAACAATATAACTCCCAAAACAATCAGCAAATAAACGATATCTATATTCATTATAACCATTATAACAGCTAAAAATACTCATGCATATCTGTATTTATCTTGACTTAAAGAGCAAAAAGCACTATACTGATACAGATTATAAAAAAGAAATGGAAAAGATATTATGGCAGCACGCTGTGAATTAACAGGTAAAGGTAAACAATTTGGCCACAATGTGAGCTTCTCTTTGCGACGCACTAAACGAGTCTTCAAGCCTAATCTACAAAAGAAAACTTTTGCAATTGACGGCCAAAAGATAACGATGACGCTTAGCACCCAAGCTATTCGCACACTAAAGAAAAAAGGCATCCTAGCCTAAGTATCAATTGGCAATAAAAATCCCCTTTTAATAAGGGGATTTTTATTTTGTCAGCAAAAACTAGCTACGAGTTACCTCTATTATAGACAATGTAGCTTGAGGTATAGGTAACTGTTTTAGTTTGTATTTTGAAACTGTTTCTAAAGGCGCACCAAGTTCTGACACAAAAACCCCAAGTTCGGCCTGAGGCACTTCATATTTAATAGCGCTATCAGCATAATGTACAGGAATTACAATCTTGGGATCAATTAAGCGAACAAGACTGGCCGCGCCAGTAGCATCCAAGGTATATCCGTTACCGCCGACAGGTATAATCAATATATCTATCAACCCAAGTTCTTCTAGCTGCTCGTCTGAAAGTTTTTCATATATATTACCAATCAGACCTACTCGCAAATCACCTATTTCGATTCGATAAATCGTAGATTTCAAACCTTCAGATTCGGCGTCAAGATGACGCTGGCAAGCAATACCCTTGATATCCAAACCCGCAACGCCATATTCGCCGGGTCCCTCTATCATCAAGCTCGCATCCAAGTTAGAGCTGGAAAATCTCTCTTCTGTTGCCAATTCTACCACATCCTTTGTAGGTATATCCTTCAGCCCTACAATAGACAGCTTAGGATCAATCACTAATTTTGCTTTTTTAGTTGTAATTATTACGCCATTAGCGCCTTTATATTCAAGTTCGAACATCTTTTCCCCTATTCTTTTGCTAATACTTTATCTTTATCTATTATCACCTGATGCTTACTATTTAGGATCTCGGTGATAAACCTGTCTTTGACACTAAGCCTATAATAAAACTCATCATATGATAATACACTATAATTAATATCCCGACCCTCAGATTTTTCTATATCCTTAGCGACGGTTTTTACTTTGGCTGCAGCTACATTGCCTACTATCAACAAATCTACTGGAGCGGTTGAGCCACGGACCAAAACACCCGCAAAAATTGCCAATCGAATACCAGATATATTGTTTAATACTATATTATATTCACTGGCAGATTCATCATCTGGCTGTATAGACCTGGATTTATCAGCCTGCACATCTCCAAATATAGACCTCAATGGCACATAGTAATCATACCGTTGGTTTACCTGATAATACAATTTATTATCAGCACTATCACTAGTGATTATGCCTACCTCTAACATATTAGACAATTCCCGACGAACGGAATTAATCTGTTCATCTATTTTACGAGTAATTTCGCGGACATAAAAGGGCTGTCCTGGATTGTTCAGGAAAAGATGCAGTAATTTTACCCTCGTTTTTGAACCGAACAGTGCATCAATCATATATTCACTCCCGTATAACTTTCGTGTTCTATAATAACACGCCTAGGCAAGCTTTGCGAGTCGATAGGATATATATTTCTTGGCCTGCCCAATATCTAGCCATTTAATATACTGATTCCTGCGCAACCACATCAGTTGACGCTTGGCTAGTCGCCAGTCCAAGACCTTATTACTCTCCTTGGTCTGTTCTATGGTTGTTTGATCAGACAAATGAATGCGAATTGACCTATAGGCATTCGATTTAAGGGCCTCGTTATCCCAGCCGTATTTTTTGCCCAACATACTTGCTTCGTCCACAACACCATTTTCATACATTTGTTCAACACGCTTGGCTATCCTAGACCGTAGAGCATCCCTGTCTGTTGATATAGCCACAATTATACTATTTTCTGTAGGCTTTTCTCGCTTTGATACTTGGCCGCCGTGTTTTTCTATAGCTCGAATAACATATCGTTTATTTTTGCTATTTTCGGGCAAATCTACGTCATTTTCTGAACAATATATATGCAATTCTTCGATACTCATATCATTCAATGTTGCTCTTTTGTCTACATCTACCCCTGGGCCAAATTGATAGTCAAATATGACAGCATCAATATATAGCCCCGTTCCACCAACCAGAAAAGGAATCTTGCCGCGCGACCTAATATCATCAATTTTGGCATTTGCGTATGTCTTGAAGTCAAAAACCGTAAAATAATCGCCCGGTTCAACCAGGTCCAACCCCCAATGTGGAACGCCCTGCATTTCCACGGCCGTAGCCTTAGCGGTGCCTATATCCATACCTTTGTAAATGCTGCGCGAATCAGCACAAATAATCTCGCCACCAAACTTTTTTGCTAAATCAACAGCCAACGACGTTTTGCCGCTAGCAGTCGAGCCAGCTATCACTACAAGTGGCGCGTTTCCCATAATCTAAATAGCCAATAGATAATCGGCCAGTTTATCCAGTGCGACTTTTTCTTCACCAGATTGAGTCCGAATACTGACTTCACGAGCATCTTTGTCTTTTTGTCCTATGATTAACTGTACTGGTATTTTCCAATTTGTGGCCTCACGAATCTTTTTGCCTAGTGATTCATTACGATCATCAACTGTATAACGTATCTCGCGATATTTTACAGGTTTCATTAAAACGGTGTTCTTCAAAACTTCTTCAACTTCTGTTACGTAATCACCGACCGTATCATTAATAGTCAGTATCCGAACCTGTTCCGGAGCCAGCCATAATGGGAACCAACCAGCAAAATGCTCGATTAACAAGACCAAGAATCGTTCGTATGACCCCAAAACCGCCCTGTGGACCATAACTGGATTAATGTCTTTACCATCCCTATCAACATAAGTCAGGTTAAAGCGTTTAGGGGTAGCAAAATCTAATTGCACGGTAGGAATTTGAATCTCTTTGCCCATGGCATCTTTAAACATGAAATCCAGTTTTGGACCATATAATGCCGCCTCACCCTCACTACGCTCTGCATTCAGACCTAATTCATCAGATATTTCCTGCAACATGCTTTCGCATAAATCCCAATCTGCAGCGTCACCAATATATTTCTCGGGGTGAGCATAATCGCGAACCGACAAATACACACGGTGATTGTCCCATAGCCCTAATGCCGTATAAAAATCACGAATAATATTAACCACATTAATCACTTCTTGTTTAACCTGATCAACTCGACAGAAAGTATGACCGTCTTCAACAGTAATAGCGAATACACGGTTCAAACCACCAATTTCACCTGTTTTTTCGGCTCGGTATTGTTTATCCGATTCCATATATCGTATAGGTAGATCTTTGTATGACCTGACCTTTGAGGCATAAATCTGTGTTTGATGAGGACACTGGACTGGTTTTAGGCTAAATTTGTGACCTTTTGGTGATTCGACCGAGAATAACTCCTCGCCAAACTTACCAGCATGACCAGAAGTCTCGAACAAAATTCGCTTTGCTAGATGTGGTGTTTTAACTTTTTCGAACCCATACCCACGGCAAACATTCTCTATACAATTCTGCAACTCGCTAATAATCATCGTACCCCTGGGCGTATATAGAGGCAACCCGGGACCCACTAAGTCTGAAAAACAGAACAGGTCTAATTCTTGACCTAACCTGCGGTGATCGCGTAATTTTGATTGTTCTAAGCGCTCCATATAATCGTCTAGCTCTGCCTGAGTCTCGAAAGCTACCGCGTATAATCGCTGCATTTGTGGGTTTTTCTCGTCCCCGCGCCAATACGCACCAGCGATACGCATAATCTTGAATACGCCTACATCTTTGGTGTTCGCGATATGAGGGCCTAGACATAGATCAACAAAACCACCGTTTTTGTAAAAAGACACCTTTTCTACGGCCGATTCGCCATCTGTAGCGACCCCTAAGTCATCTTTGTCGATATCACCAGCTGAAGTTGTCCCAGAACGCTTTAAATCGTTTAATAATTCCTCTTTATAGGGCTGGTTGCTGTCCCTTGCCCACTGGATAGCTTCATCTATTGGCACCTCGGATTGTTCGAAATTATCACCATATTCAATAATCTCGCGCATAGATTTTTCAATCTTGGCAAAGTTTGCTTCAGATATCTTTACATCGCCCAGATCAATATCATAATAAAAGCCGTTTTCAACAACTGGACCAACCCCAAACTTGGTTTCTGGCCAGATTCTCTGGATAGCTGCCGCCATGATATGCGCCAGACTGTGCCGCATTATAGATAATTTATCTTTTTCCATCTATAATCTCCTTCTTTTAGCTAATAAATATATGATGATTAGATGTATTTATAATATCATATTCTTGCGTCTCCACCCCTATTTTGGTATCCTAATAAAGGTACGGGCTCTTAGCTCATTTGGCTAGAGCGCCACATTGACGTTGTGGAGGTGAAAGGTTCGAATCCTTTAGGGCCCACCAATCGAATATCAACTCACCATTAACAGTGGTGAGTTTTTGTTTACCCCCACTTTTCCATAGTTTTCCACCTGTGGTTTTTGACCAATTAAGCAAACGGTATATCACCACGTGAATATACAACCCGGTTATGTTCTATTGACATTATATAACGTTTATGCTAATATGTAGCCATGGTACAAAAACAAGTAATTAACACCATAAACGTTGAACACCCTTCCAAACTTGAACAATTCAGTCTAGGATTTGAGTTCGACAAAACCCTACAAGAAGTCAAGCGCGAGACACGCGCCAGGACACTGAACAGGAACTAACAATTTATAATTAGCTAATAACACCCCTGTAAAAAGGGGTGTTATATTATACTGATTTGATTTTTAATGTTAAATTTTGGGACGGGACTTCACCTGTTGTTTGGCCAAGGCAACTGATTCGTGCGTTGCTTTTTCTGTGACGTCAAATTTATCCAGATATTTACCTATAAATAGCCTGCCTTGAGAATACAGCGCAGATAGAGCGCCATACAAGATAGATGTGACTGGCATCAATAACCACTGGATAAGCATAAAGAAAGTTCGATGCTTTTTGTAGCGTTCGGGTCTGGGTGGTAGCATCTTGAAAGACACAAACACGGTGATAAACAGCCCCACCAAAGCAATCTGCTGTATAACACTGATGACATCTGGTAATTGATGAGCCGCGATACTACGTGCCGACTCACCGTTAATAAATAGCGGCACCCAAGCACCAAAAGCAACCAAGATAGACACACTAGCTAGCGAAACATGCCCCTCAATAAGCCTAAAGAGGCGCGCAAGGCCACCCAACAGCGGAACGGTGCGTTTACTGCTCAAAACCCTGGTGGCAACATATGGGATATCTGAGGCGCCATACGCCCACCTGCGCAGTTGCACAAACTGTGCCTTAAGCGTCTTGATATAGGTGCTAGACAAGACGGCGTCTTGATAAATCGGAACGTGAATAGGCAAGACCGAATAATTACCCTTGAAGTGGAAATAACTACGCCAATATTGATGACCGTCTTCTACTATTGTGCGTGTGCTCCAAAAGCCCATCTCTTCCAGCGCATCCATTGGCTGGGAATGAGACGCAAAGTTACGCAAAGTGTGTGGCCTCATCGAGCTAATAATATTCCAAAATGAGTTCCCTGTTGCTATGACGCGCATTGGAGCTGGCGCATCCCAAATATTACTGAGGAATAGCGCTACTGGCTGATAAGATAGGTGCTTGCGGTCCTCTCTGACAACATATTCATAAGTCACATAATCAAAATATGATGGATAAGGTTTATTGTCACTGTCCAGAGTCGTCACTAGCACGTTTTTTGATGGAATTTTTTTATCGGCTAGCCATTTCTGCAAGAAAAAACCTGCATAGGTTATATTTCCACCCTTACCAATGACTTCATTAGGCATGTCGGCTGGATGCTCAACAATATGAAACGCGTAAAATGTATCTTTGAACTCTTGCTGCAACCTGATAGCGTTAGCTTTGGTGGCTTCTCCCCCACGCGCTTCGTAGGCCAAGGCCACAATAAGCTTCTTTTTGTCGAAAGTACAATCAATTATTGATCTGATGGTTGGTTCCAGCACGTCATAAGATTCGTTATATGTTGCAATAATGATGGCATTGTATATGTCGTCAGGATTTGGGAATTTACCTGGATTATCTGCTATAATCTTCAGATTTCCTAGATGCTGTTTATAGCCAAAAGATTTTACCTCTGAGCTGTCGGCTGCTAATTCATCCAATGCATCCTGGGGTGACTTTAACGCCAACAACCTTTTATGCCAATCTACTTTTTGGGCAGCTTCTATCCAATTGCGACCCTGGACAGTGCGAAATGCGATAGCTGCAGCTTTAACTAGTAACGTAACAATGATTAATATTAAATAAATTGAAGCTAGTATTGGGCTGATTAGTGATAAAACTACTAATAAAATGAATGCTCCGTAACTTAGAGCAGCCGGCAGCATTTCGAATAATCGATATTTTAGTTTACGTTTACCTATTGGTATTTCTAGATTAGCCATATTTTATTAAAAACAAGCCTTCCCTGATATTAAAATACTGATAACAGACTGAGCCGTAACCCATCCCAACAAAATTATCCCTATACCAACCCAGGCATACATCAAAGCGACTGATCGACCTCGTTCTATGGATACCTTTACAGATATAATCGTATGCATCAATGCAACAACCAAGCCAAAAACTACAAAAGTCAGCAGATAATACCACTGGTCACGATAAAGGTGTGTAATGCCAAACGAAGAACAATGAGCAACTGGCTTTAAATCACTAGGCTGAATAGATAGCGCAACATTAACTGCACAAATAGTAGCCAGCAACAACATCCCTACGCACAAGGTTAATAAATACCGGTCAGATACTAGGTGTTTTAGATATTGTTTTGTAATTTGTTTCATATTTTTTCTAATTGGAGCCGCTGTCCGGATTTGAACCGGAGACCTACGCTTTACGAAAGCGCCGCTCTACCAGCTGAGCTACAGCGGCATTGCAGCTTTCACCACGAATTATTATAGCACCCCGCAGCCACAAAATAAACGGCCTAACATATTGCTTTACAAGATAAAAACTGCTAATATATTACGAGTCGGCACCACATACGGGCTCGTAGTGTAGTGGTTATCACGCCTCCCTGTCACGGAGGAGACCGCCGGTTCAAGTCCGGTCGAGCCCGCCAATAAAAAACAGTCACCTCTTGGTGGCTATTTTTTATTGATGAGATTTGTCCGGACTCGAACCGGCGGGAGCGAGCAAAGCGAGTGGACCGCCGGTCGTGAAGTGAATGAAGCGAAAAAGTGTTTACATTTTTTCGCGAATGAACGGAGGAGGCTTTAGCCGATAGTCCGGTCGAGCCCCCCTCTTTTTACTTTGCTATAATAATAACCATGAACGATAATCATCTACTAGCAAAAATTGGACAATACGCAATTATAAAAAACTTAGAAAACAAAGTCCTCCTATTAGAGAGAACCAGGTCCAAGACATGGTGCCTACCAGGTGGAAGATTGAACGAAAATGAAGAATGGGACGTTGCGCTGTTACGGGAAATCAAAGAAGAGCTAAACCTTGAATGTCAAAACCCAACGCCTTTTGCCGTAAATATAATCAAAGACGAATATCAAACAAAATACTGCGTTTATTTCAATCTTGATTGCCCAGACCTATCTACGCTAGAAACTAGCGATGAGCATAGTAATCTAGGTTGGTTTGATATTGAAGAAATAAAAAATCTAAACATCGAAGATAATAAAATAAAAAAAGTTATTATTAGTTGTCTTTCAAATACTTAACTGATATTCAAACCCGTTCCGACTCCAAAACCACAACGGCGAATGCATATCAATCGGTGACAAGCCCGTACCTTTTAATGCCTGCCTCCAACGATCAGAAATCTCATCTTTTTTTAATTTTAATGCCTCATCTGCCGTAATAACCCCTAACAATACCGAACATTGAATGACATGCGTGTCTGGAGCAATTTGTATATACTCACGATTTTTGAGCTTCACCCCACAATATTCCCCTAATATATAACTCCAGTAATGAAATATTTTTGGGCCTGATAGGTATGGGAAGCCTTTTTTATGTTCAATCTGAACGCATTTTTGCAATTTTAAGAAATCGCCATCAACGTTTTCTAACATAGATTCGATACTACCCCATTCAGATGAGATAGTTACTGCTATTCTGTGCCAAGTATTAGTATGTTTGTTCGGCTGCAGTGCAACTTTATATTTGATCAGTTTATCCCGTAAATCATCTTGGCTCATATTAGAAACCTGCGACGCGGAGAATACCGATTTTGTAACGTCATCTCTAAAAGTTTTATCTGCAGCTTCCCATAAAGAATAGCTATTACGTTGGTAGTTCAAACTCATAGGTAGTGTAAAATAAGCTAATCTTTGTTCTTGATTACTAAATTCCGGATGTGTATCTTCAGGCATTGTTTGATTGCCTAATTTGCCATCTTTATAAGCAGTAAATAATTCTAAACAACGTTGATGCAACAGGCTATTTGTCACCATTCAAAAACACCCTCGCCCCTTCAACCCCATAATACCGCTCCAAAAATCTCTTTTTATAATCAAAGAAACTACCATCCCCAATACTATCTCGTATCAAATCTACCGTTCGCACCACGAATCGCTCATTATGAATACTAGCTAGGGTCAGGCCCAACACTTCATCGGCCCTAAACAAATGATTTACATAGGCCCGAGTATAATTCTGACATGTATAACAATCACACTCACTATCTATCGGCGTAAAATCTTGCTGATATTTGTTATTTGTAATATTGATTCGCCCATCATATGTGAACAACGCACCATTTCTAGCCTGTCTGGTTGGAGCAACGCAGTCAAATGTATCGATGCCGTACTGAACGCCCATGAACAGGTCGGCCGGTTGTGCGCCCATACCTAATAAATGTCGTGGCTTGTTTTCGGGCAGTACTTCATTGACCCAACGAACGGTTTCAGATATTTCTTCAGGTTCAAACACTCCACCGATTCCATAACCATCAAAATCGCGCCCGCCTAGAAATTTTGCGCTTTCTATACGCAAGTCTTGCTCACGGGCGCCTTGAACAATACCATATAATGCCTGTAGGTTCTCGCCCTTTGCTATATGCTCATCATTCAACTGTTTGTGACGCGCCAGCGACCGCTCGGCCCAAAGATGCGTTCGATCCATCGCCTGTTTAATATAATCCCTGCCAGCCAGTGGTGCGGTTAATTCGTCAAAACTCATATGTACGTCTGCGCCAATCTGGTGTTGCAACTCCATCGAGCTTTCTGGTGTCATCGATAAGCTACTGCCGTCTAGGTGTGATTTGAAAGACGCACCCTCATCCGTGACCTTGGCTAATTGCGTTGATGAGTGTTTGGCCAAATCCACGTCGCCTTTTGTGCTATGTGACGTAGCATCAATACCTTTTCCGTATGCCATACCTAGTGAGAATATCTGGAAGCCACCACTATCAGTAAATGTCGGCCCCTGCCAATTCATAAATTTATGGATGCCACCTGCCGCTGCAATTACATCCGCACCTGGCCGTAACATCAAATGATAGGTATTAGCTAGCACTGACTGCCCCCCGAGTGCCAATACTTGTTCAACTGTCAATGTTTTAACCGTTGCTTTAGTCCCACCAACTATAAATGCTGGGGTTTTAATATCCCCATGCGGGGTTTTAATAACGCCAGTTCTAGCTAGCGTGCCATCAAGTCTTTTTGTAATCTCAAAATCTAGTGCTTTTTTCATCTGTAACTATAATATCAGCATTGAATCGCCATAACTAAAAAATTTATACTTTTGTTCAATTGCATGTTGGTAAGCTGGCAGTAATTTATCCCATCCAGCAAAGGCTGCCGTTAACATTAATACTGTACTTTTAGGTACATGGAAATTAGTTAATAGCCCGTCAATAGTTTTAAACTGATAACCCGGATATATGAATATATCTGCTTCACCAAAGAGGTCAGCAGGCTCCTGAACAACTAATTTATTCACATATTCTAGCGTTCTGGCGACAGTGGTACCTATCGCTACCACCCTGTTACCTGATTTCTTGGCATCTTGAACCGCAACAACAGTAGATTTTGGTATCTGAAAATATTCTTTGTGCATATGATGGTCAGAAACATCCTCAACACGTATCGGCATAAAGGTACCTAGCCCCACATGGAGGGTTAAATAAGCTACTTTAACACCTTTGGAATATAATTTATCTAGTATTTCATCTGTCATATTCAGACTGGCTGTAGGCGCCGCTACAGACCCCTTATCCTTAGCCCATATAGTCTGATAACGCTCTATATCTAGCGACGTAGCGTCCCTGTGCATATAAGGAGGGAGTGGCACTTCGCCATATTGATCCGTAACCAACAAAAGGTCCTTATTACTGCAGATAACAGCTAACCCGTCGCCTTCTATTTTTTCAACAACCATCCGCACGTCGCCAACCGACAATATGTCACCAGCATTTATTTTTTTGCGATACATTATTCGATGCCGATGCCAGTCATTATCAAAACTATGTTTTTCTAAAACTACAATTTCTCTATTAGCTCCGCTAGATTTTTGGACACGCAATCGAGCTTTAAAAACGCGTGTATCATTCAATATAATCAGGTCCCCTGGGTTCAAAAAATCAATGATGTCTTTATAACAACTATCTATAAGCGCCCCACTGCGTTGCCCTAAATACAACAATCTGGAAGAGCCTCTCTCTTTTGGGGGTTTGTCAGCTATCAATGTTGCCGGCAAATCATAATTATAGTCAGATAATTTCATTGTATTTATAACGATATATACTTTTTGACCTTGCCTGAGTCGGTAACACCTTTGAGCTGGTTGACAAATTCTGTCAGGGGTATATGAATATACTCATAATTAACCTGTGAATCATTGATATCGGTCAATTTTACGAAGTAATATCCATCACCTGTTGTTGGCTTTACTACACTTGATGCCTTCCCTTTGGATAACTTGGCAGCCTCCATTGCTAGCCCGCCATCTTGATTGGATTTTGGCACCAACCCCGAAGCCCCATAATTTACAGCCAGCCCAGTCTGAGTCGATAAATCACTGGACAAAGTTTTTAGGTCAATTGCTGAGTTATTAGCGATTGCATCGCCTGCTTTTTGGGCAACATCACTGGCGTTTTTATCAACTTCATATGACACTTTGCGTCGCAATAAATCTTTTTTGATACTGTATCGATACTCGTCTGGAGTCCAGCCTAGATATTCCAAAGTTGAGGCATCATATGTTTGTTGCGATATCTCACCTTCTGCTGATTGGCGCTGAGCCTTTAAAAAGGTTTCTAGTTCGACATCGCTAATAGATAATTTTAACTTGTCTGCTAGTTTTTGCGCGTATGCGTTAGATATAGCGTCGTTCATAGATTCTTGTTTGATATATAAAACTTGGCGCTTGCCGTCTTCAGTTTTTAAATTAACCTGTTCTTTTTGCTCTAGATAATAAACAGAGCTGATGTATTTCATCAAGTAATCACCATATAGGACTGGCTGGCGATCAACCTCGGCTACCGGCAAAGGCAACACGCGAGTTATGCGATACATAAAATCACTTGTATTCTGTGATGGATACAACTGCCACCAACCGACAACCGCCACTAATATCAGGGCAATTATGCTGATAATTATAGCGTTGATCACTAATTTGTGACGTGCATATTGGATTGGGTATTTGAATTTGCGACCGCCTGCTAATATACTTTCGCGGTGCCTGGAAAGAGTCTCGCTGGTTATGCGTGACGATTCTGGCTCTTCGGGCTTTTTGATAAGTTTGTTAAATAGTTTTTTCATGGTCCCCTTGATTATCAATTACGTTATTAACGGCATCTTGTAGCTTATTGTAGATTTCCTCGGGGTTTTCAACTTTGTGGATGACTAGGTCACCGACGAATGTCTGTATGACGATGGTGCCAAATTTGAATACTTCACCGCTGAAACCTGGTATATTATAGCTTATATTCTGGACCTTTGACAGGCGCAACTCGATGACATCCTTACCAAAAAAGCCTTTTTGGGTAATCTGACGAATTCGCTGATTAGTAACCACATAAATCGTGAAATACCACAGGATAAAATGGTAAGAGAATAAAATTAGACCAATCAAAAGTCCGCCGATCGGCAACAAAAACAGCTCTAATTGATGGCTCCAAATAAGTGGTGGGATAGCCGTGATTACAACTGGTATAGCCAGCCCATAAAAGCCTTTGCGCATAGAAATAAGGTGGCGACGAAAGAAAAATAGCAACTTTTCGCCATCGCGCTGGCCACTAAAATCTAGGCTTTTAATTATCTTAGGTGACTTTTTTGTCATATATATATGATAACAGATTTTATACAGTTTTAGGTTGATAGTGTTCAACCCGCCAGGGTTTACTATTAGATAAAGCCCATCGAAAGACGGGCTTTATCTAATGGTACCCCGGGCAGGAGTTGGTCACGATAAAATTCGTTCCGAATTTTTCTCGACCCCGCCTCAGTTGGTGGCAACAAGTTGCCATCCAGCTTCCGGCCTTGCGAACTGCCACTGGCAGTTCTCACCTACAACCTTTGAAGGCTGACAGTGTTCAACCCGCCAGGGTTTACCATTAGATTAGACCCGCTTTGGCGGGTCTAATCTAATGGTACCCCGGACAGGAGTTGAACCTACAACCTTATCCTTAGGACGGATCTGCTCTATCCAGTTGAGCTACCGAGGCGTGTATACCTGCAATATCCAGTTGCCACGTCATACGACATGGGAACAGCTACCAAGGCATAAAATTATTATAACAGATTAGCGAGTGAACTTCTCGTGTGGGGCTTCATAGTCAAAGATTTCGCTTTCGGCAAACCAATGGCTAATCTCTTGTTCGGCCTCAACTGCATCAGCGCTAGTATGTATCAGGTTTGGAACGCCCTTATCTTCGGCATCAGCCCTGCCATAACTAATATGGCAATAATCTCCGCGCACAGTACCAATAGCTGCCGACTTTGGCTCAGTAGCGCCAGTAAGCTTGCGGACAACCTCTATACTGTCAACGCCCTCTAAGACTGTTGCAATCACTGGGCCTTGAGTCATAAAATCCATTACTACTTCGAACGTATGTTCTCCGCGACGCGAAATCACTTTACCAATATTCTCATAATGATGGTGGAACTGATCGCGAGTCGGAGATAACATCTTCATGCCGACTATCTTTAGGCCAACACGTTCAAAACGCGTCAAAATCTCGCCTACTATACCACGCTGGACAGCGTCTGGCTTGAATATCAAAAGTGTTCGCTCTATATGTTTTTTGGATGTCATAAATACTCCTTGTTAATTGCTTTTCACTATTATAACAAATATTACTCTCTACAGTATCGCTTTTTTGGGTTATGCTGAGAGTATGTATATTTCAGAATTAATATTGGATTATGTCGAACACCTGGAAGTCGAAGGTGGGCGTTCAACCCATACTGCAGAGAACTACACTCTATACCTAGAACGGTTCGTTGAGTTTAGTGGTGACATCACAGTGGATAAAATAACATCCGAATTAGTCCGCAAATATAGATTATGGTTGAACAGATACAAAAACGATCACGACGGCGAGTTAGCGACTATAACCCAAGGCTATCACCTAATAGCACTGCGTGGATTTTTAAATTACCTGTCAAAACGCGACATTAACAGCCTATCACCAGAGAAAATAGACCTACCAAAAGTCGCGCGCAAACAAGTCACGTTCTTACACTATGATGAAGTTGAAAGGTTATTAGAAGAAATCAATACAGATGAAGAATCAGGTCTGCGCGACCGAGCAATAATTGAGCTGCTGTTTTCCAGCGGTCTACGCGTATCAGAACTGGTTGGGTTAGACCGAGACCACGTCAATACTAAACGGCGCGAGTTCATGGTCCGAGGCAAAGGTCAAAAAGACAGGCCGGTATTTATTAGCGAAAGTGCCAGTGAACATGTCAAGAATTACCTGGCAGCGCGAACCGATAATTTACCGCCCCTGTTTCTAAGCTATAGTCGCAATAATGAAGCCACTAACGGCGGCAATTACCGGCGCCTAACTGCTCGCAGTATCCAGCGAATTATCAATAAATACGCTCGACTAGCCGGTATAACAAAACATGTCAGCCCACATACGATGCGGCATAGTTTTGCCACCGACCTGCTAATGAACGGGGCTGATATACGCAGCGTCCAAGTTATGTTAGGCCACAGTAGTATTAGCACGACACAGGTTTATACCCACGTTACAGATGAACATTTACGCGAAGTCCATGAAAAATTTCACAGCGACACTAAAGATCAGTAACGCCAGTTCTAGCATCAGGGTTGCAACCACCATTACTTAATTGGGTCACGTTTGTGATAGTAAAAGCTTTACAAAAATCGTATTCTACATCTACTGCAGCCCGAGGATAAGGAAAATCTACATCTGTTAATTCAATCCTGGATACAACCCGTCTGAATAAATTATTTGCTCTTCCGGTTGAATCAACCTCGGGCTGAACAGATTGAAAGCTTACGGTAGCACCAGTGCTACTCAATAGTTTTATCCTGTAATCAGAATTATTGTATATTGACGCCAGATTCAGATACGCAACCCTATTACCGGCTACCTCAACTGGCAAATCTACCACTACAGAACAAGCGTATAGCTCGATATTTTCCGTACAATGAACCTTTTTGATGGTTTTTGCGGATGAATGACCATCTTCTGGCGATGGGCGGGTATCTGTTGATAAAATAACTTTGCTAGCCAATATGCTAGAAGGGTACAAAAACAAGGTATTACTGCTGTTAGAATCGAAATCGCTTAGAGAGAAACCAGATTTGAATTGTATGAACTGCGCTCTCATTATTGAAGGCTTGTTAATCCCCCATTCGTCTGGTAATTCTGTAGTTGCAGCTATTGGTGGGATTTCAGCTGTATCAGATGGGTTCTGTAAATTCTTGGCACTAAACCAATCAATTTGAATGGATTGAAAAGGCGCAGAACCAACTAGAGGTATCATTTTACTGCTATCGACGGCCAAGCTGCCCATATAATTAGGTGTTTCCATGCTAATTTTAGTACAAGTGTAGGCCTGATCTAATGATTTATTGCCAGTTTGTACTTTTACCTCATTATCACCATTAATCTCGTCTAATTGGCCGACGGCCTGATTACAATTAGAAGAATTCAGTATCGAATACTCTGCGACGCAATCCACACTACTAACAGCCGATTCACAGAGGCTTTTGTACCGCAATATCGCTCTCTTGGCGTCTTCAACGCCGGCCTGGGCTGAGTCATAAGCACTTTGCGACAAGTCCGTAGCGGTAGCCTGTTGTTGACCTTGTAACATTATTTTTACAAACCCAACTGTAACAATAGTGATTAATAAAGTCGCAAATACTACCATGAATAATGACACTGACCCGGATTGTTTTTTATCTGTAATATATCGCATTATTGCACCTTGTTCCCGGCTCTGACCGTTATATTAAATTCATTAATCGCGCAGTATGTCATATCCGAACCAGCCTCACTGGGTGGTTTGCAAGTGCCGTCATTTATAGTTGCCATATCACTGGTGCCTATTAAAAACTTTATATTATACAGCTGTTGTTTAGTTTTGCTATCGTAGGCATTAGAAGATATAGAAAAATCATGAATAGACATAGACTGGTCACCTACATTCAACAGCTCAGTCGCATCTGATTTAGATATTTTAGGCAGACCGCTAACATCTTCTGTGCAATATTTGGAATTTTGATCTATGACTTTTATGAAACGTATCTGATTCGTATCCCCATCATAGGCGTTTAACCTACTGTCATTAGCGCTGATAAAGGGAGCATAGTTCCAAACGTAGCTGTATTGACCAGTACATAGTCTACCACCCCAATCTTTCACTATATAATTATCATCTAGGCTAAATACTGGGCTAGAGCTAACACTACGCTGCAATTCACTGGCGATAGATCTACCCGATTCATTCACGGCCTTTAATGTTATACCACGATTATATATGTTACCTATCTGAATAACCGTCATAGCTATAACCAATAACAAAGCCGATACAAAGCCCATGGCTAGCATTAATTCAATCAACGTAAAGCCTTTTTTGCTACCCTCTTGGTTCATATAACCTCACAATCGTTCCAATCGTTACCGGTGCTGATTGACCAGGGCTGCTCCAGCAAGCACGAATATAAAAATCTATGTAGTCAGCTGATTTTTGACCATTATTGTTCGTTATTACTGGTGCCATCGCTTCTATCCATATTCCATCTGCTGTTTTTATTTTCTGAGACGTAGGCGATGTGACATCATAGGTTACTTGAGAGAACGTTTGTGCACTATTAAATGCTACATTGGCTGTTGTTTGCGGTATAAACTTGGCATTTTTGGCATCTAAGATGAATTTACCATTAGCAGGCACCTGACAACCAACACCGCTAGAACTAGTCGATAATGGCGAGTCAACCATATATTGTTTCATCGTTCTCCACTGACCAGCTGGGCTATCGTCAGTATAACCACCAGATGCATAAGCCGAAATATATGATGCGTTTAAGAATCTTAATGTCTCTGCCTGGGCATCTATCTCGTTACGGACCATTGTTATTTCTAGTGCCCGCTGAGAAGCAGCCGTTCCCTGGTTCATAATTGCTAGGCTACCTACTACGACTAGGCTGAATATGGCGATAGCGAATAGAACTTCTATCAAAGTATCACCCCTGGATCTTGAGTCTAGGACTAACATCCGCTGTCGTCTCCTAGTTTTTCAACCCCACTAGCACCAGACGTAGTTGATTTTATATAAACGGCCATTTTAACACCGCCAAATAATCCACCCGAGTTAACACATAATTTCAAATTATCTTTTTGCTGGGGTTGGTCCAATAATAAAATCAAATCTGTTATGTGATCACTGTTAGAATCTGTACTAATAGATTGCATATTATTAATGAAGGTCTTTATCACTCCATTTATTGGTGACCTAATAATTAATATCGAAAATAATGCCGGGTTGTCAGTACCAGGAACATTCAATGACGAGCCCCATTCAACATCGTAGCTTTCAGCTCCAAATGACAGTGGATGAATGTTACCTTTTAATAAAGTGGCGTCATCATTATCCTCTATGTTTTTTGGCAATACGCCTATGACACTATTGATATTGATTTTTTTGCCTGTGTTATCACTGGTGATTAACCTACCCAATATCACACAATCAGACTGACCTTGCGGTATCAAAACGGAGTTTGACTGGCTGACAACACCGTTAGATGTACAATCCCAGTCACTCCCGTGATCATTAGTCACATTAGCTACTTCAGAATACTGTTTTTGCAATAAAGCCTGCAAAGACGTCACGCTGTCTCGATAACGCTGAGTATTTATAGACGAACCAACACCGACTAGTAAACTTACAACTAATAGCCCCGTAATGCCTAAAAATAGCATCGTTTCAACAACAGTAAACCCAGCTTTGCCCAAATGCTTCATCACTTACGATTATAGCATAAGCGTATAGTTTTTTATTCTATAACAAACCGTAAAAGTAAGCGTTTATCAGATAACCGCCTGCTACAACTGATGCGAATGAGCCGACAATCAATAGTGGCCCGAATGGTACATGAGAATCACGTTTTAATTTACCAGCTACCATGAATGGTAGGACTATCAAACAACCGATCAAATTAGCAGCGAATAGAGCAACAAATGATAACTGCCAATCGGCTATTAGTAGCGCCAACCCCAGGCCTAATTTTATGTCACCAAATCCAATCCATTTGCCTTTTGATATAAAATACAAGATATAATATATACCGCTTAACACCAACACCGAGCCTAGAATATTGTAGATAGCGTCCGCTTTGTCGACCGCACCAATTATAACCAATATCGCACTAACAACCCCTAGACCAATTAATGTAAAATTAGCTGTATTTGGCAGTAAGAACCATTTTTTATCATATACGAACAATACGGCCAGAGCGACACCGGCAACTAGCCAAATGACAAACCTGGCGATTTCCAGACCACCACTTAGCCCAAACGGCCAGAACATATAAGACAGTACAAAGAATGCTGCCACACCTAATTCGATTAGTGGCTCCATGATGCCAATTGGTTTCTTACAATTACGACATCGGCCTAATAATAACAACCAGCTGACTAATGGCATTAGATCATACCATTTTAATTTATACGAACAATCCAGACACTGTGATCGATCATTTAACAGATTATATCTAGTTAGTTTTGATAAACGTTTTGATTCTGCCCCGTCCACCTTGTCGCCAGACTTTTTGTCCTGTTTTAATTGCCGGGCACGTAACCTCCAGACAGTCGCACCAGCGAAACTGCCTAGACAAAGACCTGATAATACCAAAGATATGTAAATTATAGTTTGTTCCATAAGCACTATAATAACAGTTCCGACCACAACAAAAAACCCCCGGATACCAGGGGTTTTAAAAAATCTATAAATTATTGATTATCTACGCAATAAACAGCAGATTGACTTTCCAAAATAGTCGTCATAGCGAATTGTCGAGCACCCTGTCCGCCTACAATTGCTCCATCTGTACCACATTTGGAACTAGTTGCGTACCCAATCTCACCTGTATTGGCTGGTACAGCCCCTGTAGCCAGGAATACATATCCACTACCGGTCTTTGGCTCGGCATAAGAAGTACCTGATGTTTTAATATCTGTGCCATCCAAGTAATTCTGAACAAATGATTTATGATTGCCAGTAGCAGAAGCAATAATAAGAGAATCCGGTATCGACCCTCGATTATTAGATGCATAATTAGTCATTTGAACTAATATCCTAGATAGATCATTCTTGCGTTGAGTGTCACGCTGACTTTTCTGTAAAGATGGTAGTGCAATAAACACCATCAAAAATATCAAACCGGCAATCGCCAACACTAATACGACTTCGATAATTGTGAATCCTTTTGATTTTGATCTGATGTTCATTGGAACTTTCCACCTTTCGTATGAACTTTAACTATGCAAATGTGCTTATGTTTATACTACTCTATATCGCAAATGATGTCTAGACGTTAATCCCATTAACCAGACTATATATTGGTAACAAAATTGCAGCCACCATACCACCTGCCACTATAGCCAAAACCACCATCAAAATCGGCTCGATCGAAGTCGATATGGTTCTAACCTGTTCGTCTAATTCTTCCTCATAGACCTGAGCTGTTTTGCCCATCATTTCGTCAACTTTACCAGATTGTTCGCCTATTTTGATCATCTGTGGGACCAATGGCAATATCTCGGCCTCTGGTGACAATGCGACTGACAACGCTTTGCCTCCTTTTACTTTTTCGGCAGCACGCATAATGCTGGTTTTAATTATCGAATTATTGACCGCTACAGATGTTAGTTTCAACATATCCAACATACTAACCCCTGTACCCAACAATGTCTGACCGGTGCGCGTAAACCTAGCCATATATAATTTGCGGAACATTAATCCGAATATAGGTACTTTTATCTTGAAAGTATCAATCATCTTGATACCGGCCTCTGTTTTCCTGTACTGTGACAAGAAATAAACCAATGCCGCAATAACCAATATGACGACCCACCAATAATTAGCCAAGAAATTAGATACGTCGACCATAATTTGCGTTATAAATGGCAATTCCTGCTTTAGGTCTTTGTATAATTTTTCAACCTGGGGTACGACTGTAAATAACATGAATGCCATGACGCCAAAGATAACGAATAATACGATGATCGGATAAGTCAGCGCGCCTTTGATTTTGCTCATTATGGCAGCATCTTTTTCTTGCTGGTTAGCTACTCGTTGCAAAGATTCATCTAATGTACCTGATACTTCCCCGGCACCGACTAGTGCCAAGAAAATTGCGTCAAATACCCCTGGATGTTTAGCAAAAGATTCTGATAAGGTTTTACCCCCCTCGACATCAGCAGTAATTTCCTGAATCATAGATTGCAATTTTTTGTTTTCTGTTTGGTCCAATACGGTATGTAAACTCTGAGACAAAGGCAAACCAGCACCAATCAAAGTTGAAAGTTGCCGAGTAAAGACAATTTTGTCCTTGGTAGTTATACGTCCAGTAATACGACCAATAATATTGTTGTTGTCACTTTGTTCTTTGATATTAAGCGGCGTAAAACCCTGGGTGATCAATAATTTAGCGGCCGCGTTTTCAGAATCTGCCTGGACAGTTGCTTTTACAATTTTACTGCTAGATCGATCACGAGCTTCATATGAGAATTTCTTCATTAATTATCCTCTCATCAATCTCTCAAATTCAATTAAATCAACTGCGACTTCATAGGCATTGTCATAAGTTATCGTGCCGCGTTGGACTAATCCTACTAATGTTCGATCCATTGTCTGCATGCCCTTGTCAGACCCAGTCTGGATAACAGCATCTAATTGGTGAGCTTTACCTTCACGAATGATGTTGCGGACTGCCGAATTAGACACCAAGACTTCTGATGCTATGACTCGCCCACCGCCAATTGCAGGGATTAGACGCTGTGAACATATTGCCATCAATATATTAGATAATTGAGCGCGAATTTGCGGCTGCTGGTGTGGCGGAAATACATCAATCATACGATCAATCGATTGCGAAGCACTGTTTGTATGTAGCGTCGCAAAGACCAAGTGTCCTGTTTCGGCAATCGTGATAGCCGCGCTGATAGTTTCTAGATCACGCATTTCACCAATCAATACTACATCTGGGTCTTGCCTCAAGCTAGAACGAAGTGCTGCGCTAAAACTGTAGGTGTCATAGTGAACTTCTCGTTGGACAACGACTGATTTTTTAGATTTATGAGTAAATTCAATTGGATCTTCGATTGTGATTATGTGTTTTGATTTCTCGGTGTTAATTTTATCGACAAGAGCTGCCAAAGTTGTTGATTTACCGCTACCAGTTGGGCCAGTAATTAGCACTAATCCCCTAGGGTAATCAGCAAAATTCATAACTACATTTGGTAATCCCAATTCCGTGACCGTTTTGATCTCGTTAGGTATTAATCGCAAAGCCGCCGCCAAATTACCACGTTCATGATAGGCATTAACACGGAATCGACCCAGATTGCCGAATGCAAAGCTAAAGTCAAATTCTTTGTCTTTTAATAGCACCTGTTTTTGCTCGGCATCCAAAAGCGCAAAAATTAGTTTTTCGACAGCAGGTTCATCCAGTGGAGCAATACCTAATACGGGAATTAAAGAGCCATCAATACGCAGCATTGGCGGCAACCCCACCTGAATATGCAAATCAGACGCTTTTTTGCGAATGACTTCTTCTAGTAGTAGTTCAATTTTTAATTCTTGAGTTTGCATTTTACCCCCTATAATATATCCGATGTCACACGATTAACTTCTTCAAGAGTTGTAATCCCCTGGAGCGCCTTTAGATAACCGTCTTGCCTCATAGTCACCATCCCTTGTTCTTGCGCTTTGCGTTGTATGGCAGCACTGGTAGATCTGCTAACTATCAACTCTTGAATTGATTCATTAACATCCATTACCTCATAAAGACCCGCTCGGCCGCTATAACCCCTTGGGGACCTTGGACTATCTACCCCCCTAACTAAAGTATAAGCTTTTTGACCAGCTAGTGGCAAGTCTTTATAACCTAGATCTTCAGATACTCTAGCTACATCTGCTGAAGTCTTTGGCAATAAATGCCCGACTGTGTCCAATATACTCTTTGTCTCAATCGGGTTAGACTGATAGACATCCCGATTTACACCCACGCGACGGACTAAGCGCTGGCCAATAATTGTATTGACCGTGCTAGCTATTAAAAAAGGTTCGATACCCATGTCTAATAACCTAGGCAACACTCCAGACGCACTGTTGGTATGTAATGTACTAAAGACCAAATGCCCCGTCAATGCAGCCTGCACAGCCAAATTGGCGGTTTCGCCGTCACGAATCTCGCCTACCATTACAACATCAGGGTCTTGGCGCAAGATTGAACGCAATCCACTAGCAAAAGTTAGGCCAACATCAGGATTCACCTGAATTTGGTTGACATCATCCATCTTATATTCCACCGGATCCTCCAGGGTAACAATATTAACCGTATTGTCTTTGATTTCTTTGATTAATGCATACAGACTGGTTGTTTTACCACTGCCCGTTGGTCCAGATGTCAAAACCATACCATTTGGTCGCTTAATGCCTTTACGGATAGCCCTTAGGGCCCTCCCAGCATAACCCATCTCTTCTATATTGAAAGTGTTGCCGGATTTGTCCAATAAACGGATAACCACCTGTTCGCCCCATATAACTGGGCTAATTGCGATACGCAAATCGACTTCCTTGCCGGCAACTTTAACCGTAAACTGGCCGTCTTGAGGTGTTCTGTGTTCGTCAATTTTCAAATTGGATAAAATTTTTATACGGCTGACTAGCGCTGGTTCAATCGACTTTGGTAATTGCATAACCTCACGCAACATACCATCGACTCGACATCGTATCTTTAACGCATCCTCTAGCGGTTCGATATGAACATCACTGGCCCTAGATTTCAAGGCATATTCTAATATAGTACTAAGCGCCTTGCTGATCGGAGAATCCTGAACGATCGTTTTGACATCTCGGTTGCTTTGCTGAGTCGCCTCGACCTGACTAGCTTCGGCTGCTTCATCGACACTAGATAGGTCTGTTTTGTATTGGTCTAATATATGCCTAATCCCATCCTCGGAGGCCATAAATATCTTTAATGGCTTTTCTATAAGATTAGCTAGGTAATCAACCGCCTGAACGTTATTGGCATCTATCATAGCAATGGCCAATCTACCTTGCACATCAGCTAATGGAACGGCCATAAATCGCTCGGCGATATCTTGTGGCAATAAGCTCAAAATATTCTGTTCTATCGTGCTATTAGCAAGATTGACATAAGGCACACCAGAAACCTGTGCAATCGCATGAGTCGTTAGTTCGTTGTCTACTATGTTTTGATCTGCTAATATCTCGAACAGTGGCCTGCCTGAGGTTTTTGATTGGGATTTGGCATTATCTATGTCCTTACTGCTAATCAAACCCTCACTGATCAATAAATCAACTAGCTTGCCCTGGGTCTCAGCCGTCAGAAGTGACATTTCAACGCACCCCTATTGGGTCCCGCTAATTTGAACTTGGACTGCCGGGTTAATAGCATTTTTATTAAAAATATCAGGGCTGGGCGCAACAATCGAAGAATCTATCTTGTCGACTGTTTTTACTTTTGCTGACCCGTTATATACATCCCCTAACAGTCCTTTGGCAACAAAAAAGGCAACCACCACACTGAATGATGCGATAAAGATTATCATTGCTATGTCTGTTTTTTTCATTATCTTATCACCTTATCTCTTAAATTTACCGTCTTTGCAGATTCGTAAAATGCCCTAGCCTGAACTGTCATAACTCTCAGTTCACCCTGGCTCTCGATTTTTAACGATAGTATATCAATTGTACGGATAGATCGCTCCAAATTATCCAAAACCTGCCGCAGGGCTTGCTCTTTGCCACTAACGGAGAACCTAAACGTTATTTCGTTACCCGATCCTGACGAGCCGGTCTCGTCCATTGAATCTACTTGAAGTGAATTGATTGTAATGTCCGTTAATAATTTGTTTTGCAATGACGCACCTAATGCCAATGAGTTAGCATCCGATGGCAATGCATCCAATATAACCTGTAATGCCCTGTCGTCTGGTTTTGCCTTGGTATCAATAAGTGACTGATTAGCATCCAGCATACGGACCTGGGATTCTAATTCTTTGATATTATTTATATTGGACTTTAAGATTGCGACCGTATTGTCTTTTTCGGTCAGGACCCTCTCGTTGAACATTAGCATCTGGACCAAGAATATTGAACCGACCAAAGCAAATCCAAATATAATTGAAACGCAAGCTACCCACACAAACATCGTACGACTAGCCTTGGCTATTTGTGTTCGTTTTCGTAAATCGGCTATTTTTGGCTGCATATTATCGACTCCCTTCCAAATCCGCCGCTTTATCTGCGAATACGCTTTGTGGCACACCTAAATATGAGTCAGTCACGTTACCGTTATTAGATATAATAATCGTTATGTCCTTTGATGATGGCGCAAAAAGCTCCGTCACATAATTGAAGGTTAGTGTAAATCTCAAAACCTTACTACCAGAAGAGTCTTCGCCATAACTAGTAGAGCTAGTGTTAACGTTTGAGGCCAGTAAAATTTCTTGTTTTTGGCTTGAGCCGTCAGTATATTCTATCTTTACTCCAGCGATTGTCTTTTTGAAAACTTCAACTGCCGCATAACTATTCGCGGCCTGACCATCTAGTGAAACCGTCCCCGTAACCGTGTCTACGGATAAATTAGATATTTGGATATTATTAGGAGGAGCCGGCACTATAGATTTCAAAACATCAAAAATTCTTGAGCTGATTTTTTTATTGTCATTCAAAGATTGTATCTTGGTCAACTGGTTTTGGATGGTCAGAGTTTTTGATAAATCTTCAACATTGTTCAAATCTTTACTGTATTTGCCGATCGCAGAATCAACCATCCCACCCCTGACCGATTGAACTGTAAATATGTAAACTGCCAACATGACAACGGCCGCTATTGATATAACGCCAACTATAATAGAGATTGTAATTACCTTGGCCCGGATCTGCTGGGCTCGGATAAACTCTTGTTTGACGTCTGGAACTAGGTTAATTTCAATCATCAGATATTTTTCCTTTGTGCAAGGCCAATAACCGTTGCGAACTCTGCAGCGACTGCGGCTAACTGCTGCTGATCAGATTGGTTCACCCTGACTCGCTGCCATGGGTTAGCGACATTGGCAGTCAACCCTGTCTTGGATGAGGTATAAGCATCAAACCCTGGTATAACGGCAGAAAATCCAGAAAGCAAGATTCCACCGATAGCAGCATTAGGATAACGAACCTGAAAAAACTTCACTGATTTGATTAATTCTGTTGCAAAATTATCTAGGTTCGATTCCATTGACCTATAGACCTGACCATCTAATCTGTCTTTTGCCAAGCCAAATTTCAAAATAAATTGTCGAGCTTGGTCTTCTTGAATATTTAGATTTTGGACGACCGATTTGACCAATAATCCCAATCCAAAAGGAATCGTGCGGACTAGCCGAGGCGCTCCATTGAAAGTGACTGCTAAATCTGTTGATTTTTCGCCAACATCAATTATCAAATGCGCGTCTTTGACGTTTGAAGGTAGCAATGCGCGCACCATAGCGATTTGATCTGGCTCGGCGGCAATAACATTAAATCCTAAACTTTCGATAAACTCCATACGGTCTTCGGCATATGAATTGGCGGTACTGGCTAATAAAACCTCCTGCTGGTTTGGATTATGCAGAGACTGGCCCAATAATGCCCAGTCCACCTTTGCTTCATCGGATGACATTGGGATATATTGTTCGGCCTGGTATTTTAAGGTATTTTTTAGTTCGGGTTCGCTCATAGTTGGCATATCTATTACGGTAATAAATGTCTTGGATGAAGGCAGCCCGATTATTACATTCTTTTCCTTGATACCACTTTGACCGACTGCGGTCATAATAACTTCGCCCAATCGCCGTAAGCCCTCAGCAGAGTTGCCGCCAATAAGCTTTTCATCGATTGGGGCATATCCATAATTCTGCAATACCCAATTGTCAGACCCAGACGAAGATAACTGGACTACCCTAATGGCGGTAGTGCCTATGTCCAATGCAAAGAAGTTGCCCAATCCCTTTATTAATGCCATATTGAGTATTATTATACATAAGCATTAGCGGTAAAAGCAATACTCAAGTGAATATTAGAATCTAGGTGGCAATTCAGTTGAGTAAACCGTCCGAACGCTATCACTCGAAGCCGCACGATTAGCCGCCCAAACCAAAGCATCAGCACGCAAGTTAAATGTCTCGGCAGATGACTTGCCATCACCAAATGTACGTCGTAAATATAATTTTTGAGCACTGATTGGGCCGTTAACTACCAATTTATTTTTACAAATCCCTGAAGTTAGATTAGTGCCCACTGCCACATCTGAACATGTATTAATCGCCCCGCTATTAGCTATCAACCAGGCGTCAATCTGAGTGACGTTACCCTTTATATTTATATCGTTAGCTATTATCACTAATTGCGGGATTTGTTCGATTGATGAATAAGAACCACCTAGATAAGTCTGGTTACCATTGATGGTGACCGTGCCGCTAGATTTTATGATAACTGAATGGTATGGGAATAACGCGCTGGCATCCAAAGTTATATCCCCTGTCGTATACGTCCCACTTTCCAAAGTCTGTGCGCTAACCGCACCCGAAATTGCACTACCACCTGGGAAACTAGCTGCTACGTCTGACAAATCATGGCTACTACTATAGCCGCCCACGACCCCGCTACTGGCACATTTTTCATTGATAAAGCTTAATTTGCTGGCTTTGCAGAAAGTGTCACCAAAACCAAGCCCCGAATAAGCCGCCGCTGATGCCGCCCCATCAACCGATTGAGTCGCAAATATACCATATTCAATCCAGCTACCAAATGTTTTACCATCAAAGACTGACGTGCTAGCTGTTATCGCTCCGCCCGCCCACAAATCACCGCCCCATATCTGGACTTTTGGTTTTTTGACTATTATCAAACAGGCCGGCGTAGAATCAGCTAGAGAACCCCCTTCGGAAGCCGGATTGACCCTCAAGGTGTAGCAGACCTTATCTCCGACACTACCCGTTACAGTATCCGGTTTTGTACCCGGCGCTATACCAGATAACCTAGTTATTGGGTTACTGCTAGCATTCCCACTAATTAGGTAATGGCTACTGTCACCATTTTTGAATAACCCCCAGGCAGATTTGTTGTCGCCCATCTCATCATTCCCCTGAACGCTCATAGAAACGATTACGTCTTCACCCGATTCAGCGAATTGTTTAGACAATTTTACCTCTGGCACCAATAACCATGAAACGCTAGGTTTAGTTATAGTTACAACCACTTCATTAGAATACTTATAAGCCGGGCTAGCTGTTGGGAATGAATATGGATTTATTTTCAGCCTATAATATAGCTCCGTGCCATTAGACAGACCGGCAGTATTGTCTTCTGTGTACTTGGTCAAATTTTTGGTGTCATTGGCTGGGAATATTACACCAGAACCACTACTAACTGATTGCCAATTGCCGCTATTCACCTTCTTTTCCAATAACCAACCAGTGCCATTACTTTTTTTAGTTGTGTCGTTTTGCACTGATGGCGTAACATTAAAAAGTGCTCCAGCCGTTACTGTATCTTCAGATGCGGTTACTTTTGGCTCCAATGTATATCCAAATCCCTTGAAGCTACCAACTGCATTACCACAATTTAATTTGATAGCATAAACCGCAACCTTATTCTGATAAAAAACTAATGAGGGCTGTGATGAACTGTAGGCATAATAATAATCATCTGCTGTATGCTCAGCATCCCCTACTCCATAGCTATAGTCTGCGCGAGCCGAGTTAATCTTGAACGAATATTTCTCTTTTTCTATCGTTACGCCAGTATTTAATATCAATTCTTTCCAATCATCTAATTCTCCAGTTTCTATCCTAGATCTATCACCGCGCATTGATTGAATGATAAACTCTGCCCCGACGTGATTAGTCTCTTTATGATAAGAGCTGGAGATACAATCAGAATTGTACCTGTCGTAATAACTCTGTATTAAATTTATAAAATCAGTTTTTATTTGTAACTGGCTCCTACCAACAGTGGCTATATTGATTGGAATACCATTACCGCACGAGCTTAGAACAGCGTACTCATTAATCTGATTAATTTTCTGTTTGTTGCTGAAAAATCCCTCGTTATAATCTATATTGCCCGGCAAAGCGCTAGCTATGAATATCGTCGCCAGGCTGGACAGGACAACCATGCCCAACAATGACAGAATTAGACCTACATTTAATTTTCTGCCTCTCATTGTACCCTCAATTGGCTGATTGTTGCCTGAATTTCTTGTTTGTCCAGATCATCCAATTCAGAATTGCTGGTTATCCTACTGGCGGCCAATTCGTAATTTGCTATGGCACCCGATTTGTCACCCTTTGCCTCTAACGCATTTGCCATCAGTAATACACTGGTTTTAGTCGGTGCCAGGTCTTCAGACTTTTTTGCAAAGTCGTAGGCTTCATCAAATTTTTCAGCATTTAATGCAACCGTCGATTTCTGAATATAGGCCCACGCGGTATCCGCATCATTGGTCGAATCAGATATAGCCTTGTCCAGGATAGCCTGTCCCGAATTATAATCACCACTACTGGCGGCACTTTGAGCATCATTAAATGCAGCCTCTGATTGTGCGTCTTTTTGAAAAGCCAATTGTTCCGGTGTAGCTGTCGGTTTGTTAAAAATCGACAATAATAACAATGTAACTACAGCCGTACCGATAACAACCAAAACGGCAACAAATATATACCTCTTACTGATTTGATGGCCCGCGCTCTTCTTGTGTTTTTTATTCTTACCCACTAATAAATTCCCTTATGCTTATATAATTAATCATAGCATATTTTATCCAAATACAGTCTCGGTACAATTGTCCTCGCCACATTCAATCTTATCTGTTAAAATGATTACATGTCATTATCTATTGGAATCGTCGGTCTGCCTAACGTTGGAAAATCAACGCTGTTTAATGCGCTGACAAATAATGATATTTTGGCTGCCAACTACCCTTTTGCAACTATCGAACCTAATACCGGTATCGTACCGGTGCCAGATGAGCGATTGGAAAAACTGGCGCAGTTGTATGGCTCAACCAAGATCTTGCCCGCAACTGTGACCTTCGTTGACATTGCCGGTCTAGTCGCTGGTGCTAGTAAGGGCGAAGGCCTGGGCAACAAATTCCTAGCCAATATCCGCCAATGTGATGCTATTGTTCACATCGTCCGTGCCTTTCATGATGATAGCGTCATTCATGTTTCAGACAAGATTAACCCTCGTGATGATATTGATGTCATCAACACCGAATTGATATTAGCAGATATCCAAACCCTGGATAGCCACCTACCAAAACTACAAAAAGAAACCAAAGCTGACCGTAAAAAACAAGCTGAATTAGATGAGTTGGCTGCGATTCGTAGCGATTTGGACCAAGGGATTATTCCAAAATCTAAAATCGAAAATCTAAAATCTACTTTGCCCCTACTAACTGCCAAGCCTGTAATTTATGCATTTAATGTTGATGAAGCAACGCTGGTTGATGAAGCTAAGAAAGCCGAACTTGCTAAATTGATTTCAGGAAACCGAGTAATTTTTGTATGCGCAAAATTAGAAGATGAAATTAAAGGCCTAACACCTGAAGATTCAGCGGAACTGCTAGAAAGCTACGGTGTTAATGAAACTGGTTTATTGCAATTAATCCACGCCGCCTATGATACATTGGGACTACAAAGTTACCTGACCGCAGGGCCAAAAGAAATCCGAGCCTGGACAATTCACAAAGGCGCAACTGCCCCACAAGCCGCTGGTGTGATACATACAGATTTTGAACGTGGATTCATCGCCGCCCAAATCGTAGATTATGACGACCTAATTGCCGCTGGCTCCGAAGTAGCCGCTAAACAGCAAGGCAAAATGCGCACCGAGGGCAAAGAATACATCATGCGCCCCGGCGACATCGTAGAATTCCGATTTAATGTGTAAAAATCTATTTGATAATAGGTTTTAACAGATAAAATCGCTCTTGATTGCCTTTTGCTCCGGCGACATCACTGTCGCGTTTGTCGATGATCACAAAATAACCACGGGCCCAATCTTCAAAATCACGTAATATTTGGCGGCGCATTGAATCGTTTTTAATGACGCCTTTGTTAGTCTGCCCTGCCCCAGCTTCAAACTGAGGCTTTACCATCGCAACAACCTGTGTGGCAGGACCTGATAGATGATTATATAGATGTGGTAAAATCTCGCGCAAACTGATGAACGAAACGTCAATCACGATAATGTCTGGAACTACTTTCAGATAAAAATCACGAATATCAGTTTTTTCGTGCAGCTCAATGCGCCTATCACGTCGCAAACTAGGATGTAATTGGTCGGTGCCAACATCAACGGCATAGACTTTACGTGCACCGTTTTTCAACGAGTAATCGGTAAATCCACCGGTGCTACTACCGACATCTAATACAACTTTGTCGCGGAAATCCAATTTGAAAACATCAGCCACCGATGCCAGTTTCAACCCCGCTCGGCTGACATATTGTACCTCGGCAGTTATCGCGACGGCAGAATTTGGCCCAACAAAATGGCCAGGTTTTGATATAACCCGACCATCAACTGTTACTTTGCCCAATTTAATATAGCTTTCCGCCTGAGAACGACTGGATGTTAATTTACGCTCTACTAGCGCCATGTCCAATCGTTGTTTTGTCATGCGCCCACCTTGCATATAATTCGTGCTTTATATGAATTGGCTATTAGCAGACCAGAATGAATTTTCTCTGGAGAAGGCATATCCATAGATACGTCGACGACAGAAAAATTTATTATGGACGCTAATAGACGTTCAGATATGCACGATATTGTATGTAAGTTGGGCACGTTAGGCCTTCTTGCGTTCGCGATATTCGCCAGTTGTAGTATCAACAGATATAATATCGCCAGTTTTAATAAAAGCTGGGACTTTGACGATCAAACCGGTTTCTAATGTCGCGTCTTTTAGGACGCTGCTGGTAGTGTCGCCTTTGGTAATACTCTCGGCATAGGTCACTTCAAGATACACATTTTTAGGCAGCTCAACATTAGTTACATTACCGTTGAATGATTGTAGCGTTAGGCTCTCGCCTTCTTTCAGGTATCCGGCTGAATCTTCGATAATATCAGCAGGTAATTCAAATTGCTCGAAAGTTTCTGGATCCATAAAATGGTAGCTAGCGCCGTCATTATACAGATATTGCACTGTTTGGTTGGTGACTTCGGCTGAATCAATCTTTTCCTGGCCTTTGAAGGTTTTAGGAATAACACTGCCATCGATCAAGTTTTTAATCTTGACGTTAACAATGCTGCCGCCGCGACCGACAACCTTTTGGTTATATTCGATTACGCGAAAAGGTTTGCCATCAATTTGAATGACGACGCCTTTTTTAAGCTCAGTTGGTGAATAAGCCATAATTTAGAATAAAGATTATAGATTATAGATTATAGAATCTTTAATCTGCAATCTCTCCTTTCTCTTTGTTAGCTTTGCGTAATCCGTAGAGTAGTTTATGCGTTTCTACAAACAGCTCTTCTGCTTTCGCAAATTGTATTTTATTAATGTATCCTACGCCTTCGGCAATAATAAGCTGGTTTTCTACTTCAGTCAAAGAACCGTGGGCTATAGAATAAAAACTGTCCTTCTCTTTCAATGTCCGTCTACCAAAGCCTTCAGCGATATTTGACGTAATAGACACAGAAGCTCTCTTTATCTGGCTTGTTAAGCCGTAATCTTCCTTACTAGGGAATGATTTAGTTAATTCATAGACATATAGAGTAAGTTTATAGGCTATTTGCCAAGCCAGTAAATCACGAAAATTTCTTGCTGGTTTTATTCTATAATCCATAATCTATAATCTAGATTCTACCCTTTAGCCCTGGATCATGAATGGCAATAGGGCCAAATGACGAGCACGTTTTATAGCAACTGCTATTTGGCGTTGCTGTTTTGCACTGAGGCCGGTTTTGCTAACTGATTTAATTTGTCCATAAATATCGATAAATCGCTGCAAAGTTTTGACGTCTTTGTAGTCAAAATATACAGGAGTATCTTTTTTGAATCGTTTCATTGTCATATATTTTTCGCTTTCTTGTCCTTAAAAAGGAATCTCACTTAGGTCAATAGGTTTGTCATCGATGTCTTCAATTACGACATCTTCGGTTTTTTTGCTAGCAGATTTTGGTTCGCTAGTTGCATTTGTTCGGTTACCATCTGATGGACCATCTAGGAAAGTAACATCAGTTGCGGTAACTTCGATTTTGCTGCGTTTTTTGCCGGTTTCTTTATCTTCCCAGCTGTCTTGACGCAATCGGCCTTGGACCAATACTTTTCGGCCTTTGCCCAGGTATTGCATCACTAGATCGCCTAGTTTTTCCCAAGCTGTAACTTCGAAGAAATCAGCTGTATCGTCGGCACCACCGCGGTCAACTGCAATACTGAAATTCACAATATTTTTACCACCGCTGGTTGTGCGTAGTTCTGGGTCACGAGTTAATCGGCCCAATAGGATTACTTGGTTGATACTTTTTGCCATAGGTTTTTACTCCTCTTCGCTGTCGTCAGCAGAATCAGCTGGCACAGCTTTATTTTTAGCTTCCTCAAGAGCTTTGCGGCCCTTTACGTCAACAGAAACTAGCAAATAGCGTAATACTTCGTCTGAAATGTTCAGAGTATTACTGATCTTTAGTGGCGCGTCTGCAGGCAGAGCGACATCAAAATAGACATAGACTGCAAAGTCTTCTTTTTTGATACGGTAGGCCAGTTTTTTCTTGCCCCAAATATCTTCTTTGATAATATTTCCGCCGTTAGTGGTGACCAGCGATCGCACTTTATCAAGTGCTTTTTCAATGTCCGCCTCTAGGTCGGGATGAATCAGAACGGTTAGTTCGTATTCTTTCATTTAGATTTCCTCCTCTGGAATCCTTATGGATGCCTATGTCGAGCATAGGCCGAGTTAATAACACCTTGAATTATAGCATATTTAATAGATAGCGTCTAGAGGTCGTCGTCATTATCGTTGCCACCATCAATGTCATCCATACTGGTCATCAGAACCTGCCGTGGGCGCGCACCGTCAGGTGGACCGATAATACCGCGGTCTTCTAGTGTTTGCATAACCCTAGCGGCTTTGGCATAGCCAATTCGTAGTCTAGTTTGTAAGAAAGTCGTGCTGGCTTTACCGGTCTCGATAACCAACCTGGCAGCATCATTGTTAATCGCATCATCGCGGTCATCACCCTCAAAGTCCATGACTACCCCACCCTTGCCGTTTAGGTGAACTGGCAGGCTAACAACATCATCGTTATATTGTGGTGGTGACTGCATACGCAAATGGTCAGCGATTTTGTGGACTTCTTCATCTGTTACCCATGCACCTTGAATACGCTTTGGTTTGGCCATGTCAGCGCGCAACAACAACATATCACCTGCGCCCAGCAATTTCTCGGCGCCAGTTTGACCCAAGATAATGTCAGATTCAACACGTGATGACACCGTAAAGGCAATTCGCGATGGAATATTAGCTTTGATCAAACCCGTAATGACATCAACACGTGGGCTTTGGGTCGCTAGCACCAGGTGTATACCAACAGCACGGGCTTTTTGAGCCAAACGGACAATCAACGCTTCAACATCGCGTGCAGCGACCATCATCAAATCGGCCAACTCATCAATAACAATCACGATATATGGCATAGCGCCGTTTTCGTGTTGGTGTGGAATACCGAATTCATCATCAACTGTAACTTTGGCACCAGATGAGCGAACTTTATGGTTATATGAACGAATATCTTTGACTTTGTGTTCAGCCAATAATGTATAGCGGCGTTGCATTTCGTTCACCGCCCATTTTAACGCACTAATAGTCTTGTCGGGCTCGGTAATAACTGGAGTCAACAGATGTGGTATATCTTCGTATGGCGCCATTTCAACCTGTTTAGGGTCAACCAAGATTAATTTCATATCGCTAGGACTGTTATGATACAGCAAACTAGTTAACAACGTGTTAATCATCACCGATTTACCTGAACCGGTCTGACCTGCAATCAATAGATGCGGCATTTTGTTCAAAGCGCCAACAATTGGCTCACCGGCGATATCTTTACCAATAGCAAAAGCCAATGGTTCGCCATTAGTGCCCCATTCGCGGCTAGTTAGTATCGCGTGCAAACGGACATCAGCGGCTTTGACATTAGGGACTTCAATACCAACGGCTTTTTGGCCAGGGATTGGAGCTTCCATGCGCAAACTTTGAGCAGCTAGATTTAGAGAGATATTTTTCTCTAATGACGTAATCTTTTCCAATTTGACACCGCTAGGTGGTTTTAATGTAAACTGCGTCACGCGTGGACCAATATTGGCGCCTTCCATCGCAACAGCAATATCAAACTCGGCCAAAGTATTCTGGATGATCAATGCGTTTTGTTCAACATTGCCTGGATCGGCTGGAGCATTTTTCTTTTCCAGCAAGTCTAATGATGGTGGTTGCCAATTAGGGTCACTGACTGTGACTAGTGCAGATTGATCTTCGGCTGCCCTATCGCGGCTAATACTGTTTTTTAGACTAGACAACCTAGATTGTTTTTCATCTGTTGAATCAGATATTGCCAACGTTGCATTATTGGTTTTGAAATTACCAATCAATGAGTTTTTACCGTCAACTGCAGCGGCGTTGCGCATAACTTTGACGTTCTCATCTTGTTCAGAATCGTCACGGCGGGTCATCCGCCATATCGTCTTGATTATAGTGAATGGATTAATCCGAGTAATAAACAATAGCGTTATCAATATTAATAATATATATATGAACGCCGCAATAGTACCATTGACCAATTGCAGCATACCATCATTAATCAGATCACCCAATACCCCACCAGTGGTGTTACCGACGTCGTTTTTAAGTAATCCGAAAAGTGCGGCGAACCATATTATAGCCGTAGCCGTAGCAAATTTAACCGCAAATGACAGTCGATTATCTTCAGCACGGAATATTTCAATAGCAATGTATATAAATAATAGTGGAATCACATAAACAGCGTATCCGATAACAAATAACGCCGTGCTGTGGACCCATTCTAATATCGGGCCGCCGGCGTTAAACCAGGCAACTACTAATAATATAGATATGGCAATTAAGGCGACAGCCCAAACTTGCGACCAGAACCCTGTTGGTAGCTTGTGTTGCGGAGATTTCTCCGATTTGCGTTTTGCGTAGTGTTTTTTTCGCTTTGCCATAAGTATTTTTCTATTATAGGCTCTTTTAGGTTTATTTTATAGCGGACTATATATAATACTATAGCAAAATTTACTACATTTTGCAATAGGCTAATGGTTAGAGTTAATTAATATCCGCGGTAGTCGTTATTGCGAATGCGAGGTTCGGTGTCTTCGCCATCTGGAACTTGTGGCGCTGGAAATGGTTTTTTGACGAATTGTGGAACTCCATTTGGCGGAATTGGGCCCCTGTTTGGCTGCATCGGTGGTCGGTTTGGACCGTTTTGACGCTGTTCGGGTTGGCCATTGCCACCTATTTCGTTTATGACTGGGATAACGATTGGTGTACGACGAGTTTGGTCATATAGGATATGTGTAATCTCATCTTTTAGTTCTTTTTTGATGACGTCTAGATCAACGTGTTTGCCAGTAAATGAACGGGCAACCTTTTGTTTCAGATATTGGCGGATTAGACCCATTAATTCTTCGCTGTCGCGCAGGTATATAAACCCACGGCTGATTATATCTGGGCTGGTCATCAATCGACCCGTACCGCGTTGGACGGTCAATACTACGATGAACATGCCTTCGGTTGCCATATGAATACGGTCTTTTAATACGACTTCGGAAACAATTTCGCCACTGTCGTCATACATAATGCCGCCAACTGGAACACGACCAGCTTTGCGCACGCCATCACTAGTGACTTCTATAATGTCACCGTCATCACAGACGAATATATTCTGTTTTTTGACACCAGCTTCTTTTTCGGCAATCTCGGCGTTGTGAACCAACATATGGAATTCACCGTGGATTGGCATGTAAAATCTAGGGTTCAATGCTCGAATCAATTGAACGTGATCGTCATAATAGGCATGACCCGAAAGGTGTAACGGACCAATACCAGTCAAGTGAGTTTTGCCGTTTTGAATGACATCACTACCTTCACGCATCAGGCCGTCAACTGTACGAGTAACAAATTTTTCATTACCTGGAATCGGATTAGAGCTGAATACAATGACATCAGAGTTTTTAATCTTGATATGTTTGTGAGAACCGTTAGCCATACGATTCAACACGGCAGTTAGCTCACCTTGTGAGCCAGTACAGACGATAGATACTTTGCTATCGGGCAATTTAATGATGTCTTCCATTTTGACGACAACATCGCGCGGCACCTTGATAACACCTGAACGCAACGCTACTTCTAGGTTTTGAATCATCGAATAACCAGCAAAGGCCACTTTGCGATTGTGGTTTTGGGCTTCTTGTAATATTGATTGGATACGGTGAACATGGCTACTAAAACAGCTCATAATCAATCGGCTGTTAGGGAATTTATCCATAACCTGACCAATGCTTTGTTGAATATCATGTTCGCTGTGTAGATGTCCGCCATCTGATTCACAGTTAGTTGATTCGTTCATAAACAGCAATATGCCTTCTTTGGCGGCGACTTCGGTTAAACGTTCAATATCTAGCTTTTTGCCATCAACTGGTTCGGTTTCAAACCTCCAGTCACCTGAATGTACCAATACGCCAACCGGTGTACGGATAATAATCGCTGCACAATCTGGGATTGAATGATCCATGCGAACAAACTCGACACTTAAATTATCACTAATTTGTATCTGTTCGTGAGATTCTAGGTTAACTTCGTGGTAAACTGGCTCGTAATCACCATCTGTTTCTTCTAGTTGGCGCTGTAACATACCGATTGTAAATTTGGTTGCATAAACAGGCGCTGGTATCTTGGCCGCAATATGGCGGAATGCGCCGATGTGGTCCAGATGGGCATGCGTGAACAGATGTGCACGGATTTTATGCTTGTTTTCTTCTAGATAAGTTGTATCTGGGATAATGTAATTAATCCCTGGATAATCATCACCTGGGAATAGGAAACCACAGTCAATAACGATAATTTCATTATCGTATTCAATCGCCATCATGTTTTTGCCGATGCCCATTTCACCCAAACCACCAATGTTGATGATTTTGACTTTTGGACCGTTATTTCTAACCTGGCGTTTTTGATCAGCTGGACTGAATTGACGGCCTTCGTATCCGTTATAGATTGATTTGTTGACTGGGATATTAACCACATGCTGGCTAGCGCGTTGGTTAACGTTTTCGCTGGTTCGGCGTTGAGCCCGGTAGGCTTCGCCTTTGCGAATAGTAGTGTTATTTAACACTGTGTTGTTTGATTTTTGCCTAGGCTGTTGCACTGGACGTTTAGATTGATCATCACTTTTGATGGTCGCGAGTCTTTGTTGACCCATATATTTTTGTTCTCCTTGCCCGTTATTTCACGGGGCTTATTTAATATTTTTTATTATTTTTGGTAACTGTTTAAAATCATCTATCAGCACTGTGCGCATACTACGCTTGTAAAGTGCAGCGGCCGGATGATAAAGCGGCACGACTGTTAGTTTCAGGTTCTCGATTTCTACCTTGCTAGGCTGACCATGCACCTCTCCTATGCTCGCCTGTGGTAGAAAATAACCCATACTGTGCCTGCCTAATGTCACTACAACCTGAGGTTGAATGACGTCCAGTTGACGCAGTAGATATGGCCAAAATTCTGCTTTTTCTTGTTGTGAAGGATCACGGTTTTTTGGCGGTCGGTATTTGACGATATTAGTAACGAACACATCCTGGCGTTCAATACCTACACTGTCGAGCATTTCGTTTAGGAATTTGCCGGCGGCGCCCATAAATGGCAGTCCCGATTCATCTTCCTTTTTGCCCGGTGCTTCACCGATAACCACAATATCGGCGTCAATATTACCATCACCCATCACAAGGTTCGTGGCTTCGCGAGCCAAATTCGGGCAGACATTATTTTTGATAATATCTGCCTTGATTTGTTCAAGAAGCACTTGTTTGTTTTTCGTCATATATTTATTACAAGATTGCGATCAGTAATATAATACTAGCACTTATGGCGATCAATTGCAACCATAAGCGCCTTTAACAGATTATTTTTCGTCAACAGCTTTGATACTGAGGCTGAGGCGGCCGCGGTCATCGATGCCGATTAGGCGGACTTTTACGATCTGGCCTTCGTGCAATACGTCTTCAACTTTTTCAACGCGATCTTTGGACAATTCACTGATGTGAACCATGCCGTCGATACCTGGCATAATATTTACGAATGCGCCGAATTCTTTGATTGTCATAACTTTACCTTCGTAGATTGTACCAACTTCTGGCTCTTCGGTTAGACCTTTGATCCAGTTCATAGCCTGTTCGATAGCAGCCGTATCAACAGCGGCGATTGTTATCAAACCATCTTCACCGATATCAATCTGGGCACCAGTTTCAGCAGTAATTTTTTTAATAGTCTCACCACCTTTACCAATAACTGCACCAATTTTATCTGGATTAATCTTTAGTTTTTCAATTCGTGGAGCGAATTTGCTGAGTGCTTCGCGTGGCGCAGCTAGAGTCTCAATCATATGCTTCAAGATGAATGCACGACCGATTTTACCCTTTGCTAATGCTTCTTTTAGGATTTCTACTGGCAAACCGTGGACCTTCATATCCATTTGCAATGCCGTAATACCTTTTTCAGTACCAGTAACTTTGAAGTCCATATCACCAGCAAAATCTTCGGCATCAGCGATATCAGACAACACATAAGGTTTGCCATCATCCATCATCAGACCCATTGCAATACCAGACACTGGAGCCTTCAATGGTACGCCTGCGTCCATCAATGCCAAACAGCTGCTACAAGTTGCCGCCATGGATGTTGAACCGTTCTGGCTCATAATCTCGGTAACGCTACGAACTGCGTATGGGAACTCTTCAGCAGTTGGGAAAACTGCCGCTAGTGCACGCTCGGCTAGATAGCCGTGACCGATTTCGCGGCGTCCTGGGCTACCTAATCGGCTAACTTCACCAACGGTGTAACCTGGAGCGTTGTAGTGGTGCATATAACGGCGTTCTTCGTCGTTTGATTCCATTGTGTCTACGATTTGCGAGAAACTAAGTGGTGCCAATGTAATAATGTTCATCGCCTGAGTTAAACCACGAGTGAACAAGCTAGAACCGTGAGTTCGTGGCAATATGCCGACTTCTGATGACAATTGGCGAACTTCATCTAGTTTGCGGCCGTCTGGACGAGTATTATCAGCGACAATCCCCTTGCGAACATCTTTGTGCAGTGCGCTAGTGAAGGCTTCGTCATATTCGTCGTGTAATTTAGCGTAATCTTCGCCTAGTTTTTCGCGCATTTGATCATGAAATGCCCAACGCAGTGTTGAAACCAGTTCATTGCGTTCTGGATAAGGTTTGCGTAGTGCCTCACCTAGTTTGCCATCAACCCATTTGTCGACTGCAGCTTGGATTTCAGCATCTGGTAGAACTAGTTTGTATTCTTGAGCGACTGGAGCAATTTTAGCGGCCAGCTTCTTCTGCAATTCGATTGCAGGCTGATAAGCTTCGAATGCCCATGCTAGTGCGTCAGCAACAGTTTCTTCGCTAACTTCATTTGCACCGGCCTCAACCATAGTAATACCGCTAGAAATACCGGCGACTACTAGGTCTAGGTCACTGTTAGCGCGTTCCTCAGCAGTCAAGAAAGCCTTGAACTCACCGTTTACGCGACCAACGCGTATACCTGCTACTGGACCATCAAATGGCGTACCAGTTAGCATCAATGCTGCGCTGGCAGCAATCATACCGATTGTATCTGGGCGGAAATCTGGGTCTAGTGATAGAACGCTGGCGACAACTTGGACTTCTTGGCGATAGCCTTTTGGAAACAGTGGTCGGATTGGGCGATCGATCAAACGACCGATTAGAATTGCTTCATCACTAGGGCGACCTTCGCGTTTGACGAATCGGCTGCCAGAAATTTTACCAGCTGCATAAAACTTTTCTTCATAATCAATTGATAATGGGAAATAGTCCAGCACTACTGGTCGGCTGCCGACCATTGCGGTTCCTAGAACTACGGTGTCACCATAAGTGACCATGACACTAGCAGTTGAACGAAATCCAACACGGTTAACTTCCATTTTCAGCGGGCGACCACAAAAATCAGTCGTTAGCGAGAAAATCTCCTTGCCATTAGGGTTGATAGTAGACATATTTGTCCTCCTTTTTTTAACACTCGCCTTTTTAATAATTTTGAATAATTTAGTGCGAATATAGTAACGGGTACAGGAATTTGTATTACAAATCTCTCTATCCACCACTAATTCGCTGCTGCTGAGTGATGTGCCTATTATATCACAAAGTTGTATACTGTTAATATGATAGACAAAAGAATAAATGTACGTGGTATTGTGTTCCGAGACGGTAAAATATTAGCTCAACAATTAACCCCAGGTTCAGATGGCCACCCTCGTGATTGGTGGTGTATCCCTGGAGGCGGCAAAGACGAGTTGGAATCGTTAATCGATTGCATCAAACGCGAAATGGTAGAAGAAACCGGGGTTGTGCCAGAAATTGGTAAATTGCTATTTATCCAGCAATTTTACGATGGCAAACGTGAAAACCTAGAATTCTTCTTTCATATTAAAAATGCTAACGACTATGAAAATATAGATTTAACCAAAACATCTCACGGTGTTGAAGAAATTAAACAAGTCGAATTCATCGATCCATCTGATACTAGCGAGTTACCATTGTACCCTCAGTTTTTACAAACTATAGATATAGCGGACTATATTAAAAACGATAAACCAGTCTTTATATTTGTTGAAGGTCTAAAAAACTAACGAACATCTCGGCGGCGGAATAATATAAAGGCGATAGTAATCGATACTACTACTAACGATGCTAGAACTATTATATCTGACAAACGTATGCCATTTTTGACGATTTCTGGCGCTGGGAAATAATAGAATAAAGAAATTTTTTCGTACAGTTGCAACCAATCAACAGCTTTGGCAAAAGTTGTAATTAGGAAACTACCCGCGCCAATAACAACCCCTAGGCCCATTGTTATGCCTCGTTTACCAGATGCCATACCGATACAATAGAACAACGTTGTCATACTAATCGACATGACTAGCATCATTAGGCTGAGATTCAAAACGTTCGACCAATTAAGAACTTCATTCACTGTCAGCGCACCAAGCCAAAGACCCAAAACCGTAGCTATAACTGACACAAAACAGACCATCCCAATCGCCAATAATTTACCAAACAAAACTTTTATACGGCTGAGCGGCAACGCCAGTAATGTGCGCATATAGCCCTGCTCTTCATCACGAACACTCAAACTAACTGCCAAAATAACTGAGAATACTGACAGAAACATAGGTACGCGGATATCAAAGAATTGCGCCGCTAGATACCCGGAAGTGTCTTTCAGGCTACTAAGATCACCCAGTAAACCCTTTAGCGCCTGCATTTCGGGTGGCAGACTAGACAATAACTGATCCAAGCCCGAGTTTTGAAAAGCCGGAAAAAACAACATCATCAAAAAGGCAAAGAATGCTAAGCCAACGGACCACCCAATAATGAATACTCGTTTGTCATAAATTGTTTTGCGCAACAAATTAAACATTGCCTAACTCCTCGCTACCTGTCAGGTCACTAAATGCTGATTCAATATCATGGTCTTCGATAGTAAAATCTAGCAATTGTGGCAACCCTGACAGCCATTGCTGTAATTTCACAGGCGAATCGCGGAATATGAATGATATCTCATAGCCGTTGGTAGTTTTCTGACGACTGGTAATTTTAGATCCGGCTGGAATTTTTGCAACATGTCGCGTAACGATACGAACAGCCTTGCCATGACCTGCTTCTAGTTCATCTCGCGGGATATCACGAACTAATTTGCCATCGCGAATGAATATTACACGACTACAGACGTCCGCCACCTCTTTGAGATAATGCGATGACATGAATATCGTCGTACCTTTGGCAGCCTCAGTACTAATAAGTTCTAGGAATTTTTGCTGCATCAATGGGTCTAGGCCACTGCTAGGTTCGTCCAATATCACCAATTCTGGGCTGGCCATGAAGGCGCCAATTAATGCAATCTTTTGCTTATTACCGCGAGATAAATCACGAATCTTTTTATTAGTTTCAGGATTAAACTGTTTACATAATTCATCTAGACGCTTGTTGCTGTTTAATTTGTAAGCTCGTTTTATAAAATCAAAATATTGTTGTCCCGTTAGGTTTATGAAAAGGCTCATATCACCTGTCGCAAAACCTATCCTAGAATGCATTTTATGCGCATTCTCTGGAATAACCACATCACCAAACAATCTGATCTTGCCAGCAGACGTCCGCAAAAATCCCATTATTGAATTAAAAATCGTGGTTTTACCTGCACCATTTAGGCCTACCAACCCTACAACTTCACCTTTGCTAATCATAAAATGGATATCGGATATAGCCAAAAAAGACCCATAATATTTGGAAACCGAGTCCACTTCCAAAGTAGGCATAATCGTCATAAATTAATTATACAACTAATTTGTGTTCAATTTAAAACTTCGCAATTACTTGCGAAGTCCTAGTTTTGAGACGACTTTTTTATAGGCATCAAAATCTTTTGATTCTAGATATTTTAGAAGTTTTTTACGTTGTCCTACCATCTGTATTAGACCACGACGAGCCATGTTGTCATGTTTGTTGTCTTTTAGATGTTCGGTTATTTCTTTGATACGAGTCGTCAAAACAGAAGCCTGTGCCTGTGGGCTACCGACGTCGGTTTTGTGAGTCTGTGTCAAAGCAATTGCTTTGGATTTGTTATCTGCTGTAATCATTAGTACTAGATTGTATCAAAGTTTTGCACAGGTTTCAACCCCTGTTCTTAAAACTTAGTCAACTATACCCATTTCTGCCAAAGTTTTAGCATCTGCCACCTGCCAATTGGCAATACTAATTCGTCGTAATTGTTCACAATACGCCCCTGTTTTCAGCTTCCGACCAATGTCTTCGGCTAGTGTCCTGATATATGTGCCGCTAGACACATTGGCACGAACTTTCAGATACGGATAATCATAATCTACCAAATCCAAACTGTATATTTTTACCTGTCTAGATGGCATTTCGACAGATTTACCTGCCCGTGCTAATTTATACGCTCGCTGACCATCAATTTTAATTGCACTGTATATTGGCGGAATTTGTGCGATATCGCCCACAAAACCTTTTAGGATGGCCCCAATTTCGTCCTCTGTCGGGATGGCGCTAGACACGACAGTCAACTCACCTTCGGGGTCGCCGGTCGTGCTAGTTCGGCCTAATTCAATAATCGCATCGTAAACTTTGTCTAATTTACTGTAACTGCCAGCATTTTTACATTCCTTGCCCGTCACCAATATCATCAGACCGGTTGCGAATGGGTCGAGTGTCCCGGTGTGACCCACTTTGGCCTTTTTGCCCAGTTGACGCGACAAAACACGCCGTACGCGGGCCACAACGCCAAAACTGGTCATACCAGCTGGTTTATCAATCAAAATAACGCTATCTTGCATACAAAACAGTATAACAGCAAGAAAAGAGTAAGAGTTAGATTTTGGATTTTAGATTATAGTATAAATCTCAATCTCAAATCTCATTGTATTTTGTGATTCTTCCAAAATCCAAAATCTATAATCTATAATCTACCCGCGTCTACTGCCCAGGTATCTTGAATTGGGCTGGGTCGTTGGGGGTGGATGCTGGAGGAGTTTCTAAATTTACCATAGCATTATAACTAGACTCTGCAGGTTGGGCCGATGTTACAAGAGAGGAAAAATCTGGCACTGGAGGCGGCATAGGCAAATCAATTACTGGATTAGATTCCATCATCATGCTGTGATTTTCAATAATAGGCTCTGGCAATAATGTATTAGTGGTCACCGAAGCATCATTCAATTCGTGCAAGTCCAGCGTAGTGCCGTCGACAGGCAAGGAGTCTGATTTAATAACACCAGGTATATCCGGCGACAGCGTTGATGCCATATCTTGACCGTTGCCTAGTATATCTATTAATTTTGAGTTTTTGTCGGGCAGAGTACTAGTACTAATCGGAGGAGCAACTATAACAGAGTTATCGATTTGCGACTGTTGCGAAATTGCGGCTTCCTGTTGTAACGCGATTGCCGCATTAATAATATCACTTGCCTGCGACTGCGGCGACATTGACCCAGCTAATATTGGAGGGGTGGCCGGGATGTCAACACTTTTTTGCGGTTGCGGTAATACAGGGTTTATTGTTTGAGGCAAAGCAACTTCCGGCAAAACAGACTGACCTTCCTCGTGAACGATTGTGAGGTGCCCCGGCAATTGGTCATCATGAGGAGGCGGCGTCGCCACCCCGGCCGAAGGAATTTCAGCAGAAGAACTAACACCATTGCTTAGCTCGTGCGATTCTTGTAACTTCGCGGCAATTAATTGTTGGTCTGCACCTGCCGCCATTAATTGTGCGGCCATTGTCATAACAGCAGCTGATGTCTTGGGGTTACTAAATCTTTCGGTCGCAGAGACGATACCAGTCAAAAGTGCTGTGGCAATCTGCTGATCCAATATGGGTGCGTCTGTTTTAAGGACTTCGCTTAGTGATGTAACCATCTCGCAAAGACAGCTAGCACTGTCCTCGTGCCATTCTATACTGCCCAGCCGACTATTTTGAGTGCCGGCGCTCAGTGATGCAACCGTAACATCGTGGAGTATCTGTCCGTGAGCAGCCAATGCCATATCTAGATGGTCGGGGTTTTCTACCCCCAACACCAAAACCAATTCAACGTTATAATCGCCTTGGCTAAACTCCAAATCTTCGCTGCTAATAACAGTGCGATACGGTGTAATAAATATCTTTACAACATCCCCATCTACTTTATAACGCAGATGGTCGGCTTTTTCTTTGTCCAACGCAATTATAAAATCGCGCAAACTATCGATTGTGTTTTCAAACACCTTGTCTGGCTCGAGGAAGTTAATAGCTGGAGGAATATCGCCGCTGAATATCGCCGTCGAATGCTTGCCCAGCTTGTTAAGTAAAGTAGTTAGACCTAGCGCTGCAGACAAATCGTCCACAGACGGGTCACGGCTAACCGCAATCAAAATATTACTAGAAGCCTTTATTTTATCTACTATCTGTTGCTTTATCTTGGCTGGCGTTTCGTTCATATATTTCCTTTTTATTTTGCCTAGATTTTGATGTCACTATACCATAAGTAGTTTGGGTAATGCAAGTAGATTGTAGATTATGGATTATGGATTATGGAAGAAATTACAGAGACGAAATAAAAATAATTACTAATTACCGCCAGTTCCAGCCGCGATTAACCTCCCCGGAGATTAATAGAGATTATACTATAATCTATAATCTATAATCTTTATTCTTCCCTAGGGCGTTGCATCAGCAATCCCAATCTGTTATAATCACCTACTGATTGTATTTATAATTTTAAAGAGTAAAAGGAAACTAAATGCCAATTATCAAATCCGCTATCAAACGCGCAAAACAAACTATCAAACGACGTGAACGAAATGTCGGTATTAAACGCGAAATCAAAGACGCAACCAAAGCCTTTATCGCTACGCCTAGCGCCAAAACGCTAAGTGCCGCTCAAAGCGAACTAGATACCGCTGTTAAAAAAGGCCTACTAAAGAAAAACACTGTCGCCCGCCGAAAAGCACAATTACATAAAATTGCAAAAGCCGCAGGTGTTAAATTAGATTCTGCCAAAAAAGCTGCGCCAAAAGCCGCTGCTAAACCAGCCGTCGCAAAAACAGCCGCTAAGCCTGCTGCTAAAAAAGCTGTAGCTAAAAAACCAGCTGCAAAAAAATAATTTAGGTTAAATATAAAATGGCCCCATCTGGGGTCATTTTTTATATTTTTGCGACCTTTAATAGTGCGCTTTCAACTAATACCCACGGCTCGGCTTTGGATACCTTGATATCATCATCTAGATTTACAAATATATCCATCAGGCGTTTTACCCCCCTGACACCGACTTTTCTAGCGACTGATGACAATTTAGATACTACGAACGGATGGATCCCGAAATCTTTGGCGACACTATCTGTCCGCTCGGCTGATGAAATCGCTGCTAATTGAAAGACTTGAGCTAATAATAACGCTATTAACCTGAACACATCTTCGGATTGTTCTAATACTCGCAACATAGATTTTAACTGAGCTCTGTCACCTCGCAGTGCTGTTTCAAATAGGTTAAATACGCTTTCAAATGGGTTCAGATCAATCACATCGGCAATAACTTCCACTGTTATATTATCTACTAGCGCTAGTTTTTGTAGCGCGTGAAACAACTGCCATTGATCAAAACCTACCCTGTTAACTAATGCCTGAACACATTTATTATCCATATTTAGACCCATCTTTTTAGCCTCAGCGGTCACCCATTTTTCAACGCTGGCAACATCACGATCTGAAAAAGGCTGCAACTCGCGTATAGTCGCGGCATCCTTTAACGCCTTGAATGTAACTGTACGTTTATCAGGTTTTGGTTCGACAAGCACCAGATGGATATCATCGGATATCTTATCTAGCCAACTACCAAAGACCGGCCAAATCGATTTGTTCTGACCTAGGCCGCGAATAACAACTACCCTCTCGGTAGCGAACAGGCTTACTCCCATTAATATATCTGGTAGATCTTTTAATTGCAGCGCGCTACCGTCAATTTTTTCAACACGACCATCAAAACAACTGGCGATTTCACCTAGCGCTCGCTCGATTTCGAATGAATTCTCCCCTATCAATAATGTAACCATTATCTATAGTATAAACTATATAACCTGACATTTGGGACAAATGTGCGTCCCACGGCCAGCTACGCGGATTTTGATAATCTCAGTGCCACATCGTGAGCATTCTAGTCCTTCGCGTCGGAACACCCGAGCAAAATCCATGTAACTGCCCCTCTTACCTTCGGCATTAACATAATTTCGGTTAGTAGAACCACCCTTATCAATTGACAGATTCATAACTGCGCGGACTTCTGTATATAGTTTTTTGAACTCGGTGTTAGTAATCGAACCAACTAGCCTACTAGGATGGATTTTCGCGCCCCACAGCGACTCATCAGCATAAATATTACCAACTCCTGCAATAACTGATTGGTCTAGCAACGCTGCCTTTATAGTGGTCCTAGCGCGCCGTTTAAACCTTTCAGCGAACTGAGCGGCGGTAAAATCAGCTTCCAGTGGTTCTGGACCGACACGTTTCATAAAATCAATATTTGGCACTTCAACTGTCGGCATTAAACGAACCCAGCCAAATTTGCGCTGGTCGTTAAAGTAAAGACGAGACCCATCACTAAATTCAATCGTAACCCGCGTCGATTTATCAGGCAAATTACCTATCAAACTATCACTGGGATGCCCCGCACCAAACCGCGAAAAATCTTCGACAAAAACCAGCTGTCCGGTCATTTTTAAATGAACAACTAACGTATAACCAGATGATAGATCTATCATTAAGACCTTGGCACGGCGACGAACAGCCGTAATAGATGCGCCGACCAAAAAAGCCTGCACATCGGCAGGACTATTAGGAAAAGACTTTGGGTTATCGGAAGTAGCAGCGACTACTGCCCTACCAATAATTAAATTATTTAACCCACGCTTTACTGTTTCGACTTCTGGTAGTTCTGGCATAGATGCCAGTCCTTATTCCATCGTCTTGCTAATTAATTCGGCAGATCCTGGTATCTGAGATTTATACAAACCCATCAATTGATTTACACTAGCGTCTAATGAACCTTTGGAACCAGAACATGTCGACGTCCACAAACGTTTTACGTCTTTGTCATGCGCATAAACTTCAAATACATAAACTGTCCCTGTCGCACAGATGCCGCGTAGTTCGTTCTGATTATCTGGTAATTCTGTGCCCTTAACTAGATTAGCCCTATATAACGAGAATACAAATTGTTCATAGGCCTTGATATTATTACCCAGTGAAATCTTGTCGATAGGCTGTGATTGGTAGCCTTTATAGGTATTAAGTTCTCGAACATTTGCGTTAATTTGAAATTTATAAGTCCTAAAAGTTTCGTCGGCCACAATCGGACCACGAACCGTCACAATGACATTATGCTCGGGGTCAGAAGACAACAGAGCTTCTTTGGCTACTTCAGTTTGCGAGATTACTGGCGTAGTGGTCGTACCCGAAAAGAAAACCGCCCGTGCTAGTGACACTAGTGCAGCGATAGCAATCGCAACAATAATTAGCGTTAACGCAATTGGGATGATTTTTCTAGTTCTGTAGTTCGCCATATCTATATTATAGTATTCTTACGGCGTAAAGTCAATCACATACCTTCCCAACACGAGCCTATACTGACGTCAACTTTCAATTTCACCGCTAGCTCTGGGGCAATGCCCTCTAGCGTTTCGCGCAGCAGGTCTGATACTTTATCAACATTTGCCACTGGGCATTCAATCAATATGCTGTCATGAATCTGTAATATCTGGTCACCCAAGTTACCTAGCATTTTATCCAATTCTATCATTGCCAGTTTCATCAAGTCAGCTTCCGTCCCTTGTATCGGCATATTTGCAGCCGCACGTTCAGCACCTGAACGCACCATAAAATTACTACTAAGGACATCTGGTGTCGGTCGGCGGCGACCAAAATACGTTTCAACATAGCCTTCGGTTCGCGCTTTATTCAGCGTATCATTGATATATTTACGGATAGGTTTGCGAACTTCAAAATATTGATCAATGAATTTCTTTGCCTCGATAAAGCTCATATCTGTTGCAGCGCTCAACCCCTGTGGGCTCATGCCGTATAACACACCAAAATTAATTACCTTGGCATTACGACGCTGGTCTTTGGTCACAGCCTCTAGCGGCACGCCATATGCATCAGATGCAGTCTTGGTATGGATATCAATGTCGTGGTCAAAATCTTCAATCATATCAGTATCACCCGCCAACACGGCGGCCAAACGCAATTCAAACTGCGAATAATCAGCGCTGACGAACGCATTCCCCTTTTCGGGTACGAAAGCGCTACGAATTTGGCGACCCAGGTCAGAACGAATCGGAATATTTTGCAGATTTGGATTTGTACTACTCAGGCGGCCAGAACTGACAACGTCTTGGTTAAAAGTCGTGTGAACCCGATAATTTTCATCCATTAACCGTGGCAATGCATCAACATAGGTGTTTTTCAATTTGGCGATTTCGCGCGTTTTTTCAATCAATTCTATAATTGGATGCTGGCCGCGCAGTTTATCCAATTCTTTTTGGCCGGTGCTATACCCGGTTTTACCTTTTTTAATCCCCGCGGTTGGCAGCTGCAGTTTAGTAAATAACACCTCGGATAACTGCAACGGGCTGGCGATATTAAACTCGTGCCCAACCATTGTATAAATTTGTTGTTCTAGGTCAGCGTATTCATCCTCGAATTCCATGCTCATCTTTTTCAAGATGACTGGGTCAATTTTGATACCCCGGTGTTCCATTTCAAACAGAATATAAGTTAACGGGAAATCAAACTCACGTGCAATTCGCGCCAGTTTAGGCTCGGTTTCGAACACTGCCACCTGCTGATGATAAATTTGCCAAATCGCAGCAATATTAGCCTGTGGGCTATCAATTAACTCGCCACCAGTCAGGCCAGTCAACGACTTATCTCGGCGCAGTGGATTAATCAGAAATGATGCCTGATTGATGTCATGTAACTCATCAAACCGCACAAAAACACCTTGCGCTGCCAGCTGATGGTATAAGATTTTAGTGTCATAACCGATGACAGTCGCTAGTTCCAACACCCGCCAAACGCTTTTATCCAACGTTTTGATATCGGCACGCATCAGCGTTTTATCATCCAACGACAACCACAATACATCATCCTCAATATGCATCACTACTGGACCATTTATCGACAGCGTTTCTGGCCATTTGACTTCATTTAGCGCCTTTATCTCGGCCTGCGCGACAATAGTGACTGGAGTTTCAACTCCGTGGATACTCATATGTTTTGGCATACGACGAACCAGCGAGGCAAATTCTAGTTTCTGCAATATTGCTGCGACTTTGTTCAAATCAATATCATTAATATCAGCCACGTCCCAATCCAATTCGACCGGGGCCTCATCCCAAATCCGCCCAACTTCATGGCTCATATATGCCATTTCCTTGCCATCGGCTAGTTTCTTGGCGACAGTTGGTTTAATTTTGTCCAGATTGGCATAAACTCCGTCCAGCGTCCCAAATTCTTGCAACAGACTAGTCGCTGTTTTTTCACCGATACCTGCAACACCTGGCAAATTATCTGATGCGTCACCTTTTAATGATTTCAAATCCAGGAACTGTTCAACGTTGATACCATATTTTTGTTCAAAGTATTCGACATCAAATTCTTCTAGGTTTGCCAACCCATTTTTCAGTGCATAAACTTTTACCATTGGCCCAACAATTTGTAGCGCATCCAGGTCACTAGTTAGCAAACAGGTTTCGATACCCTTCGCGGCCGCTTGTTTGGCAAACGCACCCAATATATCGTCAGCCTCATAATCGTCCAATTCATACAACGGCCAACCAAACGCTTCCAACAAGTCGTGCAATATCGGAATCTGGGCATAAAAATCATCTGGAGCTTTTTTGCGGCCGGCTTTGTATTCGGGATAAATTTCCTTGCGTTTTCGAATATTTGTCCCCTGTTTGTCCCACGCCACGGCCACGTAATCTGGTTCCAATTTTTTGATTAGTTCAATCGCCAACGATGCAAAGCCAAAAACTCCGCCAGTTGGCGTACCATCAGACAGCGCCAAATTTGGCATCGCATAATAACCGCGGTAAAAAACCGATTTTCCGTCAATAACTGCCAACCTTTTTGTCATACCACCAGTATACCGCAATTTACCGCCCAATAGCTAACAGATTAAAGCTTAAGCGTTAATTGACAGATAAACTAAAGTGTGATAATATCAGCGGTAAGTTACCACAAAAATAAAAAGCGAGAAAATATAGATGTCAGAACTAGAATCGTTCAAACTAGCAAATAGCGAATCTTTTAAGCTGGCTGCCGAAGCTGACAAAAACAGCCCCGAGGTTGCCGAGAAAAGAAACTCTTTAAATGAACCAATGGGAGAAGCTGCTCTAGAAACTTGTGTAGAGGCACCTAAAATATCCACTGAAAGGTCCTCTGCAGAAAGCCGAGGCAAGCGACGCCTTGATTCGATAAACGAACAAGAGAATAACAGACGCGAATTTAAATATATCGAACTCACGAACCTAACACAGGAAGAAGTCGCCAGAACCAAAACAGTCAAGAATGCTTTTGGGGTTGATCTGCATTATTTTTCAGCATCCGAAGAAACAAATATCTCAAGTGGATTCTCATTTAGAAAAGAATTAAGAGAATCGATGCCTTTAATCTTCAAGGACAACAAAGGCAACGATTACTTGGATGTTTTTATCAAAGAGGACCAGCCAAAAAATGACAAAATAGCCACTGAGTTGCACGAGACACTACATGTCAAAGCTGCGACCGACGATGAATTTAAAAGCTATGTTTATAGTATGGGGTCATTATTGAGTCAAGACGAAATAAAAGACTTTGTAAAGGGATATAGCGACCCATTCACAAAAGTCCCCCACAACGGCTACGACATGGCGGGCGCCAAAGAAGAGATTTCTGCTAGATTCTTTAGTGATGTCCAAACGCATAAAGGATTTTGGGATTCGATTTTAAACGCCGGATACAAAGAACCTCAAAAAGAAATCATCAAAGAATACATAAAAAATATGGGCTTTGATTTTGATAACCCACGACTTGATGAAGGGAGAGATAAAGACGGAAAAGATGATGAGAAAGCTCCAAACATATTCAAGCCAGGAACCAAGCAGTACAATGAGGCCTGTTTTGAAGTGAAATATGTGCTGTTAAACAATCTCTTCCGGAACCTTACGAAAGTTGCATAAGCCTATATATGAACATCGCTGGCGGCATTAACCTGTTGCTATCTGATTGACAAATTAACAAAATAATGCTAATGTTAAAGATGAGTTACTACAAAAACAAAAAAACGAGAAAACATAAATGATACACAACCACAACGTCAAAATAATCGCATTCGTCGGCCTGGCTGGGTCGGGTAAAAGCACTGCTGCAGATTACATCGTGGCCAAAGGCTACCCCAAAGTTTACTTTGGCGGCGTTGTATTAAATCTGATGCGCGAAGCCGGCATCGAAGACACGCCTGAAAACGAAAAAAACTTCCGCGAAGAATTAAAAGCGCGTGATGGCGACAAAACTATTATCGAAAAGATATCCGGCGAAATCCATAACTTGATAAACGCCGGTCAACACCGAATTATTGCCGACGGGTTATATAGTTGGACCGAATACAAGGCTCTAAAACACGAATTTGCCGGTGAAATAACAGTAGTGGCAATAATCGCGTCTAAAAAAGTCCGACACCATCGCCTACTACACCGCGTTTCCCGCCCATTATCGCAATTTGAAGCCGACCAACGCGACTGGGACGAAATTGAACACCTAGAAAAAGGTGGCCCAATCGCAATTGCCGATCATTTCATTATGAATGACGGCGACCAGGAAGAATTGCACCGAAATATCGATGCAACGCTACTGGAAACCAATTTCGAGTCTTAAACAATATATTCGTGCAGTTTTTTCGCATCTTTGTGTTTGCGAAGTTTTGCTAGGGCTTTGGCCTCGATTTGGCGGATACGTTCGCGGGTAACTGCGAATTCACGGCCGACTTCTTCCAACGTATGGCTTTTGCCGTTTTCTAGGCCAAATCGCATTTTAACGATTTTTTGTTCGCGGTCAGATAGTGATGATAACACTGATTGGACCTGTTCCTTTAACAATTGTGAAGTGGCAGATTCCTCAGGGGTTACACTGTCGCCGTCTTCGATGAAATCGCCCAATACTGAATCTTCGTCTTCGCCGTCACGGCCAACACCAGCGTCTAGTGACGTGATATCTTGTTTGATTTTGATAACGTATTCGACTTTGGCTGGTTCCATTTCTAGTTCTTTGCCCAACTCTTCGATAGTTGGTTCACGGTTTAATTCCTGAGTCATGCGGCGCTGCGTACGCAATAATTTGTTGATGGTTTCCACCATGTGCACAGGGATACGAATCGTGCGGGCTTGGTCGGCAATGGCACGGGTAATCGCCTGGCGGATCCACCAAGTTGCATATGTAGAAAATTTGAAACCTTTGTCTGGATCAAATTTTTCAACTGCGCGCAGTAACCCAGTGTTACCTTCCTGAATCAAATCCAGAAAATCAAGCCCACGGCCACTGTAACGTTTGGCAATAGAAACAACCAGACGCATATTTGCTTCAGCCATCTTGTCTTTGGCTTTTTTATCCCCTGCTACGACGCGTTGAGCTAGCGCCAATTCATCTTCGGAATTTAACAGTGGGATTTTACCAATTTCGCGTAGATACAGACGAACGCTGTCATCACTGGCATCATCAAAATATTGACCTTTATTCAAAGTTTCTTCGTCGTCTTCTTCTTCATCCTCTAGGTCAGTAATATCTGGCTCTTCGATACCTGCTAGTGGCCCCGCAATATCATCTAGGATTGCTGGGTCTAGGGCTACAATGTCATCAATAGTAACTTCTTTAACTTCTTCGTTGATATCTGTAATATCGTCGACAATCTTACCTTTTGGCATTTTGCATCTCCTTTATAAGTTCGTTTAATGCGCCTCTAATATCATTGGCTGTTTTATCATCACCCGAATCTTCTGCACTACGCAGTTGTTCGGTTAATTGGTCTTTTTGTCTTTGTTTTTGCCCTTGTATAACTTGGCGGAGCAATCGAGCTGCTTCGAAGTAACGATCTTGGTCACCCCAATCAGCGTAACGAGCGTCGGCCTTTAATAGTAGTATTTTGACATAGGTATCGTGGATTTGCAACTGTTTTGGCGTATTTGTAACAGATTTGCCGCCTTTTTCTGACAAATACCGCGCGACAGCCTGCCTTGCATCACCCAAAAAAGCATCAATCGCGACCGTTCGAAACAAATCATGAGTCGCACCGTCAATTAATGCTAGTGCCAGTAGGTTATCTTGATAGGCGGCTGGGTCTTGATCTTCAATGGTTGGTGTGACTACTGATTTCAAGTGGATTGGCGTAGATTTAGGCGAATCTTGGAGTTTATCTTTTAGCGCTTCAATGGAAGAATCACTGTATTTGGCGATTTTGCCCAAATAATGTTCCTGCTCGACAGAATCAGACAACATTCGCACTACGTCTAGCGCTGCAGTCGTAAAGCGACGTTTGCCGGCAGCAGATTGCAAGTCTTCACGCATCGAATACTGTTTTATCACCCAATCAACTGCCGGTTCGGCGTTGTTGATGGCCGCCTGCCATAACTTCGGATCTTGTTTTATTAATTCATCTGGGTCTTTGGCCCCATCAGGCAAACTAATAATTGATAATTCCACCCCGACATTTTGCGCAATCGGGATTGCCCGTTCGGTTGCTGCCAGACCTGCCTTGTCTCCATCAAATGCTAATCGAATATGATTCGACAACCTAACAAGTGCCCGCAGGTGATGCTCTGTCATAGCGGTGCCGGCAGTTGCGACAACTTGAGTTACGTCCACTTGATGACTGCTGATAACGTCCAGGTTACCTTCTACAACTACGGCGTAATCCCCTGTTCGAATTGCTTCTTTGGCCTGAGACAAACCAAAAACATGGCGGCCCTTGTCATACAACAAAGTTTGCGGGGTGTTGAGATATTTTGGAGCATTTGGGTCGTCCGAAATAATACGACCAGTAAACCCAATTACATTACCAGTGCCATCCATCAATGAAACCATCATGCGACCGCGGAAAAGATCGCCGCCAAACCTGTTGACCAGGCCAGCCTGAGATAATTCCTGGGCGCTAAATCCTTTTTTGGTCAAAAATTGCACCAATGCATCACCGCTCGTTGGCGCATAACCTATTTTAAAATCCTGAACTATTTGTTTACTGAGGCCACGTTTACCAAAAACATATTCCATTGCATGCGGGTTTTGGACTAAACTTTGCTGATAATAATTGGTGGCTAATTCATGCGCAGCCAGTAACCGCTTTTTGCGTGCCGCTATTTCTTGGCTGCCCTTGGTGTCATAAACCATTAAATCTACACCAGCTTTGCGCGCCAATAGCTCTAGGCTAGCTCGAAAATCGATACCCTCGACTTCCATTACAAAAGTAAATACGTCACCGCCCTTGTTCGAAGAAAAATCATGCCAGATGTGTTTGTCGGGGCTGACATAGAAACTAGGCGTTTTTTCGGCACTAAATGGGCTGAGGCCTCGAAAGTTACGCCCCGCGCGCTTTAATTGAACATATTCGCCGATAACATCCTCAATATTGAGTTTGGCTCTAACTTCCTCTTTGGCATCCTGCATAACGTCATTATACCCCTGTTAGAAGATAACTCAAAGCATAACACCTTGGATTCAGCCTTTAATATCTTTGCCGATTATGCTTAAATAGCAGTAGTATGCCACCAAATATTGAACAACCGCCATCGCTGGATTATTTGAACCAGATTGCACCGCAGCAAGCGCCAAAAGGTCTGTTGGGTGTTTTGATGAGTAATAAAAAAATGATGATTTTGGTAATCGCCGCAATTGTAGTTGTACTGTTCTTTATCGTAGCTGCTGTCGGCAGCTCGTCTGGCAACACAGGCAAGCCTAGCGAAAAACTAGCCGCCAGATTATTGGCAACACAGCAAATCGTCACTGACGGCACAGCAAAACTAAAAAGCAGCAAACTGCGGACTTATAATGCCAACTTGACGATTTATCTGACCAATACCATCCGCGATATTGAACCATTACTTAAAAATGAAAATACCGACATCAAAAAACTAGACAAAAAAGTTACCAACGCCGAATCCAGTGCCGATACCCTGTCAAAGCTAGAAAACGCCCGATTAAATGTCGTTTATGACCGCACCTATGCCCGCGAAATAGCTTACAAGCTAAATACTGTGTTGGCAATGATGAGCCAAACTTATAAAAATTCTAACAACAAAACCCTAAAAACCTTCCTAGAAGATGCTATAAAAAACCTGAAACCAACCCAATCGCAATTCGCCGATTTTGACGCGGCTCAATCTTGAGTCTTGCCAGTGACCAGATTATAACTAATCGAAATCAAGCTTTTTAACTCTTCGTCAGGCACCTGCCCTGTGCAAATAACCGTGTTCCAATGTTTTTTGTTTAAATGATATCCAGGCAAGACGGTTTCATAATCTTCTCGCAATTTTTCAGATAACAACGGGTCACATTTAAGACTAATCCTCAACGGCTTACTGCCCTCGGCAATCAAGGCAAACATCCTGCCCTCTCCTTCGCTATCCTTACCTATCTTGTAGACCGAAGTGCTTTCGCCAAATGGAAAGTCCAACCAAGATCCAGGAAAACTCAAAATATATTCTTCGATTTCTTTGTGTGTCATACGTCTATTCTACAAGCTCCCATACGGTGAACGCAAACTATTCATCGTCGATTGCCAATTCAGCCGTTGCAATATGCTGGCTTGCTGTTCTGGGGTGGCTGGTTTATTAATCTTGCCGCTGTCATTGGTGCCAATAGCACCAAATTTGTATTCAATTCCTAGCTTTGATAAGTTTTGAGATTTTACATCAGCCAAACAACTGTCCTTGAACGACCGGCATTGGTCGCCTATTTTTAGCCAACTGTCCAAATCACCAACCTTAGCCATCAAAGACATTTTGATAGCAGCCGAACGTGTGACTTCAGTATTAGATTGTTGGTCAAACATAAAATTGCCCATCGAATACACAATTAAATGACCGTTATAGCTTTCTGTATTTTGAATCCAATGAGGATGATCACCAATCACCACATCGGCACCATTATCAACCATCTTGCGGTAAAGATTAATCTTGATTTCATCAGGAACAGATTTATACTCGGCGCCCATATGGGGCATCGCAATCACTGGCATAAAAGTTGCGTATTTTTGCATCACAGCAATCGATTCGTCTGTAGGTATACCGAAAACACCATGGAACCCACACATTGCAATCGGTAAACTGCCGTCTTTTTGTGATCCATCATCCAACGAAACCGTGGCTGGCAGCCCAATTACTTCGCAAACATCATCGACGTTTTGATAATCATAATGTCCAAAATATTGGATGCCGTTCTTGTCTAATTGTTGGCGCGTTTCGTCAAAACCACCTACTCCCTGATTGTCGGCATGGTTATTAGCCAAGGTTACGGCCGTAAACCATTTGGCCGCCTCTGGCAAATAATCTGGCGAACAATTAAACTGCAGCAAGGCTTCCTGTTCTGCCGAAGTTATATTAACCCCCGCTACAGTTGGACATTCCAAACCAGCAATCCAGGCATTATATTGATCGCGATTAAATTCGTTTAGTCTAGAAAAAGGATATTGATATTTTAACGGGCTGGACATAGACCAATCATTAATATATCTACCCCAAAATATATTGCCAGTGAACAATACGTTGGATAATATTTTCTGTGTTTTTGGTTTTGATTCAATTTTGGCAGACCCATCAACAGATGAAGTGCCCGATTGCTGAGCCCATAACCAACATACTAATAGCCCCGACAAGACAAAAGCTAGCGCGCAAATAATAATCACAGCTGTTCGTCGAAAATGCGACTTTTTTACCACCGACTTCATACACTAATTGTATCACTAGTTTAGTTTTGCCAGATAATATTGCAGCTCGACGATACTGCCGCGAATATCATCTAGCGCACGATGAGCATCGGGCTTGGCAAACTTTTTGCCGTATTTACCATCAAATACGACTTTCCAGGCACTAACGTCTAGCATCCGATAATGCAACTTACTATCAAACTTTGGCCAATTAGCCCGAATGAATTGACGATCTATGTGAATCGAATTTCCGGCCAGTAAAACCGGCACATCAGCATCAAAGTTTTTGTCAATAAATCGTAAGATATCATCCTCAACTTGTGCCAAAGTCTGTCCGCTGTTATTTTGCGACATTAGCCCATCGCGCGAATCTGGATTAGCATCCCAAAAAACGGCATTAGCGGCAATTCTTTTTTTCAAAAGCGGCTCTTTGTTCCTGATAACCCCCTGATAACTATCTATTTCGCTAAAGTCCCAATCGGTCGCCAAAATTGCAACTTCCAAAATCAAATCATTTTCTGGGCTTAGGCCAGTCATTTCCAAATCCAACCACAAGACGCGATTGATTTTTGCATTGGCTAATTTTTTGTTCATATTATTTCTTTTTATCAATCTTTTCGATTTTTAACATACTAATCATTATATAAATGACTAGCGCGATAACAACAAAGTTTATAAAGTCATTCAGAAAAATGCCATAATGCAAAACTGCTGGCGCACCATCAGATGTATTACCCATAACCAACGACAGCCCCTTCAACCCCTCGGTCGAACCCAGTAACAAACCAAGTGGCGGCATAACAATATTATCCACTAATGATTTGACCATCACACCGACTGCACCACCCAACACCAAACCTACCGCCAGTCCTACTACGCCCTGTGTGCGTATAAAATTGACAAAGGATTTTAATTGCGACTCGCCCGCCTCTACAAGTTTTTTGGTATCAATATTTTTTTGCATATTTTTACATTCTTTCTGGTGTTGGGATGCCCAACACCTTTAATCCGTTACTTAAAACTGTTGCATAGGCTTTGACCAAACAACCTCTAACCTGTTCACGTTCATCGCCAATAACACGACTGTTTTCATAGAATCGATTAAATACCTGCGCCAGTTCATATAAATATGTACACAAAGTATGCGGCATCAATTCGACAGTCGCCTGTGCAATAACATCCGTGTACTCAGTTACCTTGAACAATAAATTTCGTTCATGCTCGGTATATTTTTCAGATGACAAATCGATACCAGAACCTATGGATGTACCGTTGATAATAGAATTCGCCCTCGCTAATGCATATTGCAAATACGGGCCACTATTGCCTTGGATGCTAACTGATTCAGCTGGGTCAAATGAACTGTCAGCGCCGATTTTAAATTTTAAGAACGCATATTTAATCGCACCTAGTATCGGCGCCTCATCACGATTGCCCTGTGTAGCTTCGTTAGCATCTGCGACCATATCCAATACGTCTGTGGCGCGCAAGAAATTACCTTTGCGACTGCTCATTTTGACACCGCCGACTAATTTGACGTTGCCATGCGTTATGTGGCGCGTACGTGAAGATAATTCAGGCTTAAATTGTTCGATACTTTTTAAAACGACTTTCATATATTCGATAATGTCATTGGCCGTAATAATAATTGACTGGTCAAAGTGGTAATCTTCCCATTTTTTCATACTAAGCCCAACGTCTTTGGCTTCATATGTTGGCAAGCCCTCTTTGTTGACGAATACTCGAGTATGTAAACCATATGGTTCGCCCACGAATACTACAGCTCCATCACTGTCAGTGTAAACGCCGCGGTCTTTTTGCTCTAATACTGTTGCAAGTCCTAATGCAGCGACTTCGCTTTCAGGATAATATTTTTCAAATTTGACACCAATTCGTGCATAAAATTTATTGAAGTAGTCATAACTAGCCTGGCGGCAAGCCCAATAAATTTGCGCAAATGGTGATTCATGGTCGCCATCAATATGAATTTGATACACTCTTTTGTTCAGCACCGTAATCTCGGACTTGGCTGATTCATCATCTTCATAGGCCTGCGTACCTTTTACATAACAGTTCGCCACATATTCAATTAGCTGCCCGCCGTCATATTCAGATAGCCTTTCAGGTTTTTCACCGCCAAATTCACCTAGCATTGCCCACATCGTTTTGGCAACGTGTAAACCTACGTCGCCACCAAAATTTAATCGATGAACGTTGCCGCCGGCGTTTTCAATCAAATTTGAAATCGCATCGCCAATCACGCTGGTATAAAGATGCCCGACGTGTAAAACTTTGAATGGGTTTGGGTCAGAAAACTCAGTTAATACAATCTTGCCATCATACATATTTGATTTGCCATAATCAGACGGATTATCAATAACCCTCTTTAGTTCCTCTGTCAGAGCCAAATCTTTAACACGTAGATTGATAAAACCAGGTCCGGCAACAGAGACTTCGACAAACTCACCTGTCTCATTTAGGCTCGCAGCTAATTGATCTGCAATCTCACGCGGATTTTTGCCCAGTTGTTTTGATAATTGCATTGCAACATTGGTCGAAAAATCACCAAACTGTGAATCAGGTCTGGTCAGTTGAATATCAACCTCAACACCAAATAATTGTTGGACCGCCCGTTGTATTGTGTCAGCTGATTGTTTCATTAGCGTTTATTATATCAAATTTCACCTTCAAGCGCTCGATTGCCAAAATAAATGCACCCATTCGTAAGTATGTATTAACTGCCCTAGACTGCGCCCAAACCTCACCGGCTGATTTTGCTATAATCGGCTGCAATTTTTCAAACACTTCGGCTTCGGACCAATGTTCATTTTTCAGGTTCTGATCCCATTCAAAATATGACACAACTACACCACCGGCATTTGCCAATATATCTGGGACAACCGCTATGCCACGGTCAAATAATATCTGGTCAGCACCAGAAGTAATCGGGCCATTAGCCAGTTCTAAAATAACCTTTGCGTTTACCTTATTAGCATTTTTGTCAGTTATCACGTTTTCCATTGCTGCAGGAATCAACAAATCGCATTTTATTTCCAGCAACTCCTCGTTACTGATATTTACAGCCCCGTCAAAATCAGCCACCCGACCAGTTGATTGTTTATGTGCCAATAATTTGGCGACATCCAAGCCGGCCGTGTCATAAACACCACCGTTCGAATCTGATACTGCTACAATCTTATAGCCAGCTGCCGACCAAATCACCGCAGCATTTGATCCAGCGTTGCCGAATCCCTGGATTACCACACTACAACTATCACTTAATTCCAAGTTATTTCGCAGCGCTTCAAAAACATAAAATCCACCCTGCGCCGTAGCGGTGTCCCGCCCCAATGAACCGCCTTGCCCGACTGGTTTGCCAGTTATAACCGCACCTGTTTTGTCTCCTGTAATTTTGGCGTATTCATCTGCCATCCAGGCCATAATCTCAGGCGTAGTGTTAACATCTGGCGCCGGCACATCCAATTGTGGTCCTAAGACATCCGAAAATTGTTGCATCCAGCTGCGAGACAATCTTTCCAATTCAGAATTGGACAATTCTTTGGGATTAACCTTTATGCCGCCTTTGCCTCCGCCCATTGGGGTACCAACAACTGCACATTTTAATGTCATCCAAAAAGCCAGCGCCTTCACTTCATCAATACAAGCATCTGGGTGAAACCTGATTCCGCCTTTGTATGGCCCCAAAATATTATTATATTGGACTCGATAACCTTCAAAATCCCTGGTTGAACCGTCATCCATAACAATTGTTACTGTATTTTGCACGATATTGTTTGGCTGCCTTAACTTTGCAATAAAACCAGCGTCAAAATCTTTGGTGGCTACTACTTTGTCTAATTGCGCCATTGCGTTTTCAAATGCGTTTTGCATATTTTACCCCTTTACTGATTTTATTAAACCAACAAATAACGGATGTGGTTTTGTCGGACGAGATTTAAATTCTGGATGAGCTTGAGTCGCGATGAAGTATTTTTGCCCTGGCGCTTCGACAAATTCTACTAATTTGCCATCTGGTGAAGTGCCACTAATGACTAATCCACCCTTATTTATTTCAGGAACAAATTTTTGATTCACTTCATATCGATGACGGTGACGTTCAATAATATCTTGCGATCCGTAAACCCTAGCTGCCAATGAATTATCAGTTAATTTAGCTGGGTAATCACCTAGCCGCAAAGTTCCACCAGTTGATTCTTTGCCAGCCTGACCTTCCATAATATATACAACGTCATTTTTAGTATTTGGATCAAATTCAGCACTGTTAGCATCCGTTAAACCTGCTTTTCGACATGAGGCGATAACCGCAACTTGTAGCCCTAGGCATAACCCTAGATATGGCATTTTTTTATCCAAGGCATAGCGTGCAGCCGCAACCTTGCCCTCAATGCCACGCGCACCAAATCCACCTGGGACCAACAGTGCATCAACTGATTTGAAATCTTTTTTACTAGCAGTCTCAGCATTAATCCATTTAATGACCAACCCTACTTTTTCACTCCAGGCAGCGGCTTTTAGCGCCTCGATAACAGATATATACGTATCCTCGTTGTCCATATATTTTGCAACCATACCAACGGTTATAGTCTTTGATTTTATAGCACTTTGATTTTTTACCACCTCGTCCCAGGCCTCCAAATTGTATTTTCTGGACTTGCCGACAAAATCTGATAATAATTTGTTCAATCCACTTTTTGCGACAATAGATGGTATTTTATAAACCGTATCAGCATTTGGCATTAATATAACATTATCTTCAGGGACGCCACTGAACAAGCTAATCTTTTGAGCCACACATGCCGGTGCGGGGTCTTCGCTACGTACGACTACTACATCGGGCATAATACCAAAACCGCGCAAGTCATTTAATGCGTTCTGAGCTGGTTTTGTCTTGAATTCTTTGCTGGTACAGATAAATGGTACATAAACAACGTCAACAAATAGACAATTAGCCCGACCGACTTTCTGTGAATATTCACGAATTGCTTCAATGAAGCTTAGTCCTTCATAATCACCAACCGTCCCCCCGATTTCAACTATATGGACGTCGCTACCCACCGCACCTTCAGATATAGCGCGTTGAATTGCCCCGGTTAGATGCGGCACCATCTGAACAGTTTTGCCACCAAATTTGCCAGCGCGTTCATCGGCAATTAATTCTGACAATAATCTACCCGATAATGTAATACTCTTTTTGGTCATCTCTATGTCTAAAAATCGTTCATAATGACCCAGGTCTAAATCCGTTTCTGCCCCGTCACATGTCACGAAACATTCGCCATGTTCAGCTGGATTTAAAAGACCCGCATCTACGTTAAGATACGGGTCGCATTTTTGAATTGAAACTTTAACATTTTTGGACTTTAATACCGCACCGATGCTAGCAGCAGTGATACCTTTGCCCACACCTGATAAAACACCCCCAGTTACGAATATATATTTTTGTTTTTGTCCCATATACCTTACCCCTCTATGGGATTAAAGTATAACACCAACGCAGTGACAGTTGCTACATATAGCGTGGTATGTTGTTTATTCTACGCTATTTATATCTTTGGACTGTTGCTGTAACTATGTCAGCGACATTCTTATCGAACATGCTTGGCAAGATTTTTTCTGGTGATATGTCAGTCATTGAATCAGCGATAGCCTGAGCGATGTCGCTGAACATTTCAATCTTGAATTGTGGGATATTAGCCTGTAACATCCCACGAAATGCGCCTGGGAATACCAGCGAATTATTAACCTGGTTAGGAAAATCACTGCGCCCTGTCGCTACAATGAACGCACCGGCTGCGAATGCTTCGTCAGGCATAATTTCAGGTGTCGGATTAGACAGACCAAATATAATTGGTTTGTAAGCCATCGTTCGGACCATGTCTTGCGTCAATAATCCAGGTTTTGATAGACCAATGAATATGTCAGCGCCTACGATCGCGTCAACCAACTGCCCTGCTGTTGGCTTGGCCGAACTGGCACCTAACAACTCCAATTTTTCAGCAGTCAAATCAGTCCTGCCACTATGAATAATTCCCTGACTGTCGCAATACGTGATATCGCGGATGCCATATATCGTGAACAATCGCGCTGTGGCGACACCAGCAGCCCCTACGCCGCTCATTACAACCTTTACCGTGTCTTTTTGCTTGTCGGCTAATTTCAACGCGCTGATGACACCTGCCAGTGCCACAGTTGCTGCACCCCATTGATCGTCGTGCATGACTGGTATTGATAATTCCGCCCGTAATCTTTCCTCGATTTCAAAACAACGTGGTGCTGAGATGTCTTCTAGATTAATGCCACCAAAAACTGGCGCAATTTGTTTGACGGCCTTGATAATTTCTTCTGTATCTTGCGTGTCCAGGCATATAGGAAAAGCGTCAACGCCTGCAAATTCTTTGAATATCGCCGCCTTGCCTTCCATAACTGGAATTGAAGCTAGTGCGCCTAAATTACCCAGCCCTAATATGGCCGAGCCGTCGCTAACGATGGCGATTGTATTGCGTTTTAATGTGTATTCGCGGGCTAACGATGGGTCACGCGCGATTTCGCGGCAAACTTCAGCCACACCTGGCGTATAGGCTAATGACAGCGCTTCTTTGTTATCAAGTTTTACCTTGCTAACAGTTTCCATTTTACCGTGATGTTTTTTGTGCAGTTCTAGTGATTGTTGATATACGTCTAATGTCATATATCTAGTGTACTAGTTTACTTAATGAATTAACAACCCGCCGGCGTAATAAAATTTATAAACTTGAACACCTTTTTTTGAAATAATTTCTGTACCACCAATTTCATTTGCATCAGTATTAGTATCTGGTTCGCAAATATAAATAAAAACATCTTTAACCCATTCGATTTTCTTACACAATCGGGTCGTAGGTTCTGCAATTAATGCAGCCCTTAACACCAGATCAATTTCCGTCTCGGTCATATCGCCCCAATTACCGTAATAACTCATACCAAAGACTGGTTTGTTATTATGAAAAACTGTTTCAATACCGTTAAAGGTACTTTTACCAGTGTAATAAATATCTCTATATAACCAATCACCTTCAGCATATTCCAATTGTTTTGAGCCATCTAATAGCGGAGCTACCTTGCCGGTACTACCAGCGTAAGTTTTGGTTCTAGCTGTAATCAAAAACTGTTCTATATCTTTCATTTATTACCTTTCACTTTGAAATCCGATTTAATAAAAGCTTTGGTCTGGCCATCAAAAGTTGCGCTGCCTGTGATGTCACGACCGGCAAAATACAGCGGCATCCAATCTCGGTCGGCTGGCCACATTTGGTCGAATGGAATTTCGGACTTTGCAAACCACTGCGGCTTCATTTCTTCGGTCTCGATCGGCTCACCATCATGTTTAGTCACTTCAAAGACATGCACTTCGGCTTCGTAATCAGTGCCTTCAAAATAAAATTCTAATACGGCACGTTTTTTATATTTTTTAGCCGTTAATCCAGATTCTTCCTGCAGTTCACGGACCATCGCGGCCTCGATAGATTCGCCCTCGTTGACCTTACCGCCATAGCCGTTCCACCAACCTTCGCCAAAACCGCGTTTTTTCATGGCTAATAACGCCCTGTCGCCGTCTTCGATAATTGCTAGTGTGCAGATTTGTCGCATAAATTAATTTAGATATCCTAATTCATTAAATAGTACCCTTGAAGGCGGCACTATATCGTAATTTTTTAGTTCAGCTATCGGCACCCATTCAATTTTTTCGATGCCCTCGGTAAGAATCAGTTCGCCGCTTAGGTATTCACAAATTGTCCTTAAATAAATAAACTGTTTTTCTACACCATCTAAATCATTTTTAATTTCTTCACCCCAGGAAATTCGTTCGGTAACAGTAATATCTATACCTGATTTGTTTTTTACATCGTCAATTATAACTTTTTCAGGTGTCACGCCTGGTAATATTTCGTTGCCGAATAGATACCAAGTCTCTTTATATGGCGCGGAGCCATCTGGTTTTTTGCGCATCAAAACACAGTCACCTTTTTTGACGACACCTATAATTAGAATCTTCGTTATCACAAATTTACCCGATCAATGCCCGGAAAGCTTCAAATACTAATAATGCTGGCCAGACGATAGCTTTTAGAAATCCTAATACGCCCATCCAAAAATCTGGTGCCGTACTAATGAAATATACCGCGGCGCCAATCATGCCCATACAATATACACCGCCACCTGCTGCGCCATGTCCATGGCCATGACCGCGACCGTGTCCGTGCATATGGCCACAGGCTTTACCAAACTTTTTTAGTTCTTCCATATCTTTGACATCACTGTCTGTCATCCTACAATTTCGACAATCTTCACAACCTTTCATAATATATCCTCCTACTATCATTTTAGCACTTTTAATAACACTGTCATGATATATTAAGGTCATGAAGAAATTTATAATTATAGGAACAAGCATCGCAGCCTTAGCACTGACTATTATAATCGGCAACTATCTATATACTCAAAATGCGAACAGTACGGCAATGGCGCGGATGACCAATTCTGAAGCCTTCTCTAATTTTGATATAAAAGATCTTACAGGATATCGAGGGGACAAAGACTACCCGGATAAAAACTTTTTAATGACATCCTTTGCGCAATATCAAACCTTTTTATCAGAATATGGGCTAACCGGGATATTGCCAAAGTCGTTGTTCGACCAATATGATTATCTGTTGTATTTTGATGAAGACGGCACCGGTTGCACGGGTACCGAAACTGGCTGGCCGGTCTCTGCTGATATAACCAATCAAAAAATCAATTTACTACTAAAGAGGCGGGGTAAGTTTGGCAACCCATGCGCCGTGCTAAAAGATGCCTATTTAATCCCAATCGAAAAAAATAAGATATCGGCACTACCACCTATCGACTACAGATATATAGAACCCAAAGAATCTATTTGGGACGGTATCATTAAATTGTTTCAATAAAAATAATATAGGCTTACCCGCCCCAAATTCAAAATACCTTAGTTTATTAACGCCTGATTTAAAATATTTTTTTGTGTATTTCATAACTACTCACTATGTTAAATTTGGCGGAGAGGAAGGGATTTGGTCACGATAAATTTTATCCTAAAATTTTCTCGACCCCGCCTCGCTTGGTTGCGTTCGCAATCCAAGCTCCGGCCTTGCGAACTGCCACAGGCAGTTCTCACCCTCTCGGGTTCAAATCCGATATTCGCCAAACTTAATACACCCACAAGGGGTGCATAAAATTTGGCGGAGAGGAAGGGATTTGAACCCTTGATGCCCTTGCGAACATACCGCCTTTCCAAGGCGGCGCACTAGACCACTATGCGACCTCTCCGTGCACAGATTATTATATCAGTTAAACTAGTTCTTCTTTTAATTTCTCAATCAACGGCACGGGGGTTGGATTGACGTTGTTTAGAATTGCCAGATAGATACTGACAAAATCTGCCAATATGCTGCCCCATAATAATTGTTGAATCAATGTGTCGCCTGCCAGTTCAATCGTCGTAGATTTTGGTCGCTGGCCACTGAGCAATTTGTCCGAGATCGTAAATCGCTTTAATATTTGCGGATGTTCCAATGGGCTAACAATATCAAATACCGCGAAAGGTTTTTCAATCGGGTGCGAAGTCCAACCAATGAATTCATTGTGATTAAATTCGGGTAACTCGTCCCAAAACGCCACATTTTTAGCATTTTCGTTCCAACTAATCTTCCATTTGTACGCGACTGGTGCGGTTAATGCCCCGCCGTAGAACACGGCTGTTTTGCCGACTGCCTGTGTGGCTAGTTTTTTAGCATAGTTTTTCGCCGTTGGCACATTTGCAGTCCAATTAGCCGTCTCGTCATGCAACCAATCAAATGTTGCCGAAATTTCAGCCAATTTAGATTTATCAACAATGCCAAAATTAACCAGTAATGAGATGAGCGCACGTAGATTATATATAACTGCCATTCGTGGCTGTAGTTTAATCGGCAATGGCACGTGTGCGATATCATCCGCCTCTGCAACCTTTATCAAATCGCCACCCGATGCGATTATGCCCACCTGGGCACCACATTTTTTGGCTTGTTCCAGGCAGCTGAGGGTTTCTTCGGTATTGCCCGAATAACTGCTGGCAATAACCAATGTGTTTTTACCAACGTAGCCTGGCAAGCTATAAGTTCGGACAATCTCAATCGGAATGGACAGGTCGTCTTTCAGCCAGACTTTGACCAACAATGCCGCCAGCGCCGAGCCGCCCATACCTGCAACAACAATATTATTAATACGACGCCCATCATGATCAGCATTGCGTACCGCCCCTCGAAAATGCACCTGTTCATATTGCAAACTAGCAATAGTCAGCGCACTGGACGGATCTCGTTGTTTTAAAATATTCAAATCGTCTAACATTTGCCCACCATATTGTTGTATTAACCTATATGTATATGATACAGTATAAATTAAATAAGTATAAGCATAATATCAAGGGTGGGCAAAATGGATATTCAACCTCAATCAATAAAACCAATCAGTGACGACCAAGAACTAGCTAAAGTTTTAGCTGGAATTACTGGTCAACCCGGCAACGTAGGTTTTGAAGAAACGCCTACATTATCACCAGCAACTACTATAAACACCTCATCCCCTGTCGTCGCCACACCAACGATAACACCTGACCTTACGCCAGCTGTTGACTACACGCCACCGATGCAACAATCTACCGTGTCTGGGGCACCGGAAACCGACTCTAGCGACCTTGAATCCATTAAAAAAGACGCCCTGCTGGAACTACGCCCCCTAGTTGACAGGTTAGACCTAGCGGCCGATGAAAAATTCGACATTTACCTGCTATTACTACGTAGCACGGATGACAAGACCCTGATCGCACCTGCCCACAAAGCCGCAGCCGAAATCACTGACGAATCACGCAAAGCCCAAGCCTTGCTGGATGTCATCAAAGAGATTGATTATCTATCAAATGCTAAATCTATCCCTAGCCAAATATAGAATCATCTAATAACTAACGATGCAAAGACCTAAGCTCAGCCTCGGCAACTTTAATGTCGCTCCAATCAAGAACTTTTTTTGCTCTCTCTAAAGTTTTTTCATGTCCCTTGCCCAATATAACAACCGCATCGTCAGCTGTCTTGGCCTGGCCAAACGCAAATCGTATCGCCTGCTCGCGATCTGGTACTATGAACAAATCTTTGTCTTTTACTTTACCGGCTTGCTCGGCGCCAGATGCAATTTGCGCCAATATCTCGTTGCCATCAACATCACGATCGTCTTCTTCGGTAAGAACAACTTCATCACTATACCGTCCAGCTATTTCGCCTTGAACTGCTCGTTTGACCTCGTCACGGCGCCCGGCAGATCCAAATACTGCAATCAATTTACCCTTGACCAGCGGCCTAACACTTTCAAAAAATCGCTCAAACGCATCTGGAGTGCCCGCAAAATCAACGATAACTTTAAATTTTTGGCCCTCATCAACAATTGTCATCCTTCCCTCGACACCCCTTAGTGCTGCTATGCCTGTCTCGATTTGTTCTCTGTTCAGCCCCAACTCACGACCAACTGCGATTGCCGCCAGGCTGTTACTAACATTAAAATCACCAGGAATATTAATCCGAATATTATATTTTTCATCACCATCAACAGCTGTATAGGTCGAGTGGTCAGTTGCTAGTTTTAAATTTATAGCTTGTAAATCACCGTTGCCAATCCCATAACTAATCGACCGCGGAGTCGTAGCTAAGAACTTTTCGGCGTTCGGATCATCAGCGTTAACCACACCCAACTTTCGCCCGAATCGAGCCGCGATTTTGAACAATCGCCTCTTGGCTTCTAGGTAATTATCAAAAGTCCCATGGTAATCCAAATGATCATTAGTGACATTAGTCATAACTGCGATTTCATAACGAACACCCCAAGTGCGATATTGTGCCAATGAATGGCTAGATGATTCCAATACGACCCATTGCACACCGGCCTGCTTAAATTCGCGCAAGCGACGTTGCAATTTACCTGCCTGTTCGGTAGTGATGTGGTCATATTGGTCTTGTATGTCATCCCCCATGCCATATGCCACTGTGCTTAACATACCCACCTTGAACCCAGCCTCGTGCAACATTTTCTGGATCAAAAAAGTCGTTGTCGTCTTGCCATTAGTTCCCGTCACCCCAATAATATGCATTTTGTGGGACGGAAATCCATAAATAATATTCATCAAAACCGCCTCCAACAAATGCCCCAACGGTTCTATCTGTTTGAACAAAGTTTTTGGTATTAGTTTCTTTACGATTTTGCGAATATTTATCATATGACTAATTATACCCTATTGCATTTTTTGACTAGATATAGTATAACCATAAGTAATAACAGCTAAACCAAAAAAGGATTAAAAATGAGCGAAAAAACAACCGATATGCAACCAGTTGAACTAACACCAGCAGCACAGCCAACACCACAAAATGGCCTAGCCATAGCATCTATGGTTACGGGTATTGTTTCTGTCGTATCCTGTTGGACGCTAACTTTTGGTCTAATGTCAGGTATAGTCGCATTGACACTAGGAATTATCGGCCTCAAAAAACCAGGCAACAAAGGTATGGCAATAACCGGTATCGTCACTGGTAGCGTCGCCATCTTGATTAGTGTTGTATTGATAACAATATTACTTGTTGTTGCAAACACCGAGACGGTCAGGCAAAGTCCTCGCTTTATGTTCACGCAAGGCGATTTCTAAAAAAACTATAAAATCTTAGCAAAAAAATATGCCCCAACAAGGGGCGTATTTTTATCAAGCATTATTATCCCCACAGACTGGAACGTAATCAACCAGCACATCTTCATTTGGAACCACTTGCGAGTCAAAATCAGCCCACAACTAATCTCCTGCTGACACTGCAAAACATCCACCTGGTTGTCATTTATTTTGCTAATGCTATACTGGAAAATATGGAACCAAACAACCAACCAATGTATGCGCCGGTATCCGAGCCAGACGCTCAACTAGCCCCTGCACTGCCAGAAACCGCCCCTGACACTAGCGACGAGACGGCACCTTCGCCAGATGATCCAATCCATTGGTCAGCTTCCGAGTTTATCCAAGCCGAAAAAGGCACAATTTGGTTCGTTATATTTGGTATTGTTTGCGCAGTATTGATTGCAACAGATATATTAATATTCAAATCTTACACCTTTTCAGTCCTAGTCGCCGTCATAGCTTTCACTATTATATTCTTTGCCAAAAGACCACCTCGCGACATCCAATACACCCTCAGTGGCCAACAGGGATTATATATAGGCGACGAACTGCGCCACTACAGCGATTTTAAATCATTCGGCTATATCGAAGATGAAGGCAGCCACTCTATTGTACTAATACCTATCAAACGCTTCTCGCCAGCCGTTTCAATCTATTTTCCCGAGGAAGTTGGTGAAAAAATCGTTGACATCTTGGGCGCCCGATTGCCAATGGAAGACTTAAAACTAGACCTAATCGACAAAATTGTCCGCAAATTGCGTATATAAAATAAAGCGAAAAGAAAAAAGATGAGAAAAACTCATCTTTTTTATTTGGTACACCCGACAGGATTCGAACCTATGGCCTTCGGCTCCGCAAGCCGACGCTCTATCCAGCTGAGCTACGGGTGCAAAATGTAGGGCTGCGAACATAAAATGCACACAGCCCTACTTTTCATGTAACTAGAAGGTGCTTTCGTCACAATTAAGCGACAGAATGAAGGATATTATACCACACCGCTAAAAGATACGGTAGGTGTAAATTTATGCTACAATATTTTACAGATTAAAAGCATTTAAGATCAAGAGATTTAGAAATTATTCTATAATCTATAATCCATAATCTATAATCTACTTATTTATGGAGGAGTGGCCGAGTGGTTGAAGGCGCTACTCTCGAAAAGTAGTATCTTGAGTAATCGAGATCGCGAGTTCGAATCTCGCCTCCTCCGCCAAAATAACATACTACCCTCGATGGGTAGTATGTTATTCCTCTGCAGCCGCTTTCTTCATCTTGCTCTTGCGCCGATACATCCTTTGGTCGGCCCTCTCTAGAGTATCGTCTAGCCTAAAATCCATCCGAGCATCATACACAGCCACACCATATGCCATATCGACAGGCGCCTCCTCCATTAATTCACTAACCTTGGCCCGCAACATATCCGAAAACTTTTCGTCATTTTCATCATTACCACAAATCACCAAAAACTCATCGCCACCATAGCGCACTACCACATCTTCTTTGCGAAAATTTCCACGCAAAAAATCCGCTGCAGACTTGATCAGCTCATCACCAGCCAAATGCCCATCGACATCATTTACTATTTTCAAACCATTCAAATCAAAAAAGACCAAGCCAATCTTGTTATCGTCCCTATAAGGATCAAAGTTTTCAGTTTTAAGTTTATTAAAATATCGAGTATTGTAACAGCCAGTCAAATCATCTTCAAAAGAATGCTCGCGCGCCTGCTCAAGCTCCTTTTCTGTCAATTCTTTTTCCTGGCTAATCCTCAAAATCTCTTCATAATACGGATTACCACGCTCTAAATCGCCCAAAAGATTTTCTTTGTCCGCAAAGCTACTATCAATATCTGAATGACGACGATGTTCCATAATAAAATCCATTATACACCCGTTCGTTCATACCTTGACAATTTAGCATAAGTGTGATTAGATGGGTTTAAGTAAAAATATTAAAACAAAAACAAAGGAAAAAACAAATGGCAGAACCCGAGACAATTGAATCAACCATCAATCAACCAGTTATTGAGTCGCCAACTAATCCGACAACAGATGCTACTGCCGAAGTCGATGCACTTTACCCAGCAGCCGAAGCGGACACATTGCCCACTGAAGCGGCCAACCAAACGTCACCAGAAGGATTAACAAAAAAAGAGGTACAAAATTTGGTAGTTGCCCAAAATCTTACAACTTATTATAGCCATGCTGCCCGCCAGATAGATTCCGACCCTACAGACACAGACCCAAACACAAAAAAGCCATATGCTGCGATGATTCTGCCATTAGACGATGAGCCAAAAGATAAAAGTCGAGTCAACCTACTAACAAAACGAGGCATTATCGAATTAAAAATATTAAACGCCGCGCACCCACATGAAGAGATGAGAAAGGCAATAACAGACGCTATTGATTTATCAAAAATTATTGAATACGGCCAATCATCTACCATATTAGGCTTAAACACTGGAGGAGAGAATGGATATGATTTCAACGTGCAGGTCCAAATTAATGACTTCACAAATGAAAACATCCCAATTATTCAAGATATGTTGCAAAAGGTAGAAGACCAAAACACTAAAGGCATGTTCCGTAACCAAACCAATGCCGATCAGTCAATGGAAATTAAGCTACCTGAAAATTAAGCTACCATAAATTAGACAGTTATAAATCTACCCTCGCCCACCGCGGGGGTATTTTATTTGATACAATTAAACCTATGAACAAAAGGTCAATATGCCAATCCGCATAATCTCAGTTGGCAAAAAACACGAGGATTGGGTTGCCGCCGGCATCGAACGCTACCAGACGCGTCTGAAACGCCCCTTCACGATAGAATGGGTATTTTTACCCCATTCGCTATCAGATGGCGACAGAGCGCGCCAGGATGAGTCTGCGGCCATAAATAAACGGCTTGATGCTAATGGTTATACGATATTACTGGACGAGCGAGGTAAAAACATCAATTCGCCCGAATTATCGCAGGTTTTATTGACGCCGCTGCAATCATCGCGCCCAGTTACCATCATTATCGGTGGCGCCTATGGCGTAGATGACAGTGTGCGTGATCGCGCCGACATGGTATGGTCATTATCCAATCTAGTATTCCCCCACCAACTAGTCCGCCTAATCCTAACCGAACAAATCTACCGCGCACAGGAAATTGCAGGTGGTGGCCCGTACCACCATCAGTAGAAGATAGATTTTAGTATAAATCTCAGTGGACAGATGGCCAAGAAAGAGTTATAATATAACCATTATTTGTTTTATGCAAATATGTTCCTACAGAAGTTTTGTAGAGATTGATATTAGGATGTAATTTACATGGAAATGGAACCTAGAAAGTTTGCAATCGGCAATATACCACCGATATTCATGCTAGCAATGTCACTCGCCAGCGCAAACGAGTCGCACCGATCCATAGCGAATCTCTATGTTTATGACGAGGAGGCAAAAGCTAATGAATGTGACGGCACCGGTGGCGTTTCTGGCAATGTCGGAATAATTGCCTACAGCCTAAAAAGGTTCCCAGTGGATGGAGACTGGGATGGGAACCAAGAACGAGTAGAGTTCACCGGTATCGTGGCAAATGGTAACACTGTGCCATCAGATGCCACATTCACCGCATGGTTCAACTACATAACTGAAGAAGGCTACATAGAGTTTCAATGGCTATAAATAGGAACAGGTTCGGATCAGACAATGTCTAATCCGAACCTATTTTAATTTGTATCAAATAACCCATACTTGACATTTAACAAAGCTTATGCTATCATCATGTCTGTAAACTAATCAAAAAACAAATATATGTTCCAAATATTTTTAACACCTATGACAACAACCTTTATGACCTTTTCGGCCATGTTCGGCGTTGTATTGCATGATGCGCAGCTAACAAAACTGGCTGAAGTTGCCATTAGCAAGCATGCGAACATCGAATCTATTCAGCCAGACGAAGTACGATTATTAGCCAAAGCTTCAGTCCATACTCATGTTGCAGCAGCCAATTATTCATCTACGAACACCAGCACTCAAACTTCTATCCAACCCCGTAATGAAAACGACAAAAAATATGTTTCAAATCGCCGTCATGTTAGTAACGACAGTGACAGCGATTATGTGTGGCCGTCTATTTAATCTGTTATTTGATGATTTCTAGTTCGTGAACCAGGCGCTCTACTAGCGTCTTTTTTTCGTCCAACTGATTGCGAGTTTCATCAACTAGTTTGGCTGGGGCTTTATCGATATAAGATTTGTTAGACAGGCGCGATTCCAGGTTTTTGATCTGGGCGTGAGCCTCGGCTAAGCGGACTTCTAGGTTGGTCTGATGTTCGGACAAAGTCTCGGCCGAGATGTCCAACCAAGCTGCCCTACCGCTGTCTGCTAGGCGCAGGCCGCGTGGCGTATCGGTGGCGGTGACTTCAGACAATTTAGCTAGGCGTTTAATCATATCGGCGTTATCGGCAACTAGGCTGTCGTCTTGATACAACAGGCCATATTTTTTATTACCAGGTAATTCAGCGGTGACGAATCGGATTTCACCGATCAGGGCCTTTAACTGCGAGAACTCACTAGCGGCAATATCATCGAATCGGGCCGCAACTGGCCATTTAGCGGTAATCAGTAAGTCTTTGTACCAAGGCAGTGTCTGCCAAATCGTCTCTGTTACGAATGGTGCGAAAGGATGCGCTATTTTCAAACACGTATCTAGAACCCATGCTAACATTTGTGGACTATCCTGAGATTTGCTGGATTCAATATACCAATCAGCAACATCATCCCAGATGGCGTGATAGACAGTCTCGCTGGCCTCGGCAAATCGGTATAGTTCTATCTGTTCTTGTGTTGTTTTTATCGCATCATTTAGCTGGCGGACAATCCAATGATCGGCCATGGTCGTAGGTTGCGCCCCAGCGTATTCGAACCCGTCCCCTATCTGATTCTCAATAAATCTAGCGATATTCCAAAGTTTGTTACAGAAATTGCGCCCGGCCATAACTTTATTCAAACTAAAGGCTTGGTTCTGGTTGGCGCTACGGCTGGCGATTAACCCTAGTCGCAGGGCATCCGAACCATATTCGGATATGGCATCCATCGGATTAACCACGTTTTGCTTGCTTTTGCTCATCTTCTGTCCACGTTCATCCAAAACCATACCGTGTAGATATACATGACGGAAAGGCACGTCACCCATAACGTATAGCCCCAACATAATCATACGGGCAACCCAGCGGTCTAACAGGTCACTGCCCGTTTCCATAACACTATTAGGGTAGAAACGGCTCAGGTCACCACCATCAATTGCATCTGTCGTAATGAACGGCCACTGACCACTGCTAAACCAGGTGTCAAATGTGTCTTCTTCGCGTTTATAAGTTTTGCCGTCCACAATAATAGTCGGTTCGTCCACGCGTTCGTCAAAAATCCATTCGTCTGGGTTGTCAACAGATTGAAAAGCTGGAATCGGAATACCCCAAGGTATCTGACGAGACAGGTTCCAATCGCGCAAATTATCTAGATATTGGATCAGAACTTTTTTGCGACTGGCAGGTGTAAATGTGACTTTGTCATCTATAATTGCCTGTTTGGCACGCTGTGCCAGTGGCTGAATTTTGACAAACCATTGGTCTTTAATCAGTGGCTCTATTGGTAGACCGCTTTTGTAATCATATCCTACGGAGTGTTCTATGGTTGTTTCGCCTCGGCGGAAACCTTGGGCTTCTAGTGCAGCCAACACTTTCTTGCGAGCATCAGTAACATTTAGCCCCATGAATTCATCTGGGACATTGGTCATTAGGCCGTCAAAGCCAATAACCTGGACTCGTTCTAGGTTATGCCTCTGCCCTACTTCAAAATCGTTCGGATCATGAGCTGGCGTAATCTTTAACGCACCAGTCCCAAATGCCATATCGACATAATCATCAGCAATAATTGGAATCTTTTTATCTGTTAAAGGTAACAAAACTTCACTACCAACTAGTTTTTTATAGCGCTTGTCATCAGGATGAACAGCGATGGCTGTATCCCCAAATATTGTCTCGGGCCTGGTCGTCGCAACGATAATTTCGCCTGAACCATCGGCTAATTTGTAGGCAACATTCCATAATGTCCCCTTTTCAATCTTGTGGTCGACTTCAATATCCGAATAACTGGTCTGATATTTGGTACTGTAATTGACAATTCGTTCACCCCTGTAAATCAGGCCTTCATCCCACATTTTTTTGAATGTGCCATGAACAGTCTTGATAACTTTTTCGTCCAATGTAAAGACTAGATCTTTCCAACTACAACTGGCGCCCAGGGCTCGTAATTGCAAATCCATATTGCCGCGATGCTGTTCGACAAAATTCCAAACTTGGTTATATAACTGTTCGCGTGTGAAGTCAAATCGGTTCTTGCCCTCCCCTGTTAGATGGCGGTCATAAACAACCCAAGTCTCAAACCCAGCGTGGTCTGCCCCTGGAATATAAGCCACATCTCGGCCCTGCATACGATAATATCGAGCCAAAATGTCCTCTAGCCCTACCGTCAACGCATGTCCAATATGCAGGTTACCATTGGCATTTGGCGGCGGCATAACAATCGAAAAAGGCTCCCCCACCCCTGTTGGGTTAAAGGCGCCAGATTGTTCCCACATCGCGTATATATTGGGTTCATACTGATTGGGGTCGTAAGTTTTTGCAAGTTTCATTTTGAATTAAATTTGACCTTTTGGCTATAATATTTTTCACGTGATATTTTGACAACACTTATCAAGGTCTTCCACCGAAACCCTTGTAATTTTGCCAAATTACCCGTGTTTGTTTTCACCAATTATTATATCACAACTGATTACACGGACGCCAAATATCTGCGATTTAGCCGGCGCAGCAGGGAAGTGCTAATGTTTTTATCGGGTCATTGATAGACTAGGCTGAACTTCTAATTCAAACGGATCAACAGGGGATTGTCGCTGAGATTGATAATAACCTAGGGATGCGACCATCGCGGCGTTGTCAGTACATAGATTCATTGGGGCGTAATCGATGTTAATCGGTAGCCTCTCAGATAAGATTCGCCTCAGCTCAGCGTTCGCGGCGACTCCACCGGCGATAACAACAGATTTAGGATTGTGGTCATTAAAGGCTTTTTCGGTTTTATCTACTAGTGTCTCAATAGCGGTGCGCTGGAAACTAGCAGCAAAGTCGTTTTGCTGTGACGCGTCTAGACGCGCTGCAAGGCCGCTGGACGGGAAACTAATGTCAACGCCTGCTTCGTGCTGAACTGCCCTCAGAACGGCTGTCTTCAAGCCCGAGAAGCTAAAATCATAGTAATGGCACACATCCTGGGCGGTTCGCTGCGTCACGGCTTGCGCTGCTCGCTCATCGTATTGCTCGATACGACTCGCTGTGCTGCTCGGCTGTTCCTTGCGACCCATCCCAGTATGCGGGCCATCGTGGGAACACTTTAAAGCTGCTTTGGGCAATTTGTATTTTAGCGGGTCTCCGTTAACGGCCGCACGAGCTATTGAGGGGCCACCAGGGTATGGCAGGCCTAGTATTTTGGCAACTTTGTCGAAGGCTTCACCAACCGCATCATCACAGGTTTGACCTAATAATTCATAATCACCGTGGTCGCGGAATAATACCAATTGGCTGTGCCCACCACTGACGATTAACGCCAACAGGGGAAATTCGGGAGGGGTGGCTATTGGCACGGGGTTGTTTTTGCCATCTTCCATATTCCATTTGCCATATTCCATTTTCGTTAGAAAATTCGCGTAGACGTGGGCTTCAACATGGTGGATAGGGTGGAGGGGTTTGTTTTTCAATACCGCTAGCGCTCTGGCAGCCAAAGTGCCAACCAACAGGGAGCCCACCAATCCTGGGGCGTATGTTACAGCGATAGCATCAATATCATCCCAGGTCATATTTGCATCTGTTAGTGCCTGATTAATCACCGGATTTATAACTTCAATATGGCTGCGGGCGGCAACCTCGGGTACAACACCACCATAGACGGCGTGAATATCGATTTGCGAGTTAACGACATTGCTAAGAATCCGACGGCCATCTAAAACAACCGCCGCCGCGGTTTCATCACAACTGGATTCAATTCCTAGTATGTTCATATCTGTTATATTCTACCACACCACCCCACCAAACCTGCTAAGGGTTGAACCCTTAGCAAAAATAACAGATATTTGGTGTGTTTGGGTGTTTTTTTAGGATTGCAGGGGATAAAAGTTGCGTTTTAATATGGAAATAATAATTTTTTGGAAGAAAGTAGGTGGAGATGCTTCGTTTCAGATTACGCTTTTTATTATTGATCGTTTTTTGCGGCTTTGTGGCCGCTTTTTTTATATCACCATATACAAAAGCTTATGTGGTCAGCACTGGCGATTGGCAATGGTCCATAGAAAAGCCTACCATCAAGACATCAATTGAGGTCACAGACTATCAGCCACCATCTTGCCTTGGTCGCCTAGAAATGCGTGAAGTCGATGGCGAGATTGGACAAAGAAAAACCTGTCTATGGTCTGGTGACAAGATAGAGCTGGGTAATTATATTCTGGATAGCGGCTACACTCTACCAGCAGCCAAACTACCTGGTGATAATAAATTACACCAGATAGCTAATCTGGGTTGCGGTTGGAGTTATTGTCTATTTATACCCGCAACGGATACCCTGATACTAAAAGGTAGCCCAATAGCATCTTGGCTAAATGCTCTGACCGTCTATAAAAACGTATCTCAAAGGCTCAGTCCAGCCCCCGGCGGCCCAATACCTTCAATCGTTTACAATTTTGACAGCTCGAACCCAGATTATGAATTTCGCAGCGCCCCCAACACGTGGGGATACACAAATGGCTATTATTGGCCAATCGACGGGCTAGGGGCATCGGCTAACGGCAAATGGCTGGCCATCTCGGCCCGAGATAGAGCTCATTTATTGCTAAATCTAGAAACGCTACAGATGAAACGCATAGATTCACGTGGTTCTTCTCGCTATGGTATTGGCTTCGACCCAACCCCCGAACTTGTCGTCAGCAACAACGGCGCCAACGTAGCCGTCATGGGACTCAACAATGGATTTACCATCTATGATGTCAACGAAGACTGCGGGGATGTCGCAACAGATAGCAATCTGGAAAATATGAGCCCTATCGCCAATCCTTGTAAAAAAGCCGATCTGACCTTGCGCGAAATAACTGAAAGTTCATTTTACGCCAAAGACCCCGCCATAAGCGATGATGGTGGCGAGTTGAGCTTTGGGATTTATTCATACAGCGGCCCAGTCAAATACGTGGAGCTTCAGGCCAGCGGATATTTCAGTACAAATATGGATTATCTGGCACTAGGTGATTCGTTCAACAGCGGCGAAGGTGAAACAGATGATAGTTATTACGCGCCCGGAACCAACACGACGTTTGAAAAATGCCACCTCAGCACCAGGTCGTATCCGTATCTATTGATGGATTCTCTACAGCTTAAAAAAGACTATTCCAAAAGTGTTGCCTGCTCGGGTGCGACTATGGCGGATATTGTCGGTGACAGCAGCACTTACTGGGGTCAAGGCGAAAGACTCGGCGCCAATGGCCTCAAAGCCAGCCTCGGCGAAAAAAACATCTACCAAACGACCGCAATTCATGATTTTCTACCTGGGCGCGTCCACCAAATAGATTTCGTCCGCAAACACCAGCCATCTATCATCACAATAGGAATCGGTGGCAACGACGCTGGATTTATGCAAAAACTACAAGCCTGTTTAGCACCAGGCACCTGTGAATGGGCGGCGACCGATGAAGGCAAAGAAAAAACAGCGGTCGAAATAAAAAACTTGTTTGATAATCTAGTCCAAACCTACACTCAGATAGGCGTGGCAGCGCCGTATTCGCGCATTTTTGTGATGGGATATCCTAAAATTATCGACGAATCTGGCGACTGTAATGTGGCAACCAACGCGCTGCTGGACTCTTACGAAAAGAGGTTTATGAACGAAGGCATCAAATACCTTAATCAGGTAATAGCTTCTGCCGCCTACAGGGCGGGGGTAAAATACGTCGACAATTATGACAGTTTCGGCACCAGCCTGTTGTGTGGCTCACAACAACCCAGTTCTATGAATGGTGTGCGTACAGGCGATGACGTCAGCCCAATAGAAAGCGCCGACTGGTTCAAGGTCATCGGTCAAGAAAGCTTTCATCCAACACCGACAGGACACGTTAATCTAGCAAAATCTTTTACAGATTCTGTCGGCAATCCCTTCATATACGGCTACGATTACTGTGAAAACCATTTTACCGCCTGCCCACACAAAAATAATATTGTCGCCGAGCCGTCAACCTATCTGTTACCTGATGGATATCACGATTATCCATTACAAAAAGTAGCTGAATATATCACAAACCAAAACCACATCTATCTCGGCGCTGGTTCATTGCAACCAGGTTCTACTGCCACACTGCAAGTAGGGGATTCGACTCAACAATTTGTGGTAAACGGTGACGGTTCTGTCGGCCTGACCGCTGTTCTGCCTGCGAATCTCAATAACGGTTACCAGACGTTCCATATAATCGGCACTGATGCTGGTGGCAAGTCCGTTGACCTATATCAAGTAGTAAATTATGAGAAACCAGCTCCCGTTCCTGACCCGACCCCTGATCCTACGCCAACTCCGGATCCAACTCCAGACCCAGAACCTATCCCAGACCCAACGCCAACCCCTGATCCTGTACCCACGCCAGATCCGACACCGGCCCCAACACCCGATCCAACTCCTACTCCAGATCCAATACCCGTCCCCGACCCAACCCCAAGCCCAGACCCAAAAACCGCACCACCAACAGATGAAAAAGTTCTCATCCCGCCAGTTGTTGCCGAACCCGCAAAAAACAACATAGTCTCTATCTTGAACCCAATAATAAATCCCATAACGCCTAACCAATATGAAGATTGGGGCGACTACAGGCAACCAACAAGCCCAGTCATTACAGTCGACAAACCCGAAGTAAAAGGCACCTCAACAGAGGCGACAGCAAAAGAAACGATAACCCCAAAACCGCCAACCGACAACAAGACGTCATATCTCATAATCTCTTCAATCGGTGTAATCCTGACAACGTCTTTGATAATTAAATCCTATCGAGGTCGCAAAAAACCTAAGATTTAGTGGAGATATCAGAATAACCGCTTTTGGGAGGAGGGCCGAAGGTCGTGAGCCTGTCGAACGAGAGATATCGCCAGCAAGCTGGCTCCTCCGCTCATTTACGAAAAAATGTAAACACATTTTTATCTTAATTGGATACTTACCGAGGAGGGGAGATAGCGCTCCACTTTGTTCCGCTTCTCCGCTCATTCGCAAAAGAAAATGCCTGCGGCGCTTTCTTTTGCTTCAATCGCTACGCCGGCTCCCGCCCGTTCGTTGTTCCAACGAACCGCGGGAGTTCGGATCTCCCGTCCACCGTGCAAAATAAAAATAGAGATATGAATATCTCTATTTTTATTTTGGCGGAGGAGGGGAGATTCGAACTCCCGCTCCAGGTCTCCCCAGACTAATGATTTAGCAAACCATCCCCTTAAGCCACTTGGGTACCCCTCCACAGTTTCAGGTAGAAGTTAGATTATAGATTATGGATTATAGAATAATTGTCTTAATCTCTCAATTTCAACCAGGTTATATTGTAACATAACACCTGTAGAGCACCAAGAAATTATTCTATAATCTATAATCCATTTTCTTTATTTTGACTACTAAAGGGGGTGGATTTTTTCAAAGATACTTGCTATAATATCAGTATATGGTTTAATAGCCAGAAGTTATGACAAAACAAAGCCCAAAAAACAACACAGTAATCATATCCACGGCAATAATATTGTCAGTGATGACTTTGTTGTTGCCTGTCGCGGCCGGTGCCGCAAATCCGCTACAAGAAGGGGTTTTGTCAGCCAAATCACCAAGCCAACCGTCTAATTTGTTTGGCATTGATGGTATTTTTACAACAATTACCAGCACTCTGCTTTTCGCCATCGGAGCATTAAGCGTCATTATGATAATCGTCGGCGGTATCCGTTATGTCGTATCAGGTGGCAAAGAAGCGAACGTAACCAAAGCCAAAAATACGATTTTATACGCCATTATCGGACTGGTCGTAGCAATGCTGGCCTATGCAATGATCAGCTTTGTCCTCGAGACCCTAATTCCTGGCGCAAATAATGGCGGAACGAACGTCTAACAAAATTTAAAACTCCCCTCGACAAACAGGGGAGTTTTATGAACAATTTTAGGTATTTATTGTGCTTTCTCGTAAGCGTCCGCTGTAGCGGCGGCTATTTCGTCAGCTCTTTGTTTAGCGTATGCCTCATCCTTTAGGGCTTTGCTGGAGTCAGACAGCGCGTCTAATATCTGTTGATCTTGGCTTAGCTTACTATCCACGGAAGCTCCTCGCTCTAAAAGGCTTTCCTGAATGTTTTGCCTGTTGCTCATCTCAATAGCATCAAACGTTAGATTTTCTGCTTTCTGACGATACCCAGAGGCAGCTTCTTCGGCATCTTTTGAATCGTAAGCCATTGCTTCCACTTTTCTTGGATCTTTTACTGTGTTCGTATCTTTTTGCTCTAGCGGTGGAGCTAAAAATGATGGCATTGTTTCACTCATTTTATTTTTTCCTTTTTTTTGTTTTAATTTATTATTATCTTTACACTAGCACAAGCAGGATAGATTGTCAATACTAAACAGGAGCGGAGAGGTCATAGACCATGAGCCTGTCGAATGGGCGAGGTATCGCCCTGGCAAATTAAAAATATGACCACAGAGGTCATATTTTTAATTTGGCGGAGGGGGAGAGATTCGAACTCTCGAAATCTTGCGATTTGGCGGTTTTCAAGACCGCTGGAATAAACCACTATCCGACCCCTCCTCAAAAGTAGATTATAGATTTTAGATTATGGATTATAGAATAATTACCTTAATCGCCAAGTCTTAATCAAACTATATTGTAGCATAACCCCTGTAATACGACAAGAAATTTATACTTAAATCGTAAATCCTAAATCCTAAATCCTAAATCCTAAATCCGCCCTGAGATTCATACTATAATCCATAATCTACAATCTTTATTCTACCTTGGCATTTGCCGTGCAATTACTGCCACCCAAACATTTTTTGCCCCAGCCCTTACAAGCGAACGGCTGGCGTATGTAATTGTCGCGCCGGTGGTTACAACGTCATCCAATAGCAAATATATCTTGCCTGAGTCGATTGCACCATCGACCATAAACGCCTGACTGGCCTGCGCCTGACGCTGCCTGGCGCCAGCTTGGCGTTGTTTTGTGTCTGTGACTCGTCGCAGCAATCGCTGACAATGCAGGCCGCGACAGCGCGCCACATACCTAGCAATCAATAACATATGGTCATAACCTCGCTCGCGAATGTGACTGGCGGCGGTAGGGACGGGGACGATAATTACATTTTCAGGCATATCTGGCAGAACGGCCAATAATAAATCACCTAATATTTTATAGGCCGATTTCATCCGTTGAAACTTGTAATCGCCAATCAGACGTTGCAGCACACCACTGCGCTCGCTGACGGCCCAGGCCCTTGCATATGACACTCGACAATCAGCGCATAACCATATACCATCTGTCGGACGACAGCAGGACAAACAAACGGGTTTTATTTCCGATATGATGTTGTTTTTACAATTATCACATAATAGGCAGCCAATTTTATCACACCCACAACAGTGGTGTGGAGCGACCACGGACAGTAGGTTATCAATCATTGTGTTTTTTACTTATCAGGCTCCTTTATGTTGATTATACTGGATATGTTGGTTATAATGTGAGAGACTATTTGTCAATAGAGAGCCTAGAGAAAGTGGAGGATATCAATGGCACGCAAACAAGACGATTTACTAATTGAGGATGAGCTGGCAGCAGCTTTTCTGGACGACACTACACTATTAACCGAAGAGCCTGCGACCGACAATGGCGCTTGGGATGATTCCGAAGAAGAATTCCCAGGACAATTAGCGGTTGACGTATACGAGACTGACACACGTTTGGTTATCAAAGCCCGCACAGCAGGGGTTAACAAAGAAGACCTAGATGTCAGCATCAGCGACGGCATCTTGACTATCAGCGGCACACTAAACAGTGGCGATGATACAGACGCCACCAATTGGCACATCCAAGAATGTTATTGGGGTGAATTCAGCCGCACACTAGCATTGCCTGTCAATGTCAAAGAAGACGAAGTCGAAGCCGTCCTAAAAGAAGGCGTTTTGACTATCGGCTTTACCAAAGTCAAACAAGAACAAGCCAAAAAGATTCAGATCAACTAATATATTGGTCAACCTAATTTAATACGACCCGTGTAGGGTCGTATTAAATTGTCGCCGCACCAGCAACAGCCAGACTACGGAATAACAAATACCCGCCCATGGTAGGGCGGGTATTGGAGTAACCTGTTAGCAAGTTTTACTATGAGCTCTTGAATGCACCAAATACAAAGTTAATAACAGCGTAGGCCAGTAATGATACTATGACACCAATGACGGCATACATAATCGTGTTCTTTGCGCCAATTACGCTCTTGTCGTTGCCAGCAGATGTGGTGTATCGTATACCGCCGATAATTAACATAACGACACTGATTGCTCCGACTACATAAAGTGCAATGTTAATGCCTAGTGTTAGTGCACAACCGTCACCAAAGAGACATTCAACTCCACCAGTTTTAGTGCCTGTAGCACCTGTTTCGACACCACAGCCCGTAAAGTCATTGCTTGCAGGATCACAAGCATATGCCGGTTGAGGGGGAACGCTCAATAAGGTCCCTGCTATTAGCATCGGCAATATTGCCAATGCTATAACTATTTTTTTTATTAATTTTCTCATTATTTTTATGCCTTTCATTTTATCTTGCTTATACTTTAGTTATACCAGATGTTTTATTATTTGTTAATAGGTTTATTTTTGCAAAAACCCCATAATCATCCTCCGTAAACCATAACTACAACGTGAACACTTTGACTACTAGATTGACTACTGCATATGCCAACAGCGCGACTACAACACCGATAACGGCATACATAATAGTATCTTTGGCTTTTTTTACAGCAGCATCATTGCCAGCAGATGTTGTATATCGAATACCCCCAACAATAACCATAATTACCGATATAGCACCTAATGCATACAGCATTATGTTTATAACTGTAGGGATCATGCTGGTTAGGGATTTTCCGTTGGCCCTTCCTTGTTCCTGACATATAACTGTTGTTGCGTTCGCAGGGTCGGTGCAATTATATATATCGTCGACCGCACCCACTACGGGCGACAAACACATAATGCCCATCCCCAAAGTAACGCCAAAAATTGATACCAAAGCTACAAGTTTTTTCATTTGAATACTCCTGTTAAAAATGATGTTATCACGAATGCCAAAGCAACCAAGACCAAACCAATAACAGAATACGTTATAGTGTTTTTGGCTTTTTTGATCTTTTCTGCATCACCAGATGACGCTGCGATAGATATGCCAGATAAAACAACCATAACAATCGCCACAGCCCCAACCAGAAAATAGAACAACCCTAGCCCGTTTTTTAACATCGCGTTTGGGTCTACTTTTGGTATGCCAAGTTCGTTGGGGTCGATTTGTTTTGTTAAATCTGCAAGAAAATAAATCATATTCATAATTATTACATCCATAATGAGGTTATTAATCTAATAATACCTACTGACAATAGGGCAATAACCAACCCAATTGCAGCGTTAGTAACCGAGGCTTTGGCCTTTTGGATAGCGTCCGCGCTGCCGGCACCGGTAACGTATTTAAACCCGCCAAATAATATGAACCCGACAGAAATATACCCAACCAATTGCAATAAAATCTCTATACCGTTCAAAACAATTCGCCATATAAAAACGCTCAGCGCTTTGTCGCCAGCAGTAGGGCTGTATTCTTCGGGGCTTTTCAATGTACATTCAGCATCCTTGGTCAATCCCTTGTACCACGTAGGGAATGTCAAGAACCCACCGTCGCAATTGATCGCCGACACTGGCTGCGGGGCAGCAACGCCGACAAAAATACCACCCAGGGATATTGTCATGATTATCGCCAAAAACCAACTTTTAAAAATATTCATGATTTGAAAACTCCACCAGGGATAATAAAGTTCAAGAAAGCCCACATCAACGCAAAAGCAACCAACCCGATGACAATATTAATAATCAACTCTCTGGCTTTTTTAATCTGGTCTGCGCTGCCACCAGCGCTAGAATACAATATCGAACCGTATATAATGCCCCCAATTGCAGCGGTGCCGATACCAGCGGTTAATATATTGATTGCCAATAATAATATACCCTCGATACCATCTGATCCACAAGATAATATAATAGTATCCTTGCCGCCACAGCTAGCCGCACCGACAACGGGAGCTGCCATCAACCCAACACAACAAGCCAGCCCAATAGATAATAATATTTGTTTTAATTTCATGCTACTTATAAAATACATCAAAAAACCATCTGCTGCAAATATTTGTTGCACAACCATAAGCCATATGATTAAATGTTATACACTATGTTATTGAAAAAAACAGGCTCAAAAATTATTAGCAGAATAGTGTCCATCGTGCGTTTTACAATAACACCTATGACTGTATTGCTGGTTGTTTTGACAATCACCCTTGCTGGGATAGTCAGCATTCAAAACAACCAAAAGGTATCCGCCATAGAACCAGAGACAACTACGGACGCCGTAGTGTTGACACCCGAAGAACAAGCACAAATTGACATAATCAAAGACAACGAGGAAAAATACAAAGATTTTATCGCCTACCGACGTAGAAATGATTTAGACTGGCAAATACAATCGTTATTGTATTTTAATGTTATCAGTAACTGTATAAATGGGTCGAAACTTGGAGGTGGAAGAAGTACAGACGACGGTAAAAAAGGATACATATTTACAGACGGGGACATTGAGGCTATGGCTGGAGAATACGGGCGGACCATGGACCTAGCAAACGAGCCAAACGGCACCAAAAGAGGTGACATCTCTAATAACACAGACTGGAATGGATTGATCGCCTGCAACAGGGCAGAAATACTAAGCGGCGCTGCAAAACATTGGGGCATTGGCATATTAGACATAGCATGTAATGCTGGCATGAAATGGTACAATTGGGCCGAAAACCAAACAGTAGATTTTTGTCTAACAGCCCCACCCAATAGTTACGTCTGGACGGAAAAAGGGCTAAACCTTGGCATGTTCTACGCCTACATAAAAGCAAAGATATACGGTGGAATGCCTGTCAAAGCCGGCAACTGGGACACGTACGGCGGCAATCTTTTTAGCGCTACAAATTACATATATTACAGACATAACCTGAGTGTGGCCAATGGCAAGATGTGTACTGGCAATATAGACAGCCAAAAACCAGCCGAGACTAAATCTGGCGACGCAGCAAAAAACTATAGTGGTGTTAGATGGGTAGCAACCGACGGCACAATTTCGGACCTCCAACCTTTTGGTGGGCAGGAAGCACGTGACGCAGAGTCTCACAGTATATACCTTGATCAAATTAATGATGGGGCCCAGTTAAACGCCAACAATGGTGGTGCTTTTGGTGGTAATCAAAACTTGTTCAACATCAGTTGCGACAAGATGGCCCAGAGCATGAGCTTTAACGCTGACGCATATTCCGCATATCTAAAAGCCTTGGCCGCCGAAGAAGCTCTCAAGACAAAAGCCGGCATCGGCACAACCGACGAGAACGACGACTCTGCTGACAACTCCAAATCAAAATGCCAAAATCTAGGGGCATTAGGCTGGATACTTTGCCCTGTTATCAACTTTTTATCTGGCGCAGCCGACAATGCCAAGAATATTTTGACTGATAACTTCTTAAGGGTGCAGCCCAGTATATTATCAACAGACGCACCGACCGATACTACCTATAAAATATGGTCGAATGTTCGGACAATCGCCAATATTTTGTTCGTAATATTCTTTTTGATAATCATATTTTCACAAGTAACAGGCTTTGGGATATCCAATTATGGCCTAAAAAAGATGATGCCAAAACTAATAGTCGCCGCCATTTTGGTCAATTTGTCATTCCTAATCTGCCAGATAGCCGTAGATTTGTCCAACGTTATTGGCTATTCCGCTGATGGCTTTTTCAACAGTATAAAGGGTGGGCAAATATCACTACCCCCAGAAAGCGCCGATTCAGTAGTCGGCTCGGGTGTATTCACAGGCATATCAACGCTGATGCTTGCTGGCGGTGCAGTTGGCATAGTAGTTTTGTTCGCAGGCACCATAATACCAATACTGTTGGGAGTACTGGTAGCAGCCCTAACAATATTATTGCTGCTGATAGGGCGCCAAGCGTTAATTATATTATTAGTAATAATGTCGCCATTGGCTTTTGTTGCCTATATATTACCAAATACCAAAAAGCTCTTTGACAAATGGACCAAAACTTTTATGTCGATGTTAATGTTATTCCCAATAGTAGCCGTGGTCTTTGGCGCCAGTCGACTGGCCTCGGATGTACTAACAAGCGCCTGGGGGGTTCAAGTTCCCGATCAAGGAAAATGGATAGAAGGGGTAGCCGCCGCCTCGGTAGCCGTATTGCCATTGTTCGTCGTACCTGGAATATTAAAAAAATCAATGGATGGCATCGGCCAAATTGGTGCAAAAATTAATGGGTTGGGCGACAAAGCCCGCGCCAAAACCACCGCTATGCGCAAAGAAGCTTTTGGCAGAAGCGCCGGTGGCAAGATATTAAATGCACGAAAACAGTTCAAAAACGAACTAGCCAATAGCCGATATGCCCAAAGAATGAGTGGCAAAGGTAGCAAATATTTGCGCGGGATTGGTGGAATCGGTATGACAGGCAAACACGCTGACCAATTTGGTGCCCAATTAGAGGCAGGGGGCATAGACGAAATGACCAAACAAAACGACAAAAACGTAGCGGTATCATCTACCCAATTAAAAAATTCGAACCTGACGCAAAAACAAATCGCAGACATAGCAACAGGCGTAACACCAAGCTCACACTATATGCGCCAAGCTGCTATCAAATCTACTATGGCGTCTGGCAATATAGAAAACATCAACGATGTCTATAACAGCATGGGCAAGGACCAGCTGAAAGAAATGGAAGGCACCCAAGAGGCAAAAGATTTGCGCAATGCAACAGCAGACAGTTTGGGTAGTGCGCCCAACAAGCCAACCTTTTATGGTGCTAAGGCATTAGAAGAAATGCGAATCGGCAATGGAGGCACAGCTAGTGCTGCGGCCTCAAACGCAGCTAAGGGCGACAAATATAGCCCTGAAAAGACAGCAGGCGCTAGTACCGAAGAATTATCGTTCGTTTATGTCTCTACGGATGACGAAGGGAGAACCAAGCTTGAATCTAGCGCGGCATCAGTCATAGGCAACGACACTCTTCGTAATGAACTAGGGGGCAACAAAGAAATGGTCGAATCTATGGCTAAAAAACCAACCACAACTTTGTGATTTAGTAATTAACGATACCTTTAACAACGGCACTGGTATATAATTCGCCAATACACCAAAACCAACCTCTCTGCTATAATATAGCTAATGGCTACATACAAAGTCCCCCAAGACGTCGAAGCTGATGACAAACTAATCGGTCCGTTTAGTTTTCGCCAGTTTATCTACCTGATAGTCGTTGCGTTATCTGGGGCTTTGTCATGGGGGTTGGCACAACTGTTTATAGGTCTAGCCGTTATCCCTTTGCCCGTTATCATATTCTTTGGCGCCTTGGCATTGCCTTTGCGCAAGGATCAGCCAATGGAGATATATATGGCAGCAATTGCGTCATTTTACATCAAGCCTCGAATGCGCAAATGGGACCCTGATGGCATCGAATCGCTAGTTGAAGTTAGCGCACCAAAGGTAGTTGAAAAAAAACGCACCAAAGACATCTCACAATCCGAGGCACAGGAAAGATTTGGGTACCTGGCCAACCTTGTCGACAGCCAAGGCTGGGCTATAAGAGGCGTCAATATGATTCCGCCCAACAGCACGATGAATGATGATTTTTATCTGGAATCAGTAAATGCGCCCGATATGCTAGATTCAACTAGTTTTGATTCTAAAAAGCTATCAGATAACTTGGACCAACAGGATACCCAACGTAAACAAGACATTATGGCCCAAATGCGCCAACAAATCGATGAAGCCGCCCTACATCCCAAGCCAACACCAGAACCACCAACAAAAACACCGCCAATTGTCACACCTTACGAGCCCGGCATAACAACACCGATAATAACACAACAATTTTCACCCCCCGAACCCATGATAAACACTAGCGAAAAACCACCATCTGCTGGTATAATAGAACTTGCAAATAATAATGATTTGTCGATTGCAACAATTGCGACACAAGCAAATCGAATCAACAATATCCAAGACAACAACGAAGTGTTTATATCGTTAAGATAAAGGTATTATATAAAAAGGGGAGTGGGAGCAATCAGAGGGTATGCCGCCAATTAATCAACCTACAATCCAGCCAGTAATCACACCCGCAACCCCAGCGGCAGTATTGCCTACGCCCGAAGCCAAGCCAGGCGATAAACCTCAACAACCAAAACCCCAAAACCCCAATTCAGCCCAAAACAGCCTGTTATTGTCTGAGGTTCGAGACGATATGGTTATCATGTCCGACGGATCGTTCCGCGCGGTTATTGCCTGTAAATCAATCAACTTTGACCTTATGAGCAGTCGCGAACGCGAAGGCGTCGAATACAGTTACCAAAATTTCTTAAACGCCCTAAACCACCCAGTTCAGATAACTATCCGATCACAAAGAGTAGACATCGCACCATATCTAGACAAACTAGCAAATATTCGTAACAAACAAGATAACATGTTGTTAAATGTCCTGATTGATGACTATATTAATTTTATAGACTTGCTTTCCCAAGAAGCCAATATTATGGACAAGTCTTTTTTCATAAGTGTGCCGTATTTCCCAAATGGCGACATATCTAATTTGGTTTCCCAAAGCAAAGGATTTTTTGGTAAGCTTTTTGGATCCGACAAAAACAAAATTACCAAAATCGATACTAACGAATATGAAAAGGCCAAAACCGAGATCAAAAACCGCGTCAATGGCGTTATGTCTGGTCTATTCCAAATTGGGATCCAAAGCATCCAATTAGAAACCAAAGAACTGGGCGAATTATATTATAATTTTTATAACCCTGATACTGCCGTCAATGAACCTCTGATAGACTTTGAGAATACCACATCAACTTATGTCAAAAAAGGGCAGGGTGACCCACCAGCCAGCCCAATAGGAGTTATCTCATAATGGCAAAAAAACTTAATGCCGTAGATATTGCGACCCAACAATTGGCTCGTGAACAAGTTGAAGTAGAGCAAGCATTCTTAAAGGGAGTAACAACTTTACGCGACCTGATTGCCCCTAGTAGTCTTGAAATTCATTCATCCCATTTTCGATTAGGCAACAAATATGGCCGCACATTATATATATATGGCTACCCACGCGAGATTTATACTGGATGGTTATCGTCACTGATTAATGTCGACGAAGTTTTGGATGTCAGTATGTTTATATACCCTGTAGATAGCCAGGTTGTGCTGGAAAACCTACGCAAGAAAGTCACCCAATTAGAAGCATCGACGTCCATTAATTCCGAAAAGGGCAAAATCCGCGACCCGGGCATAGAATCTGCCATGGCGGATGCCGAAGAACTACGCGACCAGCTACAGGTTGGCGCCGAAAAATTCTTTCGTTTTGGTCTGTATGTAACCCTTTATGCCGATAGCCTGGACGAGCTATCTTTTGTCCAACACAAAATCGAAACCCTGTTCGGCCAACAAATGTTATTCAGTAAAGTCGCCAGTAGCCAACAAGAACAAGGGCTGAACAGCACAATCCCACAAATGTCCGACCAATTACAGATTCGCCGCAATATGAATACTGGCGCCATCAGCACTAGCTTCCCGTTCACTAGCGCAGACCTAACCCAAGATTCAGGCGTATTATACGGTATTAACATGCACAATAACGGGCTGGTCATATTCGACCGATTTACGCTGGAAAATGCTAATATGGTAGTCTTTGCCAAGTCTGGTGCCGGTAAATCCTTCACCGTCAAGCTAGAAGCTCTGCGTTCAATGATGATGGGGGCCGAAATTCTAATTATTGACCCTGAAAACGAATACGAAAAACTAGCTAACGCAGTAGGTGGCAGTTATATCAGACTGAGTCTCAGCTCGAGCACCCGAATAAATCCATTTGATTTGCCTCGCGTTATTGACACTGACGAAGCCGATAACGCATTGCGAGCCAACCTAATCACGCTACACGGCCTGTTAAAACTTATGTTAGGCGGTACATCTACGATGCCACTTAGCCCGACCGAAGAGGCCGACTTAGACCAGGCCCTAATCGATACATATGCTCGCGTTGGCATCACCAACGACCCTCTGACCCACAACTCCCAGCCTCCGGTCATCAGTGACCTATATGACACATTATTACACATGGGTGGCAGCGGTCCAGCATTAGCACAGCGCCTACGCAAATATACAACTGGCACATTCGCAGGCATCTTTAGCCAACAATCCAACATAGACATCAATAACACGATGGTGGTCTTTAACACCCGCGACCTAGAAGATGAACTGCGACCTGTGGCTATGTATGTCATATTAAGCCATATTTGGAATATTATTCGTAGCGACAAGAAAAAGCGCATATTGATCGTCGACGAAGCCTGGCAATTAATGAAATATGAAGATTCAGCTAATTTTATGTTTAGCCTGGCCAAGCGCGCTCGTAAATATTACCTGGGACTAACTACAATATCCCAAGACGTCGAAGATTTTATGAGCAGCAAAATGGGACGTGCTATTGTATCCAACAGTTCTATGCAAATGCTGTTAAAACAATCTGCTAGTGCTGTTGATGTGTTATCTAATGTATTTAAATTAACCGAAGAGGAAAAAAAGCGTCTAGCCAATTTCCCTGTAGGACAAGGGTTGTTTTTTGCTGGTCAAAGCCATGTCCATGTCCAGATCGAAGCCAGCATAACCGAAAAAGACCTAATAACAACCAACCCGCAAGATCCAAACCAGCGAGCCAAGGATATTCCGGTCGTCCCTAATAGCGTCAACCCCGTAATGAACGTTGTAACATAGGCTATAACAAAAAATATGGCACTAAGAGTTTCTGATGAAGAATACGAAAACGCCAATCCGGACATCAACCCGGGTCAGGCTGATTATGATCAAAAATTCAATAATCTAAACAAGGCTGAATCTGACGGTAACTCAACCGATAACACAAAAGACAACAACTCAGATTCATCTGCCCAAAAAATCAAAGATGGTGAGAATAACCCCGACGGCGACTGGAAAAACAATTATTCCAAAGAAAAATCCAAAAACGGCAAAGACGGAAAATCTAATTCTACACCTGGTAGCGACCAAACATTCAGGGGGATGCTCAAGAAAAAAGGTCCACTGACCGCGATTATATTAACGATAGGCGGAGGCGGTGTAGGGTTAGCTGGGCTATTGTCGCCAGGATTATTAATCGTCCATATGAAAGAAATAATGGTTGATAAATTTAATACTCAATTAGCCAGTATGGAAATACGAACAACCAAAGTCTTATCAAAAAAACTAGGCAAAAACCTAACTAGTGGTGTATGTACGTCGGTCGTATCAATCAAATGTAAATATTCATCAATGTCCAATAAACAAATAGCAAAATTAAAAAACGCTGGGATTGAAGTTGAGACTAATGGCGAAAAAACAATACTAGGCAGAAATAAGGTAAGTGGCGTAAAGTTCAATAATGATCCTATTGATCCTGACCAAATGGCTAAAGAATTACGAAAAAACCCTGCCCTAAGAGCAGCGGTTAAAAAAGGCTTTAACCCCAAATGGGCAGGTTTTTGGGACAAAATTGGCAACAAGGCCCTGTTCACAATGCAAATCACTAAAAAAGGTATTACTTTTAAAAAAGGCAGTGACGCCGAAAAGCTAGCAGAAGTTCAGGATATAGCCAAAAAAGGCTCACCAGAAGTCAGCATCACAAAAACCAGCCCGCCCGAAAGGAGTAAATACACCACTGACGAGGATTATAACAAAGCAAAGGCAGACTATGATGCGGCTATTAAAAAAAGTGCCAATGCTGGTATCGACACCATAGAAGAAACTGCCGAAAAAGCCGCAAAAACAGGCACAAAATCAGTCGGAGGCGCTCTAAAGAAAGCCGGCACGGCGGCCCTTGAGACTACTGGTAACTTTCTAAAGGTGACTGGCCCTGCCGATATAGCGTGTAGCGTCTATGGCATGGTTAGGTCTCTTGGATTTTTGGCAAAAGTAGTTCGAGCAGTCCAATTGGCCAGATACGCAATGATGTTCTTTAATATCGCTGACCAAATCAAAGGTGGCGCCAGCCCTAATTCCGAAGACGTTGCTTATCTGGGCACATTATTAGTTGCAGATGCCGCCAGCACTATAGCAACAAACGGAGGCATAAAACAAATGGGCAAAACAGCCGTCGAATCCTTTGGCTATCAATACGCCGCATATGGCAAAAAAGACGCTGGACCTATGTCCAATACGGCTATGCAATTCTTGGCAGGCGGAGGGCTAACTGGTCAATTAATAAATATAACTTCGTCGATAAACAGTATTTTAGGTGGTTCGCCAAAAACAGCCTGTGCGGTATTAAATAACACCGCAGTCCAAGTAGGGTCAGCCGCCGCTGGTATTGCGCTTCTGATAGCTGGAGGGCCCGTCACTATAACTGCAAAAACGGCTATTAATGCTGCCGTCCAAATAGCCTTCGGAGTAGCACTAACAGTATTACCAGCTCTGCTAGCAGACCTAGTAGCGGGAGTAGTCGTAGATAAAACTACAGTTGGCGAAAATGTCGGAGATGCCATAACCTCTGGTGCCGGTAATGCGCTGGGAACAGTCGCAAAGACGGGTGGAAACGGCCCTCTGTCGCCAGACCAGGCCGCAGCTTATCAAAACACCACCAACGAAGTATTGGCAATGTATGCCGAAGAAGACCGCGTAACCCACAGCCCATTCGATATTAGCAACCGAAACACCTTCCTGGGCAGTATATTATTCAAATCTACGCCACTAATAGCCAAGATGTCATCACCAACAGGTATGTTGACGTCAGTTGCATCATTAGTATCAGGGTCATTATCCTCAATAATGCCAACTACACACGCAGCTGATTCTAACGAATACACAACCTGTGCTGATGCAGACTACAAGGAATACGGTATAGCAGCCGACCCATTTTGTAATATAGTTTATGGTATACCACCAAACAAACTAAATATGGATCCTAATACAGTCGCTGACAATATGGCTGGCGAAATAGACATAGACGCATCAACAGGCGAAGTTACACCAAAAGACAAATACAAACAGTATTTAGACGAATGCGTTAACCGCACAGACCCAATTGGATTTAATGGAGAAAACTCTACTGGATCCGACGGTAGTGCATGCAAAATCAGCGACGGTAATGCGACATTCCCAAAAATCGTGTCCTATTCACTGTTCCAAATCGACCAACGTGTTGATTCTGGGATGAGCGGGGACGACAGCGACCTAGAAAATGGATCGGTGGGTGCTACTACTAGCGAATCTTCAGATGCAACCGGTTTAGATCCAACCGAGGTCCCTGATGGCAGCGCCGCCCAACCACCAAATACAGAGAAAAGAAATAAAGGCTGGGTATTTAAAGCTGGGCAAGATTATAGCCAATACAGCTGTGCCGACGAATCAACCGAAAAGAGAGTAGTAAAAAATCACAAAGGAACCACGATCCGCACCTGTGACACAGCACTTGGAGAAGTTGCGTCAGTAATATCACAGCGTGTAGTCAATATGGTGGCCGCTGCTAAAAAAGACGGGGTTATATTACAAGGCGGTGGATTTAGAACATATGAAGAGCAAGTCCAGAAACGAAAAGACAATCACTGCCCAGATATATATAAGTCCCCCTCTAACGCTTGTAGCCCTGCCGCAGCCATACCAGGTACATCAGCGCACGAAAGCGGATTAGCAGTGGACTTTACCATTAAAGACACAGGTACAAGCATAAAAGGCGGTGGTGTTGAAAATAAATGGCTATTAACAAATGGTTCCAAATTTGGATTCTATAACCTACCATCAGAATCATGGCATTTTTCGATGAGTGGAAGTTAATATGAATAGAAAAAGAATAGTAATCGCAATCATCATAATAACCGTCACCATAACTGGCATATTATTGGCGATAATTTCACCTAGCAACAATCAATCAGCTTCAAACACACCTAAGCTAACCATAGCTCCAGGGCTAGAAGATGTATCTGCCACTGCAAAAGCTGCCGCCGAGGCATATATCACACAAGACAATCAAGAATCTATAACTGATCGCAACAACAGACTAGAGCCGTATTTTGCGCCAAACAGCCCAGTCTATGACAATCAATATCCAGAACAAGACAGTGATATTGTCGCCGTAAAAACATCAATAATCAGCATTAAAACTTATGAGAAAGAAGACCCAGAGGCTAGTGACGGTGTAGTGATAAATACAACTAATAATATGTATGATTCCGCTACCAGCTATAAAACTGTAGACAAAACTTACCTACTGGCAATTACCAAACAAGAAAACGGAAAATGGATAGCTACAAACATAGGGGAGTGGTCAGAATGAGAAAAAGGTTATTTGTAATTGTTTGTTTAATCGTATTTATATTATCAGCGATAATACCGTTGAGGGTTTTGGCAATCGACACGGGATTTTATAGTGAAAGTGATATATTATTTTACAGCCCAGATGCTGTCGATTGTATAGATGCTTCGCAATCCTCCCAAACAACAATCAAAAGAAGTGCTGATTTCTATGAAAATGCTAAATCCATAGCTACTTTTTTTACAAAGAAAGGACTCAGCTTATCCGTAGCAGCTGGTATTGTCGGCAATTTCAACCAGGAATCAGGTCTAAATCCAGCAAAAATCCAAGGTGGTGCAATAGCCCCAGATGATTATAAACCTGTTAATAAAAAAGGATTTGGTCTAGCCCAATGGACATTTACTTCAAGACAAGCCCCCCTAGTAGCACTAGGTGAGTCAACTGGCCGTAAAATAACCGATTTAGGCCTACAACTAGATTATGTATGGAAAGAAATGACCAGCGGATCATATAATGCAATGATGCAACAGCTAAAGGCTATCAAAGATGAAGATAACTTTGGGTCAGCATCAGCCCCGATGGCAGCTGCGATTATATTCCACGGCTGGACAAAGCACATAGGGACAAACCAAAAAATTCAAGACGTCAATTTCAAAAAAAGGGGGTTTGAGGGCTCAAGAGATACCGGTGATTTTATTGTCAAGGTTAGAGGGGGAACCGCCGAGGAAGTCTATAAAAAATTAGACGGCAAAGTAACTAGTGGTTCTAACACAACAGATCCAGGGACAGCAAAAATTGACGGCAAAAATATTACCATTATAGGCGATTCTGTAACTGTTGGTAGCAAGGACAAAATACTTGATAAACTACCTGGAGCCGCCATAAATGCCGAAGTTGGTAGACAATTTAAAACTGGCCTTGATATTGCAAAAACTACAACCCTTAGAAATACCGTAGTATTTGCACTAGGTACAAATAGTGCTGGTTTACAAAGTAAAGACATAAAAACACTAGTTGATACAGTTGGCGTAAATAAAACAATAGTATTAGTGACTAACTATGGTGCGCCCGGGTCAGGAAAAAATTACACCAGTAATAATAATGTGATAAAAAAAGCCGCCCAAGAATACCCCAATATATTAGTTGCCGATTGGGCCAGTGTAGCCAGCGCAGATTTTAATAAATATATTAGCAGTGATCATATTCACCCAACCATAGAGGGTAGACAATTATTTGCTGACACTGTATATAATGTGCTCAATAAAGATGCTGGCGTTTCATACCCAAGTCCTTCTACTTGTGGCGGTAACAACGATATAGTAAATAGTGTTGTAGCGGGAGATATAGTTCAAACCGCCAAGAACCTAGCACTGCCAACCAGGGTAGAGGATGGCAAATTCCACGAAGAGGATGCATCACCGGCCTATATCGCCGCTCGCCAACAATATAATCCAGGGACATACTTTCTTAGAGGCATAGACCGAGCCTATAGCGACTGTGGTAGATTTGTTTCAACTGTTATCAGGTCAAGCGGAGCAGACCCTAATTATCCAATAGTAAGTGCGTCTGCTCAGTTGGCTTATGCCAAAAAAAATACTGACAAGTTTTTATTAATCCCTCATGCAAAATTTGAAGATTTAAAACCAGGTGATATTCTAATAATATCTGGCACAGTAGTACCAAAAGGGAAAACAGATAGAGAAATAGTTGGTCATACGTTATTATTCACTGGTGATAAAGATAATCCAATAACGGAAGCCGCCTTAAGTAGAACAGATAATTCAGGCCGTGTCCCCAGTGTTCAATCAAGAGGTTATTTAGACTGGACACTTAATCGCGATGCAACCGCAATAAGGATTATAAAAAAATGAACAGCAGAAAAATAATTAAAATTAGCGCAATAGTATTTGGTTTATTATGTATTGGTTTAATAATATATTACCTTATACCAAAATCATACATACGTTTTAGTGTTGCCCCAAAATCAGTATATGTATCTATAAATAATAACAAGCAAACTATTAATAATGGGGACACTATAACCGTTTCGCCTGGAAAATATTCTATTACCATATCCCAAAAAGAATTTGAAAGTTATACTAAAGAAATTGAATTAAAAAACGGCGAAACTAATGATATCTTATTAGTTCTGACGCCCATAACAGACTCGGCAATAGCCTTATTAAATGACCCGTCCATCCAAGATGTTATTGAATCATCAACAATCGAAACTAGAAACAAAGAGGTAGCTAATAATATTAAAAATAATCCTATACTTAATATTTTGCCAATCACAGATAAATATTATACTGCCACCAGTTGCCCATCCGAGAAATACCCCAATAACAATTCTAAAATAGCTGTATGTATAGAGTTGACACATACCGACGAAGCCCCAGATGCGGATTTAAAAGATTATGCATTAGAAAATATCAAAAAATCAGGCTACGATCCAGCGACACTAGAAATTATTTGGACAAACTAGATTTATCAAGATTAATATTCTTTATCTTAACTTCAATATTTTTTGGCAGGTGAGTAGATGTAATAATAATCTGGTTTGGTGATAATAATAATCTCTTTTGACGGTCATTATCTAGTTCACTAAAAACATCGTCTAATAATATAATTGGTTTTTGACCAACGATTTGTTCGATTATATCAACCTCTAGAAACTTCAATGCCAGCACAATACTGCGCACCTCGCCACGTGAGGCGACTTCTAGCGCCGGATGGGTGTTAAATTGGAATATCACGTCATGTCGGTGTGGGCCAGTGCTAGTAAATCCTGTTATAGCGTCGCGCTCGCTGTGTTTATGTAGGTCGTTTAATAGTTTTTGTTTTATATCACCAATATAGGTGTGTGAATAATGAATTGATACATTATCAGCCGATTTAGCAATCAAATTATATTCGTCATTTAATCTGCCATTTAATTGTTCAATAAACGCAATTCGTTTCTCTATTATATAGGCCCCATATTCCGCCAGCGCTACATCCCATATAAATAACTCATCTTTGTTAGTATATTGTTTCCTTAATAGATTATTTCGTTGTTTTAACGCCCGTTCATATTTATGAAGTGAATTTAGATATATCGGGTCTAATTGGCTAATAAACTGATCTATAAACTGACGGCGCCGGGTAGGGGAACCGTGCAGTAGTCGCAGGTCATTCGGTTCGAATAAAACTACCGGATACTTATATTTTGCCGGCATCCTGTAAACAGTTTTACTATCTATAATTATTTTTTTACGACCACTAACCAGATTCGGGTCAAAAGTCACAATTCGTTTAATTAAATCATTCAGTTCAACTTCAATTCGCCACCAAGGTGAGCTAAAACGCAATATATCCGAATCACTACCTTTAAATGACCGACCCTGTAATGATATATATAAAGCCTCAATTAATGAAGTTTTACCACTGCCATTACCACCAGTAATAACTGTCACAGTAGGGGATAAATTAACCACAAATTCATCGTGTGAACGAATATTTTGGACTGATAGTTTTTTTACCACCGCCATAAACTATTTGTTTCTAACTTTTTAATGGCATAATTATATGATAATACTCAGTTTTAGGATCAGTAGATTTTAATATACATGGCGCAATTTTACCACTGAAATTAAATTCTATTTTATCCCCATCAACAACTGATAATGCTTCGCTCAAATACCGTGAGTTTAATGTGATCTGACCGTCGTTACTAACTTCGGCATCAGATTCAGATGTATTTTCACCGAATTGAGATGCAATTGAATGTACTAATAGACTATTTTTTTTCTTGTCGGCCGTAATTATAACACTACCACCAGATTCACGGGCAAATAAACCAGCAATTTTAGTTATTCGTATAAAATCAGCTTTATTTATAACAACCGTGGTTTCAGAAGTCGCTGGTACTAATTGGCGATAATCTGGAAAATTACCATCTATTAATCGACTAATTATCTCAGTCTCGTTAATTCTAAACCGTACTTGAGTTTCATCAAATAATATATCGATTTCACTAGAGTTTTCAGTAATATTACGTAATACTTCTTGTAATGTTTGAGTTGGAATAATAGCTGAAACATCTGATTTTGTATCTGTTAATCTACGCTCAGATAATCTATAACCATCCGTTGCAGCTAGATATAATTGACCTTGATGTGAATGCCAATAAACACCAGTTAAAACTGGGCGGGTTGTATCATTACTGGTTGTAATTATAGTTTGAGATACTGCATCCTTAAAATCTTCAACTTTAATTGAATATTGAATAGATGAAGTTTCATTAATTGTAGGCAGTTCCGGAAAATCATCAGCCACAAATCCATTAATTATTGATGTATATTTACCACTTTTAATATGTAGGTTGTCATTTACTACTTTTAATTCAACTGATTCGCGTGGCAGGCTGGATATAAACTCTGACATTAAACGAGCGGGGATTGTGATTGCGCCAGGTTTAGTTACCTTGGCGCCAATATATTGAGTTATTGCAATCTCTAGATTAGTTGCTGCGATTAATAATCTATTACCATCTGTACGAAGTAATATATTACCTAGGATAGGTAATTGAGTTTTACTGCTGGCTACTCGGCCAACTGCTGATAAGGCTTTTGTTAAATTTTCTTGAGTTACTGTAATTTCCATTATTAGTTCCTTTCTTTAATTTTCTTTTATTAGTCTCATTAATAGGTGTTGTGGATTGTGGGTAAAACTTTTATTCAACAGATTAAATATCAATTTTTTAGTTGTGGATAGGGTATGGGTAAAAAATAGTATAAATGGTTGGATAAATAAACCTTTTACCCACTGTGTTGGTTGGTTGTTGGTTATTATATTAGGTTTGGTGGATATATAACCACTAGGTATACTAAAGTTAATCCGCTGTGTGTACACATTTTTTACACATATATTAGGCATATAATTTTTCCCGAATAGACGCTACTTGTTCGCGGATCATAAAATCTAATTTTATAGCTTTTTCAATCTTTTCAACTGAATGAATAGCGGTTGTATGGTCTTTACGACCTAATTCACCAGCAATTTTAGGAAAACTCAGATGTAATTCACTACGCAGTAAATACATCGCAATTTGGCGAGGGACAACAATATGTTTATCGCGTTTATCACCACAAATTTCACTCACATTAATTTGGAAATGTTTTGCACTTGCCTCGATAATTTTTTTGCATGATATATGTTGTGGTCTAGAATGACGAATATTACCAATTAAACCCTCGGCAGTTGATATATCTGGTTCAATACCGCGCATTTCGGCATAAGCCAGTAATTGATTTAATGCACCCTCTAACTCACGAATATTAGTTTTAATATTATTCGCTAGATATTCAGTTGTTTCTTGGTTTAGTGTGACACCAGATAAAGATGCTTTAATATTAAGAATTGCACACCTGGTTTCAAAATCTGGCATTTGGATATCAATAGTCATTCCCATTTCAAATCGGCTGCGCAGACGTTCAGTTAGGGTTGGGATGCTTTTAGGTGGCTTATCACTACTGATGATAATTTGTTTATTATTTTGGTGTAGATGGTTAAAAGTATGGAAAAACTCTTCCTGGGTTTTTTCTTTACCAGCAATAAACTGCATATCATCAACTATTAACACATCAACATTGCGATATTTGTCTGAAAAGCCTTTTTTCTTGAATCGGATATAATCCAAGAACTCATTGACGAATGTTTCACTACTGATATATAAAACGCGGGCTTTGGGGTCTTTTTTGATAATCTCATTACCGATTGCCTGCATCAAGTGAGTTTTACCTAAACCAACACCACCATATAGATATATAGGATTATATTTGACACCTGGGTTTTCAGATACAGCACGGCTGGCGGTATAGGCCAAATCATTACTAGAACCTACGATAAAATTATCGAATGTATAGCGCGGGTTAAGCCCACCAGTGTTTTGAGTGGCTTGTTGAGAATTGGTGTTGCTGGGTATTATCAATTCATCGGCTGTTATTTTGGGTGCCGACAGATCAACTGTAGTTTCACGATTTACGCGAGTGCGCTTGCCAGATATATTAACAGTATAGTTAATTTGTTTTGCGTTGACGCCGTTTTTCTCTAGTATATTTTTAATTTGGTCGTTAAATTTTACTTCAAACTGCTTTTTGGCAAAGATATTTGGGACAGATATTACTACACCGGCGTCGCTATTGTCTACCAGTTCGGTGTTTTTAAACCAAGTTGTGAATGTAGCGTGTGATACCGTCAATTCGATTTCACCCAGCACACTTTGCCACAACGCGTTATGCATATTAATAACCCTCTTTCAAACACTCTTTATTAGTTACTAGTATACTTAACTGGATAGTTTTCCACAACCTGTAATATTAACAACTGATTGAGGTGGTATAGGGGTATCAGTTATACACAATTACTAACCACCTCAGTAAATGTGTGGAAAAATATGTGGAAACTGGGGATAGTTTTTATATATCAAATAACCGTATCGCACAAAATACAACTAACACCTTGTAAAAACGGGGGATTTTAGATACACTATTACAGATATGCCAAAACGAACATTCCAACCCCACACCCGTCATCGTGCTACTACGCATGGTTTTCGTGCACGCGTTGCTACTAAAAACGGTCGAAACGTTCTAAAACGTCGTCGAGCCAAAGGCCGCGCTAAACTAACAGTTTAAATAAACTGACGGACATAAAACCCTTATCAATATGATAGGGGTTTTTAGTATCTCTTAATAAATCCTTATACTCTCTAATATATTTTAATATGTTTTTTATATATAACTTTTTTCTCGGTCAAGAAAAAAGTTATATAGATTTTAATGATTTAGAGGATGATGTTGTGGAGTATAATGGGGGATAGATGATAACTTTTACTAATCGGTTCCATGGTCACGGTAGTCTGCGTTATGTTTATCAAAACGGTCAGGCTTTTCGCACGCGTTTGGTGATAATGAAGGTAAACAAAAACCCACACCGTAAAAACTCTCGTATAGCCGTAGTGGTCAGTAAAAAAGTGCTTAAAAGCGCCGTTGGTCGCAACCGGATACGTAGGCGAGTTTATGAATATATCCGAACGCAGTTACCAGAATTTACAGATGTATTTGATATTGTTTTTGTGATTACTTCGCCTGAAATGCGAGATATTGAATACGATGAAATAATATCGCAATTAAGTCAAATATTAAACCAAGCGGGGATTGTTAAAATCTAGCCTGGCTGTAAAAAGTTTTAAAAAACTGTTATAATTAACTACAATTAATAGCAGTTTTGGAGTTTACTAGTGAATATATTTGAGACATTGATTGTTCAGCCAATTTTTAACTTATTACTTGGGATTTATAGCCTGATTCCTGGGCGTGACTTTGGTGTAGCATTGATTATATTTACTATTATTATCCGTTTTGCAATGTGGCCACTGGTTAAAAAACAGCTTCATCAGGTCAAAGCGATGCAAAAACTACAACCCGAACTGGTCAAAATAAAAAAAGCCACCAAGGGCGACAAGCGCGCCGAAAGTATGGCGATGATGGAATTGTATAAAAAACACGATGTCAGCCCATTTCGTTCAATCGGTATTTTATTAATACAGTTACCTATTTTCATCTCTCTTTATACTGTTATTCAGTTTTTTACTATCCACCGCGACAAAATCGATACATTCGCCTACGGCTTTTTAAAAGGTTTTGAACCTATCCGCGTCATCGTCGAAAATCCTGACAATTTCAATAATAAAATGCTTGGTTTTCTAGACCTTACCAAGACCGCGTCGGCAAATTTTTTCAGCTTTGACGGCATAGTTTTGTTGGTTTTGGCAATTGGCGCTGTGATTACCCAATATATTATGTCCAAACAAACAACCCCACAACAAACCAGCAAGAAAAAACTTCGCGATATTATGGCCGAAGCTGCCGATGGTAAACAGGCTGACCAAAGTGAGATGAACGCGATTGTTATGAGTAAAATGACCAAATTCCTACCTATTATGATGTTCTTTATTATGATTAGTCTGCCGGGTGCACTCGCCCTTTATTACACGGTTTCTAACCTAGTTGCGGTATTGCAACAACGCAGTATTTTACAAAAAGATGCGACCGAAATGATTGCCATCGCAGATGAGGCAACCGACAAAACTTCAGGCAAAAAAGCTACCGCCAAAGCCCGTGCCAAACTGGCTACCGAGGGCACAATAACCCGTATCGTCGCAAAGGATACGGCACCGAAAAAGTTTAAAAAATAAGGAGATTTAACATGGACAAAGAACAATCAATACAATTTGCACAAAAATATTTAGAAGATCTACTCTCCTTCTTTGGCGCTAATATTACCGTGTCATCAACTTGTGACGAAGACGTTATCGAGCTGTCTGTGCCGTCTAATGAATTAAATAGCCTGTTTATCGGTCGTAACGCCGAGACGCTGCGTAGCCTGCAATATATCGTCTCAACAGTGCTTCGCAACAAAGAGGGTGAATTAACTCGTGTTAATATCGACATCGCCGATTACAAGCGCCAACGCAACGATCGCCTAGCCAAACAAGCTACCGAGTGGGTCGAAGAAGTGCGCAAATCTGGTCAACCCATCACCCTAGATTTAAATGCATCTGACCGTCGTATAGTTCACCAGGTTGCAGGCGAATATGGCGACATCAAGACGTTTTCTACAGGCGAAGGTCGTGACCGTCGCCTAACTATCGCCCCAGCTGATAATATCGAGCCCGACACCGATATCCAAGATTAAACCTACTGATCTGTCTATACAACCTTGCTTTTGTGGTATTCTTTGACAAAATAAAGTGGTCTTTGTTTGCAGTAATCAGAATGCTGATTTTTTCATACATTCTTCATTTTGATATTTATCCCAACCACTATTACTGGGTATTATGATACTGGCGCTTAGGATTTGTGTTTGGTATTTTCATATAATGGCAAAAACTGTTCGGTTACGATGTGATCAAACTGGAAAATATCTTCATATTGAGATCGGGCACCCTTGGCTATCTTTTGGCGTAATACTTTGTCATCATAAGCCAGTTTCATTGCCTCATACAGCGCCAGCGCGTCGTGGGGAGGTATTAATATACCAGTCGTGCCCTTGTGGATTATTTCGACATTGCCACCAACAGCGGTTGCGATAATAGGCAAAGACAGCATACTAGCCTGTATCAAAGCCGTGCTAAGCCCCTCGTGATAGCTGGGCTGAATAAAGACGTCGGCGCTACTCATATCTATCAGTGGGTTTTCTTGATGGCCTAGGAAGATTATATCTTTATTGCCTATAGTGTCGCGCTTGAATTTAGCTGATTCGGGGCCATCGCCGACAATGACCAGTTTGGTATTAGTATAATCCTTGGATAATTTATTAAAAGCGCCAATAGCTTCGCCGATGCCTTTTTGGGCGACTAGCCGGCTGCAGATACAGTATTTGAAAGTTTTGCCGCTGGTTAGTTTGGTATATTTGTTGGCTGTATCGACGACACCCTTGTGGATGACAGTCATTTTTTGCCAGACGACGCCACCAGCCGATAGGTTTTCGCTGACCAGCATCCGTTCGCTTTCGCTAAAGAAGGTTATCTTGTCAGCTCGTTTTGCGGCCGAATGTATCATTTTACCGATGGGATTGCGCAGGGCTATTTCGACGTTTTTCCAGGCAGTCTTCAGTTCGCCGTGATCCGTCCAAATAACTCGTTTACCCAATATTTTGCCGGCGATAGTTGCAGCGATGAAATCGTCTTTGCTGTGGATATGGATAGCATTTGGGCGCTTCTTTGTAAAAAACCCGATATACCAGACGGTCAGGATAACTTGCCAAATAAAATATATCGGCAGGAAACGGGCTAGTTTAGAGTTTTGCCCTGCCCACCATTTGCCGCGGGTTGTTTTGACGCCGTGGTCCCCGGCAAATTCCAGCAGGTTAGATGATTGAGATACTATTAAAGTCTCGCAGTTATCTTTAGCTAATTCTTCGGCTAGATTGACGACGAACCGCTCACCCCCGCCAAAATCTACAGATTTACCGTTGCGGATAATTATTATTCGTTTTTTTATTATTTCATTCATGGTTATTTATAGTATACAACAATCGCGTTCATTTAAGTTTAAGCGTGTTGCAAAGTCAATATCCTACACCTAAAACAGGTGGATTCTAGACCTGATATTTTATATGGATGGTAGTTTTATTTTAGAGCTTTTAGATATACGTCGTGCGTTTCGGTGGCCATTTTGCGCCAAGAATACTTGTTTAGCTGCTGGTAACCTTTTTTGATCTGTTCGTCGCGCAGTTTGTCATTGTTTAATATTTTTCTAATCGCGTCAGCCATATCGTCGGTTGAATTGGGGTCAAAATATATGGCCGCATCACCATAAACTTCTGGCAGGCAGGTCGCATTACTGCTGACAACTGGAGCACCGTAGCCCATTGCTTCTAGCCCCGGCAGCCCAAAACCTTCTGATAGTGATGGAAATATATAGGCCGCGGCGTTTTTGTACAACCAATCACGTTGTGTGTCTGGTAAAAATCCGGTGAAATGGATATTTTTATAATGCTTGTTGTCAAAATAGTCTTTATTGGCCTGTGTTCGGTCATTCATTCGACCGACTAATATCAGCCCCAGGTCGGGGTGTTTTGATAGCAGTTGCTGGTGCGCATCGCCTAGCCGTTTGATGTTTTTATAATCACCTTGTTGACCAACATACAGGATAAAGCGTTTGAAAGGATGTTTATATGCCTCTAGTTTGTCGATTGATATGTCGGCTGATTCGTATGTCACGGTTATTTTTTTGGGCGTTATATTTACGAATGACAACAAGTCGTTTTTTGTAAACTGCGTGGGTACGATTATTTGTTGGCTAGATCTGGCGACATGTTTGAACACAAATCGGCCCACAAATTGTTTTATATGGTAAGTCAGCCAGTTTTTGTCAGAATTATATACGCGTAACAACGTCAAATCGTGGATTGTTGTTACGTGGGCGCCGCGATACCAGATAGGTTGTTGGGGCATACAAAAATGCACCAAATCGGCGCTCAGGCCGTCTAATAACTTTTTAAAACCAATCTGTTCCCCTAATGAATAATTAGGAAAATCTGCGGCCGCAACGGTGAAGTTTTTGGCAGTTGGCTTCCAAAAATCCAGGTCCTTTTTGGGGACTAGGACGGTATATTTATTGGTCTGGTCTATTTCTTGCAGGTAATGTAACAGACGCTCTACGTAAGTCCCAGTAGAGCTATTAATAATACGGGCATCAATGACGATATGCTTCATAATTACTAATAGTATACAACAGCAGACGGGTTGGTATATAATTAATACTTAATATAGAATCATTGCAGTTGAAACTGCGGGAAGAGAATTATGGCAAAAGCTACAAAAAGAGCATTAATAACTGGTATTACAGGTCAAGATGGTGGCCATCTGGCAAAATTGTTACACGAAAAAGGCTATGAAGTTTTTGGTCTGATACGTGGCCAACAAAATCCAAAGCGTGAAGCTACAGTTGCAGAATATCCTTATGTGACATTGATTGAAGGTGATATGACAGATTACTCATCATTGGTTCGGGCTATGCAAATTGCAAAACCAGACGAGGTGTATAATCTGGCTGCTATTAGTCACGTAGGACATTCTTTCAAGGTTCCTCAATTGACTAACGACGTTACTGGTAAGGGCGTGTTAAACATATTAGAGGCTATTCGCTTTACCGATCCTGAGAATAAAGTTCGTTTTTACCAGGCTTCAACATCTGAAATGTTTGGCGGGCTGGAATACAATCGACCAGAAAAAGGCTACAACGAGACGTCAACCTTTCATCCACGCAGCCCATATGGCGTAGCTAAACTTTACGGATATTGGATTACAAAAAACTATCGCGAAAGCTACAAAATGTTTGCAGTATCGGGCATTTTATTCAATCACGAAGGTGAACGACGTGGCATAGAATTCGTTACTCGCAAAATCACAAATGCAGTGGCGCGAATTAAATTAGGCAAACAAGACCATATTGAATTAGGTGATTTGTGGCCAAAGCGCGACTGGGGCTACGCCGGTGATTACGTAGAAGGCATGTGGAGAATGTTACAGCAAGATGAGCCTAATGATTATGTGTTGGCAACAGGTGAGACACATTCGATTGGCGAGTTTCTAGACCTAGCTTTCAAAGAAATTGGTATAGATGATTGGAAACCTTATGTCAGGCAGAACCCAGCATTTATGCGACCTGCCGAAGTAGATTTGTTATTGGGTGACCCATCAAAAGCCGAAAAAGAATTGGGCTGGAAGCGCAAAGTTGATTTCCCAGGCCTAGTTAAATTGATGGTCGAAAGCGACCTGGCTATTGAATCTAAGAAGATTTAGATTTCACAAAATCAGTAACTGTTTGATGGATGTCTATTTCGGGCATCCATCCTAGTTCGTTTTTAATTCGTGAAGAATCGCCAATTATTTCTTGCGGGTCAGTTGGGCGGACAAGTGTGGGGTCGATTGTAAAACTGACGTCTGGCATATTCATTGCAGTTTTTAGTTCGGTTAATATCTCCGACCCTGACAGGCTACGTCCAGAGCATATATTATACGTGTCAAATTTTAACGTATCAGCTAGGGCGACTTTTCCATATGCACGGACTATGTCTCGCACATCGGTATAATCTCGTCTTGTTTCAATATTACCGGTAGTAATTGAGGTTTCTCCGTCTGCTAGGTTTGATAGGCGATCATAAAAATCTGGCAGAATAAAGCCGGTGTTTTGGCCGGGTCCGATATGGTTAAACGGTCGTACAACTACACAATCTAGTCCGCGGTTACGGTAGTAGGTTGCTTGATTCTCATTTAGAACCTTACTGACGGCATAGGGTGAGGTTAGGCCTAATTCGCCGGCTTCGTTGATTGGCATTTGCTGATCGGGGCTGTATATGGCACCACTACTGACTAATACTATGCGCGGTTTTTTGTCTTTTTTTGCATAATATTCACACAGGTTGGTTACCATTGAGCTGTTTGCGTTGATGTAGATTTGCGGTTTATCAAAAGATGGTCCAACTGCTGCTAAGCCTGCTAGGTGTATGACTGCCTTGACGCCTGCTATATCGGGCCACGCTTCGATCAGGTCGGCTTGATGGTATTCGTCTACCAGGCCAGACAAATTAGGGCTGGCGGCTTGTTCTTGACCGATGCCTATAACCGATATCCCGGCATTATTTAACTCTTGTGCTAGGTGATGACCGACAAAGCCATTTACTCCTGATATTGCTATTCTCTCTTTTTCCATATACACAGTATAACATTGATTTACTGATGTTTTGCCCCTATAATAAGGGTTACTGTGGATTTTCTAAATAAACTAAAGAAAAAATATCGTTACTCTATTATTCTGCTGAGACAGCTAGTAATAACTGATTTCAAACTTCGCTATAAGGGCTCGGCGCTAGGCTATGTATGGACATTACTACGTCCATTGGCGCTATTTAGCATTCTTTATATAGTTTTTGTGCGTTTTCTAAAGGTCGGCGAAGGTATCCCATATTTTGCTGTTTATCTGTTACTGGGTATAGTTTTGTGGAATTATTTTGTAGAGGTTACTAACAATGGGCTGTCTGCAATTGTGAGCAAAGGTGATCTATTGCGCAAATTGGCTTTCCCGCGTTATGTGGTGGTCGTAGCAGGGTCTTTTTCGGCATTAATTAATCTGGCTATTAATACAGTAGTAATATCGCTATTTATGTTCTTAAACCATGTGCCATTTACATTAAATATGCTGTGGCTAATACCTTTGGCAATAGAATTATTTGTGTTTGCATTGTCTATCGCATTTATACTAAGCGCGCTGTATGTCCGTTTCAGGGATATAAATTATATATGGGAATTGGTGCTGCAGGCTGGTTTTTACGCTACGCCTATACTTTATCCGATTACTATGGTCTTTGCGATGTCCGCAACGGCCGCACAGGTAATGATGTTAAACCCAGTTGCTCAAATTATCCAGGATGCACGCTACTTTGTGATAACGCAGGATACAATGACGATCTCGGGCGCGTTCAATAATCCCTGGATGCATTTAGTGCCAATAGCTATTGTTATAATATTCGCGTTTATCGGTGCCAGATATTTCAAGAAAAAATCAGCTAGTTTTGCGGAGTTAATATAATGATTGACGATATAGCAATTAGTGTAAAAAAAGTTTCAAAAAACTTTAAATTGCCACATGACAAAGCCGACAGTGTAAAAAGCCTGTTCGTAAATCCGTTCAACAAAAACCGCAAGAAATTTGAAGTCCAGAATGCCCTAAAAGGTATAAACTTTGATGTCAAAAAAGGCGAGTTCTTTGGTATAGTTGGGCGCAACGGTAGTGGTAAGAGTACACTGCTAAAGATAATTGCTGGTATATACCAGCCAAATGTCGGCAGCGTGGCCGTAAATGGGCGATTGGTACCTTTTATTGAATTAGGTGTCGGGTTTAACCCAGAGCTCACAGGACGCGAAAATACGTATCTAAATGGTGCGCTATTAGGTTTTTCTGAAAAAGAAGTTGATGAAAAATATCGAGCAATTGTAGACTTCGCTGAGCTTGATCGGTTTATGGACCAAAAGTTGAAGAATTATTCATCTGGTATGCAGGTTCGATTAGCATTTTCTGTAGCCACAATATTGGCCGAATCAGATATATTACTGATTGACGAAGTTTTGGCGGTTGGGGATGCCGATTTCCAACGCAAATGTTTTGAATATTTTAAAAAGCTTAAAAAAGACAAAAAAACAGTCGTATTTGTCAGTCATGATATGTCGGCAGTGCGCGAATATTGTGACAGGGCGATATTAATTGATCATAACGAGATAATTTGCTCAGGTAGCGCAGAGGATGTTTCAAAAGAATATACAAAATTATTTTTGCATACCCATGTAGAGAATAATATTAGTGCTAATCAAGTTAAGGCTAGTAGTAAATGGGGCTCTGGCGGAGTAGATATCGTTGACTTGGCATTATCCAAAAAAGTATTTGGGGCTGAGGACAAGAATATAGAGTTTTCATATCGTATTGTTAGTGCAAGCGGCTTTAGCGATACAATAAATCCTGGATTTACTGTCAAAGATGAAAAAGGCCATCCAATATGCGGTACTAATACCAATATATCTATCGGCAAGAATCCAAAACTAGTATTTGATGACAAAAACAAAACTGTGCATATCAGCTGGTCTTTCCCTAATATTTTCAATCAAGGCAAATATACAATTGACCCAGCAGTATTATCCAGTTCTAATGGTGATACGTTGCAGTGGTGGGACGAGGCAATATCTTTTCAGGTTGTTAATGACAAGAGCAACCCATATTCAGTAGCACCTACTGTTGGCGTTAAGATATCCTAGTTATTTTACTCGAGAGCTTTTAATATGCATTCAGCGGTCTTTTCCCAGGTAAACTTTTGAGACCTGGTTACACCACTTTTTAGTAGGCGAGCTCTCTTTGCTGGGTTGTCCATTAAATCTTGTATAGAATCCGTTATTTCTATAAAATCTTTGACATATATGGCGTCTTTTCCGCCAGCCTCACGAATGGATGTATTATCAAAGGTTACTACGGGACACCCATGCCCCATAGCCTCTAATACGGGCAATCCAAAACCTTCGTATATACTAGGGAACACAAAAGCCAAGGCATTGCCATAAAGCCAGTTTAGTTCTTCATTAGAGACGTACCCCATCAAATGTATATCTTCGTTATAGGAGTTACTATCTGTTAAATATTTTTTCATTTTATCATTCTTTAAGTTTTCTAGTCCATCCATTGAATCCCCAGATAAAACTAGCGATATATCAATTCCTCTAGCGCGTAGATTATTATAGGCTGCCAATAACTCAGTGATTTTCCTTCGAGGGTCAATCCCACCGGCGAATAAAATAAATGGTTTTTCTCCCAGGTCTATTTTATTCAATACAGAACCCCACATGGTGGTTTTATATTCGTTTAAATCAGGTTTTTTGGCCTTATCTTTGTCTTTGCCTTTTTTTAAGTCAACACCCAGTAGTGCAATCTTTATCTTTTTTTCGTTTATATTGAAATATTTTACAAAGTCTTTTTTGGTGTTTTCAGAGATAGCAATTAATGTTCTTGCTCGTTTGCAATTGAGCGTTGTTCTTATCTTGTATTGTCGTCTTAAAAACGCCGATCTAAAGGCTGCTTTACGTCCCAACCCATTAGAGCGAGCTATCCGATAGGGGCTTAGGTAATCGTATTTAAGAGCGTAGGGGATAATATCGTATATTATAAGGATTGCTTTTTTACGTGCTTGTTTTGGTAGTTTTTGGATTTGGTCAAATTGTATATATCTATCGACATCTTTTAATTGTTTTTTGGATATACGCGGGTCGCCAGTTATATATTCGATGCAACCCTTTGCTTTGTAAAATATTTTTGAAATAAGCCTTAACATACCGGGCAATTGAATATAATCGATTTTTTTAAAATAGCGGATTTCAAAGTCAATGCCAGATAGGTTTAGGGGTTTAAAGGCTAGATCTTCGTCATTTTTATTTATAAAAAATATAAATTTGTTTTCTTTTTTGGCCGTGTCTGGCAAATGGTTTATGAAATTTATAGCAACGGCACCTATGCCTCTAAGCCTGTGATATGATTGCAGCACTGATAAATCTATAGCAATCTTCATACTATATATTTTCCTTTATAACTTCATAATAAACTCTAGCGGACTCTTTCCAGTTAAATTTTTCAGCCTGTTTTGGTCCATCTTTTATCATGGTCTTTTTGATATTCTTGTCTGCTAGTGTTTTTTCCATGGCATTTTTTATCGCATTTGTGTCTGTGCTAGGTACCATTAAAGCGCAGTCACCAACTACTTCTGGTAATGATGAATTGTCAGAGCAAACTACCGGTGTGCCACAGGCAAGCGCTTCTAGTGGTGGCATGCCAAAACCTTCATAATGGCTAGGATATACCAACATTTCAGCTCCAGAAAATATCGCTGGTTTGTCATTATCATCAATATAGCAACTAGGGCGTATTATATTAAACCCTTCATTAACTTTACTGATTATCTTATTGAATAGCTTTTCTGTCTTCCAGCCGTTAACGCCTACTAATAATAGGCTTACTTCATTGGTTATATGTTTTGGTAATTGACAGTATGCATCAACCAGACCGTCCAGGTTTTTTCTAGGTTCAAGATTAGATAGGGCTAGTATGTATTTGCCGTTTATGCCGTATTTTTGTTTGACCCTTTCTACCTCTTTTTCGCTTCTTCGATAAAGTTGTCTTTGGTCGGCTGCAGGGTTCGCTATTAGTATTCGATCTGGTTCAACACTATAAAAATCAACTATTTCTTTTTTTGCATTTTTCGAAATGGTTATAACTTTTTCGGCAGATTTTACAGCCAACTTAGTGCGCGGTGATAAAAACTTCGCATTATTTTCTTCAGAAAATTGCTTGTAAAGCTCAAATGATATGTCATAGACGATGACGGCGTATTTGCTAAGTAACAATGGCATGGCAGTGAACCTGGTGAATAGATAAAATCCCGGTCCACACCATAGGTCTATGAATGGTAGTTTGCCACGATGATCTAAGCCCGCCATATATCTAAATTTTAATGGGAATGTTTTGTAGCCTATATGTTTAAACCCAAACTTTTTGAACTTTTTTACACAATCAATAGGGATTATTACCTTGATCCTAGGAGTTTTAATACCATTTATCTTGTTCTCTTCAACTATTTCGTCTAGCCCTCTAATTATTCCAAGTATGTATTGGCCCACACCACTAAAGTGACTTTCAACTAATCCGAGACCTTCGATAAAAACTTTTTTCATAAAACTAAGGTGTATTATAACAGGTTTAGTATCTTATCATCCAGTATCTTGAAACTAAAATTTACCGTCTGTGTGAGAGTCCCATTGGGGCAATAGATTTGAGGAATATAAAACCAGGTTACCGTCGGTCTGTATTATAAACTTTTGGGCGTTTTTACCGCTAGTGCCAGTCTGCCATAAAGGCTTCCAGTCATATCTATATAATACTAGGTTGCCGTCATCTTGCATGGCTAGATGTGCTCCACCTTTGCCGGCAGTGCCGGTTGACCATATTGCTCTAGATGGTGAATATAGGACAAGGTTGCCATCACCTTGCAGTATCAACCTAAATCGCTCGTCATATGATAAAAGATATTGGCCGATTTCTAGGGTTTGGTACTTTAATATTTCAGGGGCTGGTCTAGCTCTTGAGTTTATTGTTAATGTCCCTATATCATCTGATAACCAAACTTGAGATTCTATTAACATCCCAAATTTTTCAGTTGTATTAATAATTGGTTGGTCTGGTAAGGTTATAGAGAAATCAAATGTGCCGGTTGCTTGTGGTAATATATCTCCTTCTTTTGCTGCCGTGACTCTGCTGCTGTTAGCCCAAGAATCGTCTGCAAATATGCTAGCTCGATTGTTTGGCTGTGTCGGTGCAATCTTAGTCAGGCTGGCTGGGAAGGTCTTATTCCCCGTATTCTTTATTATCGCTCTTATATATATCTTTGACCTAGTAAAATTAGATATATTATAATTATCCAATTCTTTAGTCCGGGCAATATCGCTAAAGGCTTTGAATGACGTAGTTTCTACAGAGTAGTAGTCGACAGGTGACGATATGTTTATTGGTAATGAGATATCACCGTTTAGCCAAAGTTGCCCCTCTATTAATATTCCGAATGATTCATTATAGCTTCCCAATTGTCCGGGTGCGTCTAGTTTAAATCTAAGAGTGGCATTCTCATCAGGTGCTACACTTTCTTCTAGCATCTCGGCTGGTCTGTTTGGGCCTAACCATGAAGAATCGTGAAATCGAGAATATCTATCCATAGGTGACGTTGTCCCCATATGTAGTGAGTTTTTGTACCATGTTTGGTTACCTGTGTTCTTTATGACTATTTTTATATATGCCTCAGAATTTGGCTGAATGTTTAATGGTGATGGCAGCTCAGATTGATACCCACTATCACTATATGCTTTTTGCGATACAATGGAGTACCCATATATTGGTGAGGCTGTGGTGGGGCCAAACCAATCCTTAAAATATTGGTAAAAATTACGATTGCCTTCTCCGCCGACACTGCAATTTCCACCGGATGCATATCCGGCATTTAGTGTGGCCGAATTTGGCTGGTATGGGGTATATGTGTATAGCGCCCAGGTTGCTCGGTTCTGTATATAGACGTTGCTAGACCCACAGGACGAGCTTGTGCTGTAGGGTATTTGGTTGTTGGTATTTAATAACCAACCGCTCCAATAACTAGACCCTGGCGTTAATGCTAAGTGAAAATCTTCTGCAGCGTTTCGGACTTGGTTGGTAAATCCAGCATAGCCAGCGCTACATGGTGACGTATCCGGGCAACCATAGCCAGTTGCGGATTGATATTTATATGGCTCTGGCCAAGTATCAGTTATTAGGCTTTGCTCTTTTTGTAGTAGCACTATCAAGACCTGTGGGTTGATGTTGAATTCTTGAGCAGTATTGTATATTATTTGAGCTGCCGAAATTGCGCCAGATGGGATAGTCCCATTTATATTATTTATCTCTCCCTTTAGAAGATAACCGTATGCATAATTGCCATTAATACTGTAACTTGTATTATTAAGGTCGTTGGGATTATCAGGGTATACTGCGGTCAGTGATTTATATTCATAGGCGTTATTTCTAAAATAAGTTCGCGTACCTGTTTGGGTATTACCTTGTTTGTCCTTATAGCTAAAACTTAAGCTATATGTGCTCGAATAATTTTCATAAAAATCTTTCAAACATATAAAAGATGGGCCATAAAATGTTCCGCTTTGACCATAATAACCTGAATGCTGTGTATCGCAGACTGGGACTTTGCTATTTAGGAATTCCTGAATTTGGGCGACACTCCTTGATTGTTTATTTGTGAATACGGCATCATCGATAATTCGGCCAGCTTCAAACCCGACAACCGGTGCAGCAGACACATTAATAGGTGTGACTGTTAGTATGAATATCCCTATAAATAGGGTAGTTGCCGTTATTAGTGATTTAGCCATTAAACTACGCATATCTTATTCCAGTAGTTTCTCGCTACTAACAGTAGCGCTCTCGCTGCCAATCGTGACGGTTAGGGTGATTTGCCAATTACCAGCCGGTAACTCATTACGGTTAATATCGAATCCTTTGCAAGTTGATGAACTGGGTAGGGCATACGTATTGGCGGACTTTGTGACTACTATATTGCCGCTCGTCATTGTTAAATTACAAGTCCCTTCGTTACTGATTGCTCCATTGATTATATTTCTAATCTGGACAATGCCCGCTGTATCGTTAGCTGTAACCGAGGTTGTAAAACTAGCTGATGTTATTGTCTGCTTCTCTGTTTTTTTAGCCTCACCGGCCTGTTTTTGCTCAGCAGTTGGAGGGTTGTAATCGATGGCCTGTGTCGCGGGCGTTTGGTCGTCGGATCTAGTCTCAGCTTTGTTTATTGGGTTATTGAAAAATAAATAAGCAACAATAGTAGATAATGCAATAAACAAGCTAATAGCCGTTATAATGATAACTTTTTTAATGCTTGTTTTATTTTTTTTTGATGAATTTTTCATAGTTGCCCTATAGATATAGTTTACTTATTTATTATACCACATAAAGCTTAAACAGTATATTCTTTTATTTTTTTATGTTGACTGCCTTTAGAAAATCTTTGTATGAATTCTCGAAAGTGAATTCTTTGCTCCATTCCCAGGCGGCCAGTCTAAAAGATTCGTATTTTTTAGTGTCTGCCAACAGGCTATTTATATTATTGCCCATAGTCCTATAATTTAAACTTGGCACCAAGATACCAGTTACATTATTCTGGACACTATCTCGTAGCCCGTCGGTGTCATACACAATCGCCGGGGTTCCTTGGCTGTTGGCTTCGGTCACAATAAGACCCCAGCCTTCTTTTACCGATGCCACTAGAATTACGTCAGCTTTTCTCATAAGGTTTAGTCTTTCAGTATTACTAACTCGGCCTGCTATATTGATAGCATTGGCATGTCTGGATTTTGAGGCATATTTTATTACTTTTTGAGCGTATTTGCCGCTTTTGTCTCCGGCGATTACCATATTGAGCTCGTCATTGCTATCTCGAGCTATTTCAAAGGCTTTGATGGCGTCAAGGGTGCGCTTCATCGGCCTGATTGCTCCTAGGGACAGTACTATATTGCTTTTCGGTTTTTTGTCCAATTTTGTTAGGGGTTGTAGGCTCATGCCGACGCGAAAAATATTTGTATTATTAAAACCGTATTTGCCCAAATCATTTTTTGTACTTTTGGATTCGGTTATGGCGACTGGGTATTTTTTTGATAGTCTGCGCAGCATGAACGGTTCAATTAGATAACCAACTAGTGACAGGGGAAATGGCATTTGATAAAACCATATTTCTCTAGCTAATTGATAACACAGCAGCACATTTCTGGTTTTGTTATAAAAACCGCTCCCAAATGGTATAGTGTTCATTTCATCTATAACCAAATCAGCCCAACCGGAAAGCTCGGCTTTGTATAACTGCCTAGCCTTTAGATAAACGGAATACCGATTACCTACTCTATAAATATTAACTCCATTGACATTTTCTCTTGGTATAGAATCGGTATATCTGGCGGTTATGACCTTGACGGTGTGTCCGTCCAGAACTAGGCGGTCCATTATCTCGCCGGACACAGACTCTGCACCGCCAGCTAGGGGATGAGATCTATCCTTCCAAGTTAACCAGAGTATTTTCATTAATTCTCTTCACTGATTATATAAAGTGGTCTATTCTGTGTTTCGTAATAAACATTTTCAACGTAAAGGGCGAGCAACCCCTGACAAGTTAATACAATACCTACTAAAAAGCTTAGAAATATCGCCAAAAAAGCAGTACCAGTTATAGCCAAGCTTAGGGGGTCTGATAATAAATACTGTTCTATTGATAAGAAAATTATTAAAAATAACGAAACAGATGAGATTATCAGTCCTAAAATACCGATTAATTTTAACGGCCTGGTTGAATGTTTAATTGCCCCATCTATGGCTAGTTTAACTAGCTTTTTGTATGAATAACTAGCTTTTCCGGCATGGCGGGCTAATGCATCAAAAGGTATGGTGTCTTTTTTAAAACCAAGCCAATCAATCAGGTTTCTAGAAACTCGATTTCTTTCGGTTAATTTATTGTATTGGTCAACTACTTTGCGATCAACCAATCTAAAATCTGTCGATGCCCGTATAGCCTCATGGCTGTTGTCTACAATTTTTAATAATTTATAAAATAGTTTTGAGCCTAGGGATTTTATTAGGCCTTCGCCTTGGTTGCTTTTTCTGACTCCGATTACAATATCATTTCCTTGTTGCCATTTTGCTATAAACTGGCCAATCATTTCAATCGGGTGTTGGCCATCCGAGTCAATAATAAATACTGCGTCGCCCAGGGCCTTTTTCATACCGGCAGATATTGCGGCCTCTTTGCCGAAGTTTCTAGAAAAAGATATAAACTTAGTTAGCGAATCTTTATCTGCGATGAATTTTATAATATCTAGTGATTCGTCAGTGCTGCCGTCATTAATATATATAATTTCATAATTTAACTTTAGATCTTTTAGATTCTTTACTATTTTTTTATGATGCCAATCTAAATTTTCTTTTTCGTTATGAACGGGAATAATTATGCTGATCATTTTGTCATTACTTTTACTCATTATGTATACTATTGTAACAAGTTTGATTATAACTGTATAATAACCATTATGACTAAGATAGCATTTATACTCGGAACTCGCCCAGAAATTATAAAACTTTATTCTTGTATTAAATATTGTGAAGATAAAAATATAGATTATTTTGTTATAGACACAGACCAACACTACGATAGAAATATGTGCGATATATTTTTTGAGGAGCTTGGATTAAAGCCCCCGAAATATAGATTGGGGGTTGGGTCCGGGTCTCACTCTCAGATGTTAGCCAGCATGTTAGTCCCTATAGAAAAAGCATTATTGGAGGAAAAGCCCACAGTCGCAATTGTTCAAGGCGATACAAATACTGTTCTTGCCGGTTGTTTAGTATCAATTAAGATAGGTGTTAAAGTTGCCCATATTGAGGCCGGACTTCGGAGCTATGATCGGACAATGCCCGAGGAATATAATCGTATTTTAACTGACCACGCATCTGATTATTTATTTGTTCCAACAAAACGTCAACAAGATATATTACTAGCAGAAGGTATAGATCAAAAAAATATTTTTATAACAGGCAATACTATTGTCGATGCAGTAAAAGCCATTAGTAGTCAAGAAAAAGACCTACCGTATATAGATAAAAAGTTTATGCTATTAACATCTCATCGTCCTTCAAACACAGATAGTGCCACTAGTCTTGAGGCTATTCTTTCCGCCGCGCAATCCATCTGTGAAGATGAAGGTATGGTTGCTATATTCCCGGTTCACCCTAGGTTGAATTCAAAGCTTGATTATATAAAATCATTTAACAAGATAATTGTTACAGAGCCTCTGGGGTATAGTGACCTGCTGAACTATATGAAAAAATCAGATATGATAATGACAGATAGTGGTGGTATCCAAGAAGAAGCATGTATCTTGCAAAAAAAGTGTATTATACTAAGGACCAATACGGAGCGTCCAGAAACAGTTGATGTTGGGGGATCGGTATTACTAGATTATATATCTAAATCTGATATCCTAGAAAAATACGAGCTATTAAAGAAAAAAGAAGTAAAATGGACAAATCCTTTTGGTGATGGTAAATCGGCAGAGCGAATAATAAAAGTTTTGAATGGAGATAACTAATTTGAAAGCCATCTATATATTTAACGGGATGACAAAAAGCCAGGGTGTTGTCTCTGTGTCGGGGGGCGATATGAGATTGCTCGAAATTATGAAATATGCCCCCAAATCTATAAAAAAAAGTGTCTTGACTACGCCAAACGGTTTAGAGTTTTTAAAAAAGTACAATCAAAAATATGACAAGGCTTATTTACTTGATCAAGTTGTTGAGGGCGGGATTGTCAGTAATCTTAAGATTAGCTGGCGGTCTTTCTTTTTCGGACGTAGTGGCGTAAAAGAATTTGATGGTGACGTGGTGTATAGCTCTTGCGAGCATCTGTATGACGTGCTGCCGGCACTACGGCTAAAAAGGCGAAGTGGTGCGAGATGGTTAGCGGTTTATCACTGGGTGGAAGAATACCCATGGAAAGATAATCGAGGCAATACACCATTTATTCCAAGATATGCATATTGGTTAAATCGTTATATATCTGGTTGGATTATAAAACATTTTGCAGATGAAATATTGGCTGTATCTGATCAGACAAGGGAAAAGCTGATATCTATGAAAAAAGTAAATCCTAACAAAGTTAGAGCAGTTTATTGCGGAGTTGAATACGATACTATTAGAAATATCGTAGATAAAGCCGGTAAGAAGAAGATATATGACGCTGTTTTTATGAAGCGTTTAAACTATGGCAAGGGAGTTTTGGATCTATTAAAGATTTGGAAGGCTGTTGTGGCTAAAAACCCAGACGCAAAACTGGGTATTATTGGTGATGGGTCAGAAGATGTATTATCTAAGGTAAAAGAATATATCAAAACTAATAATCTTGAGAAAAATATAGACATTCTCGGTGTTATTTATGATATGGACAAAAAATTTCAAATAATCAGTTCCAGCAAAGTATTTTTATTACCTACATATGAAGAAAACTGGGCCATTGTTATCGGCGAGGCAATGGCGGCCGGTGTACCTGTGGTTGTTAGCAAGTTAAAAGAGATTGAGCCTATATGGCAAGATAACGTGATTTGGTGCAAGGTAGGTGATATAAAGAGCTTTGCCCAGGCTACATTGGGGCTAATCAATGACAATAAAAAAGCCTCGGCTCTTGCCCTGAAGGCTCAGAAGTTTATTCCAAGGTATGATTGGAAAAACATTGCCGAGAATGAAATAGAAATAAAAACTTCTTAGTTCTTGGGTTTTATCTGTCTAAATAGGACGAGTAGCACACATATTGCGGCCGCTATACCAGCTATTAGGTTTAGAGAGATTAAAGCACCAAAAGTATTAGTAACCTTGTCTATGAGCGCTGCATAGGAGAATATGGCCCCAGCAGTTATTAGGGATATAAATATAGCAGCATAATTTCTTAGGACTACAAAGTATAAGGTTGCCGCTGTTATTATAAGGAAAAAGAATTTATACAGAACTGACAACACACCTATTAATTGGATTGACTGGATGTCATAATTTGTGCCAAATAGTAAGTTGGTTATAAAAGAACCAAAGAACAATAATCCTATGATTGAGCATATAGTTATGGCTGTAAAAATAAGTGCTACTTTTGTAAACGGTTTTCTGTTTGGCTGATGATCTTTGATATTTATTTCACTCAAAAAAGGCCATATAAATATCATTCCACCAAAGAACACGATTCGACTGATTACATATATGTCAGTGTAAAATTTAACGTCAGTATCATTTAAAGATTGAATGATCAACAGGTCGGCAATTTGTACCAGATTCATTAACATGATGGCTACAGAAGCACAGAACGTATATAGCAATAGGCTCCGCATATATTTTCGTTCATTGTGTGTTTCTGATTGCTTGAACACAGATAATATTTTAGGCAGTTTATTCTTTTTAAATAATAGGTAAATAGTGAATATAGCCCCAGTTTGTGCCAGCGACATAGTTAATAGCGACAAGAAGCCACTGTGAGTTGTATATGCGGCTATAGCTCCGCCAGCGAACTGGAACCCAGCTGATATTACAGTCAATATGCCCAACTTGACCATTAGGCCTTTGCCGTTCAAATAACCAGAGACGACAGCGATTGGTATAGACACCATCATCATAATACTAATAGGGATAGCAAACAAAACAGGGGTGTTAATATGGCTCATAATCAAAGGTGATAAAACAAGGAATATTATATTTAGAACGAGGAATAACTTGAAAAGTAATGATTGTAGGGATTGTACTTTGTTATTTGTCCCATCATTATCATCACTTTTGGATAGGCCTATAGTTATGGCCACTATGGACGAAAGAAATGTTGTTATTTGAGTAAGTAGCGATAGTGATATTGTGATGCTGATATATTCCGATGCGGGCAATATTCTTCCGAGCAACGGGTATGTTGCATAATTAACTGCTGAGGCCAGAGTGCTTAGAGTTATGAATATTAATATGCTTTTTTTCATGTTTTTTTGATCTTAGCAACAATATAACCAGCGCCACCAAAGATATATTTAAGAGTATGATAGAAAATAAAAGAAATGCCTTTTATTGGATGCTTGATAAATTTTTTCCAATTTTTTATATATACACTTCTAAAAAATCCCAACTGAGTGCTTTTTTCTTCAGAACTGGCAACTGAACCATAATTAGTAAAATCTTTACCGTAAGAATAATATTTCATTAGATGCTTCCAGAATGAGCGAGGTTCCCCTAGGTGTAAAGCTTCGGCGTCTGCAAATCCTATTTTGGCTTTTATTCGGTTTAGTTTATTTTGGAAATCATAATCCTCACCGGCCGTAACTGAGGCGTTAAATCCACCTATCTTTTTATAAATATCTTTTCGAACGAATCTAGCCGATGAATGATCAAGATTATATTTATACATATCAACTTCAAAACGTCTAATTCTTGCAACCCAACTTATACTTTCATCTGGGCTATTATGCACAACTGCCGCATCGCACCCAGACTCACATAATTTAACACATTCTTCGACGACTTTTTTATCAAGTATAAAGTCACTGTCAATCTTATATACATATTTTCCAGTGGCCTTTGACACACCGTAGTTAACTTGGGCGCTTCTTTCGGGACCTTTTGAATAAGTTTTTTTTGTATATTTTTGGGCGATTTTTAAGGTTTCATCATTGGAAAAATTATCTACTAATATAATCTCTATATTTTTATAGGTTTGGTCTTTTATGGACTGTAAACAACGACCTAATGTGTTAGATGAGTTCTTTGTTGGGACTATTAATGATACAATAGGATTTGACATTAATAAAATTATACCATTAAAAAGCTCCGACGAGCAGTTGTTAATTTAATGGGATGAACAGGATAACATTAGTGAATAAATTTAAATCTATATCTAGATCCATTCCGCCTTTTCTAAAAAAGAATTGGTTTGTTATATTCGCAATTTGTACCTATCTTTTCTTTACAGTGTTTTATATGGGCTTTAGCCAAACATTGTCAGATTGTGGCAATACATTAAATGGGCTAGGTGATAATACGGCGGGGCCTATATGGAAATTCGCTAATGTAGACAATGCTCCTCCCGTCGGCGGTTTTTCTGATGTTACCAATTACCCTAATGGCGAATCATTAGGCAGCCCTATTGACGCTGTTGTAGTTGGTCAGTCTTTGTTATTATGGACTACATCTAAAATCGCTGGCCCTATATGTGGGTATAATCTCGCAAATATTTTAGGGTATATGAGCGCCTCTCTCGTTATGTTTGGTTTTATATATTCAATAACAAAAGGTAGACGATGGATAGCCTTACTCGCTGGTTATGCTGTAGCTTTTACCCCATATTTTCAGGTCAAAATTGGGGTTCATCCAAGTTATGGCTTTCAGGCCTTGCTAATAGGCGTGCTTTGGGCATCTTTATCGTTTATGACTACTTATAAGAAGTCCAGAGCTATTTTATTGGCCGTACTTTTGGCAGCATGTTTCTACTTTGACCCTTATTTTTCATTGCTAGCGATTACCATTGTTGCCCCTATGATGTCTATCTGGTTTATTCTAGGATTAATAAAATTAAGAAAGAGCAAGTTCCAGAAATCTATATTCATTCCTAAATTAAAAAGTATGGCATTATTTGTTGGGGCCTTTATCTTATTAGTTCTTCCTCTCGCATTTATAATAACAACTCAATCTTCGCAGATAAATTCTGCCGTAGTCGGGACAAGAGATAATATTATTGATGCTGGTAAAACTTATAGTAATGTACCTAGTGAATATTTATTACCATTCCCTGATAGTTCCATCTTTAAGTTATTGGGCGACTATGGTAAAAAACTGCACGATTCAATGTATATATTTTCTAGCGGTGGTCTCAGTGAAGATGTTGTAGGGATAAGCCTTGCAATGGTGGTTATTGTAGGTCTGTTTTTCATAATTTTGTTCTGGGAAAGAATTAGGGGAAAGAAATTGGATATAAGTAAACTGCTTAAAGGTGACTCAAAGTTAATTGTTTGCGGGACTCTCTTTGTAGCAATTGCTGCAATGATTATGGCATTACCACCTATCCATATATTTGGTATTCCATTGCCATCATATTTGTTACTGAGTCATGTTAATGTTTGGAGAGTTATATCTCGTGAATATGTCGTCGTGAATATCGCGGTTACTGTGTTGTTTGCGATAGCTTTAGCTTATTTTGGTGATGCTCTTAAGTTAAAAAAATTAGCTAAAACTATATCTTATATTGTTATATTTCTATTTATATTAATGCAATATCAAACTTATGGTCCGTTTCAGGGTATAGAACCAGGTAGGTTTAGTTACAGTAACGCCTCGCAGGGCTATTATTGGTTGAAAGATCAAGCAGATATAAAGACTATTGCCGAATATCCAATAGAAAAAGTTACTGAGGCAAATTCACCTGTATATTATTTGTCTATGCAGTTAGTTCACAAAAAGAAGCTATTGAATAATGTGGTATCAAATAGTCAAGATGACATCTTGCGATCATCCATAAGAAATCTTTCTGACCCTCAAACCGTTCCAGCCCTGCATAGCATTGGCATAGACGCGGTGGTAATACACGGTGTAGAACCTGCTGATATTGAGAAAATACCTTATTTAAAGGTTGTATATCAGGGGCCGCACGGGAAAGGCGCCATGATGCCCGATAGCCCCGCAATAACTAAGGACATTATAGTCATTGCAAAAATAACAGATGATACCCCGGTCATTACTGATTCATTGCAATTCACAAATAATCTACCGGCAAATGGCTTGATACAAAAATCAGCAATAGATTGGCAGTATGAAATACCTACTAATTCAACAATTTCGCTCAAGTCATTATTCAAATCTGACGCATCGACTGGTGATGCCGGAGAGGTTTGTTTTATGTATAGAATGGCCAGTATTGGAGATATTAGTGATCTGATCATCTCTGATAATAGCGGTGGAATAGCCAGGTTGCCTATAAATGATCAATACAAAAAAATAAAATTTACCACAAAAGTTGATAATATTTTAAATATTACAAGCAGTAATGGCCATAATATGAGATTTTCTGGTATCGGCTGTAACTAATAAATGTTAATATAAATCTATTATTAAGATTCTGTTAGGCATGGGGTTGTTATGAGAAAAATCTTATCTGATTACAAAAAAGAACTAATTTCTTTGTTAAGTAATAGATATTTATTATTGATTGTAGTTATTACGATTATATTGGGGTATGGTTTTGTTTTGACTAATCCATCTATTAACCCAGATGATTCATCTTTTCTTAGATATTTTGGTGGTGGTGAATTAATAGCTCAAGGTAGATTTTTCCCCGCTGTCTTGAACCAATTGCTTGGAGGTGTTGGCTTCACGCCTTTTTGGCTAGCTGCAGTTTGTATCATATTAATGGTTCTTGCTGGATTGTTGTACTGCTGTTTGTTTAAAAGAATAACCAATAATAAATTAAATAAAATATGTTACATTCTCTTTATACCAATATTTATATCCTATCCATTGATAAATGAGATATTTATTTTTAACACAGCCTTACTTTCAATTGGTATTGGTTATTTGCTTACAGTAATATCCATAATCTGCATATATGAATACCTTATAAATAATAAAAGATTAATATCTTTGGTATTGGTACCAATTGCGCTAATGACAGTAGTCGTTTCTACTTATGAGTCTTTTGTATCAGTCTTTGTTCTGGGGTTGGCAATGGTTGCGTTTTTGCAATATTTTTACAATCGTAATGATAAGAAATTAAATATAAAATATTGGCTGAGGTATGTTCTTGTATTCGCGGGTGTAGCTGCTATAGCAATCATTATTGAATATATAGCAACTAATTTATATATAGATACTAATCATATTACTAGAAGTGTTTTTGCGCAGACGTCTATAAAATGGGTAAGCAATGGGGTTATAGGTAATATTCATCCGTTTTTGAGTAGTGTCTACCACTCATTTATTAAAATACCTTATAATTATTTATCCATTACGATTCTACAAGTAATTGTTGCAGTTTTTGTTATATATATGACGACTCTGTCTATTATAAAAAAGAACTATTGGCTTTTATTATTCTCAGCATTCTTGATTCTTAGTGCATTTTCTTTAATATTCGTTCAGGGTGTAGCTGGGCCATATAGAACATGTCAAGCCATCGCACCTTTGGTAGCATTCTTGGTAATAATAATTTATGATCAAACTCCTAAAAAAATAAAACCTTTGATATTCATAGCCGCCTTATATCTTTTGACTATGCAAACTTATGATTTAACCAAGTGGTTCTATAATGAGAATATGCAGTATCAGCAGGAGAGAACGGTTATGATTAATGTAGCAAACACCATAAAGAGCAATTTCGATGATAAAAAACCAGTAGTCTTTTTGGGTGAATATACTCAACCCCCAAACATAGAACACGCACAATCAAACGGTATATCATTTATTAACTGGGGCATGGGTGCTTTTTATGAACTTCAGACGGAGCTTTTCATTTATTTGGAGATGCACGGCTATTACTTTGTTAGGCCAAACGCCGCTCAGTATATAAAGGCTTGTGATAACATGCCTAATATGGATAGATGGCCTAAAAAGAATTCAATTATAGATTATCAGGATATGATCGTGGTTAGGTTCTAATATATGAAGAATTTTATTGTCAGTTTATTACAACGTCAAGAATTTCGGTTCCTGATTGTAGGTGGTATTAATACGGCGGTTGGTTATGGCGCCTATGTGCTATTTATATTTTTAGGTTTTGACTATCTAATCGCTTTTACGTCGGCGACCATTATCGGCGTGGCCAACAGTTATCTGTGGAATCGGTTTTTTACTTTTCGCAGTAGCAGTAAAGCTTGGGGTGAGATTAGTAGATTCGCGTTGGTATATCTAGTTAGTTTCTGTGTTGGGTTATTATTCTTGAGAGTGGTCGTTGGTTGGTTGGGGATTAACCAATATCTAGCCGGCGCTTTGAATATAATGATAACTACAGCAATTAGTTGGTTCGGTCACAAAAATTTTAGCTTTAAATCAAAGGAGATTAAATGAAAACTATCAGTATAATGGTGCCAACATATAACGAAGAAGAAAATGTCGAATTGTTATATAAGGCTATCGTTGAAGAATTTAGTAAAAATCTGAAAAACTATAATTACGAGATATTATTTATTGATAATTATTCCAAAGATAAAACTCGTGAGAAATTGACGGGGTTATGTAAACGCGATAAAAAAGTCAAAGCCATATTCAACGCCAAAAACTTTGGTCAACTAAAATCTCCGTACTATGGTATGTTGCAAACAACAGGTGATTGCACAATTATAATGTGTGCTGATTTTCAAGACCCAATTGATATGATTCACAAATTTGTGGCTGAATGGGAGAATGGCTTCAAGATTGTAATCGGTATCAAAAACACCAGTCGCGAAAGCAAATTCATGTATCTACTGCGTTCAATTTATTACAAATTGATTAAAAAGGTAGCCTCAACCGAGCAAATTGAACATTTTACAGGATTTGGCCTATATGATAAAAAGTTTATTGAGGTGATGCGTAATCTAAACGATCCAATGCCGTATTTCCGCGGTATTATTTCCGAAGTTGGCTATGAACGCAAAGAAATTAACTATGAGCAGGCAAAGCGGCTACATGGTAAAAGCAAGAATAATTTCTTTTCACTATATGACATTGGCATGTTGGGGATTACGTCATATTCCAAAGTGGCAATCCGACTAGCAACGTTATTGGGATTTCTAATTGCAGGTTTAAGTTTCTTGGTCGGATTGGTGTATTTGGCATTAAAACTAATGTTCTGGGATAGTTTTCCAATTGGTACGGCACCAATAGCAGTCGGAGTATTTTTCATGGGCTCAATTCAATTAATCTTCCTAGGTCTAATTGGCGAATACATATTGAATATAAATATAAGAGTTATGAACAGACCGTTAGTAGTTGAAGAAAAACGAATTAACTTTTAGCACAAACTCGCTATCTATTCTTTATAACCATTTGGATTTTGCGATTGCCATCTCCAAGAATCAGCGCAGGCCTCGTCGATTGTTTTTTCAGCTTTCCATTCAAGTTCTTTTGACGCCTTTTCCGCTGTTGAATAACACGCAGCTATATCGCCTGGGCGGCGGGGCAAGAATTCATAAGGGATTGTTTTGCCGGCGGCTTTGCCAAAGGCAGCGATTAATTCTAATACGGACACGCCCTTGCCTGTACCTAGGTTGTATGTAGATACGCCTGGTTTTATATGGTCCAATGCGGCTACGTGCCCGCGTGCTAGGTCGACGACGTGAATATAATCTCGCACACCTGTCCCGTCTGGCGTATCGTAATCATTGCCATAGACACCTACTGATTCTAATTTACCAACGGCTACCTGCGATACGTATGGTAGCAGGTTGTTTGGTTTGCCGTTCGGGTCTTCTCCGATTAGCCCGCTAGGATGTGCACCAAATGGGTTGAAGTAGCGCAGCAGGGTTATTTCAAATGAACTATCGGCAATAGCTAGGTCACGTAAAATCTGTTCAATCATAAATTTGGTTTGACCATATGGGTTAGTAATACCAACCCCGACTGGGCTGTCCTCAGACAGCGGCAGCTCAGAAGGTGTGCCGTAGACGGTCGCGGACGAGCTGAATACTAGCTTTTTTACATCATGCTTTTGCATGGTCTCTACCAGTGCCAAGGTCGATCCAATATTATTGTCATAATATTCAATCGGTTTTGCGACAGATTCGCCAACGGCTTTTAGCCCAGCAAAATGTATGACGGCGTCGACCTTGTTATCTGTAAAGACTGCATCCAGTGCGTCTTTGTCGCGCAGATCTATTTTATAAAAGGGTATTTTAGAATCAGTAATTTTCTCTACACGTTTTAGTGATTCAGGGCTGCTATTAGACAGATTGTCCACAACAACGACCGAATGTTTAGCTGCTAATAATTCAATTATGGTATGTGACCCAATATATCCAGCGCCGCCTGTTATAAGTATATTCATGTACATTAGTATATACGAAAAATTAAGAAACATTTTAAATCTGTTGTCAAATCAAGCCTTTTGGTTTATAATAAATCAATGATTACAGTTATTATAGCAGGCGGTTCAGGCACACGCCTTTGGCCGCTGTCAACCCCAGAGCACCCAAAGCATTTATTAAAATTAACTGGTGAACGATCTTTGCTGCAGACAGCATATGACCGCGCATCAAAAATAGGCGAAACTGTCTATGTCGTGACAGAGGCTAGCCATTCTGATAAATTACGCGATCAGTTGCCAGAATTACCAGACGGGGCTTTTTTAATAGAGCCAGGCCGTCGTGGAACGGCACATTGCATAGTTTTTGCACTAGATGCAATATCGCGCAAACATGATCACGATGAGCCAATTGCTTTTATCCATTCTGATCACTATGTTCGCAATATTGATGGTTTTGCAAATTCATTTAAAACAGCTGCCAATATATCAACCCAGAATAAACAGATTACTCTAATTGGTGTTGAGCCAACTAGTCCGTCTACGGCATTTGGGTATATACAGAGAGGTGATGCCATAGATGTTGGTGAAGGCACATTTAAGGTTGAATCATTTAAAGAAAAACCAGATTTTGATACAGCAAAGAGCTATTTGTTATCTGGAAATTATTTATGGAACTGTGGATATTTTGTTGGATCGGTTAATATATTTTTAGACAAGATGAAGGTTAATGCTCCTGGCTTGTACGGTAATTTCAAAAGTTTGTCGGAAGTTGATGCTGTAAGTACAGATAAATATAATGACGTTTATTTGTCGTTTGATAGTCAGCCTATTGATACTGCATTGATTGAAAAGACAAAAGATCTATCCGTTGTTACGGCAGACTTTGACTGGATGGACGTAGGCTCTTTCAAAGAGTTGCACGAAGTCGTTGATATGGACATTAATAATAATCATTTTAGCGGCAAGAGTATTTATCCAATTGATGTCCAAGATGTTTATGTTAGAAATGAAGAAGATAAGCCTATCGCAATCATTGGCTTGAATGACATAGTTGTGGTGAACACACCTGATGGCATATTAGTTTCTCGCAAAGACGTCAGTCATAGAACTGGTGAAGTTGCAAAGATTTTGCAAGATGCAACTAACCGAAGTAAATAGGTAGCTCTAATTAGTAATATCTGATACGATTTTTCTGATCTGTGTTATGAACAGGCGCTTATCGAATCGTTTGGATTTGCGGTGTAACGTCGCAGGTAAAAAGTTTATCTTTTCGGCGCGTTTAATCGCATCAGTTACGCAATTCGTAGTTTGTTTATCAAACAAAACACCGCTTTCACCGTCCTGAACAATATCTAATGCGCCACCGACGTTATAGGCGATTACTGGGGCACCGGCCGCTAGCGCTTCGACCTGGACAATTCCAAAATCTTCTTCAGCCGGGAATATATATCCCCGAGCATTGTTTAGGGCGCTTGTGACGGCATTGTCTGAGGCATCACCATATCTGTCTGTAAAAAACTCAACTGTTGGCCCAGCGATGTCAACCAAATGCTGGTGCTGACTGCCATTGCCATATACTTTTAAATTAATCCCCAATTTAGTGGCGGCGCTAACTGCTAAGTCGATACGTTTGTACGGTACTTGCCGTCCCAGTGCAACATAGTAATCACTTCTAGCGTTAGATGGTGTAAATCGGCCTGTGTCGACTGGAGGGTATATGATTGTTGATGATTTGCCATAATATTTTTTGATTCTGGTTTGGATTTCGGTGCTGATCGCAATAAATTTGTCTACATTTTGAGCTGCCACATAGTCGGCTGATTTAAGTGCGGGCGTTAATAATGGCATCGCCATGCGAACTAGCCAGTTTAATTTACCAAACCCCGGGTCGCCGCGGTATTCATCATAGTGACTCCAATAATAACGGATTGGCGTCAGGCAATAACAAATATGGACTTGGTCGGGTCTGGTTTTGCGGACTTGTTTTGATTCGGCGCTAGAGTTGCTGATGATTATGTCAAATTCTGACAAATCAAGTTTTCTAAAAGCGTGCACGCGCAGCATTGGGAAAAATTTGTGCAGTTTTCGCAAAGGGCCGGGTAAGTTTTGTAAATAAGTTGTGCGTATGTCTAGGCCTGCAAATTTAGGCATTGATTCGGGCGTATATACGCTAGTAAATATAGTTGCGTCTGGGAATGCCTCATGCATAGCTAGTATGACATTCTCAGCCCCGCCCATGTTAGTCAACCAGTCCGCTACAATACAAATTTTGTGATTTGTGTTGTTGGTAGGTGGTAGGTGGTAGGTGGTAGGTGGTTTGGGTTTCATGATTTTAGAGACCTTTTAGATGCGTTAATTAATTTTTGGCAGCGGACACTACTATCTATTAGTATATCTAATTTATCCTTTTCTATATATCCTAGTTTGTGAGCAAGGTATAAAAAGTTTTTAACCTCCAGTAAGGATCCGTAGGCTATAACATAAAAGAGTGTCTTGTCTTTAACTGAGGACCTGCCAAAACCTTCTGCTATGTTTGCCGATATGGAGCTAGCGGCGCGTCTTAGTTGGTTGGTGATTGCGAATATCTCGTCTGCGGGGAATAATTTAGTAATATTGTAAACATCGACAGCAAACGTCTGGCTTTCTTGCCAAACAATCAAATCCTCAAACGACTCAACCTTTTTTTTGCCATCTACCACTTAAAACCTACTATTCATTATTTACCATCTACTACCTACGACCTACCAAATACTACTTCGCTCCGCGCTTGCGTAAAACCGCTCCAATTGTTTTGAATAGTATCTTGATGTCTGACCAGAATGTCCAGTTCTGTGCGTAGAATAGTTCTAGGTTGATTCGTTCGTCAAACGATAATTCACTGCGTCCAGACACTTGCCATAGCCCAGTTACGCCTGATTTGACACTGTGTAGTAACGCTGATCGGCCTTTAGCTAGTTCTGCTTCCTGAGGTAATATCGGACGTGGGCCGACCAGGCTTAGGTCACCGCGCAGGACGTTAAACAGTTGGGGCAGTTCATCGATTGAAGTGGCACGTATGAATCGGCCAAAAGGTGTGATTCGAGGGTCGTCTTCGACTTTGCGGTTTTTTGTGTATTCGGTCGCCAGGTCATCGCGTCCCATTTCACGGAATTCTATGGCAGCATCACGACTGCCATATTTTGCACCCATGCTACGGAATTTTATTAGTTTAATTGGTTTGGAAAACCGACTCAGGCGCTTGCTGACATAGAATGCTGGTCCCGGGTCAGCGATTTTTTTGATTACATATATGACTATAAAAACAGGGGATAGTATGATTATTAGTATTAAACTAGCGACAAAGTCAAAGATTCGTTTCACAATTGCGCCCCAACCGATCAGCGGCGTTGGGTGAATAGATATCATTGGATAGCCTAGAAAAGCATCGATTGTATTGGTGCCTGCATAAAACTCGGCTTGCCCGGGTATAAAACTGTAATTAATATGGTTAGATTGGGCTGCGTCTAGAATGTTTTGGTTTCTTTCGGCGTCCTCATACAGATTAGTCTGTATAATTGAGTTTATTCTATCGTTTTTTAAATTTGATATTGCGCACTGCACTGATGGGTAGCCTGTTATATCCAAGCCCTTTAGATGATTGTTTTTGGGTCCAGCTATGGCAACAACCTTATAACCACTCCTTGTCGTATCTGATAAACTTTTAGCGATATCAACAGTCGTGTCTGATTCGCCAATTATCAATAAGCGGCTGACACCACGTCCGCAGCGGAACATATATGTTCGGACTAATCTGAATAATTCGCGTTCGATGATTATTAATGAAAACGCTGCCAGTAAGCCATAGGCGGCAACCAGTCTGGCTGGTAGTATATTAGCATCACTGATATACTGCCAACCTATAACCAATAATATACCTATAATTGAACCGACAAATATTTTTGCCCATTCTACAGATCGTCGACTGTATGTATCTGATTTATACAGGCCTAGCATGCCGAATATTATTATCCAGAAGGGGACAATAAATATAAAGGCCCTAAAATAATCGTATGCATAAACGTTGGCTAGTAACGGTCTAGGGTCTAATTGCACGCGGATTATATAGGCTAACGTAAATGCGATTAGCAGGGTTAATGTATCAATTAATATTAATATAAGACTGTAAAATTTGCTGTTTTTTCCTGGCATAATTAAATTAATTATATCACCTTTGGAGCAGTATATGTATATGATAGGTATGGGCTAGCAGATGGTATATAGTAGATGATAGATAGAATTTAGTAGGTGGTATGTTGTAGATGGTAGATGGTATAAAATACAAAAACAATAAATTAGCTCAGCCGACGGTGGTCGGAATGGTTTATGTTGGTATATTGTTGGTTATTTTTGGTGGGATTGTTTTACATACGCCTATTACTGTTTTTTTGGAATCGATGTTCCCAAGTATGGGGTTGTTGATAAAATCTTGGAAAGAGACATTAATGATTATTGCGGGGCTGGTGGCTATTTACTTGGTTGTAAAAAATCAGCGGGTAGTAATATTAAAACATCCGATCATTTTGACCATCGGTGCATATATTGTGTTGCATTTGGTAATGACGTTATTGAATCTCAATAATTTAATTGCCGTTGGCGCTGGGCTGGCAATTGATTTACGGTATATTATATTCTTTGTGTTGGTGTTTGTGGCGATTAGTTTATATCCGCAATATCGCAAGTTATTTATTAAATTGGGCGTAATTGGGGCATTATTAGTGCTGGTGTTTGCTATTTTGCAGGTTTTCGTGCTGCCTTACGATATTCTTAGGTTTTTAGGTTACGGCAAGCAGACTATATTGCCATATTTAACAGTTGATCAAAACTACAGTTTTATTAGGATTAATAGTATATTGCGTGGTCCGAATGTTTTGGGGTCATATGCTGTTATTGTCGCATCGCTTGTAGCGGCTTTTGTTATAAAAAATAAGATAAATGGTAAAAAGTATTTATCAATATTAATTGTAATATTGTCGGTGGGTACAATAGTTGCGCTGTGGGCCAGTTATTCGCGTAGTGCACTGGTAGCCGCAATATTGGCGGTTGGTACTGTTTTGTTTGTTGTTTTTTATAAAAAGATTTCAGCAAGGACCTGGGTAATTGCTGGATCAATTTTGTTGGTTACGTTCGGTGGTTTTTTCGCATTTCGCGATACGTATTTTGTATCCAACGTGTTGCTACATGAGAACCCAGGCAGCGACATTACTACCAGCTCAAACGAAGGTCATATTAGTTCGCTACAAGATGGTTTTTCTCAATTACTTAAACAACCGTTAGGCGCAGGAGTTGGCAGCACAGGCTCGGCGTCGCTGTATGGTAACAAGCCAGAAATAATTGAAAACCAATATCTGTTTACGGCGCACGAGGCGGGTTGGATTGGACTAGCGTTATTCTTGTCGATCTTTATATTTATATTAGTTAAATTGTGGCATAGGCGAAGCGATTGGTTGGCGTTGGGTGTATTTGCCAGCGGATTAGGCTTGGCATTAATCGGGCTACTGTTGCCGGTTTGGGTTGACGATACGGTGTCTATAATTTGGTGGGGGATGGCGGCGATTGCGCTGTTTATGCCGATTAAGGATTATAATTAGTTTATGGACAAAAAACGATCTAGCAAGCGCCAAAGAGAATTGTTGAATTTTGTTGATGTGTTCATCCAAGGGCACGGTTATGGCCCCAGTTATCGTGAGATTATGCGTGGAATGGGATATAAATCTGTTTCTACGGTTGCGATTCATATAGAGGGTTTGATAGCCAAAGGTTATTTGCGCAAACGCGACAATTCCGCCAGATCACTAGAAGTTGTGACAACACATCTAGATGATGCGCCAGTGCATCGCGGTGCCACCCCAGCTCAAGAAAAATGGTTGATGAACGCGGTTACCAATAAATTCAATGAATTAGATGTTTCGCACAACCCCGATACCTTGGATGAACTATATGTACTAATTGGTGCATTGAAAATCCTGGGGCTAGATGGTGGTCATATTGCTATGAAAACCAGGCTGGGCGATTATCTGAAGAATCATAAATGATTCGGCTATTGGAATTTGGCTATTAGAATATGGCAAATAATATAACCTCTTTTGAACAATTGACCGTTTGGCAAGAAAGTCAATTATTTGCTGTAGGCATTTATAAATTGACGAATCATTTTCCAAAAGATGAAATATTTGCAATGACAAGTCAGTTGCGTCGGGCAGCAAGCTCAATATCTGCAAATATAGCTGAGGGGTTTGGCCGCTCATCCATAAAAGATAAATTGCATTTTTATACAATGGCATATGGTTCATTGCTGGAAGTTAAAAACTTTTTGTATTTAGCAGAAAAGCTTGGGTACTTACAAAAACCAGAGTTGGATGCATTGATATCTCATAGTATTAGTTGCCAAAAATTAATTAACGCATTTAAATCCGGGTTATCTAAATAAATATGCTAAATTCCAATAGCCACCTTCCAATAGCCAAATAGAGTTGACTAACCTAAGGTGTTGCAGGTATAATACCCTTTGTATTCCGACGTAGCTCAATGGTGGAGCAAGAAGCTGTTAACTTCGAGGTTACTGGTTCGAGTCCAGTCGTCGGAGCCAAGCCAAGCAGTCAAATAGGCTGACCGAGTTCCATGACCGGTTCTCCTGATTAACTCCTTAGTTCGGCAACAATTTTACAAATTGTAAAAGTGTAGTACAAAGGTTGGAACCGCCAGAGATGGCGGTCCTTTCTATTTTACCTCTGTTGTTTGGTTCTAACGGCAACCAGTCCGTCCCGAACAACTGGGCAGGCGAAAAGCCGACCGGGCTCCATGATTTAGTTAGATGCTATAATTACTAAATAAGTAACAAAATTATGCGATTTATTATAAACAATTCAAATATAAAGTTGGTTAAGCCGAATATAGAGCGGGATGCGCCTTTTGCGCTGGGCTGGTTTAAGTCCGACTATGGTAAGCAGACGCTGCTACTTATGGGTAATGCAGAAAACGAGATAAAGCCAGCTACGCTCAATAGCGAAAAAAAGACCCTTCAGAAATTTATTGAACTGGAAAAATCTAATGAACAATTGACGTGGATGATTCAGGCTGACAATAAAACAATTGGGGCTGTTTGGATTGAGCTCAAGGATACTGAGTTTGTTAAGTCACCAGCCGTTCATATGATGATAGGTGATCCAGAATATCGAGGTAAGGGTATTGGTAAGGCTATTATGTTCGAGATGATTAAATATGCAAAAGAAAAATTAAAGTCTAGTGTTATATACTCTCGTCATCTCGTAAGTAATAAATCGGTCACAGCATTACTAGATTCTTTTAGTTTTATTGATGACGGTAAAAGTTATATTGATAGTAATAATCTTGAATGGCAAAATATTAAATTGACATTTGATATATAGCAATTCGGCATTTGATAGCGTCAATGTTATAATAATAAAATATGAATTGTAGCCTCTGTAGCTTTTTGGATTCTAATGGCCTTATAAAACAATGGCCATCAAAAAGGGCTAATCAGTTGGAAGTTATAAAATATCTTGCAGGTAAGTTCCCTGTCGGATCAACTTATTCCGACAAAGAAATAAATCAAAAACTTAAGGATCTGCATACTTTTGGCGATTGGGCTATACTTCGTCGCGAATTGTGCGATCTTGGGTATTTTGAACGAGATAGAAATGGCACAATCTATATCAGAGTTGAAAGAATATAATAAATGTCTCCAGAAAAAATTGTTTATTATAATAAAGATCACGCAAACCACAAAGGTTGGATTGATAATGAAGGTAAGCCCTGGGATGTCCCCGAAAGACTTTTTAAGGTAGTTGACGCACTATTAAGTGATGACAGCCTAAATATTGATTGGATGGTCTCGCCAGAGTTTCATAAAGAGACAATGGATCTTATATCAAAAGTACATTCAGTTGATATGATAAAGGCTATTAGCGACGCAAGCAAGAACGCCACATTGGACGTCCCAGTTAAAACTTTCTACGATAAAGATGTTGAAGCTAATACATCTCTAATTTACCCAGGGACTTTTGAGCAGGCTATTATGTCCGTCGAATGTGCGGTATCTGCCGCCGACTCATTGATAAATGGCGAGACAAATCTTGCTATTACTGTCAGTAGGCCACCGGGACATCATGCTGGTAGGGAATTTTATCATGGGTTCTGTTATCTTAATAATGCCGCTGTCGCTGCCGAGGCCATGAAGAATAACAACAAGAAAGTTGCCATACTGGATATAGATGTTCACCATGGTGATGGCACTCAGGATATTTTTTTAAATGACCCAAATGTCATGTATATATCTTTGCATGCTGACCCAAATTTAGTTATGCCAGGTACTGGATATAGCCATGAAATAGGTGTCGGCGAGGGTCTTGAAAGAACTGTTAATTTACCATTCCCAATAGGCATCGAGGCAAATGAATATATAAATCTATTAATAAACGCTCAAGAAAAAATAAAAGGGTTTGGTGCAGATTACTTAATCATCGAAGCGGGATTTGATGGTCATAAAAATGAATATCCTAATCTTCCACCTATTACGCAACTTGGAGATTCTGAATATAGAGAAATAGGGAGACATATTGGCAAACTTAATTTACCAAGCTTAGTTGTATTTAGTGGTGGTTACAACCAAGACGTTACCTCTCCTGCTTTTGTTTCTTATATAAAAGGCATGGAAGACTCATTACTTATAGATAGACCAATAGTCCATACGACCGATGAATTAATACCCTAAACTAAAAACTTACCAAAATGATTGATATTTATGTAGTAGAACGAGCTAAATTAAAAAATGATTCTCGTAAAGATATTCGTCATATAGTTGAATATATTTTAAGTTCACGCTTAAATTCAACCAGTCTTATAGGCATGTCATTTGATGAATACGGTAAACCATATATCAAGAAAAGCTATAGAACAAATTTTAATTATTCTCATTCCAAAAACATAGTAGCTATTTCTGTTGTTGCAGATACGGAAGATATTGGCATTGATACGGAACCGTTAGATAGGAGCGTTGAGATAAGTAAAATTGCACATAGTGCTTTTTCTGAAAGAGAGCTGTTGAAAATACCTAATGATAAATTTGTAAACGCTTGGTGTTTAAAAGAAGCGTCGGTGAAAATGGCAGGAAAAGGATTTATAGAGGCGGATCCGTCAGAGTTTTCCATTGAACAAAATCAAGATAAATTCCTTTTACTGCAGGGACTAAGACAAATCGCCTGCGGTTACACGGAGACATGTATTTATCGTGAAGATGTTATCACGATATGTTCATCGAGTAAAATAGAAGGGATAAATATAATTTTATATAACATAGCTGATACAATATATTAACAAGAGAGTTGACTTTATGAGTAAAGATTTTTACGTACTTGGCTATAGTGGTTTGGATGGCTATCTAAAATATAAGAATAGCAATATTCTTGGCCTTTCAGATAGAGAGTCGCTCGTAAGCCAAGGAATGGATGCAGCTGCTGCGCTTTTGAAAAATGGCCAAATAATTGCCGCCTCAGCAGAAGAACGTTTTGGTACTATAAAACATACAGGTAACTTTCCGATACATGCTATTAACGCTTGTTTAAATAAGGCGGGTATTAAGATATCTGATATTAATTGCTTTGCTCATAATTTTAATTATGAACCATATAAAGAACTATTTTTCCTGAATGGTTATTCTAAAAATTTATTTGATTCAATACTCAGCGATAAGGCCCAGATCGATTTATTTAAATTAAATTACAATATAGATGTTAATGATAAATTCTTCGGCTTCGACCACCATATGTGTCATGCCGCATATGCGTTTGAAACAAGTGGATATGAAGTTTCACTAATCATCGTCGCAGACGGTTTAGGCGAATTTAACAGTATAAGCGTTTATAGTGGTGATAAAAATCAAGGTTTAAAACTGCTAAAAACATATGGGCCATCAAGTTCACTGGGAATGTTATATTCTGCTGCAACCGATTATCTAGGGTTTCTTACAAACTCAGATGAGTATAAGATAATGGGTTTAGCTGCTTATGGAGACAAGACTGTATATAAAAAGCTTTTTGACGAGATTATTGTGCTTTCTGATAATGGTAGAATTGAAATAAAAAATTTAGTTCCACAAAAAATCAATAAACCAGAAGAACGAGAGACCTATGTGTATTTTAAGAGTTGGCTATCTCAATATATATTTAAAGAAAGAGACCCAAACGCTCAAGTTGAGCAGAAACACAAAGACTTCGCGGCAGCCTTGCAAGAAAAACTCAATGAAGCAGTTATGCATTTAGTTCGTCATTGGAGCCATACAACTGGTTTAAATAGTTTATGCATGGCTGGAGGAGTCGCGTTAAATTGTGTCGCAAATGAGCGCATTGCAAAATCAGGTTTGGTAAAAAGATTTTATGTAGCTCCAGCATCATCAGATGACGGGACTTCACTTGGTGCAGCTCTAATAGCTATGCGAAATCGTGGGATATCTTTGAGTAAAAAATATTTTCTTGACATGCCTTTTTATGGCCCATCTATCGCAGAAGGTATCATAGATTATAGACTGCCAACTGAATTATCTGTTGAAAAACTTAAAGACGGCAAACTTATAGAAATCGTTGCGGATGCACTTATGGATAATAAGATAGTTGCGTGGGCACAGGGAAATATGGAATTTGGGCCACGAGCTCTAGGGCATAGAAGCATATTAGCGATCCCATGTGATGCTAAAATGCGCGAAAGATTAAATATAGTCACAAAACAACGAGAAAGCTTTAGGCCGTTTGCGCCAATCGTGAAAAAAGAGTCTATAAATAAATATTTTGAAACATATGATGGGGTTGTATATAAACATATGTTAGTAAATACCAAAGTACGAGAGAAATATCGCTCTAAACTCCAAGCCGTGATCCACATCGATGGTACTTCTAGAGCACAAGCAGTTGATAAAAAAGACTTACCGTTATTATGGAAGCTTCTCGATGAAATCGAGCGACGAACTACAATTCCGGTACTTCTCAATACATCATTTAATTTAAAATCTATGCCAATAGTATGTTATAAAAAGGATGCCATAGACTCGTATTTAAATTCAGATATTGATTTGCTAGTTATTGACAACGAAGTAATACGTAAGAGGCAAAAAAAGTGATAGCAAAACAATTACAAATAATTGTTGATTCAAATCCCAATAAAATATCCATAGATGATTGCAATGGGAAAAAGATTAGCTATAGGCAATTATGGGAATTAGTTTGTACTTTTTCTGCAGCAATAGATGATTTTGCTCAAGACGATAAATATATTGGCTTAATAGCCGACCAAGATACATACGCCGTTATTGCTCTAGTTTCGACGATATTGAATGGTAGGACTATTATCCCTATAGATCCTAGGCTAAGCGCATTAGAGATTGAAGAAATATTGTCACCCTTTACTCGCAAGATTATATGCCGAAATAAGGATACCCATATTCTTAGTGGGCGCTTTGTTGCTTTAGAATGTGAAGACCTGATATTTAGAGAGTCTACTGGCTATTGCTTTAAAGATGAAGATACCGATGCATATATTATCCATACATCGGGCACTACCGGCAAACCAAAACCAGTTCTTGCCAAGCAGGGCGCCTTGTTGCATGTTGTGAGTGAGTTATCTTCAAGATATTATATTGACAATAATTCCAATGTGCTACAGTTCGCTTATATGAGCTTTGACTCGTCTTTAGTAGAAATCTTTAGTACGTTTCTTTCTGGTGGTACATTGATAATTCCAGGCCACCAATTGAGGAATGATACATATGGCGCTCTTGAGACTTTACTAATGCGTAAGGTTATATCCGTAGTGACGTTACCTCCGTCATTTGCCCTGGGCTGCAAGACTACCGCGCTATCAAATTTAGATACACTGATATTAGCTGGTGAAGAATGCCCTATAAATTTAGCAAATAGTTTATATAAAAAAGTAAAACACCTAATAAACGCCTATGGACCTACCGAGTCAATTATATGTGCAACTACCTATGAGATAAAGTCTTTACAGAATATTGGCAGAATTCCGATTGGTGCTCCTCTAAACGGCATGCGAATCGAGATCGCTAATATAAAAAATAATTGTAGTGGTATACCAGGATCTGGTGAGATTTTATTATTCAGTGACTATTTAGCCCAAGGTTATCCAGGTCACAAAAGAGAAACATCAGAAAAATTCAAAGTCGATCCAAAAACGAATGCCATTTACTATACAACTGGAGATATTGGCCACATAAATGATGATGGTAACTACGAGTTTTTGGGAAGAATAGATAATCAGATAAAAATCAACGGCCAACGAGTTGAGCTAGAAAGTATTGAAGCTAACATTAAAAGAATCACCGGCATTACCGAGCTGATTGTAATTTATGACGGCCATCTATATTGCGCCTACAAAAATAATGGAGCAGTTCAACCCTCTGATATTAGGGGTTCATTGTCTGGTAAGATGTCTCCTCATACAATTCCAAATGTATTTATTTTGGTTGATTTAATCTTGCTTGATGGTAATGGTAAAATAAACCGTCGCGATATGCTTAATAAAATAAAAGAACAATTACATAGTACAAAAAACATTAATAAAACCGATAATAATTTTTGTAATGAAATGATTATGCTCTGGGAGGCAACAATATCTGCATCTAATTCAATGATTAACGACAATTCAGACTTCTTTGAAGTTGGCGGTGATTCGTTATCCGCCCTAAGACTCGTCAAGGCTATAAACGACAAATATTTAATAAATATTAAATTAGCAGAAATCCTACAGGACACCGTAACGCCTTTAAAAATGAGTTCAATAGTAGAGAATAAGCTTATCTTGACGAGAACATTGAATGATAACTAATTTAACACCAATAGAACAAGCATTCTGGTATCAACACAAGCTTAACCCTAAAAGTGACAGCAATAACATAGTGCATAAGATCATGTTTAGTCGGCCGTTATCTAAGGTTGATCTTGATTGTTGCCTTGAGAATATGTGCAATAAATATCCCATTCTGAAATCTAGATTTATTGACATAGACGGGACGCCCGTAAGAAAAGCTATTGGGCGCGGTTACGATATCGAGATATCAACCGACCCTTTATTATCTATAGACAAAGCCCAAAAACAATTTGATCTTGAAAATGATAATTTGTTACGCTGCGTGCTACTCAATAGTAAAGTATTGTATGTTACAGTACCCCATATAATATTTGACGAAATTTCTTGGAATATATTCGTTAAAGATCTTTGCAAATACATCAAAGGAGATAATAATAAAATATTTGAAATCACCAAAGATACTAATTATATTCCATCAGAGTTAAATACGGACGTACGAATGTATTGGAAGAACGAGTTAATAGGCGCCAGTGATCGAGTTGGTTTGATGAGCAATAATAGAATAATCTCAGATGGTGATAAGGACCTCTCGTTTTTCAAGCACAAGATAGATAAAGAGATGAGCAGGAAGTTAAAACAGCTTGCGATTTCGCTACATTCATCGATGAATAGTATGTTGATGACGCTGTTTTGCGTCACTTTAAATAAAACTACCTCAGACAATGACATAGTAATTGGAACGCCCGTTACAATTCGAGACGAACAGTCAGAAGATCAAATAGGTTGCTATATAAATGTATTACCTTGTAGATTTATTATTAAAAATGAAGATCAAATAAATAATTTTATAAGTAAGAAATCAATGGACATGTGGAGTCATCTAGACATGCGCAACTTCTCGCTACTAGAACTTTTGCGCGACCTGAAACTTGATCAAAATGACGAACTTAGGGGTTTGTATAATGTGATATTTGAGTATGTCCCACAAAAACTAGAGCAAGATAAATTAATCGTTTCTGATGATATCCTACCTAATTTAGCCGTTAAATTAGACTTAATGGTAAGCCTTTTTGAATCATTAAACGGTACAGATATTTACGTCGAATATCGTAATACTCAATATTCCAAAGAATATATTGAAAATATTATTAAACGATTTATTAACGTCTGCGATCACACGATAACTAATCCCGACTCAAAAATTAAGGACATATCAATATTATTTAGAGGTGAGGATAAAACTCTAATTGAGATAGGGCGTGGCGATAAACGAGTCATTAAAGCCCCATATATTTGGAATGGATTCCAGACTAATGCGTCTGCCAACCGCGATAGTATTGCAGTAAAAAGTAATTACAAAACATTAACTTACTCTGAGCTTGAATATCTGTCACTATCTTATGCAGATAAACTAAAAGAGCTAGGTGCTAGCGAAGGTTCGATTATTGGAGTATATATGGATCGTTCGGTTGAATATGTCGCAACCATGCTAGCCATCTGGTCGCTTGGAGCCATTTATGTACCGCTCGATATTAATCATCCAAGCGAGCGCATAACAAGTATGATTACCCAAGCCAATATAGGTTTTATTGTAACCAATTCGGATAATCGAAAAAGTGTTAATACATCTGTTCCATTTTATAATATAGATAATCCACTAACGTTAGAATTGAAAAAAAATAGGAAAATCACGCGGAAGTATGAACCAACAGCAAATGACGTCGCATATATAATCTTTACTTCAGGGTCTACTGGATTACCGAAGGGGGTTATGGTAAAACACCAAGGATTTATGAATCATCTAGAGATAATGATCCATGAGCTAGGCCTCAATAAATCCAGTGTTGTCGCTCAGACGGCCGAGGTATCATTCGATATATCAGTATGGCAACTAATATGCCCACTTCTTACTGGCGGTGCAGTGCGTATATGCAGTAAGGATGACGTAACTAGTGTCCAAAAAATATACAATATTATTAATAAAGATAGAATATCCGTATTAGAGATAGTCCCATCGTTATTGTCTGTTTATCTCGAAGCTGAACAATCCAATTTAGTAGATAGAAAATGTCTAAAAAACACAATAATTATCACTACTGGCGAGGCTATTAGCCCTTCAATTGTAAAGCAATGGTTTAATATCTATCAAAATAAACCTCTCTTAAACGCATACGGCCCAGCTGAGGCGTCTGATGATACCCATTTTTACCATATTAAGACAGATTCTAACATTGAACAGACTATACCGATTGGACACCCGTTATTTAACATTGAAACCTACATCCTTAATAATGATATGCAATTATGTCCGATTGGGATAATAGGGGAAATACATATTGGCGGAATCGCTGTTGCTGATGGATATATTAACGACAAAAAACTTACAGATAAGGTTTTTATAGATAATCCTTTTTTAAATAGCAAAAGCAAGATGTACCGGACTGGTGATTATGGAATGTGGCGCAATGACGGCGCACTAAACTTTTTAGGCAGGAAGGACCATCAGGTAAAGATAAACGGACAACGGCTTGAACTTGGTGAAATAGAAAACAAGATTCTTAATCTTAATTATGTAAAAGATGTAGCGGTTATATTTGAAGACACGCCTAGCGGTAAGCGTCTTCGAGGATATATTACCTTCAAAGACAAAGTCTATAGCAATGATGATATAAAACGAGATCTTGAAAACAAACTACCTAGTTTCATGATTCCAAGAAACATAAAAATAATTGATAATATCCCCAGAAATTCTAACGGAAAACTTGATCGAAAATATTTAGAGAGTTTAAGAGATACGGGAACAAAAGATGAATGCCTTTATCGAATCAATAACACGACGCTTAATAATATTATAAAAATATGGTCAGACAATATTGGGGGCTCAATTAAACCAGACGCAAATTATTTTGATGCTGGCGGTGATTCTCTACTTAGTGTAAAAATAGTTAATAACCTGAACAAAGCAGGAGTCACCGTAAGTGTTAGGGATATATTAATGTATCAGACACCAGAAGAACTGGCAGCCATCGTTGAAGATAGGCAACTGGAGCAATTTAATCCCAATATGGAGCTTGGCGGTGATACACCCATCCAGCTTGATTATCTAGAAGAAACAGGTAAGTATAGAGAATATGGAGAGATTCAGGCAGCTTTATTGCGTTTTAGGATTAATGAAAAAGATATCAATTTTGAAAATATTATCTCAAGAATGTTAGAAACGCATCCGTCCCTTAATCCGAAGAATCTTAAGAACATATTCAAAAGAGATGACAGTCTGGCTATATTATCAATGAAGCAGATTGAGAATATGGTTGAATTAATGCGTACAGAGATCAATATTAATCATCGACCAGCCACATTGCGTTGGACTATATCGGATGGGATTATGTATTTATTAATAGTAGCCCATCATTTTGTGATAGATTATTATTCATGGAAAATCATATATGATGATATCTCACTATTATTAAACGGTATAACTCCAGAAATACATAATGATCAAATGATTAAGATATGGCTTGGAAATCGACTAAATAATTTAAACACGAGGAATCAAAGTGGTGACGAGATTCAAAATAACTCAAATACAAATCTAATTTACACTAATAATAAACAGCTGATGTTAGCGAGTGATACTAAAATTATTTATCACAATTTTTCTATAGGCTGTGACATAGAACCGTTATTATCAGAGAATGGTGTGGATATTAATAGTTTCGTCTGTTATTCAATAGCTAAAGCATATATCCAGATAACTAGTGATTCTATGTTCGAATACAATATTGAGGCTTCAGTTCGACAACTCGATAAGTCTAATGTGCTAAGTAAAGAGATCGGATGGATGACTTATAAATACCCCAGAGTAATTAAGCCCAATGACAGTATTGCGGAAGTCTATAATGGCATTTCTGATAGTATAAATGGCGGAGTAGACTATGGGCTAATGAAATATAATGCTAATTATGACGGAAGCCCAAGAATAACCAATCCATCATGGACTATCAATTACATAGGAAAAACGCTAAACGAGAATGATGATCTTAAAATTATAAAAACAAAATCCTATAAAGACGTACCTTATATTGAACTAGACATTATCACTAGTGGGAATCATATTACCTTTGAGTGTATGACAAATACCAATCTAAGCGATAGATTTTTTGGTGATTTATGGGAAAAAATGGATAATATCATGCATACTATTTTGAACGACCTACGCGCGCCCAATATAGCTATAAATCTAAGTGGCAATCGCGAAAAGAATATTTTAGATAGGATCAAAAATGGATAACAATATAAACATAGAAAAAGTACTGCCAATATTGCCAGTACAGAGTGGCATGATAGCTGATAGCGCAGCTGGCACCGACGGCTATTACATTGAGCAGATTTGCATACAATTAAAACCAAGCATAAACGACAAAATATTATTATCGCGTATTAAGAGAATTGTTGAATCAAATGAAATCCTTAGAACAGTTTTTGACTGGTCGGAAGACGACGCAATACAGGTCATCATATCAGGGATAGAGCCCATCACAGCCATAATATCCATAAATTCAGATATAGAACTAGACGCTATATTAAATAAAGAAAGACAAACTTTAAAACCGATTAATATAGCTCCGCCGATCCGCTTTGCTATTGTTCATAATAAGACAATCCAATATTTAGTCGTTACTTATCATCATGTGCTTTTAGATGGTCCTAGTGTAAACAGTCTACTTGATATTCTATGCACAGACGGTAGTTACTCAAAGAACTCAACAGAGCAATATATTAAATGGCAGAATAATAACGCGTCGAGGCCACAACACATAAGTACGTGGCAGGGACTATTAGACGGGCTAATGCCAGAGGACGGGATATTGCCGATATCTTGTGAAGATAGGGGCAAGTTGGCTATATCAAAAATTATGTTGGATATTGTTTTTCGAGATAAATTGATTAAAAAAACAAAATCAATGAGCCTAACCCCAGCAGTTTGTATGCAAGTTCTGTGGGGACAATGGTTAGCTTCTTATTTTTTCAAAAACAATTTACTGTATGGACTAGTAGTTAGTACTCGCATCAATGGGATAAACGATCAGGCAATTGGCCCGTATATAGCAACTATACCATGGCTTGATAAATTAATGATCGGTAATAGTTTTGTCGAAGTCAGTAAGAAGAAGCAAGAAGATATCCTTGCAGTTGATATAGCTAAACATATTTCATTAAGAAATATTACACAAAATGTATCACCATATGCAGGATTATTTGATGCAATTCTTAACATAACGACGCATCCCGTAGTAAGCAAAAAATATTATGAAGTAATAAATACTTATGAGAATACAGGATATAAGCTTAGCGCTGATATTATAATTACCGACAATATCGAGATATTATTTTCTTCATCCTGGCTAAAGAATAATCAGCTTAATGATGCCATACGGTCATTTTCGGAATATTGTTCTATGCAAATAGAACAAGAAAATATAATCAGCGTAGATCAAAAATATAAGATACATAAAATTAACCATATAAATGATAAAAAAACCATTAAAGATATCGACGTATTAGTTGCCCAATCTATTAATATAGAGCCAAAAGCTGTCGATGTGGAGATGTCATTCATCGAAAATGGAGGCGACTCAATAAATGCCCTTCGTCTGGTAAATTTATTACAAGCAAGAGACATAACCTGTTCTGTTGGTGATATTCTAAGAGCTAAGTCACTAAATAACATAACTGATAAAAATGCTAATAATTTTAGCATTCAGACACAGAAAAAAAATAACAGCAAAGTAAAATACGAGGTAGACGTATTAAATATTCCATTTTCAACACAGCGTATAATCGACGCTTACAAAACAGGTTACGGACAGGACTATCACGAACAAACTGCGTTTAAGCTTGCATCCGACCTTGATGTTAACATAATGAAGCTGGCATTATATGAACTTGGCATGGAAATACCAACTTTACGCTTGAAGTATTCAGAAGGGCACATAAACAAACAAATCCTAACCAATAAGCCCCGCATAAGCCTAAAGAATATTAAAAGAGATACAACTTTTGACGATTTTATCAAACGAGTCTCCGATGATGATATGATGCATGAAATTAATATTAACCATGGGGATTTATTTAGAGTAGTAATGCAATCATATAAAAATGGTTACTACTTCTTCATAGGTTTTTCAGCACTGGTAACCGACGGATGGTCTTTCTCAAAATTATTATCGAGGTTATTCGAAATTTATGGAGATATATCAAAAAATTGTCATACACGTTATGTGGATGTATCTTATATTGATTATTGTAGGAAATATCAAACCGACAACACCCACATAGAGCAAAATCTACCTATAAAAAAATTATCATATTCATTTGATGTATCTCAAAAAAAATATTGTATAAATAAGGCACAAACTAAAAAGATAATTAATAACTGCATATCTAAGAATATAACTGTTAATGATTATTTATTAAAACAAACCGTGTCTATTCTTACCGTTCGAGGTTTTTCAAATCTTGAAATTTATGAGAATGGTCGCAACGATTTCAGCCTTTATGACTCTGTGGGGCCGTATAGCCATTTATTAACAAAAACAATAAATAATGCAATATCAAATAAGGCGTATTTTGTTTTTGAGAATTACCCAAAAGATGATGAAAATCGCTTAAGAAATAATATGGTAGAAAATTTTAAAGAAAACGGCAATTGGCGACGCACATTATTGCCACCAGCTACAATATTAGGTTTATCATTCGAAATGACAGAAGACGAGATCATTGTGCTGATTTCGGCTCGTAAAGGGAGTATCATTAGCATCGATGATTATTGGAGGGATTTAATTAATATGATGATTTATTCATAAAATGGCTAGACGCCATTGCTAATAACGTTACCGGGCTTTAATATATAAACAATAACATACAGGAGAAAATATGCAATGATCGCTTTATACAATGATCTAAAACATTCAAATGAGGTTGAGAGCTTATTAATAGACTTTCAAAAATATTTGCACAATATCGACACTACAAATGAGATAAAAGAATTTCAAAATGAAGAATATGCAAAAAAATATCTAACAAAGATGTCATCTGATTGCAAAGAAATGAACGGAAAAATGCTAGTATCAATCGAAAATGAAAAAATAGTTGGATTTATCCAGGGTGTCGTTATTACAAAAGACGATCCTGAAGATATTATGTACGCCACAACGCATGATGCATCAAAACAAGGATGGATTGGCGTTTTATATATAACTCCAGAAATGCGCGGCAAAGGGCTAGGTACAGAGCTGATAGATAGTGTTAAATCATACTTTATCGAACAAGGCTGTAAAACTATGCGATTGTTGGTAGCGTCTGATAATAAGCCTACTATAAAAACCTATCATAATTATGGGTTTATCGATGGCGACGTCGAGATGTCTTTAAAATTATTTTAGTTTGATAATTTAATTTAAAAAAGATATTTGTTTGATTATTTTAATAAATCCGATATATAAGCTAGTATGGGGTGAGTCGTAAATTTGATGGTAATATTTAGTGTCGGTTCGAGTCCAGTCGTCGAACCAACTTTTCTTGAATGAGCGGAAAAGGCGAAACCGCTGTCCAGTCGTCAGACCACCAATAATGAAATAATATCAACTCCACAGTTGTATAATATATGTGACCATGAATGTCAAAAATGAGGACCTATCCGATTCGGATGTATTAGCCAAGGTAATTGAGGGTGATATTAATATGTTTGGGTTAGTTATGGAAAGGTATGAGGCAAAATTGATGCGTTATGCTTCATTCTTGCTAAAAGACTATGATATTGCATCTGACGTAGTCCAAGAAACGTTCATCAAGGCCTATGTGAACCTGCGAAGCTTCAATCTGTCCAAGCCCTTTTCTCCATGGATATATCGGATTTTACATAATGGAGCTATGAATGCTATTAAATCGGGCAAAAAGACTTGCTCATTAGGCATAATTGACGAAATTGGCGATAGTTTTATAGAAAAGTTTGATACTGATAAAGTCATAGATAAAAAAATGTTGGACAAACAAGTTAGGGCATGTCTAGGTAAAATTAGTATTAAATACCAAGAAGTATTGGGGCTCAGTTTTTTTGAAAACCTAAAATATGAGGAAATTAGCGATATATTACACATACCGACTTCGACAGTTGGCGTTAGGATTCGTCGGGCCAAGGAAGCATTAAAAAAGATTTGTCAGCAAGAAGGAGTTGATTATGAATAAGAAGACGGCTAAAAAAAGTACACACATAGAAGAAAAAGTTATGTCGCAGATTGGTGGCGGCAAAGTGCATATGCAATCTAGATCATATTATATCGTGATGAGCATTGTCGGTATCGCTGCAATCATTGGAGCAGTTATGTCGGCAGCATACTTTATTAGCGTGGCATCATTGTTTATTAGGCTGCAGATAGCACAGGGCCCAGCTTATGGTGTTCAACGAACGTTAGACTCATTATTGAGTGATTTCCCGTGGCTGGCTGTGTTGCTGGGTGTATCATCTATCGTGGCAGTTATTCTTATGATTACAAAATCAGGTAAGATGTATAAAATCCGTTTGGCATATCTTGTGCCAATTGTCATCGCCGTGATATTAACCCTTGGCTTTGCCTTTTCTTATAGCTCACTACCAAATTTTGGCAATAGAGGACAAAACAGTGAGATTCAACCAGCCAGGGGCTATCAACATAATAGGTAATGAAATAATATCAGTTGCTCGTTTGTATTACATATGCCGGAAGGAGGCAATAACAATGAACAAAATATTAACATTAGGTTTGGGAACAGCAGTTGTAGTAGCTGCAGGAATCATAGCGATTCCAGCATTTGCTCAAGCACAAAGAAACGGTACAAATGGTAATGGTGGGTCTTATGGCTACCAGCAAAATATTACAGCCAAAGCAGAGATATTGGGTTTGACAGAAGATGAGTTAAAATCTCAGCTTGAGACCAAGACGATGATCCAAATAGCAGCCGATAAAGGTATTAGTGAGGATGATTTTCACGCATCAATGCAAAAATCTGCACAAGAGCGTTGGGCATCAAAAGGTTTAACGCAAGCCGAAATGGATAGTCGATTGCAAAATATGAAAGAACGCCAAGCGTCCGATCATGATGGCAATAGCGCTAATCGTGGCGGTATGCGAAACAATCGTTCTAATCGATAATAGTGGGTATATCAATAGTATAGGAGCCAGTAGGCTCCTATATTTTATTTCCTATTCAAATAAGTAATCGTCAGCTGTAGTGTTGTGGCGAATAGCACCCAAATCAGATAGGGTATATTTACCAGTGCGACCCAGCCAAATATGGTAGTTAATTGCCAAACAGAAATCATCGCCCATATCAACGTGCCTAAAATTAACAATATATCAACCGCAGCCAAAAAGTTATTTTTCAACCCAAACTGAATCGGGGTGAATGAAAAGTTGAATACTAGATTGAGTAAAAAAGGCAGTGCCACAATAAAGGCGATTTCATTTTTGAACAGACCATAGAAAACACTTCCAAAAGAGGTAAATATGATGATATATAAAACTGACCAAACAGGGCCAAATAGCCAATCTGGCGGTGACCAAGATGGCTTTAATAATTGTTGATATTTTTTCTTAGTCTTTTGAACCATATATTTAGTATATAACATGGTGTTCACATTCGGGATATTGGGGCAAGAAAAGGTGCCACATTGCCCCTATCTCAGGCTTAAATGTTACAATATATACAAATATGAAAATACCAATCAGGACTAGGATAAAAAAACATAAAGCATCAGGAACAAAAAGCGTAGTTACAGCTGTCGTAGGCAACACCTGTGTTGCATTACTCAAAATTGGTGGTTTCCTTATGACTGGCTCGTCTGTTATGTTATCCGAGGGGATTCACTCTATCGCAGATACGGCTAATCAGATGTTACTTTTATTGGGTATAAAGAGGTCACAACGACCGGCTGACGAAGATTATCAATATGGATATCGCCAAGAACGTTTTTTCTGGGCGCTAGTCAGTGCTTGCGGTATATTCTTCCTGGGCGCAGGCGTTACATTCTATCAAGGTTTAAATGCCATTATCAACCAAGAGACTGCACATGCTAATATCTGGATGTTTATAATTCTGGCGATTGCTTTTGTATTGGAAAGTTATGCATTAAGAACTGCTTATCGTGAAGCAAAGCATGCAGCTGGTGACGAGCCGTTATTCGCTCACCTAAAACATTCTGGCGACCCAACGATTTTGGCGGTTATTTATGAGGATACTGCTGCGCTGATAGGTATAATTATTGCCTTTGCGTCAATTGGACTAACGCAATTAACAGGCGATCCAATCTGGGACGGGGTCGGTTCTATATTAGTTTCGCTGCTGCTAGCGGTTGTCTCAATATTATTAATGATTTCAAATCGTGCCTTTATATTAAACAAATCAGTGCCCAGACATTTTCGTGAAAAGATTAGGAAGGCCTTATTGAACGAGAGTTTAATTGATGAGATCCATGATCTAAAAACCGTTATGATTGGTGTCGACGGGTTTATTGTAAAAGTCGAGATTGAGGTGAACGGACATTATCTAGCTAATAAAATCTTTCGCAGTGGCAATATGAAAGAGGAATATGAAGATATTAAAGATTACAGCGATTTTATTGATTATTCCTGGCGACTGTGTGATCAGACCACCCGTATTATGGGTCGCGAGATTGATGAAATCGAAAAACGCATTATCGAACAAATTCCCAACATCCAGCATATCGATATCGAGACAAATTAAAAATTATATTGATAAGTTTGGTGTAATGGGCAAATTTTAAATAAAAGAGTTATTTTAACCCGTGTTCGTTAAAACATTTGGTATAACTTTTATCCATCGTTGCCAGGTGACCGACTAGCCAATCTTCTAAAAACTCTAACAACTCAAAACTTCTAATCAAATGGTTCTCACCATTGTTTTCTAGAAATTCACCAACTTTGCCTATTAATCTTTTATGTTCGGCGATATGCTCGTCGGTATATTCATATTTAAATTCTTTAAAATATTTTTCTTCAGTATCAAAATGAGTTTTTGTATATTTGACTAACTCTGTGGTGATAGTGGCCAGTTCTTTTGTCTTTGCTGATTGGATGGTCTCGTAAAGTTTGTTTAAAATGCCGACGAAATGTTTATGTTGTTCGTCAATTAGCGCTACGCCCACGCTGTAATCTTGTTGCCATTCTATATATGCCATATTGCTACTCCGTTTATGTTTTTATTATAGCACTATATTTTTACAGGGTATCTATACCTGATGTGTTATATGATATAATTTATCTAATGACACAGAAGATTTTAATTGTAGATGATGAGAAGCCACTAGCTCGGGCTTTAGAGTTAAAGTTAACCCACGAGGGGCTAGACGCAAAGGCTGTTTTCAATGGTGCTGAGGCTATCGCTGCGTTAAAATCTGAGAATTTTGACTTAGTCTTATTAGATCTAGTGATGCCACAAGAGGACGGATTCAAGGTGTTACAAGATATTCAGGATTTGGGGCTGAAAGCGGCAGTTATTGTCAGCTCAAATCTTAGCCAAGAAGAAGATATTTCGCGCGCCAAGACACTAGGTGCAATTGATTATTTTGTTAAATCAGATACGACGCTGGCTGATATAGTTCGTAAAGTTAAGGATTACCTAGTTCAATAGTAGTTACAGATAGGCAACGGGGGGGTAAGATGCCGACAGACAAAATCACAGAAATCCTGGTCGCACAAAACTATGTGTCGGCTACAGATATGGCGAAAGCTGTTGATTTTGCGAATGTGCATCACTCTGATCCGATAGATTTTCTATTGGCAGAAGAATTAATCGATAAGAACACTCTTTCTCAGGCTATTGGCGAATTTTATAAAATGCCGTATGTGGACTTACACGAGTCAAAGCCAACCAAAGAAATGGTCGAGAAGACTCCTAAAGAAATCGCCGAAAAATACCGGATTACATTGTTTTCTAAAACCGAAACTGCCAAATACGCTACAGATACACCAGGCGGCAAGGAACTAGAAGCGGAAATTGCACAGGCACTGGGCAAACACACGGTGTCATTACATTACGCGGATAAGTCTGAAATTGACGCTGCGCTGTCACTATATAAAAAATCACTAGAGACACGATTCAGTCAGATTATAGAATCTCAACAACATATAGCGCCTGAGATATTAGAAGAGATTATTAGTGATGCATTATTATACCGTACATCTGATATTCACTTTGAACCCCAAGAAGACAATGTGATTGTGCGTTTTCGTGTTGATGGTTTGTTGCAAGAAGCCGGACGCTTCAAAAAAGAAAATTATGAGAATATATTGAACCGCATCAAAGTTATGGCGCAACTACGCATAGATGAACATTACACGGTCCAAGATGGTGCTATCCGATTCCCAGTCAAAGATTCCACTGTTGACCTACGCGTTTCGATCACTCCTATATTAGATGGTGAGAAGGTAGTCTTGCGCATGTTGGCACAATACGTCAAGGAATTGGTGTTATCTGCCATAGGTTTATCGGAAAACTCTGAGCAGATGATTATTGAAGCTGCCAAAAAACCATTTGGAATGATAATAGTAGTCGGTCCGACGGGTTCTGGCAAAACTACGACTTTATACTCAATTATTAAACATATCAATGATTCATCAATAAATATTACTACTATCGAGGACCCTGTTGAGTACAAGATTTTAGGGGTAAACCAGATTCAGGTAAACCCAGCCAAAAAGATTACTTTTGCTGATGGCCTGAAGTCAATCGTTCGCCAAGACCCAGATGTTATATTAGTCGGTGAAATTCGCGACCAGGAAACGGCCGAGATATCAGTTAATGCTGCGTTGACGGGCCATCTATTATTCTCAACTTTCCACGCTAATGATGCCGCAACAGCTATTCCAAGGTTACTAGAAATGGGTGTTGAACCATTCTTGTTGGCATCAACATTGGAACTACTAATCTCTCAGCGTTTGGTCCGCAAATTGTGCACCAGCTGTCGTTATTCGGTTGATGTCAGCCGCGAACAGATTGAGAAAAAGGTACGCGGTGCTGGTAAATATTTCCCAGAAAAATCTACGATTTATGAAGTAAAGGGTTGCCCTACATGTAATAACACAGGTTATACAGGCCGTATCGGTTTATTTGAATTTATTAAAGTGACTCGCGAGCTAAAGGAATTGATACTAAAAAATCCAACGACTAATGATATTTGGGAATTAGCAAAAAGCCAAGGGTCGTCGACAATGTTGCCTGACGGGATTGAAAAGGTAAAACAAGGTCTAACTTCTATTGAAGAAGTATTCCGTGTAGTTTCAGAGGAGTAGTTGGTGAAAACTCCAAAAACCAGGAAAATTAAATTGCCCAAGATGCCAAAATTGCCGAAGATTTCGGATCGACAAAAAGTGGCTGCTGTGCCGCAACAACCATCGGCAATAAAAATCCCAAAACCACCCAAACCACCAAAGCGGCTAGTGGCTTTGTTTTTGGGTAGTGAGAAAGATTATTTTGCAGAGAACTTATCTATGTTGCTGTCTGCTGGTATTGGCGTATCGGCATCAGTGGCAATCATGCGAGATGGTGCAGTAAACAATGGGTACAAAAAGACATTGTCGGCCATAATCAAAGAACTAGAGGAAGGCAGCCCATTATGGAAATCGCTATATGGTCGGGGTATATTCAATCATAGTTATCTATATATGACCAAGGTCGGCGAGGCTAGCGGTCGTATGTCAGAGAACCTGGCAATTATTGCCGAACAGGCCAAAAAGTCTAAATCATTCAAATCGAAATTAGCATCAGCATTAGTATACCCAGGAATTATTATTGGGCTATCAATGACAATTGGTATCGGTGTAATATGGTTCGTTATTCCAAAAATGTCCAAGATATTTAGCGACATGCACGTAGCACTACCTGCTCCAACACAGGCGTTGATTGGTCTAGGCAATTTCATAACCGAGAGCCCGCTGCTATTTGCGGCTGCGATTATAGCATTTGTCCTGGCGATTATTGTTTTCTTTTTTGTGCCAGTCACCAAAAAAGTCGGGCAATGGGTTTTGTTTCATACTCCCAAGATCAAAGAATTATATATGGAAGTTGAGGTGGCGCGGTTTGGTTACGTGATGTATTCGTTGGAGCAAGCGGGGATTCCGCTAACCGAGGCGTTATCGTCTATTGAGCAATCGGCTACATTGACGCCGTATCGTAAGTTTTATCACCATCTAGTCCAAAGTGTGACAGATGGTAATTCATTAGAAAATAGCTTTAAGAAATACAAAGGTATAAATCGTCTACTGCCAGTTAATATCCAGCAAATGATAATTGCCGGCGAACGGTCTGGCAACTTCATCAATATATTAGGTAAAATCAGCGCCATCTACGAGGAAAAAATTGATACAACTAGCAAGAATCTGTCTGTTATCTTGGAGCCAATGCTACTGGTGATTGTCGCATCTGGCGTCTTATTCTTGGCACTGGCGGTAGTTATGCCAATTTACGGCCTGGTAGGTGGTCTAGATGTCCAGCAATAATGGCTTTACGTTGATTGAAGTATTGATTGTGATAGCGATTATGACAGTTGTTGGGGCGATTGCGTTGCCAGTTTCGGTGGATTATCAACGTCGTAATGACCTGGACGTAGCGCAAGTTTCTTTCGTGCAGGGGGCACGTAGGGCTCAACAATTATCAATATCAGGTGAAGGCGACAGCCAATGGGGTGTGACTGCCACCAGCGGTAATATCGTGATATTCAAAGGTTCTACCTATGCAACGCGTGATGCTAGCTATGATGAAAATTATGATATTTCGTCGGCAATTGTCAGCAGTGGTCAGGTCGAATATGACTTTGCAAAAGTCACTGGTCTGCCAGCGCAAACTGGATCGGCAACTTTCACAAATGATAGTTATGTAAAAACGGTAGGGGTCAATGCAAAAGGTATTGTCAATTATTAAATCCAGTCAATCTGGCATGTCGCTAGTCGAAGTATTGCTAGCGGTTGCTATTTTTGCAGTGATTTCTACGGGGTTGATTGGTGGTATTATTTACGGTCAAGAAAGCACAGCCGTAGCTGGCGCTCGTGAGCGTGCCGTCAAGATTGCCGAAGAAGGCATTGAGGCAGTAAAAAACATCAGAGATTCCAATTTTAATGCTTTTCCAGCCGATGGGACCTATGGGTTAACTAATGGTACCGGTTATTGGGGATTTAATGGGGCTTCGGACACGACGGACATATTCACTAGGTCAGTAGTTCTGTCTACGGTTGATTCTAGAACGCGCGATGTCACGGTCAATGTTACTTGGACACAGACTGCTCAACGGTCAGGTTCTATTAGTTTAAATATGCATTTAGCAGATTGGGTCACGGCACCGACATTGTATCGTAAGGGTATGTTGGTGTATGGCGATGGTGGTAATAGTACAGATGCTATTAAATATCAGATTTACGATGATGCAACTGGTACTTGGTCGGTTGCGGCAGCAACGGCAGACGTTGATGGGGCTTCAGCGAATAAATATCTGCGCGCAGCCAAAGTCTATGCATCGCCAACTAGGAACGAAAAAGTTCTAATATCGCGTCATTACAACGGAGCTGGTCAATGGATATATGCGCAGGTCTATAATGGCACGACTGGGACATGGGGTAATGTGGTTCAGTTATCAACTTGGAACGCGACGACTTATCTAGATGTCCAAAACTTTGATGCTACATATACAGCCAACGGTAATTTGACAGTTGTATATTCAGACAATACAACCACACCTAAATCGCGTGTTTGGGACGGTTCTAATTGGGGCTCTCAGGCATCACTAAACGTGTTCGGTTCAAGTCAAATACCGACGTATATTGTAACTAGGGCACGACCGACTACAAACGAAATTATGTTCCTGTCATTTACGCAGAACAATCGAACCAATACGGAATATTATTCGGGTAGTGCCTGGTCTACATCGACCATATTAGCAGCAGCTTCGCCAGCTAATACTAAAAGGTTAGTTGACTTTGCATGGAGCGATACCAATAACACAAAAGGTGCTGCAGTTTACACTGATAATGCGGCAGACAAATCTATGGATATTAGCATTTGGACTGCTAATGGGTCTGGCGGTGGTTCGTGGGCAACGGCACAACAATATGGCACGGCACAGGCCAATAATATTGGTGCATTATCAATAGCAGCAGTCAAAGGCACTGCTAATTTCAATGTTTGTAATAAAGACGCCTTGGCAACGCCACAGATTATCTGTATGCGTGCTAATACCGCGGGTTGGATTGCTGCTTCGAATGTGACGGTATCAACGGTGACAGATTTGGGAATTCAAAAAAGCTTTGACCTTGATTCAGAGCAAGTTTCACCAGATAATCTAGTTTTGGTGTATTCGGATAATTCAACTACGGCAAAATTAAAAAAGTTTAATATTGCCAGTGGTAACTGGGATGCCGCGGCGACCAGCCTCAACCCATTGGCAGTCGGCGTCGTTAAAACGGCACGAGTCGAGTCAAACTCAATCTCTTCAGATATGATGCTGTTTGTGACTGATGCCAATATGGACTTATACTCGGTAGCTTGGGATGGTGTGAATAATCAACCGTTTACAACACCAGCCGGCAAGGTTTGGACGGCACACGGTATCCAAGGTTCAGCCACAACTGATTATTGGTATGATTTTGCCTGGGATGGGATGTAATATGAAAAAAGGTTTTACATTAATCGAGACGCTACTGTATATGGCAATTTTGTCGGTAGTTATTGTTGCACTTTCTTCGTTCTTGTTCTTGTCGTACACATCACGGGTCAAAGCATCTGTCATTGCCGAAGTTGAACAACAAGGTAGTCAGACGTTAAATTTAATTACTCAAAATATACGTAATTCCGCCAGTATCACTGCACCTGCCCTGGGTAACTCCGGAGCTAGTTTGACACTGACAGAATATGCGGGTGCTAATTCGCCAACGGTTTTTGATCAGTCGGGTAATACTATGCGGATAACCGAGGGTGCATCCGCAGCGGTTAATATAACTTCTAATCGTGTGGTTGTATCGAACCTTAGCTTTCAAAATCTGACTAGGTTTGGTACGCCTGGCAATGTGAAGGTTAGTTTTACATTGACACATATTAACCCTGATAATCGAGGGGAATACATATATTCTAAGAATTTTACAGCTACGGCTTCGTTGAGGTATCCATAATGAATGAATACGATAAGGGCTATGTTGCCTTGCTAACGGTAGTTATTTTGGGCGTCGTTGCCGCCGTTATTGCTACTAGTCTGGTTTTGTTAGGGCTAGGGCATTCGCGCACGGCATTGTCCGAAGTCCAATCAGCTAGCGCCAAAGCGGCGGCTGACTCATGTGCCGAGGAAGGCCTAAAACAAATTAGGTTGTCGGCTAGTTATACGGGGACAGGTAGTTTGACTTTGTCTAACGCAACTTGTACATATTCTGTATCGGCTAGTGCTACTTCATCAGTTACAGCTACCGGTATATCTGGTAATGTGACTCGTAGGGTCACCATTGATATCTCATCGCGAACACCTAGCCTTGTATTTACAAAATGGCAGGAAGGATAGTATTTACGCTTATGCAAACAGTGGTATAATTATAACAATAACAAGGGAGGGTAAATGAAAGAAATTATAAAAAAGAACGCAATCGCGATCATAACACTGTCAACAGCGGTGTTTGCATTGTTGGTATGGGTTTATGTGGCACGGGGGACCATTAGTAATACAAATAGTCTAATTATAGCTGGGCTAGGTTTTGTACTATTGGATGTTCTAATCCTATGGGTCATGTCTACGACTAAATCAACTAAAAAAACTAATAAAAGAAAGGGCAAGAAATGAAAAAATCACAAAAAGGTTTTACATTAATCGAAGTCTTGTTAGTTATTGCTATTTTGGCGATATTGGCAGGCGTCGTAATCGTTGCAATCAACCCATTTAAACAATTGGCTGATGCACGAAATGGTCAACGCAGGTCAGACGTAACAACAATATTAAACGCAGTTTATCAATATACGATTGATAACAGTGGTACAGTTCCAGCAACTATCACAACTACTCCAACGGCCGTCTGTTCAACTGGAGGTACTTGTACTGGTTTGATCGACTTGTCGGTCATATCAGCTAGTGAAAAATACCTGACGTCTCTACCAAAAGATCCATCTAGCGGTACTGCTAATACGACAGGTTATAATATATCAAAATCTGCCAATGGTCGTATCACAGTAGCAGCGCCATCAGCAGAAAATAGTACAACCATAACGGTGACGAGGTAATGGCAATGAAAAAACTTCAAAAAGGATTCACATTAATCGAAGTCTTGTTGGTAGTAGCAATTTTGGCCATTTTGGCGGGATTGGTCATTTTGGCAATTAATCCGCAAAAACAATTGCTGGATGCTCGAAACGCACAGCGCAAAGCAGATGTTTCGGTTATATTAAACGCAGTTTACCAATACTCAGTTGATAATAAAGGCGTCATGCCCGGATCTAATATTCCAGTTGCCCCAACGGCAGCATTGGAGATTTGTTCATCAGCTGTTTCGGCAACCTGTACGGGTGCAACATTAGCGGATCTTAGTTCATTAATTACAACCCAAACATATTTGTCAGCAATCCCAGTTGACCCAGCTGGTAACGCTACAAATGGTGCCGGTTACACAATTCAAAAAACAGCCAATAGCCGTATAACAGTCACTGCTCCAGCAGTTGGAAGTTATTCAGCTTACTCGGCTACAAAATAAAAGGTTAGGGCATTAGCGGTCGGTGACATAGACGCCGGCCGCACCATTTTATGAAAAGATTTAAAGGCATCAGCATACAAGCAAAACTATTGATAGGATTGGGGTTAACAATCGCAATCTTGCCATCTTTTTTGTTTGGATTTGGTTTTTATTACACCCAATCATTAGAAGCCGGTAAATTGGAATCTTCAAATATTGAAAAGACCAATCTAGTAAATGTGTTAATTGATAATGACAAGAAAATGCTGTCGTCAAACCTAGAGATTATTGCATCTCGAGATACACTAAAACAACAATTCAAAGCCCGTGACCGAGAGGCGTTATATGAGAATGCAAATACTTTCTTTGAAAAGCTGAACCAGCAAAATAATATTACGCACCTGTATTTTATAGAACCTGATGGCACTGTGTTTTTACGTGTTCATGACAAGAATAGATACGGGGATATTGTGACTAGGGCGACATTTAGGCAAGCCTCTACTACTGGCACTAAAGTTGCAGGTATAGAATTGGGCAAGACTGGTTTTGCGCTGCGTACGGTTATGCCATTCAAAGACGGCGACGAACTATTAGGTTACGTCGAGATTGGTGAAGAGATAAACGAGACCCTGTTCACGATGAAGTCTAAAACTGGCAGTGAGTTTGAGGCTTTGGGCAAAAAACAATACCTAAACGAGAAAGACTGGAACACATTAAAGGGCAATATTAAAATTGATGAAAATTGGGGTGATTTTGATAATTATGCAACTGTTGCAGAAACAAACGGTACAGAGGTACTGAATCAATGTTTGTCAAGGTCTATGAATTTTGATATTGGCAATGCGATAAATTATAAAAGGATAACTGATGGTGGTAGGACGTTAGTGTGTAGTTCAATCCCAATGATGACACTTGGCGATGTGGTGATTGGTGAGCTGGTTTACGCCAATGATACAACGGATATTGTCAATTCGACTACCGGATCGTATCAGATAATATTTATAGTCTCGATTGTATCATTCTTTGTTCTTTTGTCCGGCACGTATTATTTCCTGAGGCGTAATCTATTCAAGCCGCTAAAATCATTAGGCGCCGCAGTTGATGATATAACCAGGACTGGTGATCTGGAAAAGAATGTGCCTGATGAGTCCAAAGACGAACTTGGCTCATTGGGGCGTAGTTTCAATGCGTTAAAGGATAAGCTAAAGAAATCTCAAGATGAGATGGAGTCCAAAGTAGAAACTAGAACTGACGACTTGCAAGTTCTCAATTCTTCGATGATTGGTCGTGAACTAAAGATGATTGAATTGAAAAAACAAATCACTGAATTGGAAAATAAGACAGTCAAAAAATCGGACCCAGGCAAGGTGACTATAAAATGAAAATTCGCAGTAAACTGATAATCATAATATTCGCCGCATTTACTGCAGTAATGGTTACGACTGGTTTTATATTGGTATATTTGTCTAGCAACACGATGAAAACACAAATCTATGATTATCTGCATTCGTCCAGTCGTGCTCGCGCCGAGCATATCAGAACTTTCCTGCAAGATCAGCAAGAAGCTAGTAAAATATTAGCTGGAGCATCAATTTACCGCGATTTTCTGCGTGATACGACTTCAGCTAACAACAAAGCAGAGATTGATAGCCGCCTGGCTCGAACATCAGATATTGACCAGCATTTCTATGAATTATTTATATTAGATAAATCAGGCATCGTTGTAGCTTCTAGTGACAAAACTCAAGAAGGCAAAGACAAATCAACTGACCTGTATTTTACTCAGGCTCAAAAAGACACATATATCAAAGATGTATATTTCTCGGAGACTATCCAAAAGTATACCTATGCCATAGCTTCGCCCGTGGTTGATGATGCTACCGGAGAAACATTAGGGGTGTCAGTCGTTCGCTATGATGCAACAGGTTTTTTTGAGATGACTTCTAGTGAAAATGGGCTAGGGCCGACTGAAGAGAACTACTTGGTCAACAAGGACAAATATTTTATAACACCATCATTATTCTTGGGTGATTCGGTGATATTAAAACAAAAATCTGAGACTGAAAATGTGAATAATTGCTTTTCCGATGGTGAGGTGGACTATGTTATAGAACACGACGGTTATAGCGGTATGAAAGAATATCTAGACAATAAGGTAATCGTAGAGTCAAAAGATTACCGTGAGGTTGATGTTATCGCTACTCATGAATATATTCCTGAGACTAGTTGGTGCCTGGTGACAAAAGTTGACCGAACGGAGCTGTTATCATCTATTAACCAATTGATAACATTTACAATTTATATCTTTGCTGGCTCAACTATTATCTGGCTGCTGCTGATTGCATTGATTAGTGGCAGAATAATAAAACCAATCAAAAAACTAACAGAATTAATAATAAAATCATCCAAAGGCGATTATGGTGTTAGGTCGGATAATAAAAGCAAGGATGAGATTGGTGAGTTGTCGCGCAGTTTCAACGTGTTGTTACAGGCCGTAGTAGGGGCTCGTAGTGATATTGATAAACAGGTGAAGGCCCAAACCGAAGACATAGTCAAAAAAGACAAAGAACTGCAAGACAGGCAGTTGGCAGCCATGAACATCTTAGATGATGTCAAATCCGAGAAACAAAAGGCCGAAAATCTAGCGGGGGATTTAAAAAAGTTTAGGCTAGCGGTTGAAGGCACATCCGAACAAGTCTTTATTACTGATCCAGAGGGCATAATTATATTTGCCAATCACGGCACAGAAGTTATAACTGGTTATAAAGTTGATGAGATTATGGGCAAAAAAGTAGGCACTAAAAACTTTTGGGGCGGGAATATGCCACTAGAAGTGTATCAAAAGTTTTGGAAGACGATTAAAACCGATAAAAAACCATATAATGGTGTATTTGATAATATTCGCAAAAATGGTACCAAATATGAGGTGGCAGCAACTGTTACGCCGATATTAGGTGATGATGGCGAGGTGGTATATTTTGTCGCTATTGAGCGTGATGTAACCAAAGAAAAAGAAGTTGACCGTGCCAAGACCGAATTCGTATCGCTAGCTTCACACCAATTACGCACACCGTTGTCGGCAATTAACTGGTATGCTGAAATGTTATTGAATGAGGATGCAGGTAAGATTAATAAGGACCAGAAAACCTACCTGGATGAGATTTACCGTGGTAATCAGCGAATGGTTGAACTGGTAAATGCATTATTGAATGTATCGCGGTTAGACCTGGGCACATTTGAGATTGCACCAGTGCCGTTAGATGTCAGGAAAGTTATAGATGATGTGGCGGCAGAAATGAAGCATTTGCTAGAAACTCGTAAACAAAAGTTCACAATTGATTGCCCGGTCAAGATGCCAGAGTTCAAAGCTGATCCAAAGTTGATGCGGGTTATAATCCAAAACTTGGTGTCAAACGCCATTAAATACACCCCAGAGGGCGGCAAGATTGAGATTACAGTAGATTATCATAAAGACCATCCAAAGACCGCTTATATTATAAGGGTAGCTGATACAGGATATGGTATTCCAACTAATCAAAAAGACAAGATATTTACAAAACTATTCCGTGCAGATAATGTGCGAGCGCTGGATACTGAGGGCACGGGGCTAGGTATGTATATTATTAAATCTATACTAGACGAAGCCGGTGGTGATATCACATTTGAATCAACTGAGGGCAAGGGCACAACCTTCAAAGTTACATTACCAAATTCAGGAATGCGTCAAAAAAGCGGCACAAAAGGTATAGAATAGATATATGATTAATAAAAAGATATTAGTACTAGAAGACGAACGAGCATTAAAAATAGCAATCAACCACAGCCTAATAAAAAGTGGTTTTGACATAGTCGAAGCATCAAAAGTCGATGAAGCGTTAAAGTTACTAGAAGAGAACGGTTCGGTTGATGCAGTTTGGTTGGACCATTATTTGTTAGGTGGTGATAACGGAATTGATTTTTTGGGCAAATTAAAAGAAAACGACCAATGGAAAAATATCCCAGTCTTTGTTGTGACTAATTTGGTTAGTGACGACAAGATTACGACTTATGAGGTATTAGGTATTGAAAGTTATTTTGTCAAAAGCGATAATAGCCTGACGGATATAATTGCCTCGATCAAAAACAAAATTTTATAAGGGACAAGCATAAGTAAATCTTTCGTTGTAGCGCTGTTGACCGTGGCAACTATTAGCGCATCAGTATCAGCTGTCGTAAGGAACTTTATTTGGCATGGCATACCAAATAAAGCCAACACGTCATAGTCTACGCCACTATACAATAATCATAATTTTGATGTATCATAGTTACCTATGCATCACCATCTAAACCTTCGCGCAAAACTAATAATAATGATTTCAGTAATGGCCAGTATGTTTCTGGTGGCTTTGGATCAGATGGTTATATCGACCTCTTTGGGCAAGATTGTCGAAGAATTCAACGCCTTTTCTTCTCTGGGCTGGGTCGTTACCGCCTATATGATTACGACTACAATAACAGTTCCAATCGCGGGCAAATTATCTGATTTGTTCGGTCGTCGTCTAATGTTACTAATTGGTGTCGGTATCTTTGTAGCCGGGTCATTGATGGGCGGTATGAGTGGTGACATTAATCAACTTATATTATTCCGTGCATTGCAAGGTATTGGTGGTGGTATTATTACTGCTAATGCGTTTTCAATCGTGGGTGATTTATTTGCGGCTCGCGAACGAGGTAAATGGCAGGGTCTAATAGGTGCAGTATTCGGCCTATCATCAATTGCTGGGCCGTTAATTGGCGGTTTTTTGACGGAGTCACACAACTTTTTTGGGCTGGTTACCAACTGGCGCTGGACGTTACTGATCAACGTTCCAATAGGTGTTATCGCATTTGCTATTATTAGAATTTATTGTCCTTCGCTTAAACATGATCGCAAGCCTCGTATAGATTATGCTGGTGCTGCGTTATTGGCTGTAGGTTTGGCGACTTTGATATTGGTAATTGATAATACCGAGGCTATATTCGCAGGCCTACTGAGTGCAACCGGGTTGTCAATTGTGGCATTGCGGATTATTATGTTCGCGATTGTCGGTATTGCTTTGGTGGCGTTTATAGCAGTTGAACGTCGTTTTGCCGAGCCTATTTTGCCAATTTATTTCTTTAAGAATCGTAATTTTGTTAAGATTATAGCCATCGCCATGTTGTTCGGTTCGGCTTTCCTGGGATCAATTCTGTATCTGACACAGTTCAATCAACAAGTCTTTGGCGCCAGCCCAACCGCATCAGGATTAATGTTGCTACCGATGGTTGGCGGTATGACGCTGACCAGTGTCGGTGTAGGGCAGTTGATAGCCAAAACAGGTAAATACAAGATATTTATGAAGATAGGATTTATTATCTCTACACTTGCCGTCTTGGCGCTGACTACGTTAGACCCCGGCTCGAGCTATGCCTATGAGGCAATTATAATCACATTTATAGGTATTGGGATGGGTGTGGCAATGCCAGTCATCAGCCTAGCAGTCCAGAGTGAGTTCGAACAAAAAGACCTAGGCGTTGCTACCAGTTCCAGCCAATTATTCCGCAGTATCGGTTCAACTGTTGGCGTGGCTATATTTGGCGCTATATTAACCGCTGGAATCGCATCGGGGTTGGGTAATATGTCTGACAGTAAATATATCCAAACACTAAAACAATCACCAGCCGCGTCGATGATGGGCGATATAACCAAACCTGACACTTTATTACGATTAAATACCCCTAGCGTCAAACAAAACATTACCAATCAAGCTAATGCCGCGGCTGACAAATTGCCAACCGCAATTGGAGTCGAGATGAAAAAGCAGATAGTGTCACAACAGACAGAATTCGCCAATGTGGTTGTTCGGGCTTACAGCGACGGTATGCACCGTATATTTATCATAGCTACGACCTTAATGGCATCGGCTACAGTGCTAGTATTCACGTTGAAAGAGCGTGTATTGAAATCTGCAAAACCGACAACCACCCCAGGTGAAATGTAGTTTTACTTGACAAAGCATAAGCTTATATGATAATATAAAATAAGTAATAATAAAAAAACAAAAAGGAGCAATATGATTGAAAACGAGAATCAACCGTCATCACCTGAACAGGCAGCACCAACTTTAAGCAGTATCGAGTCAGTTTTTGACCAGGAGATCACTTCGGCTAGCTCTGCTATTGAACAGGGCATGCGCGCAAATCCAAATTTGGCAGCGTTTGGTGAAGATGAAGTTCGAAAATCTGTAGAAGCGGCTAAATTAGATGCTGCACACAAGGCAGCGTTAGATATGGCTATGGGCTTGGTTCGTGGGTTGCCAGATGCAGATAATATAGCTAGGCAGATTAGTGAAAAAATGGTACAGGAAAAATACGATCGAGATTCAAGGGCTGCTCGATTAGCTAATGGTCCTTCGGATAATGAAGCTTTGTTTAAATAGGTATTAATAGGTTAGCCCAAGATATAAATACCGCCGAGTTTGGCGGTATTTATAGATATATAAAAAAATGCTTGCGCTTTTCATGACTATGTCCTATAGTTATGGACATAAGCGTTTTAACACACGCCTATATTGACTTATTCTTCGCGATTAGGTAATATTGATGATGTGTCTCACGCCAAATCTATAATAATTTAAAGGTCGAAGCGTGTGAGGCTGTACATAGTACAAGGAGTGAAATAAATCACATGCCAATAGCAATCGAATTTGTGCCGTCAAGGCGCAAAAAGATCGCAGTGGATGTGGTGCCTGCCGAATGGCAACTGTATATCGCACAGTAGAGTCGTTTTCTAATGACTCAAATCCATCCTGAGTTTATCGAGGGATACCAAAAAACAAACTTGTTACAAGTTTACAAAAACACCCCAAGGCACCGGGGTGTTTTGTTTACTCTGAACGAAGTTGAAGAGTTCGATTTGAATCTATTGGTTTTTGGCTATTTCGGCTTCGATTGACTCAGATAGCTTGGTTGGATCGCCAAACACTGACTGATCGATTTTTTTACCGTTTAAGTAGAACGTAGGTGTGCCTTCAACACCAGTTTTTTGTCCCACAGCATAGTCATAACTGATTTTATCGCCAACTGATTTTGATGCGATGTCGGCGGTAAATTTGGTGACATCTAGGCCCAAATCTTTGGCGTAATTTGTAAAGAAATCGGCGCGCTCATTGATGCCCAGGTTTGACCATTTTGTCTGGCCTTCATAGATTTTATCGTGCATTTCCCAATATTTGCCTTGCAACCCAGCTGCTTCGGCCACGGCTGCGGCAGTCTTGGCATTGGCATGGGCAGAAGTGATAGGGAAGTTGCGGAATACAAATCGAATTTTGTCTTTGTAGATTTCTGATATGTTTTTTGCGATTGGGGAAGCTTGTGCACAAGGTGGGCACTGGAAGTCACCATATTCTAGTAAAGTGATTTTACTGTCGATTTTACCGTAAATCTGGTCGGCTATACCACCGTTTTTGGCGCTATCGATATTATCCGACACAGTGTTAATTTTGTTGATATCTACACTGGAAACGTTTAGTTTATTGCCGTTTGAAAAAACAACCAGCAGTCCCAATCCAGCGATAGCAACAGCCGCAAAAATAATCCATTTAATCTTGTCCACAATATACTCCCTATATCATTATTCGCTTAATTTATCTTCAAATTATACCAAATCCCAGAGCCTTTTAACACCCGCAAAATCTGCTAAGGGTTCAACCCTTAGCAGATGGTAGGTGGTATAATGTTTATGTATGTTTATATTTTTGTTTATTGTAACTTTGATAGTTTTTTCATTATTGCTTTTGGTTGCGGCGGTTAGGCCTCGGCGCGAAAGTTTGAGCTTGTTTGAATTGTCGCGCAGGGCCGATGGCGGTGACGAATCGGCACGAAATTCACTGGTCAGACAACGAGCTTTGGCTGATGTTGCATCATTGCAAAAAGTTTTGGCAGCGCTGCTGCTGGTTGTTCTGGTATTGCTAACCAATATTACATTTGGCTGGCTGTGGGGGATAATTATTGTCTTGTTTGTGGCGTTAGAATACGGGGCGATGGCGCGGCTAAATATCGTCAAAAAGGTAGCCCGAATATTGTATGACAAGATTGACGGCAAATTAATTAAATTGATTCAGAAATTTCCTTTTATATTTAGAATATTACGTAGTGTGCCGCCCGACACTGATGACAACCAGCGCATAGATTCGCGTCAGGAGCTGCAACAACTGGTCGATGAGTCTGAAAATGTTTTGTCTACAGACGAGAAAAACCTTATTATTCACAGTCTTTCTTTCCCTGACAAGTTGGTCAGCGAGATTATGACACCACGAAGTGTTATAGATAGCATTCGTCAAAATGAGTTCTTGGGGCCGATGACGCTAGACGAACTACACAAGACGGGGCACAGTCGATTACCGGTTACAAATGGTGACATTGATCACATTGTCGGTATGTTGCATTTGCGAGGGCTTTTGACATTGGATATCAAAAAGTCGACTACGGCCGAAAAAGCTATGGATTCGAAGGTTTACTATATTCGCGGCGATCAGACTTTGCAGCATGCTTTGGCGGCATTTTTGCGAACTAGACATCATTTGTTTGTGGTGGTCAATGAATTTCGCGAAACGATTGGGCTTTTGTCACTGGAAGATGTTATCGAAGCACTGCTGGGCCGTAAAATTGTTGATGAATTTGATGCCCATGATGATTTGCGTGCTGTCGCAATACGCAACCCTCGTGGCAACAACCACCCAGAAAAACGCGAAGACGTCTAAGACATAACGAACTACCTCTAAAAGTGTTAAAATAAAACAAATAAGCATTTAAAAGTAAGGGAATAAAGTGAATAGAGATTGGATTATCGACACCGCCAGTCAAGTCGGCAAGACCGTAACAATTAAAGGTTGGGTTCAGACCCGACGTGATCATGGAAAACTGATTTTTATTGATGTTCGTGATCGCAGTGGTATTATTCAGGCAGTTTTCTGGGGCGGTAATTCAGAATTATTTGAACAAGCAACGGCGTTGCGTAGCGAATTCGTAGTTTGTCTAACCGGCAAGATTCAATCTCGTGGCGAAAAGCAGATTAATCCAGACGTACCGACTGGCACAGTTGAATTAGCAGTCGAAACGTTAGAAATCCTAAACGAAGCCGAAACGCCAGCTTTTGAAATAGAAAAAGCCGCCGAGACTAACGAAGAAACACGAATGAAATATCGCTACCTAGATATGCGCTCGGACCGAATGCGAAACAATATTGAAAAACGTCATCAAATTGTTAAATTGATTCGTGATGAATTAGATACACAAAAATTCTGGGAGATTGAAACGCCTTATTTGACTAAAGGTACACCCGAAGGCGCCCGTGAATTCATCGTTCCTGCCCGTTTGCAACCAGGCAAGTTTTTCGTTCTGCCTCAGGCCCCACAACAATTCAAACAATTATTAATGGTTGGTGGTGTCGAGCGATATTTCCAAATTGCACGTTGTTTCCGTGACGAAGACACTCGTGGTGACCGTCAAGCCGAATTCACTCAAGTCGACATGGAAATGAGTTTTGTTGAGCAAGAAGACGTTATGCAATTGAACGAAACATTATTGATTAAAATTGTTGAGACGTTATATCCAGAAAAACGCATCCAAACTGTTCCATTCCCACGTATTAGCTATGCTGATGCGATGGAAAAATACGGCAAAGACAGCCCAGACATCCGCGAAGACAAAGACGACAAAAACCTATTGGCGTTTTGTTGGATTGTAGATTTCCCAATGTTTGAGAAAACCGATACCGGCAGCTGGACATTCACACACAACCCATTTAGTGCTGCGATGCCAGAGTATCGCCAGCAATTACGTGACAAAAAAGACATTGGTGATATTATCGCGGCCCAATATGACATAGTATTAAACGGCTATGAAATCGGTGGCGGTAGTATTCGTAATCACCGTGCAGAAGACCTAACTGCAGTTCTAGAAATCATGGATACCAGCCCGGAGAAAATCGAAAGTGATTTCGGACATATGCTAAAAGCTTTCAAATTCGGCGCACCACCACACGGTGGGATTGCATGGGGGTTGGAGCGATTAGTTATGCTATTGCAAGGAGAACCAAGTATTCGTGATGTTATGGCTTTTCCAAAGACAGGTGACAGTCGCGATATATTGATGGACGCACCGTCAGTATTATCAGATAAGGCTATAAAAGAAGCTGGGATAAAGATCTTGTAATAGATGTATAGCTTTAAAGGTGTTATGGTGTTAAAATAAACAGTAATTATGACAAGAACTCTAGCCAGAGAATTATCAGACAAAATAAACCAAACAGTGACCGTACGCGGTTGGCTTCATAAAAAACGCTTAATGGGCGGTTTAAATTTCATCACGATTAGAGACCGTAGCGGTTTAATCCAAACTTTGATTGACGATAAAGACCAATTAGAAAAACTTCGTGGCTTGCAGACAGGAACAGTCTTGGCACTGACAGGCAGTGTTATATCTGACGAGCGTGCTCCAGGTGGTGCTGAGTTGCACGATGTCGCGGTCGAAGTTGAAGTTCCCGTAACGGATGAACCGCCAATCGAGATTGATAAACCGATTTCGCACAAATCTGAACATTTGGACACGCTATTTGAAAACAGGGTTTTAAATATTCGTAATATTCAGGAACAAAAGATATTCAAAATCCGTGCGTCCTCAACTCGTTATATTCGTGAGTTTTTGCATCAAAATGAATTTGTCGAGATTGACACGCCTAAACTATTAGCCGAAGCGACCGAAGGCGGTGCTGAAGTTTTCAAATTGGATTATTTTGGCAAAACTGCTACTTTGGCTCAAAGCCCACAGTTTTATAAACAAATTATGGTTGGTGCATTTGAACGTGTCTATGAAATCGGACATTCATACCGTGCCGAGCCTAGTGCAACCACACGTCACTTAACAGAATTAACAATGTTGGATATTGAAATGGGTTTCGTTAAAGATCATGAAGAAATATTAGATATGGTTGGTGATATGACGCAATACACTTTGAAAAAGATTTATGCCGAACATGCAGATGATTTGAAATCTTTGAATGCGCCAGAATTAAAATTAGCAGAGGACGGCAAAGTCCCACGGTTTACAATTGCTCAGATTCATGAAATGTACACCAAAGATACTAAACATGATACAACTGCAGAAAAAGATTTGATGCCAGATGAAGAGCGTTGGATCAGTGAATATGCTCGCAAAAAATTAGGCACAGACCTAGTCTTTGCCACTAGATTCCCATTAGTTGCCGGTAAATTCTATCATAAATTCGACGTCGAAGATAACACTGTTTTATGGGGCGATTTAATCTTCCGCGGCGTTGAATTATCTACAGCACCACTACGTGAGAATAATTACGACAAGATGATAGAACAGATGACCGCAGCCGGTCTGGACGTGACCCATGAAGGTTTCAAATATTACCTACAAGGTTTCAAATATGGTTTGCCTGTACATGGTGGCTGTGGTTTTGGGATTGACCGTTTTGTTCAGAAAATTGTCGGTTTATCGAATGTCAAAGAAGCTTGCCTATTCCCAAGAGATATTAACAGGTTAAACCCATAATAAAATATGAAAATAACTACTAAAATAACAGTTTTATGTATCTCACTAGCTGTTATTTCCAGTAGTATAGTAGCGCTTGGAGTCGCGGCTCAAGCTACGCCTGGGCAGATATCTCAGATTCGCAACGAGTGTGTTTCTTTGCGCAATACTTTAAGCCAGCTGCATGTCAGTGATGCTTTGTTGCGTGTCAATATGGGGCAAAGATATGAACTGATATCGACCAAATTAATGGATAGGTTTAACGGCCGTCTGGCTAGTAACAATTTCAAACTTGATGATTTGCAGTCTAGTTCTGCTAATTATAAATCCACGTTAGATTTATTTAGGGAGGATTACAAGATATACGAAGAAAATATGGTCCTTATCGTCAAGATAGATTGCAAGTCTCAACCGAGCGAGTTTTATGATGCACTGCTTGCGGCAAGGTCTAGCCGAGCGCAAGTATATGAAGATATCGTCAAACTTGGCCAGCAAATCGACGAATATAACAATGCTTTGACAAAGTTTGAAAGTAATTACCAATCAATAGGGGTAAAAAACTAATGGAAAATACTACTCTAGATGACACAAATCTATCTTTTTGGGGCAAGCGCAGGTTTTTACTCTTGGTGATAATAGCTATTTTGATAGCGGGAGTTTTGGTCTCTGTAGGGATGCTTCTGTATGATAGTAGCGGTGCGGCGCAGCTTGATTTGAGTCGCCCTGGCTATGTCAATGTGCGTGATAAAACGGTTGACAGCAGTAATGAATTCAAAAATTATCCCAACTATGGCTTGATTGATCAAAAATCGATCGATGAATTTCAGGCTTTATACCAAGAACAAGTAACCAAAATAAAAGCCACCGATGCATTCAAGGGTGACCCGCTTAACCCCGACACTATGGGTATCAATGCCGAGACCGGACAATAATTAGCTGATTTTTTTGCGCAACCATCCGTCAATACTGCCAGCACCCATACATAGGACCAGTTTGCCATCGTTGCGGGCTTTTGTCAGGTCGTCCCATAATTGATTTGAGACTTCAGTTAGATGTATTTGGTCGCGATTAGTTATGTTTTTGATAAGTTCTGGAGGTGTCAAAATTGGCAAATTCGGGTCCTCGCGGGACAAATAAGTTGGCAACCAATAGATTTCCTCGGCTAGTTCGAATTGGTTGGTGTATTGCTCGCGAACTTCGTGCTGGCGAACATTTTGGTGTGGCTGATAAACTAACACGACGTGGTCTGATAATTCGCGAGCCATCTGTAGCGTGGCGGCGATTTCAACGGGGTGGTGTCCGTAATCACTATATAAATTGTCGGCTAGTTTCTCAAATCGACGATTAACGCCGGGGAATTTTGCTAAAATATTATCAGTTGGGCTGGTTATGCCCAGGTTAATCAGGGCTTTTTGGACGAGCGTTCCATTGCAACGATTATGTTGTCCGGCAATCTTTAGGTCATTATTGACATCGGCGCTATTTAATATTTTTGATTGCGCCAAGTCGGCAAATAATTCACTGTGTTGATTGTCCCAGGTTATTATATTTTGGCTTTGGGTCGCAAATTGGCGAAAGGCAACCAGATAATCGTTGGCTGTCGGATATGTATCAGGGTGGTCGTAATCAACAGAGGTAATAATGGATAAATATGGCGTAAAGTTCAAGAAGTTACGGTCAAATTCATCACACTCATAGACAAAATATTGGCTAATTGGGTCAAACTGACCGCTGGGCCCAAAATTAATTGTTGTGCCGATAGAATAACTGACGGGTATGTCCAACTGTTGCATCGCCCAAATCATCATACCCGTAGTCGTCGTCTTGCCGTGGGTGCCCGCAACAGCGATTAATTTTAGTTTTTTGTCAGCTATAATAACCGATAATAATTGGTCGCGTTTGGCGATTTTGATACCCAATTGTTGGGCCAGTACTAGTTCTGGGTGATTGGGTGGTAACGCCGCAGTATATACAAAGAAATCAATTGGCGATTGGTTATGACAAGCTTGCAAAAAAGACCCATCTTGGCCAATATTGACCACTATGTCTCGTGTTTTTAACTCGCCAGTTATCAATGTTTCTTCGATGTCCGAACCAATTACATTATATCCAGCGTCATGAGCGATTTCGGCCAGTGGCCCAATCCCTACTCCGCCAATTCCAGAAAAATAAATATTCATATATTCCAGTATAACACTTCATATTTTAGGCAAACTGTGGTGTAATAGATTAAACCATAACCGATACAAAAATATGTTTAAATCATTTTTATATAAAATTCTAGAGCGCGGCCATTTTTGGCGCTATGCAACATTTAGCGAAATAGCTGAATTGTATATGTCGCGCACAATTCGCACAATTGCGATGAGCATCGTGTCGGGATTTACATCTGTTTATTTATATGAAGCTGGTTACAGTTTGGTGTTTATCGTCGGCTTTTTGCTTTGTTATTATCTGGCAAAAATCCCGCTGACTATTGTCGCTGGACGATTTGTGGCGCGATATGGCCCCAAACACGGAATATTGGTCAGTAACCTGTTGCACGTCCCTGCGATGATCTCATTGGGCTTTATGCCTATTTTTGGACTGCCGGTTGTCGTGCTGTGGGGCATATTTATGGCCCTTAGTTCGTCGATTTATCAAATTAGCTATATGGTGGATTTTTCAAAAGTTAAAAACGTCGAGCACGCTGGTAAAGAATTGGCGGTGATGAATATCCTTGAAAAGGTGGCGATTGGTCTTAGCCCCGTTATTGGCGGTTTGATTGCATTGTTCTTTGGTTTGCAATTGGTGATTTGGTTGTCAGCGATTCTGTTCATTGTTGCAGCATTGCCACTGTTGCGTTCTATTGAGCCAGTTCGATTGCGCCAAAAGATTAATCTGGAAGGTTTTCCTTGGTTGGCGACAATCCGCACGATATTTGCCCAGACAGGTGTTGGGTTTGATTATGTCACGACTGGCGTGGCGTGGCATTTGTTTATAATCATAGTAATTTTCCCAAATTCTGGATGGGAAGTCTACGTTGAATTAGGTGCATTGTCATCTGTTACGATTTTGGCGGCGATCGGTGCGTCATATGCATACGGTAAACTGATTGACAACAGCAGGGGTGGCAATTTATTGCGATTAAGTGTAGCCGCCAACGCTATTGTTCATGCTTTTCGTCCGTTTGCCGCCACGCCAGCATCAATTGTTGGCACTAATATCGCCAATGAGGCCGCCACAATGGGTTATAGTATGGCGTTTATGCGCGGTGTTTTTGACACGGCCGATCTTTCGGGGCATCGCATTGTATATTTGTGTATATGTGACGCTGTTGCTAACCTTGGCGCTGCCATAGCTTGCGTGGCGTTGCTGATTTGTGCCATCTTCTTGGGTGATGCCGATGGATTACGCATATTCTTTTTTATTGCCGCCGGATTTGTATTACTAATCGGCACAGCGCGATTTGATATCTACCGCAAATAATCTGCCGTGTTATACTAGAAACAACAGTTTAGGTGGGGTTTTATTAGTGACAGACAAGAAAAAAATTCATAAGAATTTGCGACGATTGCAAAGGTTTAAGACTTGGAAGTTATTGATATTGTTTTTGTTGGCTGCTTTTTTGGCCGCAACTTTTTTACGCCTCAATAATATCGGCATGGTCCAGCGACGCGAGGCGGTTTTGGCGGCCGATGAAGTAGGGGACGACCAGGTAACCCAAAACCGGTTGTATGACTTACAACGCTACGTTTCGGAGCATATGAATACCGATATCGGCAAGGGTATTTATTTGATAAAAAAGTATGACAAGGACGTCCAAGCAGTCTATGACGCAGCATCGGCAGATACCAATCCGAACGGTAATATTTACAAAAAAGCACAAGAAGTTTGCGCTCCTCAGTTCACAAATTGGTCTTATGATTATATTAAATGTACCACTGTTGAACTGGCAAAATATCCTGCCGCTGGCGACCTGGCAAGCTCGGTCAGACTACCGCGAGCCGACTCATACTTACACTCATATGTTTCACCGCTGTGGTCACCTGATTTTGCAGGCGTTTCGGTGTTGGTCTGTGGGGTATTTTTATTGATGTTATTGGCCCGATTTGTTGGTATTTTGATACTAGAATTACTCCTTGGCCGCCACTATAAATCAATTTAACCGTTGACACCGACCCTCCAGCGTTGTAATCTGGCTTTGTATAGTATTAACAGGAGGTATAAGGATTATGGCTTACAAGCACATAAACTCAAAAGGTATTACTTATTATTTGCACAACACAGAGGTAACTCTACGTGGCGGCAAGCAACAGACAATCTACTTTTTTGCAAAAGTAGAAAAGAATGCAAAGGGTCAACCAGTTGATCTTCCAGCAGATCGCGAAGTCAAAGAAAACCCACGAAATGGTTTCTTGACAGTTTCAAAGAAAAAATAGTTAATTTTGCACTTGCAGCATAAGCGTGTTTGGTTATATAATCATTAATCAAACAAACAGGTGCCATTAATCCCCGCTACGGCGGGGGTTTTTGTTGGGATTGACTATTGATTGTGCTTGTGCTATAATAGAATTATGAATGAACAAACACCACGTGAATTCGAAGGTTTTGAAAATGAACATGATAATGAAACTGTTGTTTTGGACCCATTTGCCATATCAGGCGAACGTGGTTCTATAGACGCTCTTAAAAAAATTAGAGCTATAGAAAATGCCGACCCAAAAGATAGGAATACTGCACTTGAAGATGAGCACGATGATTATCTGTTAGAGCTAAGCAAGGCCAAACCGGTTGTTGCCAGCTCGGTAGAGGAAGTCTCTCAGAAAAAAGAATATAAAATGACCTATTCAAATCTAGAGAAAATCTCTGACAAACAAGGTTGTTCAGTAGGGACTTTATTATTAGAATATGGCCTGACTATGGACGACATAGACCTAGATAATTAATTAGTATGATAATAAAATATCCCCGAAATCGGGGTTATTTTATTTAGCAAAACAAAAAACCGAACACGAGGTTCGGTGATTTGTTTTGGTGGGGGCGGTTGTCCGACGCAAGATGATAGACTATGCTTTTGGCATATTCCATCATCAACTAAATTCTGTAAAATCAATAGATTTGACAGAATTCGAACCGATCAACAAAGTTGATATGGTTCAATTCAATCCAACTCAACAAAATAAATAACTGAACGCAAGGTCCAGTTATTTATTTTGGTGGGGGCGGTTGGAATCGAACCAACTACCAAAACGTTATGAGCATTCTGCTCTGACCGATGAGCTACGCCCCCTTATAAATCCGCACAATTAATTGTTAGGACTGTCGATATTATAGCGTATTATCATCTGTTGGGCTAGATGGTTTTGAAAAATAAAAATCATTGATGTGTCTGGCTGATGTTATAATAAATTTGTAATACTATGAAAAAAACAAACATTCGTCGTCTAATCTATCAGATACGTCACAAATATTTGACGTTGAATAACGCTGTCATTGCGGTCGCGTTGATAATCGCGGCAGGTTGGGTATGGGGTTCGCTGGACGTAATGCAACGAAATTACAAACTACAAAAGGAATTAGATGATAAATCTCGCCAATTAATAGTAGCCCAACTGGACACCGATAGCGCGCGGCTAGAGCAACGATATTATAAAACGGATGAATATAAGGAATTGGCCGTTCGACAGCGCCTAGGGCTAGTTACGCCCGGTGAGAGCGCATTAAACCTACCTGCTAACTCGGATGCGGTCAAAAATGAGGATAAGGTCAATTTAGCGGCTATTTCAAAGCCAGAACCAGTGCAGTCCAGTAATTTTAGTCAATGGATGAACTTTTTGTTCGGTGGTAATAGTAAATCGATTTCCAAGTAGTTAATTATTGGAAAGCCTCTTTAAAAAATTATTTGATTAATTACATTTTCTGCCATATTCCAAATTCTAATAGCCAATAGCTTGCAATTGCCATTTGTATCTGTTAATATCATATGTGCGACGCGGGGTGGAGCAGTCTGGTTAGCTCGGATGGCTCATAACCATCAGGTCGCAAGTTCGAATCTTGCCCCCGCAACCAGGAAAAACAGCCATCGAAAGATGGCTTTTTTTCTTGGCTTTCAGTGAGCAAGATTCTTGCTAAGGGTTCAACCCTTAGCAAAATAAAGTATTTCCCCGCGACCGATTTGTGGAATTTAAGTGGGCATATTATTTTTTACGAATCAAACGGTTAAGAGCCGGTGCAATAAATCTCACCACTTTCAAGTTTGACCTGAATATTGTATTGTCTATTACCAGTTACTGATCCGGCATCAGGACAATTCACACCACGAGTAAAAATCATCTTGCTTTCACTAGGTTGTTCGCTAGACACACCAATATTGTAACTTGTGCCATCTAGGTTAGTTAGGTAGTTATCGGCAAATGTTCCATTTGTAATATCAGAATCTTGCGGTAGTGCACCTTTGTTATTTGATGAATACGCAGTAACAGCAGTCATAACGAGGCTCGCATCATTCTTTCTGGCCGTATCGCGCTGGCTTCTTTGCAAGGCTGGCAAGGAGATGAACACAAGTAAAAATACCAAGGGCCCAACTATTATAAAAATTGAATTAATCCATATACCTACTATTGCTAGTTCATTCTTTATGTCAGCTGATTTTGATTTTTGGTAGGCTAATATAGAAAGTATTAGCCCGATAAGTGTAACCCCTGTAAATGCTAAAATTAAACCTACTATACCAAGTGTTTTCCCGGGGTCATCCTCTTCAGTATTGACCGACTTACGAGAGTTGGTATTATTATTTTCAGAATTTTCCATTAATTCTCTAGCCGTCTTTGTAAATAATAACCCATCGCCTTTTATATCTTGTGCTATTTTAATAAAATCATAAGCCTCATTTTCATCTCCGGCGATCCAATGCAGCAAGGCCTGGCTTTCATAAACGATGTAAGATCTTTCACCTAATGAATTATTTTCGTCTATCAGCACGTCAGCTATCTTATTAAGGTTAGCCTGTACTTTTTCAACATTCGCATCAGCAAGTTCACCGGCTTGACAGCCTTTATTAAGCATCAAAGCCATATTTTCAAGTTGATGAAGTTTTTTGACCTGGTCTTCGGTTAGTGTATTAGACTGTGTCATGATTAATTAAACTATAGCACATCTATAAATAAGTAAAAACAAATAAAGTACAAGTCAGTGTATAATTAGCCTATGAATATAAAACCAGTTATTAAATCAACTGCGCCCAAGCCAACTCAAATAACAACCATTAAAAAAAGTAATGTGACAGCAAAAACAAGCTTAAGACTACCAATATGGCTAATGGTAGCGCCAACTGGCGGTATCTTTTTAAGTATATTGATTTATGCGATTGTAAACTTTATCATGGCGGCTTCATCATCAGATCAAGCTAATACAACAAATGTGCTTACAATGATGGTAAATATTCTATTATTTCTAGTTGGTACTTTATCAGTTCTAGCTTTTGTTCCGTGTATGATTATCGGTATAGTTATACTATCCAAAAGACTTAGTGTAAAATCAGCTGATGACCCGGGTAGAACACTCGGTATTGTTGGTTTAGTCCTGTCCTTTTTGGCACCGATAGCGGGATTAATTATCTCAATTATTGGATATAAAAAATCGAAAGCCGTTAATATTAAAAACACTATTGCTATAGTCGGTATATGGATAAGTTCTGGAGTAACTGCTCTTATATTGCTCTTCGTCATAGTTGGCACAATTGGCTCATTTTTAATAATGGGGCTGTCCCAAACAAACCAAAAAATTGACGATACTGCACTACAGAGACAATACGATGAATATTTAACGCAACAAAATGAAGCTGCAAAGATTAATTCTAGTGGATCCGAGGGCTTTGGTGGTTATGTGGCTCAGGCTTTTAACGCGTCAGCCTCAAAACTGAGTGTTGAAGTTTTAAAACAGGGCAATGGCAAGGCGGTTTCGGCTACAGATTCAATAAACTGTAGTTATTTTGGCTGGCTACCTGACGGAACTATTTTTGATAGCAGCAAGAAAGTTGGCCAAAATGATGCGCCAATTACTTTCCCGCTTAGTGGGGTTATCACTGGTTGGTCAGAAGGTCTAACTGGGGTTAGGGTCGGTAGTATTGTTCGAATGACTATACCTTCCGACAAAGGTTATGGTGCGCAAGGTTCTGGTGTCATCCCAGCCAATTCACCAATACAGTTCATCGTTGAAGTTCATGCTATTGATAATAATTAATGTATAGTTAAACCATGAATATACAACCAGTTCAAAAAAACACCGTTCAAAAGCCTCAGCAAAATGGTCAAGAGGGGGCGATGAAACAAAACATGAAATCAACTGATGACCCGGGTAGAACACTCGGCATAGTTGGTTTTGTATTTGCATTTATAGGCCTTAGTATTATTGGCATAATTCTCTCGGCTGTTGGTTATCATAAATCAAAAACTGCCGGTTTTAAAAATGGGCTTGCATTAGCTGGCATTTGGCTCAATGCGACATTTCTTATAATAATTCCGATTCTTGCTGCAATAACGATAGTTTCATACGCTGGTGTTACTGCAAGGGCTAATGCTTCACGAGCTGAATCTAATGCCCTTTCGGTGCAAACAACAGCCGAGGCATATCGGGCAGATAAGGGAAATTATCCAGATGAAACATCCGATTTTACTTCTGGTAGTATATTAATACCATTACCATCAGGAGTCACCGTATTAAGCCGTTTGCAAGGGCTTGATAAGTCAAACGGCACGACATCAACCCGATATCAATATACTGGAGAATTCGGTAATGCAACTGGTGGCAAGATAGAGTATTGGGATTTTACGACTGACAATATTTCTAGTAAGGTAATATATATCGGTGATGCAACGAAATATTCACAATTTAAAAACTTAAAATAATAACTTAGCTTTTTGCTAAGGGTTGAACCCTTAGCAGGAAAACGTAAGCTTTAAGTGGGATTATTAGTGGGGGATATGTTAATTTAGGCTATTGCAATAACATACAAAAGTGGTAGTATATTAATCAGGACCTTAACATTTTAATATTTTACGGCTTTTTTTATTTTATCTCTTTTTCTTGAGCGCAGCGCACTGATTGTGGACAGTGCGCCGCGTTCAAGGGTTGAATGACGGTAAATCTTGAAAAAGGAAGTGTTTTCTATGAGTATTATGAAAGAGGTAGAAATTGGTAGTTCCCTGTTTGAGAGATTGCGCAAAAACTGCCCTGAACAACACAGTAGGGCGGCAGAGATTAATGCTAGGATGCATTGGGGTTTTCATATGGGTTCGATTCCAGTTGAACCGTTGAATTTTGAACCTCGTACGGACAGTGAAATACCTGTTTTGGCTATTTATTTACCAGACAAACACACCAGATTTGGTATTCAAGTAACTTTTGATGGGCTTTGGTATGTTGTTGAAGCTCCCGATGGTTACAGAAAATATCGCGACAAGAGTGTCGAAAGTCACCATTTTAATATGGAACTAGTTGACGGCTTGTCTCATACCCATGATGTCGGTATGGGATGGATTGGCTATGACATCAACGCCAACAAGTACAAATCCCCAGCAGGATTTTGGGATTGTCCGTTTCATGACGAGAGTGGTGTTTATGTTGCCCATAGTGAAAACCTTGCTATGGCAGCATTATGTCCTGAATTGGTTGCGGCCATAGACGGGATTAATGTTGCTCATCCTAATTTTGCCGGCTATAGAATAACTGGTGGTTTGGATGGTGGTTCAAAGTCACATGTTCCATACTTGCATCTTTGCGAAAACGACAAAGAATTAAAGCTAGATGCAACTTATGCAGATTTACCATTTGCAGATTTTTCATCGCCAACAGCAAGAAAGTTGTATTAAGTATTAAAATTATGTTCCTTGGCACGTTGGTCGTGCCAGTCAAGCCCCAGAGTAATCTGGGGCTGTTTTTTATGCCAATTTGTTTGCGGCGACGCGGATAGCCTCGGACCAGCTAAGGAATGCATGAGGGGTTTGGGCGATATCACTAACATTTAGACCACATCGGACGGCCAATGCCAGTTCGTGAATCATTTCACCAGCAGCTGGGGAGAATATAGTTGCGCCTAACACCACGCCGCGTTTATCTGTGATTATCTTGACAAAGCCATCGCGAAAATCGGCAGTATTGCTGCGGGCTATGATATTCAGGGGTGTGATTGCCTTATTGATAGCGCGCTTTTTGCGATCACAATCATCTTCGGACAGTCCAACAGTAGCAATAGCAGGGTGGGTGAATATGGCGCGTGGGTTAATACTATAATCGATTTCAATCTTGTTGTTTTTGAATATGTTATTAACTGCAATCTGACCTTCTAATAGGGCAGTATGGGTGTGGCTATCGCGACCCAATACCTCACCGGCGGCATAAATATGTTTGACATTGGTTTGCAGGTGTTCGTTGATTTTTATGCCACTGGTTGTAAATTTAATACCAGCGTTTTCTAACCCCATATCAACAGAAGGGGAACGGCCATCGGCGATCAATATTTCGTCAACGCGGACTGATTTTTCGCTGCCACCACGAGATATGATGACTCGTTTTTGTAAACCTTCTTTGTTAACTGAAACAACAGATGAATGGGGCAGGGTAGTAATGCCCTTTTGCTCGGCTAGGGTTCTTTCTAATAATTCCCCCACTTCCCTATCGTAATTTGGCAACAGGCGACTCTCCTGCTCAACTATGTAAACTTTGGTGCCGAATATGGCCATTAATTGAGCAATCTCAACGGCCGTATCATCGCCGCCAATAATTAATAAAGATTTTGGTGGCCGAATTGTTTCTAAAATTGTTCGTGGGGTCAGGTAGTTGATTGTGTCTAAGCCGGGGATTTCAGGAATAGTCCAAGTCGAACCGGTTGCCACCAGAAAATTATCGGCGCTGATGTGACGACGATTAACACTAATCTCGTTAGGAGATAGAAAATGGGCGGCACCAACATAAGTATCAATGCCTTGGGACTCATAATATTTTTTGTTGCTGGCAGCACCAGTGCGTTTTACAGCTAGGTCTTTCCAGGCGCGAATCAAAGGGTAATTATAACTAAGAGTTGCCGAGCGTAGGCCAAATTTGGCGCCGTGGCGGGCTTCATCATATAGCGTCGCAACGTGTAATAATGACTTGGTCGGAATATCACTCCAATTGGGGGAGTCGCCACCAAAAGCATCCGATTCTACTATTGCCACTCTTTTGCCCTCTCGTGCTGCAATTGTGGCTGCAGCGCTACCGCTGGCACCGCTGCCGATGACGATTAGGTCGTAGTCAAATTCGTATTTTTTTGCCATGTTGTCCCCTTTGAATTAAATAATTATATGGTGCTGTTCGTATAAATAGGCGGCTTCTGGGTGGTAACGTTTTAGGTGTTTGCCGGCGACGGTGCGGATATCGGCGCTGGTGACTTCGGGTCGGTCATTTAGCCAGACAACCACCGCATCGCATACGATATGGGCTGTGTTCTCGGCGTGACCTTGAGGTGCGCGGACGCTGATGCAGACGGCCACTATACTACTGTGGAGTTTGTTGCGGTCAAAACGCTGCGATGTGCCATCGTTTTTAACTATATCTACGGCTAGACTCATTACATACCCCCTACGGCGGTGCCTAATATTTCATTAACATAAACGAACAGGCTCAGAGCAATCAATCCGGCACCGGCGGCGAATTGCAGGAAATTTTTGTTATCCTCACGCCATTTTTGGATACGCCCCAAAGTGTGGCCACCACCAATTAACATCCAAACAATAACCAGTGAGGATAGGGAAATAACAGTATAAATACCTAGTCCAACTAATCGCCAGATATCAGGCAGGGTAATGATCGCCAACGCGCCGATAGCCAGCGGGGCAATGATGAATAGAATTTCGCCAATGACACTGGATACACCCAATCCAAAGGCTTCAGCGTTCATTGATGTGGCTTTGGTGCGATCGTGTAGGTATTTTGCCACTCCCCTGGGAATCCACAGTGCGGTCCCCTTGCCTCGGCGGTAATAGAACATCCAGACTGATATGGCGACGCCGAATAGCAAACCACAGGCACCGGCCCATATGATCTGAGGTGTATTGGTGCCAAAAATACTCATTAGCATAAATGTTAGCCCAGATAGTAACAATAATGTAATCAGGCCAGCGCCAAAAACAAAGTTGGTTGTCAGGCCTAGTAGTTTGCGTTGGGTATGGTTAGCCCCGATAGTTTGGCCGCTGAGCATTGTTAACATACTGACGCTCAATTGAAAACTGGCGTGGATCAGTGCGGCGAAGGCGATGATTGCGAGAGAAATGGGGATGCCCATAGTTTTTATTTTTTATATTTCCTCATCTAATTTATAGCATAAACACTACTGTTCCGTCAAAGAAAATTAGACGAAATTGCAAAAAGGTATTGCTTTTTTATGGAGGTTATGCTTTAATAGATACATCAAACAATAAAAAACAAAAAAAGGAAAATAAAAAACAATGAGTCCCGAAACAAACATAGACACATGGAACCAACCACGAAGCGCAGAACAATTATTAGGTTTTATCGCTCGACGTGAAGCTGAAATTTTTAGCGAAACTGAATAAGATTTGCATATAAATATCATCATCCAAAATTAAAATACCCTCGCTTCCCTGCGAGGTTTTTTAACAGTAGGGGTAGCAGGGAATTAGCAGGTGATTCCCCTGCTAATTTTTACACAATTCCCCCACCTCCCAGTCTCATTTGCGAGGTTGAACCTTGCAAATGAGACTTTTATTGCATAATATATAGACACTATGCCTAGCAGAAATATTGACAAGATTGATATTAATGACAGCTACTACCATGTTTACGCTCGTGGCCGCGGGAAACAGCCTATTTTTCAAGATGACGAAGATTATCGAGTTTTTTTAAATTTATTTAAGCGCTACTTGTCTGTTGATGAATTATTGGACGGATCCGGCCGTAAATATCCTCATCTACGTAGTGAAGTTGAATTATTGTGTTATTGTTTGATGCCAAATCATTTCCATTTGTTGTTGTATCAGGTCGAAAAAGGCGCAATGTCGCAGTTGATGCGGGGTTTAATGACCAGCTACAGTGTGTATTTCAATAAAAAATACGAGATGTCAGGCCCGGTATTTGAAAGCCGCTACAAGGCTTCAATAATTGCCACTGATGCGTATTTGATGCACATCAGCCGGTATATTCATCTAAACCCAGATGATTGGCGAGCTTATCCGTATTCCAGTATTCATGCGTATTTTGGCATTGGCCAGCCAGAATGGTTACAACAAGATAAAATCATCGATTTATTCGGCACAACACCTATATATGCTGATTTTTTGGATGATTATGCAGATTACAAGAAATCACTGGAAGAAATTGAACATAGTCTGGCAAATAAAATACATATTATAAAATAAAAAGTCCATTTGCAAGGTTCAACCTCGCAAAGGAGATTGGGGCGGTCACAAGTTCGATTGGTAATAATAACAAGAATATCGGCCTGCGGCCTCCTCCGTTTGCTTATAAAAATATGTAAACACATTTTTATTTCGCTGCACTTCGCGACCTTGTGACTATTTTTGCCAAGGCAAAAAGTCACAAGTTTGATTCTGATCGCAGATTACCATAATAAAAACCCCACTCGGGGTGGGGTGTTTATTATGGTAGTAGCGACAAGAATTGAACTTGTGACCTCAGGCTTATGAGTCCTGCGCTCTAACCAACTGAGCTACGCTACCGTGTAACTGTGTTATTGTAACAAAATCCAAAGGGTTTTTCTAGAGATACCGTCAATTTATCGGTATAATGATTATATGAACAAAAAGGTGATTATGTTTTTTGTATTTCTTTTTAGCATCGCTGGTGGGTATTTGCCGGTGATTTTAGGTGTTGATATTTTTAGCATCTGGAGCATTTTGGGTGGCATTGTTGGTGGATTTGTTGGGATTTGGGTCGGTGTAATGGTTTCGAAAAGGTTTAGTTAATGGCGGGCAATAAATACATTGTCGCTGTTAGTGGTGGGGTGGATTCGGTTGTTCTGCTAGATATGTTGGCACGCCAAAAGGGTAATCAGCTGATTGTTGCTCATTTTGATCATGGTATACGATCTGATTCACATATGGATGCAGAGATTGCCAAAAATCAGGCGATAAAACATAATTTGCAGTTTGAAATCAGACGCGAAGAATTAGGCCCAGATGCCAGCGAGGAAAAAGCACGTGATCGTCGCTACAAATTCCTGCGCGAATTGTCTGATAAATATGATGCGCAGATTGTTACCGCACATCACGCTGATGACGCAATCGAGACTGTTGCAATCAATCTATTACGCGGGACAGGTTGGCGTGGTTTAGCAGCGATGGATTCACCCGATATTATCCGTTTATTAACGGACAAAACCAAATCTGAATTGGTTAAATACGCAAAGCGTCGCAAATTAAATTGGCGCGAAGATATAACTAATACGGATGACAAATATATGCGCAATCGCATCCGCCAAAATATTGCCAAAATTAGCGATGATGTCAAACGTCAATTATTGGCTCTGTGGGTAACGCAGAAATCTATCAAAGAATTGATAAACACTGAACTAAAAAAATTAGTTGGTAACGGCCCGACATACAGTCGATATTTTTTCACAAATATCAACGAGTCGGTCGCAATTGAATGCTTGCGTTATATCACTCAGGCCAAATTAACTCGTCCGCAGATGAGTAAATTGCTGCATAATATCAAAACAATTCAACCAGGTAAAACATATAGTGCTGGTAACGGCGTAAAAGTTAAATTCACCTCTCGTAATTTTACCGTTGAACTGTTAAAGTAGTTATAGAAAATAAAACGCTGATGATACGAAAGGAATATGTAATTCTTCATGGCACTTAAACCACCAACACCAGGTAATCTTGGTAAAAAACCGACCAACCTAATCAGACTAGGCTTGTTTTGGATAATCGTTATAGCAATTGTCATCGCTGGGTTCACATTCTTGTCTCCTGCTGATAATTTAAAAGACGTTGCCTTATCAGATGTAATCGCTAGGGCTAATAGTGGTCAAATCTCAAAACTAGAAATTCAAGGCGATGAGATCAAAGTAACTCCAAAAGGCAGTGACAAGGCAACTGAAAAATCAGTCAAACAATCCAGTAGTAGTATTCAGGAACAGGGTTTGGGCAGCACTGCGCCAGTTGAATTAAAAATCGTTCAGCCATCAACAACTAATGATACGATTTGGGGATTGGCCTCAATAATTATCCCTATTGTTCTAATTGCGGCCGTATTCTTTTTCATGATGCGCCAAGCACAGGGTCAGAACAATCAGGCTATGGGCTTTGGCAAATCAAAAGCCAAACTATATGGTGCCGACAAGAAAAAAGTCACTTTCGATGACATCGCCGGCAGCGAATCTGCCAAACAAGATCTAGAAGAAGTCGTAGATTTTCTAAAACATCCGAAAAAATACGAAGCTCTAGGTGCAAAGATTCCAAAAGGCGTCCTGTTAGTCGGTAGCCCAGGCACAGGTAAAACATTATTGGCCCGTGCAGTCGCTGGTGAAGCTAATGTGCCGTTTTTCTCAATCAGTGGTTCAGAATTCGTTGAAATGTTTGTTGGTGTTGGTGCCAGCCGTGTTCGCGATTTGTTTGCCAAGGCTAAGAAAAACGCTCCAGCAATAATATTCATAGATGAAATCGATGCAGTCGGTCGCCGCCGTGGTAGCGGTATGGGCGGTGGTCACGATGAACGTGAACAGACATTAAATCAGATTTTGGTTGAAATGGACGGGTTTGAAAATGACACAAATGTTATCGTTTTGGCCGCAACTAACCGTGTTGATGTTTTAGATCCAGCGTTGCTACGACCAGGTCGTTTTGACCGCCGCACAAATATTATGTTGCCAGAACGCAAAGACCGCGAGGCGATTTTGCAAGTTCATTTCAAGAAAAAGCCAGCCGATGAAACTGTCAATTTAGACAAACTAGCCGCAAAGACAGCGGGTAGCTCAGGTGCAGACTTGGCAAATATCGCTAACGAAGCTGCTATCATTGCGGCTCGTCGCAATGCAAAGAAAATTAGTAATGCAGATTTGACTGAAGCTTTCGAAAAGATTGCCATCGGCCCAGAGCGCAAGACAAAGATAATGAATGAAGCAGAAAAAGAAATGACTGCATATCACGAAGCTGGTCATGCATTGGTCGGGCACCTATTGCCAGACAGTGACCCCGTTCACAAGGTAACTATCATCCCTCGTGGCGGGACTGGTGGTGTGACTTGGTTCCTTCCGCCCGAGGATAAAAACTATACTAGTGTGATTGAGTTCAAAGATGTTTTGGCGCGTGCATTAGGTGGTCGTGTAGCAGAAAAATTGATTTATGGTGCTGATCGCGTAACGACTGGTGCAGGTTCGGACTTGCGCAAGGCAACTGAAATCGCACGCGAAATGATTATCGAACAAGGTATGGGAATTGGTTTGCGTGACCAAGTATTTCATGAAGATAACGGCGGAATGATGTTTGATCGTATGACTCACGAACGGCCTTATAGTGATGATACGGCCAGGGAAATTGACAAAGAAGTTGCCGAGTTGGTCAAAGAGGCCGCTGCACGCGCCGAAGAAGTTATTACCAAAAACCGTGATGGTCTAGAAAAATTAGCCAAGGCTTTACTGGTAGAAGAAACAATTGAAGAAGATAAGGTCGCCGAGATATTAAAAGACGCAGTTTTGCCGAAAGGCGCTAAGCTTTATTAGGGCATAGCGATTTATAATGGGACTATTTAACAGAACAATATCCCGGGCTAACCTGAAACTACCATTAAAGCTGGCAGCGATGCTTTTGGCGAGTTCAACGTTAGTGTCAGGTATTTTGGGATTGCTGCGTGATCGCCAATTGAATGGATTGTATTACAACACTTACCCACAAGGTATTGATGCCTATACTGTTGCATTTAGTGTGCCTGATTTTATGTTCTTTATATTGGTTTCGGGTGCGCTAAGTGTTACCTTCATCCCCGTCTTTAATAAGAGATTGGCCGATGGTAATAAGAAATCCGCTTGGGAGTTGTCTACAAGCGTATTGAATTTAATGGCGATTGCCACATTGGTTGCCAGCGTTTTGATTATTATTTTTGCCGAGCCATTGGTGCGATATATCGTCGGGCCTGGTCTTAGCGAGTCTAGTCGGGCATTGGCTGTCAGTATGATGCGGGTGATTGCTATCAACCCATTCTTGTTTGCTATCGCCACAGTGATATCTAGTATGCAGCAAGCTGTTGGGCGATTCACTTTCTTTGCAATGGCGCCAGCAGTTTACAATATAGGCATTTTGATTGGTGCTTTTTTCTTTACAAATGGCATCAACCTATTTGGCTGGCAGATTTTTGACGGCGGTATTATGGGTGTAGCGCTGGGTGTAGTGCTAGGATCAGTATTGCAACTTTTGATTAGTTGCGTCGGTCTAATAGGTATGGGATTCGATTATAGATTCAAGATTTATTGGCGCAACAAGGGATTTTTGCGCGTGCTGAAACTTTTGCCGGCTCGTTCGCTAGACCAAGGTATTGATTATATTAATGGTATGGTCGAGACTAACTTGGCGTCGCGTATGGCAGCCGGAACCATCCGTGCTTATCAACAATCTTCTACTTTGTCATTTGTCCCGATCAATCTAATCGGCGTGGCTATCAGTACAGCAGCTTTTCCCAAAATGGCCGAACGCCTGGGCCAGGGTCGTCCAGATCTATTCAGGTCTGAGTTGCAAACAGTACTACGCGTTATTATTTGGTTGGCATTACCGGTCACTGTTATCACTTTCTTTGCCCGTGGCTATTTGGTTAACTTCATCAAAAACGGTGGCGATGCGTTGATGGCTAGCATATTGGGCATATTGGCTGTGGGTATATTGTTTCGATCAATTTATCATATTTCGGCGCGAAGTTTCTATGCTCAGCAAAATACAAAGACCCCTCTTTATATTTCTTTTGTAGCAATTGGGCTTAATATCGTATTAGCTGTTTGGTTTACTATGGGTCTAGGGCTTGGTGTTTATGGCTTGGCCTGGGCATCTGCTATTGTCGCTGGGATCGAGGTAGTAATACTTTTTGTGATGATGTCTAAAACAATTCGCGGACTGTTTGACGCCGGTTTTGTGCACGCCACTGTTCGTATGGTGATTGCGGCGGCGATTGTCGGAGTAGTAGCTTATCTGTGCGTGATGATGTTGCCACTGACAACTACTGACCAGAGTTTCTTGGCTAGCTTTCCAAAGTTTGGGCTGATCACCATAATTAGCGGGACGGCCTATATAGCAATATGTAAATTATTTAGGTTATCAGAGGTCGATCCTATCATTAGTAGGGTCAAAAAGATTTTGTTTGGTGGATTCAGGCGCGTATGACCATAGACCACATTCGAAATTTTTGTATTATTGCACATATCGATCACGGCAAATCAACGCTAGCTGATCGTATGTTGGAATTGACTGGCA